>NZ_JAIVLH010000022.1 GCF_020524345.1 Metabacillus niabensis
GAAAAAGAACGTCGGAAAGCCGTATGAGGGAAAACTTCACGTACGGTTTGATGAGGGGGAGCTGAAAGTAAAGAGGTAGCCGAAAGGCTACCCCTAGAAATCAGTTCTCTACTCTACAACTTGGGCTTGTTTTTACAATTTCCCATAATTCGTACATATTTATCCCATACTTGTCTCTTATAGTAGATAGCAGAGGGATGAAGGTTAACAATAACTAAGATTGAGGAGAATTTGATGATTGAAAAAATATTTGCAAGTAAAAAAACATTAGCTATTCTAGCAGTCCTAATAATAGCAGCTATTGCTGTTTTTATCTTTTTATCAACTCGCAGCGATGTTGTCGCTAAGGTTGGTAGTGAATCACTGACAAAGGACGATTTATATACATTTTTTGTTGAACAAAACGGTGAAGCGGCTTTAGATACACTTATTACAAAAAACCTGATTAATCAAGAGGTGGAAAAAGAGAAGGTAACCGTTTCAAGTAAGGAAATAGACGCAGAGCTGCAAGAGTTGATTGACTCTTATGGTGGAGAAGAAACATTTGAACAACAATTAACAGCAAGTGGATTAACACAGGATGATATTAAAGAAGATATTGAAGTTAATCTTAAAATTGAAAAACTCTTAGAACCTCAAATCGAAATTACTGAAGAAGAAATGCAAACGTATTTCGATGAAAACAAAGACTCTTTTGCACAAACGAAGCAGGTAAAAGCAAGTCACATCCTAGTTGAGGATGAAGAAACAGCAAAAGAAGTAAAAGAGAAACTTGATAATGGAGAAGACTTTGCTAAGCTGGCAAAAGAGTATTCAACAGACACAGCTTCAGCTGAATCAGGTGGAGATTTAGGGTTCTTTGGTGAAGGAAGTATGGTGGCTGAATTTGAAGAAGCGGCCTTCTCAATGAAAGTAGATGAAATAAGTGATCCGGTTAAAACGGAACATGGTTATCATATTATTAAAGTAACCGACACTCAAGAAGCCGCAGAAGCAAACTTTGAAAAGAGTAAAGAAGAAATAAAAGGAATTTTACTAGACGAGAAAATGACAACTGAATATCCAACATGGTTAGAGGAAAAACAAAAAGAATATGATGTTAAGAACTACCTATCAGAAGAATAAAGGAGCCCCGGTGGCTCTTTTTTGTTATGGCTTAAATATAAACAATGATATAATAATAGATAAAATCTGAATTTTCATATTTTTAAACAAAGGGGAGAAGCGTTGATGAGTAATCATACTATTGAAAAAGGATATTTTGGTGAGTTTGGTGGTAGTTTTGTTCCGGATGATTTAAAAAATGTTTTAACCATACTAGATGAAAACTTTGAAAAATATAAAAACGACCCTGAGTTTATTCAAGAGTTTCAATACTATATGAAAGAATATATTGGGCGGGAAAACCCACTTACATATGCGGAAAATCTCTCGAAGCAAGTAGGTGGAGCCAAAATATATTTAAAACGTGAAGATTTAAACCATACAGGGGCACATAAAATTAACAATGCAATCGGACAAATATTATTAGCAAAGCGAATGGGAGCAACAAGAATTATTGCAGAAACTGGTGCCGGCCAGCATGGAGTTGCAACAGCAACTGCTTGTGCGATCGTTGGTGGTATGGATTGCACGATCTATATGGGAAAATTAGATACTGAACGACAAGCATTGAATGTATTTCGTATGGAGCTTTTAGGGGCAAAGGTAGTGTCAGTCGATAAGGGGCAAGGTAGATTAAAAGATGCGGTAGATGCAGCCTTAAATGATTTAGTTCAAAACTATGAAAATACCTTTTATCTTTTAGGCTCTGCCGTTGGGCCACATCCTTTCCCAACAATGGTCAAGCATTTTCAATCCATCATTAGTGAAGAATCGAAAAAGCAGATCATAGAGAAGGAAGGAAAGCTGCCGGCAGCAGTCATTGCTTGTGCAGGTGGAGGCAGTAATGCTATCGGGGCATTTGCTCATTATATTGATGAACAAGCAGTACGATTAATTGGAGTAGAACCTGCGGAAGCTCCTTCATTAACTGAAGGGAAACCCGCTGTTATTCACGGTTTTAAATGCTTAACATTGCTTGACGAAAACGGAGAACCAAAGCCTACTTATTCGATTGCAGCAGGACTGGATTACCCGGGGATTGGACCTGAACATAGCTATTTGAAAACAACAAACAGGGCTGAATATGTAACAGTAACAGGCGAGGAAGCTTTAGAAGCATTTCAAATTTTGTCAAAAGTAGAAGGCATTATTCCGGCACTTGAAAGTTCACATGCCGTTGCGTATGCAATGAAGCTGGCAAAACAACTAGGATCAGAAGACTCAATTATCGTAAATCTTTCAGGGCGCGGAGATAAGGATGTTGAACAGGTTTACAATATGTTGAAAAAGTGAAAAATTGTTAAACAAAAAAAGGGTTCGAATCATCGAATCCTTTTTCTGCTGGACCTTATTTGTTACGGTTTTATCCCCAATGTGAACCCCACTTTTTCATTTCTTTAATCATAGGATGAAGAGAATGGCCTTTTTCTGTCAATGTATATTCCACGGTAACAGGTACTGTTGCAAATGTTTCTCTAGTTAAGACCTGATGATTTTCTAAATGGCGAAGAGTATCTGTTAATGCCTTTGGACTAATTTTCGGTATAGCCCGTTGTAATTCACCAAATCGTTTTGTGCCATCAAAAAGCTGTTTAATGACAAGAAAAGACCATTTTCCACCAATAATATTCAGTGCTTTTTCAATCGAACATTCAATATGTAGTTCATTTACTTTTTCCATAGTACCCCCTTATAGTTACTATAAAAAGTATAGTAGATTACTTGTTTTTAATTATATCAACAAAATTTCAGTACTTGTATACAATCTTCAAAAAATTTATAATTTAAAAATGTAAACGTTTTCTATTAATTCATACATTATAAAGGGGATGGGGTTGAATGAAGTATAGACGACTTGGAAGATCGGGGCTTAAAGTAAGTGAAGTTAGCTTGGGAAGCTGGCTCACATATGGAGCTTCTACGGAAAATGATAAAGCGATAAAAACAATTGAAACAGCATATGATTTAGGAATTAATTCTTTTGATACAGCGAATGTTTATGCCAAAGGGGAATCTGAAAAAGTAGTTGGTGAGGCTTTAGGGAAGTATCGTCGTGATTCATACGTGTTGGCTACTAAGGTGTTTTGGCCGATGGGTGAAGGACCGAATGATCGGGGTCTATCAAGAAAGCATGTATTTGAGCAACTGCATGCAAGTTTAAATAGATTAAAAACAGATTATGTGGATATTTATTACTGTCACCGTTATGACCCAGAAACACCTGTTGATGAAACATTACGCACAATTGATGATTTGGTACGTCAAGGAAAAATTTTATATGCCGGTGTGAGTGAATGGACAGCACAGCAAATTCAAGAAGCGATTGGAACAGCTGATAAATATTTATTGGATCGAATTGTCGTTAACCAACCTAATTACAGTATGTTACATCGTTATATTGAGGATGAAGTTTTGCCGGTTAGTGAGCAACATGGAATTAGTCAAATTGTTTTCTCTCCATTAGCTCAAGGATTATTAACTGGGAAATATAGTTTAAGTAATCGTGCTCCTGAAGGAAGTCGTGCTACTGATCCGAAATCGAACATGCATATGAACAGGCTTTTAACAGATGAGGTTTTATCAAAGGTAGAAAAATTAGATGGGATTGCGAAGGAATTAAATATTAGTTTGTCACAATTAGCAATTGCGTGGATACTTCGTTTACCTGGTATTGCAAGTACTCTTGTAGGGGCAACTAAACCTGAACAAATCATAGAAAATGCAAAAGGGTCTGATGTGACATTACCAGGTGGTGTTCTTTCACAAATCGAAGAAATTTTAAAATAAGGATGTGAACGAATGAAAAAAATCGTCGTAACCGGTGGGAGCGGATTACTAGGATCATCCGTTATAAAGGAATTTCTTAATAATGGATATGAAGTCGTAAATGCAGATAGAACATATCCAACAGAACCTATATGTAAAACGGTCTTAGTAGATTTGCAAAATTTAGGAGAAGTGTATGGTGTATTAGCTGGAGCAGATGCTGTGGTTCATTTAGCAGCAATTCCAGTCGCATACTCACATCCTAATGAAGTAACATTTAAAAACAATGTGATGTCTACTTATAATGTATTGGAAGCAGCCGGAACATTGGGAGTCAAAAAAGCGGTCATTGCCTCAAGTGAGTCCTCATATGGTTTGGTGTTTCCGCTAAAAGAGCTTTCACCACAATATGTACCACTTGATGAAGATCATCCACAATTACCGGAAGATAGCTACGGGTTATCTAAAATTGTAAATGAACAAACAGCTGATATGATTCATCGAAGAACAGGCCTCCAAGTTGTTTCATTGAGACTTGGAAATATTATTGCTCCTCATATGTATAACAACTTTCCAAGTTTTATACATGATCCTGAACAACGAAAGGTGATTATGTGGAGTTATATTGATGCAAGGGATGCAGCAACCGCTTTCCGACTAGCAATTGAAGCAGAAGGGCTAGGTTCAGTTGCTCTTAATATTGCTGCAGATGAAACGAGCGTTAATATCGAAAGTCATCAGTTGATGGAAACTGTTTATCCTGATGCAGAAATTAGAAGACCACTACAGGGGTATGAAACTTTGTTTTCAAATGAAAAGGCAAAGAAACTATTAAATTGGCAACCTAAGCATAGATGGCGTGATTATGTGGAAGTTGAAAACTAATATTAAATTGACCTAGCTTAAAGCTAGGTTTTTTTAGTGGATGTGCGCTGAATATGTCGATGATAGTTTTCCATAAAAGGTAAAAGATTTTCCTGGATTTTTGAAAAATTTCCGGCTTTTTCGGGCTGTAACCATTACTTGCAAAAAATATTAACAAAAACAATTTGCTATCCTCTTTCATTGTATATTAAACTGTGTATGGACAATTGTAGTGATAAAAAAAAGCTACATAAAGAGAGGAATCGATAAATGTTACATGAATTTTCAATATATGTACCTTCTAATGAGATCAATGAAGTGACTGATTTGCTTAATGCAGCAGGTATTTACAATCTATACTATGAATCACCTATTGAAATTATTAAGGTACAAAATGGCTATGGGTATGAGGAAAAAGAAGATCAGCTTGTTGAACTGAAAATTTATGCAAGTGATCAGGAGGTAGACCATCTACCGGAAGCATACTACCCTTTATTAGAAGCAACTCTTTCCATTTCTAGAGATGACATTACATATAAAACATACGATGAAACAAATTGGGAGCAATCCTATGAGTTTGAGGACATTGATTTAGGAAATGGATGGATCATAAAGTATCCTAGCTCAGAACAGGAATACGATGACAAGCATGTATTGAAATTTGATCCTCTTGCGGCATTTGGTACAGGTCTACATGAAACAACACAAGGATGCTTACGTATGGTTCTTAATAAGGAACTTACGGGTAAATCCGTTCTTGATCTTGGTACAGGCTCTGGTATGCTTGCAATTGCGGCATCTTTAAAAGGAGCAGATAAAGTTGTTGCAGTTGATTATGAGGAGGTTGCACGTGAACTTTACCATAATGCGGAGCTAAATGACTTAACAAATGATCTTCAGGTTGTTCAAGCGGATTTAATCACAGGAGATTATGAGATTAATGAATACTATGATTTAATCTTGATAAATATCGGAGCGAATGAAACGATAAGCATTATTGAAAGACATAATCTTCTTAAAAATAGTGATGACTTTTTTATATCAGGGCTTGTGGAATGGCATCTTGATGACTTAAACAATGTATTCGCTAAAGGTGGCTTCTCTATTGAAGAAAAATCACAAACAAATGAATGGGTTTCCATCCATTTTAAAAGAGATTAATACAATTTTTTCACAAATCATAGTTAATTAAACCATAGTAGTTATGATATGATAGAGTATATTTCAATGTGTAAAGGAGTTAATTATGGAAAAAGTACTTGTTTTTGGTCACAAAAATCCTGATACAGATACAATCTGTTCTGCGATTGCATACGCTGAGTTGAAAAATAAAATCGGACAAAACGCTGAACCTGTACGTTTAGGGGAAGTAAGTGGTGAAACTCAATACGCACTTGATTTCTTCAAAAAAGATGCTCCACGTTTAGTAGAGAAAGTAGCCGGAGAAGCAGGCGAAGTTATTTTAGTTGACCATAATGAGCGTCAACAGAGTGCTGACGATATCGATGAAGTTCGTGTTCTTGAAGTAATTGATCATCACCGCATTGCAAATTTTGAAACAAGTGATCCTTTGTACTATCGTGCTGAACCAGTTGGTTGTACGGCAACAATTTTAAATAAGCTTTACAAAGAACATGGTGTAGAAATTGAAAAAGAAACTGCAGGATTAATGCTTTCAGCCATTATTTCTGACTCTTTATTATTCAAATCTCCAACATGCACTCAAGAAGACATCGATGCAGCTAAAGAATTAGCTGAAATAGCTGGTGTTGATGCAAATGTTTATGGCTTAGACATGTTAAAAGCCGGTGCTGATTTAAGTGATAAATCAGTTGAGCAATTAATCTCATTAGATGCAAAAGAATTCCAAATGGGTTCTAGCAAAGTCGAAATTGCACAAGTAAATGCTGTTGATACAAACGACGTTCTTGCAAATAAAGCAGATATTGAAGCAGCACTTAACAATGTTGTGTCAGAAAAAGGCTTAGACCTATTCTTATTTGTTGTAACGGATATTTTAACAAATGATTCAGTTGCTGTTGCAATCGGTCAACAAGCAAGCAAAGTAGAGCAGGCATTTAATGTGGCATTAGATAATAATCAAGCGACATTACAAGGTGTTGTATCACGTAAAAAGCAAATTGTTCCTGTCTTAACAGAAGCATTTAGTAAATAATAATGTCAGAGCCACATTTCAATAAACTTGGAATGTGGCTTTTTATTGAGAAAAAATCTGTTGCCATATAGATGTAAAAAAGTTCAGCACATTAGAAATTGAACTTTTGAGGATAGCATAATATAGTTGAATTGACCAATTGGTTTTGAGTGGAGGTTTCGTTTTGACAAGAGGGCAAGATCAAAAGGAAAAGATATTACTTGCAGCAAGTCAAGTATTTGGGAAAAAAGGATTTTATGATACAAAAATGATCGAAGTTGCTGAACTGGCTGGCGTATCAAAGGGCACCATTTACTTATATTATTCTTCAAAGGATGAGTTATATATTGAGACACATGTGCATAGATTTCGTGGTTATCTTAAAATGATTGAAGAAAAGGTATCCAGATTTTCAACTTTGAAGGAAAAACTAATTTGTATTGCTGAGGAGCAGTTAGCTGTTTTTTATAATGATCGCCATACTCCGAATAAATACTTACAAGCTTACAACAATGACCCAAAAATGATTCAAAGTTTACACGAATTTCTCGATCACTACCATGAATATGTGACATCTGTTATGGAAGAAGAAAACATTGAAAATGCAAGTGAGCATGCTAAAGCATTTATAGGTATGCTTGAAAATTATAAACGTGATATTTTCTTTGATCAACATTATGATTACTCAAATCTGTTAAAAACTGTTTTATTTGTAGTTGATCTCTTTATAAACGGGTGTAAAAGGAACGTTCCTTAATGAAAAAGAAGTTCCTTCTGCTTCAATAGTACCCATTGGTCAGTGTGTGATCCGGTTTAATAGAGGGATATCGGTATGGTTGTCTAATTTCTTAGTACCCATTGGTCATATGTGCAAAAATAATATAAAGGAAAAGAGGAGAGTACTTTATGTTTGATACATTCATAAAACGCCCTAAGATTACGATAACTTTTTTACTATTATTAATTATTATCGGTGCATTAACTGCGTTACAATTACCGAAGCGGGAAATTCCTGAGGTCTCGGTAAATGTGAGCACAATTACGACAGTTTACCCCGGGGCAAATCCAGAATTAGTTGAAAGAACGGTAACCAATCCGCTAGAAGAAGAGCTTGAAGGTATCAAAGGTATAAGTGAAATGACATCTGTTTCAGGATCAGGCATTTCTAATATTGTCCTTGAATTGGATGATAAGGAAGACCGTAATCAAATTTTGTCCGAGGTAAGGCAAGGTGTTGCTGATGTGAGTAAATCACTTCCCGAGAATGTCATGATACCTGAGGTAAATTCAGATATTTCAGCAGGAACTCTCTCCTCCTATCATTTAATAAGTGATGATAGGCAACTTTTACAAAGTCAAACAGAGCTAATGATGGGTTGGAAAAAGGAGTTAGAAGAAATTGAGGGTGTTCGTAAGGTATCATTCAAAGGACTTCCTGAGGAACAGTATGAACTAATACTCGACTCTGATCAAATGAAAGAAATGGGAATTATTTTTCCAGACATTACAGAGGCAATCAACAATGAATTAAATATAACTCCATTAGGTAGTCAAGAACTGGAAGAAGGAAAAAAGCAGTTATTAATCGATCATATCAATACAATTGAAGAGGTTGAAAAAGTCTTTATTAAGGTAGATGAGGAGGGGAATGAAATTCTTGTTGGTGATATAGGTGTGTTAAAGCTTGTGCCAAAAGAAAAGCCGAACCTTGTTACCTTTCAAGATACTTCTGCCATTTCAATGACAATTCATCAAGAACCAGGTGTTGATATCCCTTCACTTCATAAAATGGTTGATGAAAAGGTAATGGAGCTTGCTAAAGATTTACCTAGTGGAATCGAGTTAGACGATTATTATACCCAAGATACAATTGTCGGGAAGATCTTTAATGACCTAGGCTTATCATTTTTAATATCCATTATTGTCGTTATATTGGTTAGTGTGTTAGGGCTAAGTGCAAATTCAGCCTTAATTGTTGCAATTGCTATCCCGACGTCCATTCTACTGGGATTAATCCCACTTCCTTATCTGGATGTAGACTTGAATCAGATCTCAATTATAGGCATGATTATAGCACTTGGAATTTTAGTAGATGACGGAATTGTCATTAGCGATAATATTAGAAGAAGGTACAATCTAGGTGATCGTCCATTGGAGGGAGCTTTACGAGGAGCAAAAGAGGTAAGAGTCTCTATTATTACGTCAACGCTTGCAGTTGTATTTACATTTCTTCCACTAACATTTATTGGAGGATCTAATGGAGCCTTCATTAGATCTTTACCAACAGTACTTATAACAGCAATCATTGGATCAACAATCATTGCATTAACATTAGTTCCTATCTTCTTAGTTTGGAGACAGAAACAAACTGAAAAAAAACCTGTGAAAGCTAAACAAAGAGAAGGATTATTAGATAAACCATTACATTCAATTGCTGCCTGGTATAGCGAAAAGATTTTGAAGAAAATTGTTAGATTTCCACTGCGAATTGGCTTTCTTGTTCTAGCTTTCTGTACATTAGTATATGGATTAGTTCCATTTATCCCTGTAGTCTTTTTTCCAAGTGCAGATCGGGAAGAAGTAACTGTTTCAGTCACTTTACCTCCTGAAAAAACGTTAGAACAAACAGAAATATATTTATCTAATATGAAAACATATTTGGAGAAAGAAGATTCAACCATTTATGAAGTTACTACGTTTGTTGGTACAGGAGAACCTGGTTTATTTGGGAGTGTTATGTCGAATCCAGGAGAAAATAGCGGTCAATTGGTTCTTAGGGTAGACAAAGAATCTCAATCTGCTGAAGAAACCATTGAAAAGTGGGAGGATACATTAAGAGATAAATATTCTGATGCGATTATTTCCATGTCCACAATTGAAGCAGGACCACCTGTTGGTGCGCCAATTGCCATAAAAGTCTCCGGAGACCAGTTGCAAGAGCTGGTGGATACTGTAAATAATATGAAAGAAGATCTTTCAAAGATTGAAGGCAATGGTGCCGTGATCGATGATGTGGGAAAATCACGTCCGACTGTTGTCTACACACCGAATCGAGAGGAAATGCAAAAACATGGAATTTCAACAAATGAAATTAGCCAGCAAATTCGCTTATTAACGGATGGTGTTCCGATGGGGTCATACGATGATGGGACACAAAGCAGAGACTTTTCGATAAGAATAGCTGGTGTAGAACAAGGTAAGGATATGAATCTTGAAGAGATAGAATTACCTTCAAAAGTCACTGCCTTACAGGGTCCACCTGAGCTTGTTCCATTATCAAACTTGATTACTGTAAATGAAGGGGAAGAGATTCAGTTTATTCCTCATAATGATGGCAAACGTACAGTTACAATTAGAACGTATCCAAATGAAGATCAAAAATCAGAGGTTGAAAAAGAAATCAACCAACTTGCGGAAGAGTATAAGTCTGGATCTATTGATGTTTCAGTTGGTGGTGAATCCTCTGCCCGAACCGACTTTTTCATAGAGGTTGGTAAGTTGTTTATTATTGTCGTGTTTCTGATTTATATACTAATGGTTGTTCAGTTTAATTCATTAAGAATTCCACTATTAATCATGAGTACAGTTTATTTGGCTATTTCTGGAGCAGTTATTGGGCTGTTTATTACTCAGACAGGATTAGGCTTTATGGCAATGATGGGAATTGTCTCACTAGCTGGAATTGTTGTAAGAAATGCAACAGTTTTTATTGAGTTTATGGACCAAAGACTTAAAGAAGGGGCAGATTTAATAGATGCAGTTATTGAGTCAGGAGAGGCAAGGTTAAGACCTGTTCTATTAACAGCTGTGACATCGATGGGAGCACTCATTCCGGTTGCATTAAGTGGTGATGTTTTATTCACCCCACTAGCAATCTCTATTATTTCCGGGATTTTCTTTTCAACTATTTTCACATTACTATTCGTTCCTGCTTTTTATACTGTGATCAAGAGAAAAAAGGTTGAAGAGAAAATGGTAGCTGAATAAGGATTATAGGTTCTACTACAATCAGGCGTGACATTCCCGCCTGGTTTTATAGATGAGTGATGAAGAACAAAAGGGAAGAGAATGATAGTAGGAATGTTCTTCATGCCGGTGATGAAGGACAAAAGGGAAGAGAGAACAAACAGAAACGTCCTTCATAGTGATATGAAGGACGTTTTTTTCATACCTAACTAGAGTTTATATTTCTCTTTCAATGACTCCGGAGCCAATTTAATCATCCAATCCAGCACAAATGTCGCAATCACAACATCATCCACAATTCCTAAAAATGAAATATAATCAGGAATTAAATCAAATGGGAAGAAAGCGTATGTGAGAATGAGTAAAGTTCCCAATATCTTTTTGTGAGATTCTACTTGTTCGGAGAAGAAGAACTCCTTTAAAAACGGAAGGAATCTCCAGAAAGTAATGATAAACTTAAGTCTCTTTAATCGTTTCATCAATATTAATCACCCCTTTATGGTTTGAACGATAAGCTTTGGATCGTAGTAACAAGACTTTGATGGAATCTTGGGGGATTTTTCACCTCTAACGTAAGTGAGGCAACAAGCTTTGTTTCGAAAATCGTTAATAGCACTATCCCTATATAGTGAGACTTCCATCAGTGGAGTTATCTCCATCCCCACTGATGGTTAGCGAGACTTATCGGACCTTTACGGGCAGTTATCTCCCAACTTATTTTTTTTGCTTCAAGAATCTTCGTTAGGAGTTTTACTGCCCGTTAAGGTGGGGAAAATAGAGATTTTATATGCCTATGTGTCAATGCAAATCATTTCTCCTTGTTTATAAAATATGAAGAAGAAATGGATTTTCTACATCTTTCATCGCCCTTTCAAATTTAATAATCTTATATGACCTTAATGATATCCTGGTCTCTACTTTCAACACCTTCATTAAAAGTAAGCCGGGTTTTAAATCGATATGAAATACGATCAGTTGAAGCTGGGATATCTTCTGGTAATTTAAAGGTGAATGATACCTTGCTATCTTCTTCAGGATTAATAAGCTTTGATGATAAGATCGTCGCTGTATCAATGACTTTCTCTATATCTGTATTACTATCAATTAAAACAAGATCACTATCAATCCTTTTTAATTGTTGCTCAATTGTACCACCTTTAAGGTGGAAAAAACCTTTAATTAAATCACCGCGTTTATATGTGTCTTTTGGTAGAATTAGGTCAATCACAGCTGAACCAACACCTAAAAGGGACATATATTTCCTCAGTAACATTATTTATCTCCTCCAATATATTCGCTTTGTTTGACATATTTTTGTTCAAGGCGTTTTTCAATTTTATCTAGTTGATCTTTATCATTAAGAAGCTCTTCTTTGTTTTTCTTAATTAATTCTTCCATTGATAGTTTTTTTACCAATATAGTGATCTCCTTTATTCGTTATCCTATAGGTATAAAAGAAAAACCTTTACCGTCATGGTAAAGGTTTATTTAGAAAACATAAAAGACCTTTACCAAAAATAGTAAAGGTCTTGCTAACAACGTTAAGGTTGCCAACGAAGCCGAGAGCGATTCACTCTGTAATGACGACTTTGTTGTAAAAGCTACTCCCCTTTAGGAGAACGACTTATTTAATTAAGTTAATCTTAAAGTATTTAACTGTTATCGTCAATTGTTTTAATGTTACAGTTTTGTTACGATTTTAAGGTCATTTGACCTTAATTGTTTGTAATGCTTCAATCATTTTTGGAGTGATCCCTTCTGACTCCTCTTTGTTTAAATAATGAATCGTCATACGCATCCAAACACCATCTACTTTTTTCATGACAATATTCACTTGGGTTTTACTTGAGGTTCCATGCAGAAAAAATTCAGCATCTTGATAGAATGGGTGTGAACTTGTTCTAGTTGGATATTCGGTTATCTTATAATCCTTTAAGTATGCCCTTGAGTTTTCCTTTATCTCATTCATATTGGCATTTGCATCCAACACTTCAATTCTGGAAAAATATTCACCATTTTTGTCATAACTTATTATAAAACGTCTAGGTTCTTCAGCATCAAAGCTGTACCCTTCTATAGGAGAAGCACTGATCATGATTTCAGATGCTTGGTAATTCCTTGGAGTGAAGGATGTTGTCCCTGCTTGAGCGACATTTAGAATTTGACCGACTTTAATCAAATCAGAGGTTAAATAGTTGATGGTTTTTAATTCTTTCACTGTTAAACCATACTTGTTTGCAATACTGTATAAGGTGTCACCTTTTTTTACTGTAACAGTTGTAGGAATGATGAGCTTATCTCCTGCATAAATTGTATTTGAAGAAAGTTGGTTAAGGAATTTTAATTGTTGTACAGTAGTGTTATATTTACTGGCAAAACTGTAGAGTGTATCACCTTTGTTGATGGTAATCATAGTTGGGATGGTTAATGTGTTACCAGGATAAATGAGTGAGGAAGAGAGGTTGTTAAGTTGTTTTAATTGCGGTACTGTCATATCGTTTTTTTCAGCAATACGATAAAGTGTATCACCCTTTTTTATCGTATAATGTGTTGAAGCTTCTGCACCGGAAATACCCCACATACCCGTTAATCCCAATGTTAAAGCTGCTAATTGTATGATACCTTTCGTTGTCTTCATTTTAATCCCCCAATATTTATTCTATATACGGATGAGTGGAAGAGTGAGGTCAATTTACATGTTCTTTTCAAGATGCCGTACTTAGTACATTAGACGAAATGAATGCTCATATCGTTTCAAATGGATGAGCCTAATTTTTGTGGACTTTAAATATGATGAAAATTGGAGCTTTTTGTTGATTATTTTTGAGTCTTTTCAAGAGACTTTTGGGTTCTAGCCGTTTATAATAAAGCATATAATCATTTTTACTTATAGATGATTGAAAACGATCATTGGTTGAAACACTTTATATTCGTTTCACACAAACCTATTTTAATAGAAAGGTGTGTCATAGAATGGAAGCTAATATAAAAAATCCGATTACTGTTGACTCAACAATATCATTAAAAGGAATTGTAAAAGCAATCTTTGATAATACCGTTCATATCCAGATTGGCGGGAAAATCATTACGATGCCAGTTGCAGATTTTAACCTATTAAAAGGGGAAACAAATAGTCAATCAAACTAAATGATTTCTTAATATAACGCAGCGAATGGTCTGAACCATAAACGCTGCGTTTTTCTGTTTTCTACCTATTGCTGGAAGTATCTCTTTATCTTTTAAACAGGTAAGAAAGTATAATAAAATTTTGTACTTAGTGGAGGTGTCTAGTGCAAGCGCCTAGCCCTTCGAGGTCATAAGGCAATTTGGAATTAAAGGCAAAGAACGCCTTATATTCCAAAGCGCATTATTTGCCCGAGGCAAATCAAGGCGCTTGCGCTTTTCTTATTTAAACCAACCTTTTTCTTTGGACTGGCTAATAGCTTCGATTCTATTTTTTACATTGAGCTTTTCTAAAATCGTTGAAATATAGTTTCGCACAGTGCCTGATTTAATGCTAAGTTGATCTGCAATTTCTTTTGTGTTCATTCCTTCAGCGACTAAGCCAAGTACCTCTTTTTCACGTTCAGTTAGAGGGTTTTCTTCGCTATACAGATCATCCATTAACTCAGGAGCATAAATTCGTTTTCCGGCCATAATACTACGGATTGAATTGGCTAATTCTTCACTTGGACTATCTTTTAAAAGATACCCTTTTACACCTGCTTTTAATGCACGTTGAAAATAGCCGGACCTGGAGAACGTTGTAAGGATAATGACTTTACAATTTTTCTCCTTTAAATGTTCTGCCGCCTCTAGACCAGTCATGCCCGGCATCTCAATATCCATAATACAAATGTCCGGATCAAATTCTTCAACAAGAGTGAGTGCTTCTTTTCCATTACCAGCTTTCCCTACGACTTCCATGTCTTCTTCTAAATTAAGTAAAGAACCTAAGGCTCCTAAAAGCATTTGTTGATCTTCAGCAATGATAATACGAATCATAAGTATCCTCCTAATCTGCTTGTTTGACGACATGTGGAACGGTTATGTGGAGTGATGTACCGTTATCTGTCAAAATGCTAAGGTATCCATTAACAAATTCGAGACGTTCTCTCATGCCTGCTAATCCGTTTCCTTTGGTAAAATCAGTGGATGTATTACCAATTCCATCATCACTTATTTTTAATATAATTTCAGTTTGGGTTTGTTCTAATGAAATATAGCATGTTGATGCCTGACTATGTCTCACAACATTTGTAACAGCTTCCTTTAAGCACATGCTTAAAATGTTTTCTGTTAGTAAGGGTACATTTTTTGTTACCGATATATTCTCATCACAAACTAATTTAATCTGCGCAGCATTTAAAATTTGTTTTACATGTGTCATTTCTTCTTTTAATCGAATCCCGCGCATTTGTGAGACCATATTTCTAACCTCATTTAATGCTGTCCGTGCAGTTTGTTGAATGTCCTTCATTTCGTTTTTTGCTTGTTCAGGGTCTTTATGGATAATTTTCCGAGCCAAATCACTTTTTAGTCCGATCATCGACAGTTTTTGTCCTAATGTATCATGAAGATCACGAGCTATTCTTTGACGCTCCTCTAGAATGACTAATTCGGAAATTCGTTTGTTGGCATCCTCTAATTTTTCTTGAAGATTGTCACGTACTTTTCGATTGTAAATACTAAAAGGCAAGAAGATCACACTAAGGGAGCTTATTAGAACAAAGGGTAATTGTCTTAATAGTAATTCCTCATGTAGAACAATACTAAAGTTTATGGCTACAGCTGTTGCAACTAAGTGAATAATATAAAGCGTCAAAAAGTGTACACGGATCTTTATATTTCCAATAAAATATGCAATATAAAAGGAAAAGTAGAAATAATTAAATAAGTACGTAGAAGTAAAGGAAATTCCAATGAGAATCAGTGTGAAAGCATAAACCCTCCAACTCTTGGAGAGAAAAGCATAACGAAACGTGATAAAAAACATAATTGTCAGAATAATACCAGTAATTATTTCAGCTGTAGAAGATGATTGAAAAATGAAATAAAAAGGTAAAATGCTTAAAAAAGCCCATATATATGGAGAAATGCCATTACTTATTTGAAAAATTCTCTTCATTTTTTGAACCCACTTTAAAGATTGATTTTAGTGATATTTTATCATATACATTTTTTCCATGCTTTAAGAGGATGACAACTTAGGTCTTACTATCCAAATGAATCAGGATTGTAATGCGCTAAGAGTCATCCTCTTTAGGTTAATTATTTTGGTAACTTCTTAATGCGTTAAAGCCTACAAAGCGTTTGTTATGTGCATCCCATAACTTAAATTTTAGTGATTGTAAGCTGGTAGCCAACGTGATCGTAGGGACATTTTGTAATGGCTCTGTACGATTATGAACTTCCTCAAGCTTATAATTTGGTACTCTAGGGCTTAAATGATGGACATGGTGATACCCGATATTGCCTGATAACCATTGTAAAAGTTTTGGAAGCTTATAGTACGAGCTGCCTTCAACAGCTGCTAATACATATTCCCATTCCTCATTTTCTTCATAATATGAATCTTCAAATGTATGTTGGACATAAAAGAGCCATATACCGAGTGAGCCTGAAACCATAAAGATCGGGATTTGTACTAAAAGAAAAGGGACTGTCCCAAGTGCCCAGCAGAGGAAAATGATTAGAGCTACTGCTGAAACATTTGTTAAATACGTATTCAGGCGTTCATTTTTTCTAGCACCTTTTTTATTAAAGCGGTTTTTAATTAAAAATTGATAAATTGGCCCAAGACCAAACATCACAAACGGATTTCTGTAAAGTCTGTAGCCTATTTTACGCCAAGTTGAGGAAGCGAGATATTCATCGATTGTTAGTACCCATATATCGCCTGTCCCTCGTTTGTCAAGGTTACCACTTGTTGCATGATGGATCGAGTGATCATGCTGCCATTGACTATATGGAAATAATGTTAAGATGCCAGTAATCGTTCCCAGCACTTTGTTAGCAGTTCTATTTTTAAAGAATGAGTAGTGACAACAGTCATGGAAAATGATGAAAATCCGTACTAGGAATCCTCCCGCAATGACCGTAAACGCAAAGGTAAGGAGGTAAGATATCGTTAAACTTTGATACGCAAGTGTCCAAAGAATAAAAAACGGGCCCAG
Source organism: Metabacillus niabensis (assembly GCF_020524345.1). Classification (GTDB taxonomy): domain Bacteria; phylum Bacillota; class Bacilli; order Bacillales; family Bacillaceae; genus Metabacillus; species Metabacillus niabensis_B. The sequence goes on from NZ_JAIVLH010000022.1 coordinate 17,032, forward strand.
TGTTGTAATAAGTTGCCAAATGCTAGCTTTTGTATTTGATTTTTCATAGGGAGCAACTTGCTTTCTTAAATTTCTTTGCAATTCTTTACTCATCTTTTTAATTCCCTTCATTGTTTGTACCTTAATTATATCGAGAAGAAATAAAATATTGTAGACATAGGTGTCATAGGGACAGTATGACAAGTGTCATATATACATGAACGTGTCAGCAATATATATTTTAGGTTTTTACCTTATATAATATTCTCTTTTGGCTATTTAAAATTGAAAATGGAAGGTGTATATTACTAGGTAATAGAATGTTAGATTTCAGGAGGAACTATGTTTTATTCGCTTAGGAATAGACTTTTTTTAATTTTTACTTTACTGTTAACGGTTCCATTCTTGCTTTTATCCATTATTATTCCTTCCTGGTTTACCTCGATCATAGAACAGCAAACAAAGGATTCAACCATTGAAATGATGGATCAATATTCTTTATACATTGATTCCATTACAACGCAGGCGGAAGATCTTGGGAAACAAGTGCTGGTGAGTCAGGCAACACAAGATTGGCTGAAGGCTGAAAAGGAGGAAGAAACAACAACTAATGCACAAAAACTATTGATCAAGAATCAACTTAAAATGCAGTTATCATCCATGATGATAAACAATTCAAATAATATGTCCATTTCTATATTTCTTAATGATGGGACCGGGACTTGGGGCAATAATCCTTCCCTACAGAAAACTGAGTGGTACCAAGATTTTTTAGTAAATGATCAAAGGTGGATGAATACTCATATTGACTCCTTTCAACTCCATCAAGAAATGCGAGAAATAAACTTAAATGGCTATCTTATCCCTTTATTTGATATGAATATGCTGGAGTTATCCGGGATTATAAAAGTAAGTTTTCCATCTTCTTTACTAGAAACGGCGTTAAATAAAATTAAGCTTGGTGAAAATGGCAGAGTTTACTTATTGGATGGAGAGGGTGTTAATGTTTTACCCGGAGAGGTTCATACTCCCAAGGAGGTCTTAAATAGAAGTCTTGAGAATATCAAAAGCGGTTTAGAAAAGGGATTAGTTGAAGTGAACCATCATGACGAGGAATACCTTGTTTTCTATCAAAAACAAAAAATTGGTGATTGGATCTTAATAAGTGAAATAACGAAGTCAGAGTTATTTGCTAAAATCGATCAACTGCAAAAGAACTTACTCATCACAAGTGCCTTAATATTTATTTTGACCATTCTAACCTCTTATTTATTGTCTTCTAATATTGTAAGTCCATTAGGGAAGTTAACAAAAGCAATGAAATTTGTAGAACGTGGAGATTTCAATGGAGCAAAGCGGGTCATGCCTTCCATCAAATCTCATCATCATGAAATTGGTTATGTGATTAAAGTCTTCGATCATACGATTGAGCAATTAAATCATTTAATCGAAACGGAATATGAAGCAAACATTCGTAGAAAGGATGCAGAATACAAGGCATTATTGTTGCAAATAAATCCTCATTTTTTAAATAATACACTTGAAGTCATCGGTGGCTTAGCTGTTCAAGGAAAGAAGAAAGAAGTCATGAATGTAAGTATTTATTTAGGTCGTATGATGAGATACTCATTGAACACTCGAACAGATGTGGTGAAATTAGGTGAGGAAATTTCTTATATTCGAAGTTTTATAGAAATATTAAAGTTAAGATATGAGGGAGCACTAACTTGCGAAATTGATGAACAAGAAGAAACTAAATCTATTTCCATTATTAAATTTATTATCCAACCTCTTGTTGAAAATGCTGTTAAGTATAGTTTTATCCACCATACTGTAGCCGATATTAAAATAAAAACAAAGGTGCAACATGGTCAATTAGTTATCGTCGTAGAAGATAAAGGGATCGGAATGTCAGATGAAGAGATAGCGAACATATGCCAAACTGTTAAAAATGATGGAAACGATTCTGCTTTAGATAGTGATGGTCATAGTATCGGGCTTAAAAATGTTTTAGGGAGATTAAGTTTATATTATGGAGCTGACTTTTCTTTTTCAATAGAGTCTGCAGTGGGACAAGGAACAAAAATTACCTTATGTATAAAGTGAGACTTCCATCAGTGGGGGTTTACTTCATCCCTCACTGATGGTTAGCGAAACTTATCACGCTTAGAACGCCACATCCTGTGGCTTCGCCTGACTTGGACGGTCCTGTCCTTCGTCAGATCTTTACGGGCAGTTATCTCTCCACCTATCTCCTTTGTTTCTCTCGAATCTTGAATTGAAGTAGGGTAGGAGTCTTACTGCCCGTTAAGAATGGGATAAAGTAACTGAGGGGGCTATACATGATGAAGGTAGTGATTACTGATGATGAAATACAAATTCGTAAAGGGCTTAAGATGAAAGTAGATTGGGAAGAAGAAGGCTTTCAGATTGTTGGAGAAGCTTCCAATGGTAAAGAAACTCTTGATCTTTTGAATTCAATCGAAGTTGATATTGTCATCACAGATGTGAGAATGCCGATCATGGATGGGATTGAATTTGTAAAACGAGCAAATCGTGAATATCCACATGTGAAAGTTGTTGTTTTATCAGGTTATTCAGATTTTGAATACGTAAGATCCTCACTTGTCGAAGGTGTTAAGGATTATTTATTAAAGCCGGTTGCACCAGATGAATTGATCCAGGCTCTATACAGAATTCGAAGTGAGGTTGAGGAAGAAAAGAGAAAAAAGCTTGAAACAGAGAAAATGAACAAATTAGTTCATAATCAGTTAGAAGAAATGAAACAACAATATCTTCTTCATTTAGCTAAAGAGGAATTATCTGAGTTAAAAAGTACAATTGAACGGTTACAGCAATTACAGTTAAAAGAATTTACTAGTGAAGATGTAAATGTCCAGTTTTTCACAATTGAAATGAGAACAAAAGATCCTCAGTTGTTAAAAGAGCTGTGGCTTCCATTTATGATGCTATGCAAGGAAATTGCTCGGGAATACGACAACACATACTGTTTTTATGATGCGAATTACACAAATATGCTTCACTTTATCCATCGTGTAGACTGTGATAAAGGTCAACAAACAAATATGATTGTTGATCGAGTTCAAAAACATGTAAAAATGTACTTAAAGATAGAGACTGTTGTGGGAATTGGAAAGATTGTAACTGGACTGAAAGACTTTAAATCAGGCTATATATCTGCTCTGCTTTCTTGGAGTCAAAGCAAACTCGGCACACATTCCCAGGTAATAGATGGAACAATCAATCAAGAATTGTATGAGTTTTCACCTGATGTTGAAAAAAGGTTGGTAAACTCAATAGAAAATGTTAGTATTCATGACTTCAAGCATAATTTGAAAGGAATCTTAGGTGAAACAAACAATCAATCGATGATGTCATTTTCATTTGCAGCCAGCAGGGTACTGTTTTTATTAAGCTCTTTAGCTACTAAATATAATCTCGATACAAATGAACGCCATCAACTTATATGGAATTGCCAACAAAGTATATGGCAACTAAACACACAACTTACTGTGATCGACCAGCTAAGTAAGCTGGCAGAGCTCGTTATTAAGAAAATTCAAGATGCAAGGTGTTCTTCAAACGGATCTGAAATTGTTGAAAATGTTCGTGAGTATTTAAATAAGCATTATGCTAGCGAAATTTCATTAACGTCGTTATCAGAGCAATTTCATATAAATAGTGCGTATTTATCTGAGTTATTCAAACACCATGTCGGACAAAACTTCAGTGACTATTTAATACAGGTGAGAATGGAGAAAGCAAAAGAATTTTTAGCAGACAGACAGCTGAAAATTATTGATGTTGCTTATTTAGTTGGTTTCTCTAATTCTGGTTATTTTAGTACAGTATTCAAAAAACATATTGGAAAAACACCTGCAGAATTTCGGAAAGAGATCACTAAATAATAGCTTAGGAAGGAAATGCAATGAAAAAAAGAGTTGTCATTATTGGTTTTATTCTTTTCATAATAGCGATTGCCGGATACCTCTTTTCTCTTTTTCTTACTTACACTAAAGATCAAAATATGATCCAAGAGGAGAGTCAAGAAAAAATTCAACTTCAGTTTTGGAGAAATTATGGAACAAAATCAGAGAATGATGCTTATAAGAAGCTAATTACATCATTTGAGAAGGAACATCCTCACATAGAAATCAATATGGTGTCAGTTCCTTATGGAGATTATGAATTAAGGTTACGAACTGAAATTGCCGCAAGCAGTCCTCCGGATATTATGTCAGTAGATAGTCCTAACCTTGCTCTTTATGCACATTCCGGTTCGCTATTGTCTATCGACCAATGGATGAAATCTGAAGGTAATATTGATGATATTCCCCCTTCAACCCTGGAGGGTTTAAAGTATAACGGGGAAATCTATTTATCACCGGTAGTAGAGTCCGGAGTCGCATTATTTTATAATATCCATTTGTTTAAACAAGCCGGCATTCCATTACCTTCAAAAGATCCTCATAAACCTTTGACATGGGCAAAGGTGTTGGAAATTGCTAAAAAACTCAATGATCCAACTAAAGAGGTCTTTGGAATAGATCCTGCCCAAGGATTTAACGACGGAGAATCTCCAGCTTATTTCAAGCTCCCGCTATTATGGCAATTTGGTTCAGATGTGTTAGACCTGGAGGCAAATACAGCAGACGGATATTTGAATTCTGATCAAGCTTTAGAGGCATTACAATTTTATCAAGATCTTTATCATACTCATAAAGTGGCGGCTGTTGAACTGCCTCCCGATCCCTTTGTATCAGGACATCTTGCTATGTCTGTAATGGGCTCTTGGACTTTAGCTGATTTTGAGAAGAACTTTCCGGAATTTAAGTTGGGAGAAGACTTTGGAGTTGCACCATTACCTAAAGAAGCGTATCAAGTTACACCAAATGGAGGATGGGCTCTAGGAATTTCAACAAAATCCAAGCACCCTCAAGAAGCATGGGAATTTATAAAATATATAACAAGCTTTGAGGGGTCAATGAAATATGTAGAAATGACAGGAGACTTGCCTGCAAGATATTCGGTAGCAGAAGAATTTCCGGAACTTAATAATTATCCAAAAAACATTTTTGTTCAACAAGCCCAAAACTATTCAAAAAATCGGCCGGTTACTCCAGTGTATCCTGTAATCAGTGATGCCATAAAGGATCTATTTGAAGATGTGGGTATAGGTGGAAAGGATGTTGAATCATCTGCAAATGAAGCAGTTGAAAAAATAAATAAAAGTTTACAAGATGTTAAAAGTAGTGAGTGAGGTTGTCCAATGGACAACCTCTTTTTGTCTTGAAAGAAATCCGAAAATTTTATATATCAAGATCCAAAGATATTAAAATAATCCCTTTTACCCATTTGGTATAGTTGAAATCACAAAGATAAGAAAAAAGAATGACGGAACAAAATGTTGAAGGGATTTGTTTTTATAGCTTTGTTTGAAATCGCTTACCAAATCCGGTTACAACTATTAAAAAAGTCATTTTATTTTCTAAAGGGGGTTAATAGATTGCAAGATTTAACAAATGTGAAGAGTGATACCCAATTACCAGTTCAAGCTGTGAAAAACACAAAACTAAAGAGCAATATTGAGTATATCAAAAAGAATTATTTCCTTTACTTACTTATTGCTCCCGCTGTTATTCTTACGATTATTTTTAAGTATGTTCCAATGTACGGAGCGATCATTGCTTTTAAAGATTTTAGTACGATTAAAGGAATTTTAGGAAGTGAGTGGGTAGGTTTTAAACATTTTGAAGATTTTCTAACCTCTCCGAATTTTGAAGTCATTTTTATGAGTACCCTTAAGCTTAGCTTGTACGGATTACTACTTGGTTTTCCAGTTCCGATTATTTTAGCCTTGATGCTAAATCAAGTTAGAAGAAATGCTATTAAGAAAAATGTTCAACTGATCTTGTATGCACCAAACTTTATTTCAGTTGTTGTTATAGTCGGGATGCTATTTATTTTCTTATCTCCTACAGGACCAATTAATCATATTATTTCATTTATGACTGGAAAGCCCGTTATGTTCATGTCAGAGCCGGAATACTTCAGATCCATTTATATTTTGTCTGGGATTTGGCAAGCGGCAGGCTGGTCGTCCATCGTTTATGTGGCAGCACTAGCAAATGTTGATCCTGAGCTTCATAATGCGGCAACAATTGATGGTGCAAATATTTTACAGAGAATTATTCATATTGATTTGCCAACATTAAAGCCGCTAATGGCAATTATTTTCATTCTAGGCGCTGGAGGAATTATGGCGATTGGTTTTGAGAAGGCCTACTTAATGCAAACATCGATGAATATACCGGCATCTGAGATTCTTCCAACTTATGTGTATAAAGTAGGATTACAAGCCGGGGATTATGCATATTCAACAGCTGTTGGACTTTTTAATTCTGTTATTAATGTCATCTTGCTCGTTGTCGTGAATTTCGTTGTGAAAAAGTTAAATGAGGGTGAAGGACTATATTAGGTGGAAAGGAGGATTTTACAATGATTAAGCACACACGTATAGATCGAATGATTTTATCTTTAAATAGCATATTCTTATGTTTAGCGGTTCTCGTTGTTTTAGTTCCTTTGGTTTACGTCGTTATTGCATCCTTTATGGACCCTACAGTTTTACTGAACAAAGGTTTATCTTTCAATATCTCTGATTGGAGTCTAGAGGGGTACAAGCGGATATTATCAGATGATGCGATGGTGAGAGGGTTTTTAAATGCCATTCTTTATTCTGTTGGATTTTCAGTAATAACAGTTGTTGTCTCTGTATTTGCGGCTTTTCCATTATCCATTCAAGGTTTTGTAGGAAAAAATGTATTTATGACGCTATTCCTTATTACGATGTTTTTTAGTGGAGGATTGATTCCTACTTATTTAGTCGTCAAAGATTTAGGAATGTTAAATACGATTTGGGCGATATTGCTGCCAGGAGCTGTGAATGTGTGGAATATTATCCTGGCAAGAACCTATTTTAAGGGAATCCCACACGAATTACATGAAGCAGCAAAGGTTGATGGAGCATCAGATTTACTTATCTTTTTCAAAATAGTGTTACCGCTTTCGAAACCTATCATTTTTGTACTGGCCCTTTATGCTTTTGTTGGTCAGTGGAACTCATATTTTGATGCAATGATTTATCTGGAAGATCCAAACCTGCATCCACTCCAGCTGGTTTTAAGATCCATCCTAATTCAAAACCAAGCTGAACCTGGAATGATAAGTGATCAGCTTGCTATGGCTGAATTGGCAAAAGTATCTGAAATGATTAAGTACTCAGCTATTGTGATCTCAAGTCTACCGTTAATTGTGATGTATCCATTTTTCCAAAAGTATTTTGAAAAGGGTGTTATGGTTGGTTCATTAAAATAATGGATCAATTAGATATAAATAATAAATCTACTATTTTGGGGGTAAGTTTATGAAACATGTAAAAAAAATGGTTTACTCTACTGCTGTTGCGATGTTGCTGTTATCCGGCTGCAGCAGTAAAAATGTCTCTTCTTCTGAAGACTACGAGCTTTCTGATATCACCTTTCCATTAAAAGAAGAGGTCACACTTAAATTTTTGACACAAAGTTCTCCATTAGCACCAAAAGATCCAAATGAAAAATTAATTTATCAAAGATTAGAAGAAAAAACAGGGGTTAATGTTGAATGGAAAAACTACACAAATGATGTGTTTGTAGAAAAAAGAAACTTAGCAATAGCAAGTGGAGATCTCCCTGACGCAATTATGGATGCCGGTTATGGAGACTATGATTTATTAAAACTTGCAAAAGATGGGGCCATTATCCCTGTTGAAGATTTGATTGATCAATACATGCCAAATCTTCAAAAAGTACTAGAAGCAGCACCTGAATATAGAGCGATGATGACGGCTCCGGACGGACATATCTATTCTTTTCCATGGATTGAAGAACTAGGTACAGGGAAAGAAAATATTCATTCTGTAGATGATTTTCCGTGGATTAATGTCGAGTGGTTAGACAAATTAGGATTGGAAATGCCAAAAACAACAGAGGAATTAAAAGAAGTGCTTAAAGCCTTTAAGACACAGGATCCAAATGGAAATGGTGAAGCAGACGAAATTCCGATGTCATTTATTATTAATCACGGTGGAGAAGATCCAGCCTTTTTATTCGGCTCTTTTGGGCTTGGGGATAACTGGGATCATACAGTTGTAAGCAATGAAGGTGAAGTATTATTTACAGCTGCTGATGAAGGCTATAAAGAAGCAATCTCTTATTTTAGTGATTTATATAAAGAAGGATTAATAGATGTCGAAGCATTTGAGCATGATTGGAATACCTATTTAGCCAAAGGAAAAGATGAACGATATGGTATGTATTTTACATGGGATAAAGCAAATATTACAGGTATGAATGAAAAATATGAGCTAATGTCTCCATTAGCAGGTCCTGATGGTCATGTGAATGTGGCAAGAACAAATGGTATGGGCTTTGACCGTGGAAGAATGGTCATTACAAGTGCAAATAAAAACTTGGAACTTACAGCCAAGTGGATCGATCAATTATATGACCCACATCAATCTGTCCAAAACAACTGGGGGACATATGGTGATGAATCACAACAAAATATTTTTGAATTTGATGAAGCAGCTGGTATGTTAAAGCATTTGCCATTAGATGGAGCTGCACCTGTTGAAGTACGTCAAAAAACAAGTATTAACGGTCCTTTGGCCATCTTAGATGAATACTATGGCAAAGTTACAACAAAACCAGATGATGCAGCATGGAGACTGGACTTAATGAAAGAAGTCATGGTCCCACATATGAAAGCAGAAAACACGTATCCAAAAGTGTTTTTCTCACTGGAAGAGTTAGATAAACTTTCAGATATTGAAACAGACTTATTCGCTTATGTTAATAGAAAAAGAGCTGAATGGATGACAAATGGAAAAGTAGAAGAGGAATGGGGTGAATATTTAGCAGAGCTTGATCGCTTAGGTCTGCAAGAGTGGCTGGAAATTAAACAAACGGGATATGACCGAAATCAATCGTAAAAATATAAGGAGGCTACCAATTAGCCTCCTTTGTGGATAGGGGGCGAAATCTGTCGGATGAAAGAATATCGGTGAAAGTTGATTTCGCGTGAAAGTTAAAAGATTTTATTAGAAAGTTGATAAATTATACTTCCAAACGTAAAAAATTTCATAAAAAGGAGCTGTAAACAATGATTCAAAAATTAACTGAAAAGTACCGCCCGCAATTCCACTTTTCTCCGGAAGAAAAGTGGATGAATGACCCGAATGGGATGGTGTATTTTGAAGGTGAATACCATTTGTTTTATCAATATCATCCATCAGACACAATATGGGGGCCAATGCATTGGGGGCATGCGGTGAGTAAGGATTTAATCCATTGGGAGCATTTGCCGGTTGCCCTGCATCCTGATGAGCACGGCGCCATTTTTTCGGGAAGTGCCGTTGTTGACTGGAATAATACAACCGGATTTTTTGACGATGAGCCTGGTTTAGTAGCGATCTTTACGCACCATGATGCCTATCCGGAGACAGATACAGTCCGTCAGAGACAAAGTATTGCCTATAGCCATGACAAGGGGAGAACGTGGATAAAATATGAAGGAAATCCTGTGTTAACAGATCCTTCATTGACCGATTACCGTGATCCTAAAGTGTTTTGGCATCAGCCTACAAGTAAATGGATTATGATTCTTGCAACAGGGCAATGCGTTACCTTGTATACTTCATCAAACTTAATAGATTGGGAATTTGCTAGTCAATTTGGAGACAATAATGGCTCACATGCGGGATTTTGGGAATGTCCGGATCTCTTTCCGTTACAGGTTGATCAAGATCCCAGCAATCAGAAGTGGGTTATGATCGTAAGCATTGGTGATACAGGTGAATTTAGTGAAGGTTCAAGAACTCAATATTTTATCGGGGATTTTGATGGGATCACTTTTAAAAATGATAACGATGCAAAAACCGTGTTATGGCTTGACTATGGCAGAGATAATTATGCAGGTGTTAGTTGGTCAGATATCCCTGAGTCAGATGGAAGAAGAATTTATCTCGGATGGATGAGCAATTGGAGATATGCCAATCTTGTTCCAACGACCGGTTGGCGGGGAGCGATGACACTACCGAGAGAATTAAACTTGGTTTCGACGCAAAATGGAATTCGATTGATTCAAAAACCCGTAACAGAAGTAAACCGTTTAAGAGAAAAATGTTTCAAATATGATGAAGAGGTAATCGTTAACACTCACCCGTTATCTATTACTCTTGATGATGCTTTACAGGAAATAAATATAGAAGTTGAAAATATAGATTCCTCAGTTATTGATTGTATGATTAAGCATTCAAATACGGAAGAAACGCTGATTCGATATGACACTGAAAAGGAAGAATTAATTGTTGATCGTACAAATTCAGGTGAACACAGTTTTTCATCTTCTTTTCAAGCCATACAACATGCACCATTATCAATGGTCCATAACAGGATAAAACTGCAAGTCTTCCTTGATACCTCATCAATTGAAGTATTTGCAAATGATGGAGTCGCAGCCGTTACTAGTTTAATTTTTCCAACAGAAGGAAGTAAAAAACTAGAGTTATCATCACAGCGTGGAAGTATAAAAATCCACTCTCTGCAATTAACAAAACTCTCGTCTATTTGGTCTGAGTAAGGTAAGGAGCTTCAATCAATCATTCAAAATACTTAATGCAAAGTAAAAATACTCGTGAAAACACTATTAAATATAGAAGAAAAACGTAAGGAGGTTGAACACAATAGGGCAATCAATTATTTGTATAGGTGAATTATTGATTGATTTTTTCTGTAAAGACGTGAACATTGATTTAATAGAAGGACAAAACTTTGAGAAACAAGCCGGAGGAGCCCCTGCCAATGTATGTGCGACGATCGCATCTTTGGGGGGAAATGCCATGTTTTGTGGAAAGGTTGGGACCGATCCGTTTGGGTATTACGTGAAAAAAACACTCGATAACGTGAATGTTGATACATCCATGCTTTTATTTGATAGAGAGCATCCTACCACCCTGGCATTTGTATCCTTACAAGGTAATGGTGAACGTGACTTTGTCTTTAACCGGGGAGCAGATGCTTATCTTGATGAAAAAGAAATAGATAATACGGCATTTAACAAAGCTGCCATTATTCATTTCGGATCTGCGACAGCACTATTAGACGATCCTTTCCGAAGCACCTATCTGAATATGATGAAACAAGCAAAAGTAGATAAGAAGTTTATTTCGTTTGATCCTAATTATAGAAAAGATTTATGGGACGAACGCACACCACAATTTATCGAATTCACTAAAGAAGCGATCGCTATAGCTGATTTTGTGAAGGTAAGTGAAGAGGAAATAGGGATTATTACGAAAAAACATGAGGTAACAGCAGGAATAAATGACCTTCATCAATTAGGAGCATCCCTTATATCCGTTACATTAGGAAAGACCGGGACCCTCGTATCGGATGGAAACAGAAAAGAGCTTATTCCAAGTATTGAAGTAAATGCGATAGATTCAACCGGTGCAGGTGATGCATTTGTAGGAGCTGTTTTATTTCAAATTTCAAAAATGGAAAATCCCCATGATATCGTCCATTCTTTTGAAGACTTAAAAGATATCATTTTCTTTAGTAATAAGATTGGGGCATTTACATGTACTCAAATAGGTGCAATTTCTGCTGTGTCTAAATTACAATCCAATTGTTGTGGAAGATGACATGAAGTGAATATGAAAGGGATGAAGGAACGTTGTCTTAATCCCTTTTCTATTGTAATTTAATGAAAGCGTTTACGAAGTTAAAGGAGCTGTGATGAATGAAGAAAATAAAAAAGACGAAGCTCATGATTCTGCTTGTATTTGTTCTTTCAATCATTTATATGGATCAGCATTTTCAAGTACAGGCCACAGAACAAAATGCAGCAATCTTTGGGTATGTTCCTATAGCGGGATCTTGGGTACAGGAGAAAAATGGTGGAATCAGAGGAAAGAGTGATAAGAAACAACCAGGACTCATCTTATCATCTACAGAGGTCGGCAATTTCTTTGTCTATGAAGCAACGGTGAAACTTCAGTACTCATCTTCCGGTTCACTTGTTTTTAGAGCAAATGAAATGGGAACTGAAGGATATATGTTAAGGTTAGATTCAAAGAAAAACAGCGTGCAATTAGTTGACATAAAAACAGGTAAGCGTATCGGAAAACAAATGAAAAAGCAGGTAAAAGAAGATGTCGCTTATAAGGTGAAAATAGCAGCAGATGGTCCATCAATTAAAGTATTCTTGAATGATAGAATCGTTGCCGATATAAAAGATTTTAAACATTCAAAGGGATTTACCGGCTTGAACGTTGATCATGGTAGAGCAGAATTTAGTCAAGTTTTCGTACATGAGGTGAAAACAAATCTAAGTGAATGGGGATTGACAGATCAATGGTCGGCAACTTCACAAGGGTTAGCAGGGAATGCTAAATTAAATGAAAACATCTATGCTTTAACAAAAACAAAGGTAACCGATTTTAACTATGAAGCGAATTTGATGATCAATGACAAAAGTGGTATCGGGACATTGCTTTTTAGAACAGATCAAAAAGGATTGCAAGGATATGGCTTGCAAATAGATGCTGGGAAAGATCAAATTCGACTGGTAGATACAAAACGTAATAAAGTTATTTCACATTATAACGAAACGATTGATATAGGATCGCTATATCACATTAGAGTAAAAGCGGCAGGAAAATCGTTGCAAATCTTCTGGCAGAACAGCTCAAAGCCTATCATGACGGTTCAAGATCAAAACTATGATCAAGGTCAATTAGGGCTTCAGGTTAATAATGGAGTAGTTGTGTTTCAGAATATTCAAGTGAGTGATTTATCTACGAACTTAGAGGGTTGGCAAGCACATAATGGGGAATGGCTTCCACATCTTGAAGGGATTATGGGCAAAAGTCCTGAATCAGAAAACACTTATTATTTGGCAGAGTCGGAGGAAACGGATTTTATTTTGGAAGGTGATTTAAAGATAGATTCTTCGACTCCATATGGTACTGCCAGCTTTGTTTTTCGTGCAAATTCAAATGCAACAAAAGGGTACATGATAAAGCTGGATCCTAATTTAAATCAAGTCCGTTTATTAGACCTAAGTGGAGATCGAACAATTGGCCTTGCTGAGAGTAATATTGAAACAGGTAAGACCTATCATTTTGAGATCCATGCAAAAGGTCCAACAATGAAAGTGTACTTAGATGGATATGCGGAGCCTGTGATCGCAGAACAAGATTCAACATATTCCAGTGGGAAATTTGGTTTAAATGTGTATAATGGTACAGCGTATTTTCAACATGTTTATGCAACCAAATTCGATGAATATTATGAAGAACTCTATCGGCCTCAGTATCATTATACACAGGCCAGAGGTGCAGCCAGTGACCCGAATGGCTTGGTTTATTATGAAGGAGAATACCATCTTTTTCACCAGGATGGCGGTAAATGGGCACATGCAGTGAGTACAGATTTAGTTCATTGGAAGCGGTTGCCGATTGCTATTCCGTGGAATGAAATGGGCCATGCGTGGTCCGGTTCTGCTGTAGTGGATAAGAATAATGTTTCAGGTTTATTTAATGAAGAAGGCTCGGGATTAATCGCTTTTTATACATCTTATAATCCAGCTAAACATAATGGTGATCAAAAGGTTGGCGTAGCTTATAGCCGGGATAAAGGAAGAACATGGGAGTTTTATGATGGAAATCCGATCATACCGAATATAGGTGAATTCTACGGTGGAGAAGGCTGGGACTTCCGTGATCCGAAAGTTGTGTGGGATGAAGACCATAATCAATGGGTGATGGTCATTTCAGGTGGAGATCATATCCGTTTCTTTACGTCAAAGGATTTATTAAATTGGGAGATGATTGAATCGTTTGGCTATGGAGATTATGTCAGAGGCGGAGTATGGGAATGTCCGGACTTTTTTCAGCTACCTGTTGATGGTGATAACGGAAAGAAAAAGTGGGTACTCTCAATCAGTACCGGGGCAAACCCAAATACAAACGGCTCTGATTCTGAATACTTTGTCGGAACGTTTGATGGTAAGCAATTTGTAAGTGACAATCCAGCGGGTGTTGTCCTAAAAAATGAATTTGGTAAAGAAATGTATGCAGCGATGTCTTTTTCTGATATTCCGGCTTCAGATGGAAGAAGAATTTCTTTAGGTTGGATGAGTAACTGGGATTATCCATTTAGCTTCCCTACATCACCTTGGCAGGGGCAGATGTCAATACCACGTGAAGTGATGTTAAAAACGGTACCTGGGGAAGGTGTTCGCTTAGTTCAACAACCGATCGATGAATTAAAACAGTTAAGAGGAAGTCATACATCCTGGAGTAACAAGCTTGTAAAACCTAGTACAGCTAACTTACTCTCAGAAATGAGGGCTACTGCATTTGAAATCGTAGCGGAAATTGAATTACCTGAAAAAAACAGAGCGGAGGAATTTGGTTTTCAGCTAAGAAAATCAGAAACACAACAAACAGATGTTGGCTACAATGTAACAAATTCAAAAGCGTTCTTTGATCGATCAAACTCTGGAGAAATCGACTTTTCCGAGAAATTTTCTACAAGACATGAAACGAATATCAAACCAGATAATAATCGAATAAAAATGCGGATGTATGTAGATGAATCATCTGCAGAAGTATTTGTTAATGACGGTCAGGCCGTTTTTTCAAATGTTATCTTTCCCGACGGTGCCAGTGATGAAATGAGCTTTTATACAAAAGGAGGAGATGTAAAGATTGTTTCATTGGAAATTTACCCATTAAGAGGAATTTGGAAGGATGCATCAAATAACGGTATAACAACTAACAGGATCGTTATGGATCATCAAAATCTTGCACTAAGAGTAGGTGAGACACACAAGCTCTCAGCGGTAGGTCTTCCATATTCTAATAAAAATCAAAAGTTAAATTGGAGATCAAGCAATCCATCCATCGTTGAAGTAAAAAGAATAGATCATAACAATTCTGAGATTAAAATCGTTGGACATGGAAGATCAATGATTACTGCTTCTACGAAAAATGGAAAAGTAGTGGGAACAACGCTAGTAGAAAGTAAAGCATTCTTTCATATTGTAGAGGCAAAAAGCGGGAAGGTATTATCTGTTGAGGGGACATCAAATGGATCGAAAGTAAACATTCAACAGAAGAAAGATGCAATAGAACAAATTTGGAATATGGAAAGAAATCAATCAGGCAGCTACAAGGTTATGTCCTCCAAAAGCAATAAAGTTCTTGATGCCTCGGGAATTTCAAATGGTGATGATGTACAAATCTGGGAATACTTTGGTTATGGAAATCAACAATGGTATCTTACACCAAAGGGGGATGGCACATACACCTTCCATGCAGTAAATAGTGGGAAATTATTAGAAGTTCCAAAAGAAAGTAATGAAGAGGGAACAGTGGTTGAGATTAACGAAAAAAATTCAGAAGGCTCTCAAAACTGGAGGCTGATTGAAGCAAGTAAACCTCCGAAAGAATAAAATAATGTGGTAAAACCCTTTCTGCTGAAAAGTTATGAAAGGGTTTTTTTGTGGTAAGAATATGATATCGACCCATATTTCACACCCCATAACTAAAACGTCTAAAAGTAGGTGAAAGAATGAAAAAGAAGGTAACGATCATCGGTGGAGCAGGAACAATAGGAAGTATATTAGTGAACGGTCTGTCTGATACATATGACTTTGTTATTCTCGATAAACATGTACATTCTACTTCATTATCTTGTCATGCTATTGAAGTAGATGCAACAAACTATCAGGACTTACTGGATAATATACCAAAAGATACGGATGCGATTATAAACTTATTAACGATTAAATCGAAAGATGATTTAAAGAATATTGACCAATTTCATAAAATGACAAACATACACTTTATAGCTTCATTTTATCTATTACACGCAGCTGTTGCATTAGGAATAAAAAAGCTCGTCTATGCAAGCAGCAATCACACAACAGATTACTATGAAAAAGATGGACGTTCAACTTTAGATAGAAAAATTGCAATTCATGATTACCCTTTTTCAAGAGGACTATATGGTGTATTAAAGCTTGCATCAGAAAATATAGGACATATCTTTGCGGGAGAAAAAGAAAATAACTTGTCTGTCATCAACTTACGAATCGGCAGTGTATTAAAGGATGAATATGAATCAGTAAAGAAACAACAAAGATTGCACCATACCTTACTATCACATGAGGATACCATACAGCTTTTTCACTTGGCTCTCCAATCAACAGTAAAATACGGAACTTATTACGGTGTTTCCGATAACCCGAATAAACCATGGTCAACAGAAAATGCATGGGAGGAATTAGGATTTTCATCAGAGGTTAATGCAGTTGATGTGCTGAATAGGAATATAGATGGACTGGAAAAAGGTTGAAAAAGATGCGGTTACTTGTAGTTTGGTTGAATGCTCCTGAATGTAACCGTAATCTCCATCCAAAGTGATTGAATAAACCGTAATGTTTAACCGCAGTCTTTCTGCAAAGCAAAATAATCCATATAACATGATGAGGAAATCCATTGTTAATTGCTTAAAGAAGGAGTAACCTTAACACTACTATAAGTAAGAAGGTGGGGTTTGGTGAAAAAGCGAGCGCTATTTACGGAATATTTTCTCCAACATAAATGGGAGTATTTGCTGGGAGCAGTGTTATTAACAATTTCTCTTGCTCTTCAATTAATGGTTCCCTTGGTGTTAGAGGAGTTTACGAATGGAATTCAATATGCCACGACCACAGCAAGTGATCTGATGGAGTTAGCCGTTTACTTTATTTGGTTAGGTCTGGGAATTTTCGTTTTTCGTTCTTGCGGCCGCATTTATATTTTCCGCTTATCAAGAATGCTTGAACGTGATTTACGTACCCGATTATTTCAACATTGGGAGAAGCTCCCTGCGGAATATTATCAAAATCAAAGAATCGGTAATCTGATGGCTCACGCTGTAAACGATGTGAATGTGCTTCGTCAAATTGGGATGCAAGGTGTTTTTCAAATGATTGAAGCATTTATTTTAATAACAATTGGTATTTTCCTTATGGCAGGTACGATTAATTTGTACCTTACTTTACTCGTCTTCATTCCATTGCCGGCCTTAACATACTTGGCCTACCGTTTCCGAATAAAAATTCGAATGCACTCAACGAAGGTCCAAGAAGCCATTGGTACGTTAACAAGCCGTGTTCAAGAGTTTTGTACCGGAATAAGGGTCATTAAAACGTATGTCCAAGAGCAAGAAGAAATGAAAAAGTTTATGAAGGAAAATGATCAAAATATAAAGGCGAATCAACAACTGATCCGTGCAAATTCACTTTTCACTTCACTTAGTCAGGGAATTGTAGGACTTAGTTACTTACTCTCTATCGTGTTTGGCTCAATTTTGGTCATGCGGGGTACGATTACGCTTGGGGAATTTGTTGCATTTAATACATACCTGTCCCTGCTTATTTCACCAATAGAAAACCTTGGAAAAGTGATCAATTTATTTCAACATGGAAAAGCTGCTGATCAACGATTATCTGAGGTGCTTGCTACGGAGCCAACCATTAAAGATGAAAAAGATGTCATTCCTGTTATGGCTCTGAGTGGAGACATTGATATCAAAAATCTATCCTTTTACTATCAAATAGCCAACTTGAAGCTCTTCATAATATTAATTTATCAATTAAAAAAGGAACAAGTTTAGGAATTGTTGGGAGAATTGGCAGTGGGAAATCGACCTTAGTCAATCTTCTATTACGACTATATAATCCACCTAAAGACACTATTTTTATTGATCATTACGATATACGAAAACTCCCACTTCATGTTTTAAGATCTTCAATAGGATACGTCCCACAAACGAACTTTCTTTTTTCTTCTACTATTCAAGATAATATTGCCTTCGATCCAAAAGATTATCAAACGAAACATGTTTTTCGAGCAGCTCGGCAGGCTGAAGTTTATGCAGACATTCAAGGATTTGCCGAAGGTTTTCAAACGGCATTAGGGGAAAGGGGACTTTCATTATCAGGTGGACAAAGACAACGAGTAAGCATAGCTCGAGCATTAATAAAAAATTCACCGATCTTAATTCTTGATGATAGTTTAAGTGCTATTGATGCAAAAACGGAGGAAAGAATTCTATACACTTTGAAAGCGGAAATGAAGGGGAAAACTTCGATCATGATCAGTCACCGTATTTCAACGATACAGCATGCCGATCAAATTATTGTAATGGATAAAGGGCAAATTGTTGAACAAGGTACACATGAAACCCTCCTTAGAAAAAGTGGGATTTATAAAAATATGTATGTTCAGCAATCCAATGAAATGGTCATGGAAACCTCAAACGAAAGAACAATTCGTTTAAAGAAGTGGGGGAATGAACATCGCTAATATGAGCGACCGTCAGTTATTAGGAAGAATGCTTGGTTTTGCAAAGCCATATTGGAAAAGAATGATCTTATCTATTTTTATCACAGGGTTGATTGTCATTGCCAGCCTCGCCCAGCCTTATATTATTAAAGTAGCGATAGACACGTATATAAACGGAATCTACTCACCGATGGTTGTCGTAAGTCGGGATGAGGCAGATGATATGAAAAACAGGTTGAATCATCTTGATATGGAGTTTCAGGAAATGGCTAGCTTAGAAGAAAAAGTATATATTAGATTACCAGGTTCTAAAAATGAAAAGGAGATCCAAGACTTAGAGAAAGCATCAATTGTTTCAATTGAGAATACCCATTATCTGGTTCAAGGCTGGAATGAAGGATTATCAAAGGCAGAGGAATATCAACTCCATTCATCGACTAATCAAATTGAAATTGATGGAAAGCTATTTCCGGTCAATCATTTGAGTCAAGCGGAAATGAATCAATTTCGAGAGCAGGATTATACAGGCCTACTAATATTGGGGGCGATTTATTTTATTCTCATCGCAAGTTCCGCCGTTCTTACCTTTTATCAGCAAAATACGCTGCAATATACTGGACAATCAATTATATATGATATTAGAGAGACTATTTTTAAGCACCTTTCGAAAATGTCGATTTCTTTTTATGGGAAGCACCCGATCGGAAGATTAGTCACAAGAATTACCCATGATGTAGAAGCTCTCAATCAATTATACTCACAGGTTATTGTTAACTTAATTAAGGAAGTTCTTATTCTTTTAGGTATTATCTTCATCATGTTACATCTCAGTGTAAAGCTTACATTAGTTAGTTTAATTGTCATACCGGCTGTTATGATCACAACCATTTATTTTAAAACGGTTATGAGAAAGGCTCAGCGAAAAATTCGCCTTATTTTATCAAAGCTTAATTCGTTTCTTGCTGAAAATTTATCAGGTATGAGTATTATCCAGCTCTTTGTACGGGAAGAAAAACAGCTTGAGCAATTTAATGAGTTGAATGAACGTCATTATAAAGCTGGAATGCGACAGACGATTTTAAATTCCATTTTTAATCCTTCCATCGGTTTTTTTGGTAATCTTTCTCTTGCATTACTTGTTTGGTTTGGAGGAAGAAATGTTTTGGAAGGTGCGATAACTTTCGGTATTGTGTATGCCTTTACACATTATGTGAGGCAATTTTTTGAGCCGCTAAGGGCACTTGCTGATCAGTTCAACCAAATTCAGTCTGCACTTGCGTCAGCAGAACGTATTTTTGAAACCTTGGACACAAAGTCAACGATCCTTAATCCTCATACTCCAAAAAAATTAGGGAGCGATATTAAAGGAGAAATACGCTTTGACCATGTATCTTTTGCCTATAAGAATGAGGAATGGGTGTTGAAAGATATTCATTTTCATATTCAACCTGGGGAGACGGTTGGAATTGTAGGGGAAACAGGTGCAGGAAAAAGCTCGATTATTCAGCTTATTAACCGTTTTTATGACATCCAAAAGGGAAAGATTTGCCTAGATGATGTGAATATAAAGGATGTTCAGCTGTCAGAGCTGAGAAAACATATTGGGATTATTCAACAAGATAGCTTTGTTTTTTCCGGGACTGTTTTTGATAATATCCGATTAAATCAGCAGGATATTACGAATGAAGACATCATTAAGGTGGCGAAATCTGTCAACATTGACTCCTTTTTCCGCACTTTACCAAACCAATATGAAACAGTGCTAGGTGAGCAAGGTACTGTATTATCTACAGGGCAAAATCAGCTTTTATCATTTTTAAGAGCAATTATGGCCAACCCTAAAGTGTTAATTCTTGATGAAGCAACAGCAAATATTGATACAGAAACAGAAGCGGTTGTCCAAAAAACATTAAGAAAAATCTCTGGAAATCGCACCACAATCATCATTGCCCATCGGTTATCAACCATTCAGCATGCAGATAAAATTATCGTTTTAAATAAGGGGAAGATCGTGGAAATGGGGAATCATCAAGAGCTTATTAAATCGAGGAACATGTATTATCAACTATGTAAGAGTCAGAGCAAAGCAAATCGATCAAGAGTTCGGGTATAAAAAACTTGAAGGTAGGGCTTGAAGGATGAAGCTCTACCTTTTGTCAGGATGATTAGAAAGCTCTCCGCTAATCTGTTTGTGATCTTCACAATATTGAGAAGGGGAAACTCCAATAATTCGTTTAAAGGTTCTGCTAAAATATAATTCATCACCATATCCAACGGTCTGGCTTACTTCTTTTATTTTTACATCAGATAAGACAAGTAGTTCTTTTGCACGGTCGATACGTAGATGTGTTAAATAATCGATCGGACTTAAGCCGATATATTTTTTGAAAAGTCTTGAATAATGGCTGGTACTCAGTCCGGCAATTTGGGATAGTTCAGACAAGGTGATCGTATTTTTGTAATGATTAATCATGTACTCTATCGTTCCTTCAATCGCTTTTTTGCTATCACCGCTTATCATTTGAGAATTGAAATCTTCTACAAAGGTTAATAACAACTCCCCAAAAACCATTCTTTGCTGCATATTAACGGTTGTCCCTTGTCTTTTTGCTAATGAGCTTAACTGCTCAAGTAAAACTGTTACGGCGGAATGATTGCTAATTGTATAAACTCCTTTAAGAGGAAAAGGGACATCCTGTGAATGTTTAAATTGCCATACATCTTTATCCTCAAAAGCCATTGCATATGAAAAACGAACATAATAAAATTCCAACGGATTCGTACGGTATGACTTCTTATCACATACCATTTGAGGAGTAAAAAAAACGAGTCTGCCTGGCTGTAATTTATGCTTCTTTCCGTTAATGACGACTTCTCCTCTTCCTTTTGTTACATACCAAAGGGAGTAATAACGCGGCCTTTTATTTTTTCGAACCCAATCAGGAGGACATATTTTATGTCCGGCTAATAATATGGAGAAAATAAGCTTATGTAATGAAGATGAAAGGTTACTCATGCTGTGACACAAATGACAATCCCCTTTCCGAATTACTGCATTTATCATACTATCCATACGCCAAATCCATGAAAATAGAACAAACCTTTTACCTGGTGCATAGAAACCTAATCATACTCTTAAGATCACATAGTAATCATTAAAACATATGATTGTTTCTTCTCTAAAGAGAGATTAGACATCATCAAACATATGAATGAAAATGGAAATAGGAAAATCTATATCAGGAGCTGGGGGGGTAATACAATATCTCATAACGAATATCCAACCATTTATATAGCTGGTGATTCTACTGCTGCATCATACCCAATAGAAAGAGCTCCACAAGCAGGGTGGGGGCAGGTATTACACCAATTCTTTACTGATGATATAACCATTTCAAATGAAGCAGCATCAGGAAGAAGCTCAAAAAGCTTTATTGTAGAAAAAAGGCTAACGAAAATTAATGAACATATCAAGGAAAACGATTACCTATTTATTCAATTTGGGCATAATGATTCAAAAACAGATGAAAGGTTTACAGATCCATTTACAGATTTTAAACATTATTTGAAACAGTATATTCATGTAGCCAAAAAGCATAAAGC
This sequence comes from Metabacillus niabensis, assembly GCF_020524345.1. Lineage (GTDB taxonomy): Bacteria > Bacillota > Bacilli > Bacillales > Bacillaceae > Metabacillus > Metabacillus niabensis_B. Next base: position 39,077 of record NZ_JAIVLH010000022.1, read on the forward strand.
AAAACCCATTTTACTAACACCTGTTCAAAGAAGAAGCTTTGATGAGTATGAAAATGTAAACGAAACACATGGCAATTATCCGGAAGCGATCATTCAACTAGGAAAGGAAGAAAACGTTCCGGTAATCGATTTAGGAAAACGAAGCAAAGAATATTTTGAGAACATAGGTACTGAGAACACAAAAAAAATCTTTCTTTGGCTTGATCCAGATGAACATTCTAATTACCCGAATGGACTACAAGATAACACTCATTTTTCTAAAAACGGAGCCCTTGAGGTTGCAAAATTAATAGTTGAAGGAATTCGAGATTTGGATTTACCAATTGAAAAATATCTCATATATTGAAGTAATTTTACTAATAGATTGTGGTTCTGAATCTTTTCAAAAAAGCTACAGTGGAATGGAGCGGAAGAACTCGACTCCTGCGGTAGAAGAGGAATGGCGAGACCCCACAGGCGAAGCCGAGAAGACTTGACTTCCTCCCCGCGGAAAGCGAGTGTCTGGAGCGCAATGGAACGAATTAGTTTAGAAAAAGAAGGAGAGTTCACTTTGTTAAATCCCGATGACTTTCTTGAAAATTTATATAATGACACTGTTTCAAAAGCTAAAGTTTATGACCAACACTGGCAAGAACAAACAAAATCTAAATTTGAACAATTGATTGGTCGTTTTCCATACCCAGAAGAAACTTCGTTGAATACTAAACTTATTGAGAAAACGGAAAAAGATGAATATTGGCGTTTAAAAATAGAAATAACAACAACTGACCAACTACGTTGTTCCACTTATGTCCTTCTCCCGAAGAAAAAAACAAACACAAAAGTCCCTGCCATACTTGCTCTTCATGGTCATGGCTATGGAAATAAAGAAATGGTTGGGTTAAATCATAATGGAACTGAAATTGAAGGAGAGCCGGGCATACATACGAATTGTGCAATAGAACTTGTACAAAAAGGGATGGTTGTTGTTGTACCAGAGTTAATCGGATTTGGTGAACGAAAGCTGGCAAAAGATGCTGAGTCTAGCGAGCCTAGTAGTAGTTCATGTTTTTCAATTGCAAGTCAATTGCTCTTAATGGGGAAAACGATAGCAGGATTGAGGGTTTTTGAATGTAGAAGAGTTATAGATTACATACAAACGATTGATATGGTTGATCAAGACAGAATTGGATGTTTGGGTTTCTCTGGCGGGGGCCTTGTAGCAGCCTTTACCTCAATTATCGATGAACGGATAAAAGCTACTGTTCTTTCCGGCTATACCAATACATTTAAAGGCAGTATCATGGATCGAAATCACTGCCTTGATAATTATATTCCAGGAATTTTACATCTAGGTGAAATGCCTGAGTTGTTGGGGTTACTTACACCAAGACCTTTGTTTATTGAGACAGGAAAACATGATACAGTATTTCCAATTAAACATGCAAAAGAAGCGTTGGAAACCATTTATGAAATTTACAGAAGGTTTGGTGCGGAAAATTTTATAGATCAACACTTTTTTGATGGAAAGCACGAAATATGCGGTGACAAGTCCTATAACTGGCTTTTAAAAAACTTGGCAGGATCTGATGAATAGAAGTGATTCCACAACATTTGAGATGAAGATATTAAAGAAGGTAAAAAGGGCGTCCTATCTAGACCGGCTCTTTTTACTTTGTAATCTGTTGATTTTTTTATATAATCATTACGTTATGTCAGGTTCACTAGATCACTTTATTAGTTGAAATCCTATTTTTATACTCCAATTTGATTTACCTGTTGTAATGATTATAGCGATCTTATTAAAAATAAAGTAGGTTTAGTTGTAAGTGTTATCAAACGAAAGATCAATAAAGGAGGAATTTAATTGTGAAAATGGCAGTATAAGAGAGTAACAGCATATTGACATTAAATTTAGTGGAATCATATAATGATAACTAATGTAAGCGTTTTATTGGCAGGGAAGAGGTGATGAATGTTGAAACAAAAACCAAAATATTTTTATCGCATTTTTTTACCTTTTGTTTTAGCAGGTACTCTAGTTGTGATCTTATTTAATGGTTTTGCGTATTTTTTTACCAAGGCTTCATTTGAAGAGAAGATTATTTTGGAGAAGCAGGAAAATGTTGTTCAAATCATGAATACGCTTGAACAAAAAATGCAAACTTTAGATTATTCACTTAATTCCTATGTTCATGATTCCTCATTTAAGCAATATATTAAAGAACCTTTAACGGTAAAGAATTTTGATATTTATCAAGCAATTGATAAACAATTAAACTACATTTCATCATTTGGACCAAGTCAAACAACCATAGAATTAGTTAGCTTACAAGGAAACTGGAAGATAAATCAATACGGATTAAAATCAGTTACTAAAACAGAAATGGATCACATTGTATCAAATTATATGTCACTTCCACATCCCTCTACATGGTTGAAGGAAGAAAATGTGGAAAATGAGATTAAGCTTATCAAACAAACCCCCTATTATCAGTCAACAAAAAACGGCGTTCTCATTGTACATATCCCATTAAAGTCATTATCAAGTCTAATCTATAATCAGGCTGAATCAAATCCTGTCTATATTTATAATCAAGATGGAATATTAATCTATCAAAATGATGCAGAACCTCAGGAAAAAGAAATTAAGCATAATATTATTTCTGATTTAGTAAATCACCACCAAGGACAAGCTGGGATCTATCCTGTTGATTCACAACAAAAAGACCAATATAAATTGGTTTATTCAAAATCTGGGTATAATGGATGGTTATATGTTACAAAAATAAAGGATTCAGAGTTTACTGAGGCAATGAAACCAACTATTATTGGAACAGTTTTGATGAGTGTTTTTATGCTATCAGTGACAATAATTATAGGTTATGTTAGCTCCGACTATTTTTCTAAGCCCATTCGTGAACTACAGAAATTCATTCCGAAAATGCAAAAAAATGATTATAAAGATGAATTTGAACTTATAGGCAGATCAATTCGTGAAGTGATAAATAAAAATCAATCCCTTGAAAATGTAATTACAAGCCAGCATGAACAATTAAAAACATTATTTATGTTAAATCTTTTTCACGGACGAATGAATGAACAGGAAATTCAGGAGCAACTGCAGGATTTTAAGTTCCAGCAAAAATGGAAAAGTTTGTATGTTCTTGCTATTCAATTTGATCATCTTGAAAACAATAATTATTCAAGAAAGGACAAAGATGTCCTCTTATTTTCCATCAATCAGCTCGTTTCTGACATTATTAGTAAGGATGAGCAGTTATCACCTGCTGTTATTGATTCAAGGACGCAAGCAACCATTTTACTTTGCCAAAACGAGGATACAGATCAGCATATTTTAGTCATAAACAATTATATGGAAAGAATTCAAAAAGTGGTGAAAGAGATTTTTAACTTGACAGTTAGTGTAGGAATAAGTAGCCCATTTAAAGATTTAGGAGACAGTAAACTTGCACTTCAACAAGGAATTGAAGCCCTTAAGTACCGCTTAAAGGTTGGTAAAGAATCGATTATTTTTTATGAAAGTGTTTCAGCTATTTTTAATAGCAATGAAATTAAGACATATTTCCCTAAAATTCTGGAAAATCAGTTATTCGATTCAATTAAATTAGGAGAAAACAAAAAGGCAAAAGAAACGTTACATCAACTGCTTGCAGACTTGTTTAAAAATAATCATAATCCTCATGAACTTGAAGTTAATATTATGCGGTTTATCAATGATTTAGTTAGTTTTATGCATGTGTTGGGTATGGACACGTTAATTATTGAGGATCATAAAACATTGTATAATGCCATTTCGGAAATGAAAACTTCCGAAGAAATTGAAATGTTTGTAAAACATAAAATCGTGTATCCTATGATCAATGCGATTACTGAACGTACTGATTATCAATATAAAACGATCTCAGATAAAATTGTTCATATTATTCAAAATGAATTTGATACAGAGCTTTCTTTAGAAAATATAGCAGCCCGTCTTCATTATAATAAAAATTATTTAAGCAGTATTTTTAAAAAGGAGTTCAATCAATCGTTTAGTGAATATCTTGCATTGTATCGATATGATATGGCGAAAAAATGGCTGAAAGAAACAGATATGTCAGTAAAGAAAATCTCGGAAAAGCTGCAATATAATAATTCACAAAATTTTATCCGATCCTTCCGTAAATATGAAGGAATAACACCGGGGAAATATAGGGAATTGCATTGTGGTGAGACATTGGTTTATAAGAAAAGTTGATGAAAGTTTCTTTTTGTTTCATTAAAATTAATAGAGTAATATGAAACATCCCCTTTATATAATATGTAATTTGAACATTAAAGGGGATGTTTTTGCTGTGTAAAGTGCTCCATAATATTCTATTGTAAAGCTTTTAGAACAGGCTGTTTCATTGTCTTCTGCAAAGAATTAGAATAAAACAAAATTATTTATAATAAAGGCTACTATTTTGAAAATATCAAATAATAGTAGCCTTTATTTTTTTTATATTGTTTTCTTTTCACATAAGGATAGTTTCTTTTTAACCTTATTAAGCCTTCACAGATCCTACAAAGGCACCTTTTACAAAGTATTTTTGCAGGAATGGGTAGACGATTAGCATTGGGATTGTTGCAACTGCGATAACGGCCATTTTGATTGTTTGTGCCGGTGGAACGATATCAACAGCAGAATTATCTGCTTGCATGCCGCTTGATACGATAACAATTTGACGAAGTAACACCTGAATAGGCCATTTACCTGAATCATTTAAGTAAAGAATCGCATTTGTATATTCATTCCAATATGACACTGCGTAAAATAATGAAATTGTTGCGATTGAAGGCAGAGATAACGGCAGAATAATTTTGAAAAAAATCATAATATCGTTGTATCCGTCAACCTTTGCTGATTCTTCCAAGCTGTCTGGAATGGCTTGGAAAAAATTCCTCATAATAATTAAGTTAAAGGCACTAATTGCGACTGGCAAAATTAGTGCCCAATACGTATCAATAAGGCCTAAATTTCTTACGACAAGATAGGTAGGGATCATCCCTCCGCTAAAAAGCATGGTAAAGACTACGATAAAGTTGATCCCTTTCCTTCCATATAGGTACTTCCTCGATAATCCGTAAGCCATGAAAGCAGTTAACACCATACTAACGAATGTACCAACACCTGTTACACCAATTGAGACGGCAAAGCTTCTAAAAATCGTAGGTGTAGAAAAAATATAGTGGTAAGCATCCAAAGTAAAAGTTGTTGGAAAAAGAATAAATGTTTTTTCAACAACCTCCTGTGTTGTTGCGAAGGAACTTGAGATAACGTTTACAAATGGGAGAAAACAAGCTAACCCAATTAGCAGCAGGACCGTATAGTTAAGGAAATTAAAAATACGATTGCTTAATGAACTTTCATGTTTCAATCGAAACCCTCCATTTCAATTTATATTTATCTATATTTCTACTTCCAATATAGCAACGGAAAAATAAGCATGTCTATAATCATTTCCACAGTAGTTATTTCATGCCATGATTATGGATCTTACGAAGAATAATCATGGCCGGTTAAAAGTACTCAATAGATCATATCGATAACAGAAAGCGTTTACAAATGGTGTTGGAGAATGGTTTCTGACCGAATGATTGTAGACGTTACGCTATGAAATAGATTAATTTTGAATAGTACCAACATTTACGGAGAAAAATTGAGGGAGGATTTCTGAGTGAGGGAAACAATGATTCCTATAAAAGATCAGCATAGCGTGCAAACTGTTCCAGATAAGAAAGCAATCAAGCGGGAAATCAGAAGAAAGAATATTGCAAGTATAGGCAGGAATAAATATTTGTATTTTATGATATTGCCAGGTCTATTGTATTTCCTTATTTTTAAGTATGTACCAATGGGTGGACTGATCATCGCCTTTCAGGATTACCAGCCGTTTTTAGGGATTTCAGGAAGTCCTTGGGCCGGTTTTAAACATTTTATTCGATTATTTACAGAACCAACCTTCTTTATGTTGTTAACAAACACATTGTTTTTATTTGCATTAAATTTATTTGTCTTTTTCCCGATTCCTATCATATTGGCATTAATGTTAAATGAAGTAAGAGGGAAAATCTTCAAAAGCACAATTCAAACTGTTATATATATCCCGCATTTTATGTCCTGGGTTATTATTGTATCGATTTCTTACGTCTTCTTAACAGTAGATGGGGGAGTTATTAATGAATTGATTGCTAAAGCAGGCGGCGAAAAAATGGATTTCTTAACAGATGGTGCATGGACAAGGACGATTTACATCCTGCAAATTATCTGGAAAGAAATGGGCTGGTCAACCATCATTTATTTGGCGGCCGTGACAGCTGTTGACCCACAATTATATGAGGCTGCAAAAATGGATGGCGCCAATCGTCTTCGTCAAATCTGGCATGTTACATTGCCTGCAATTCGTCCGGTTATCATTATTCTATTAATCTTAAAAATTGGTCAAACATTAGACTTAGGTTTTGAGCATGTTTACCTTCTTTTAAACTCGCTTAATAGAGAATCAATGGAAATCTTTGATACGTATGTCTATACGGCTGGACTTAAAAATGGCCAATTAAGCTATAGTACAGCGGTTGGTTTATTTAAAGGCCTTGTGGGACTAATCCTTGTTATTGGCGCAAATAAATTAGCGAAGAAATTTGGGGAGGACGGTCTTTACTAATGGAAGGAATTGATAACGGTATCATTAGGTAGAAAGGAGTGTGAATAATGGATAAAATGGCTGAGCGGTTAAATGACATATGTATCCGTATTTTACAGCTGGTATATCTCAATATCTTATGGATCGTATTTACATTGCTGGGCCTTGTTCTAGCAGGAATCGGTCCAGCCACATTAGCACTGTATACCGTCATAAGGCAGTGGATTCGAGGAAATAGTGATATTCCCATTTTTTTGACATTCTGGAAGGCCTATCGCTCTTCCTTTAAAGAGGCGTCTGTTATTGGCATGATTTATCTTGTCATCGGCTGGATTTTATATGTTGATCTTTTGTATGTTCAGTCTTTTTACTTGCGTGCTTTAGTGATCTTTGTCAGCTTTATCTATGTTGTCTCACTTTGTTATGTGTTTCCCATTATGGCCCACTATGACTGGAAAAGCACCATTGTTAAAATCAAGTGCTCTGTCTTATTTGGGATTTCATATTTACAGTATACATTGATCATGCTTCTTTCATTGGCGTTCATTTATTTTGTTTTCTTTATGAATTCGGGTGCGCTCGTGTTCTTTGGGTTTAGTATTGGGAATTACGTCATTATGTGGATGGCAAACCAAGTATTTATAAAAGTTGAAAATCAGGCTGTGCTCTTAGAAAGCGAGAGTCAATCTTAAGACAATTTTAAGGGGGTGGATAAGAAAACAAGCATAGTGTACGGGGATATATCATGCATAATCAAAAAAAGAAAAATAAAAAGCTCAAAGTCAGAAAGGGGAAAATGGAAGATGAAAAAGAAGCTAGCCAAAATAATTGGGGTAAATGTATTAGTAGCATCACAAATTCTTCTTGCTGCTTGTTCAAATAATAATGAACAAGCAAGCGGAGATACAGAAAAATATGATCCAGAATCAAAGGTTGAAGTGAATTGGACAGCAATCCTGCATACAGCTTCTCCACCAACAGATGTCGTGTTAAAAGAGATAGAAGAAGCGACAAATTCGACGATCAATTTTAATTGGGTACCTGATGCATCTAAAGAAGAAAGAATTACAGCTGCACTCGCCTCCGGAGAATTATCTGACATTGTTTCTTTAACAATGATGACCAATTCTTCTGTAAGGCAATCTTTAAAAACCGGTATGTTTTGGGATGTAGAAAAGTACTTGGATGATTACGATAATTTGAAACTAATATCTGAAGACATTCGAACAGCTGCATCCATCGATGGAAAATTATATGGAGTACCATTTCAAAAAGATTTAGCACGTTCCGGACTTTTGCTTCGTAAGGATTGGTTAGATAATTTAGGACTTGAAGTTCCAAAAACATTGGATGAATTATTTGAAGTTGCAAGAGCATTTACAGAGGATGATCCGGATGGTAATGGAAAAGATGATACAGTCGCTTTCAGTGATCGAAGTGATCTTAGATACAGCAGTTTCAAAACATTAAGCTCCTACTTTGGAGCACCAAACGGATGGCAAGTTGAAGAAGACGGGACATTTACACCGGAATTTGAGACACAAGCATATAAAGATACAATGAATTATTCGAGAGATTTATATAAGAATGGCTATTTGGACCAGGATTTCGCCGTAACAGCTAAAACAGATCAACAACAAAAATTTGCACAAGGTAAAGCGGGAATTTATACAGGTATGGTTGATATAAAGAACTTAAAAACAATGGCAGAGGGTATTCAAGATGAGATGGAGATTGTACCAGTAAACAAAATTGAAAGCCCTGATGGTGGAAATCATATCTGGTCGGAAAATAGCGGTGTAGGGGGATTAATGGCGTTCCCTAAATCAGAAGTGAAAACAGAGGCTGAGTTAAAGCGCTTACTGCAATTTATTAATGATTTAATTGATGAAGAAGTGTTTATGATGATGACAGGCGGTATTGAAGGAACTCACTATGAAACTGATAGCAATGGCTCGTTTACTATTTTAGACAACGATTTATGGCAAAAAGACGTACAACCATTTTCCAGCTCAAGACCAAGTGAGATTACTCACTCACTTGTCGACGCAGACCCTTCTAAACAACTAGTTAATGAGCTAATTAAAGAAAATGCCGAGTTTGCCGTACTCGATCCTACTGTACCGCTTGATTCAGAAACAGCAAATGAACGCGGAACGGAATTAGAGAAAATAATTGTGGATGCAACAATCAAATACATCATGGGTGAAATTGATGAAAAGGCCTTTGATGAGGCAGTTGATAAGTGGAAGAAATCCGGTGGAGATGCAATGGCAAAAGAATATGAAGAGGCTTATAAGAAAGCACAAGGTTGATGATGAATTGGTAAAGGTAAGATTCTTTCTCCCTAATGGGGAAAGAATCTTCTTTTCTGAATACGTTTCATTAAGAAAGGAGCTTTTTTATGAAGAAAAGGTCGAATATAAAGAATCCGGTCTTGACGGGATTTAATCCTGACCCATGTATAGTTCGGGTGGAGGAAAACTACTATATCGTTACTTCAACATTTGAATGGTATCCGGGAGTGCCAGTCTATCATTCTAAAGATCTACAAAACTGGGGGCACTTAACCAATATTTTGAATGGGGATCAAAACTTTACCGGCAATCCGGATTCATGCAGTATTTGGGCCCCTGCTTTAAGTCATCACGATGGTGTATTTTATTTGGTTTACACGGACGTAAAAAGAAGTAAGTATCCATTTAAGGATGCACATAATTACTTGATTACAGCAACCGATATCTTGGGTCCTTGGTCAGCGCCTATCCTTTTAAACAGTGGAAGCTTTGATCCATCTTTATTTCATGATGAGGATGGTCGGAAATGGTTTTTGAATGTTGAGTGGGATTATCGAATTGATGGCAGAAATAAATCTGCAGGGATTGTGATGCAGGAGTATTCTCTGGAGGATAAAAAATTGATCGGTCCAATTTATAAAATATTTAATGGGACGTATCTTAGGAAAACAGAAGCTCCCCATATTTATAAACAGAATGGTTATTACTATTTACTAACTGCTGAAGGTGGCACAGGTAAAACACATGCTGTCACTGTTGCAAGATCTAAAGAACTGACCGGTCCATATGAGGTTGATCCGCAAAATCCAATGTTAACTTCTGCACATGACGAACATTTACCATTGCAAAAGGCCGGACATGGTAGTTTAGTTTGTACACAAACGGGTGAATGGTTTATGGCCCACTTATGCAGCAGACCTGTGAAAGGGAAATACTCCATTTTAGGTCGGGAAACTGCTATTCAGCGTGTGAAATGGACAGAAGATGGATGGCTTCGACTTGAAAACGGAGGAAATGAAGCACAAGTAGAAGTCATCGCACCTAATCTTCCTCAACATCCTTTTCCACATGATCAAAATGAATATGATGATTTTCAACATGAATCATTACATATAACGTGGAATACCATCCGCAAAGCTCCTGATGAATCCTGGTGCTCATTAAAGGAACGAAAAGGATGCCTGCGATTAAAGGGAGGAGAATCTCTTCACTCCCTGAATGACCAGCATTTAATTGCAAGACGACAGCAGCATTTCTCATGTGAAGTGGAAACAGACATTGAATTTGATCCAGAAACATTTCTGCAGATGGCAGGTCTGGTTCTTTATTACAATACTGATAATTATGTTTATTTCTATCTTTCACATGATGAAGAAAAAGGGAAATGTCTCAATATCATGAGATGTGTGTGGGGAGAGTTTGAACAGTTAGATCTCTGGGTTCCTATAAACGACGCGAAGAGCTGCAAACTCAAAGCAATTCTACATGATGAGGTAGCAACATTCTTTTATAAGTCTGATGCTAATGATTGGGAAAGAATTGACATTCCAATCAGTATTGCCCACCTTTCAGATGAGGGGAACGGATTTACAGGGAACTTTGTTGGGGTGTGTGTACAGGATCTTTTGGGGGCAAACATACATGCTGATTTTCATTATTTTAGTTATAAGGAAAACAATCAGGAAGAAGGTTGAATAAAGATGGAAACAAAAACACTTAATTGGTCACAAAGAATGATCGACTCTGTTATTGTCCGAAGACCGCTTTTGTGTGAAGGTGTTCAAAATGATAAGTGGTCGTATGACTACGGTGTTGTGCTAAAAGGGACAGAGCTTGTCTGGAGGAAAACAGGTGATCAGAAGTATTTTAATTATATGAAAAAAAACATGGATGCTTTTGTCCATGAAGAAGGTGATATCCGGGCATACAATATTGAACACTTTAATATTGATCACATAAACAATGGAAAGGTTTTACTTACTTTGTTCAAAGAAACGGGAGAAACGAAATACAAAAAGGCAATCGACCTGTTAAGAAAACAGTTGCAATATCATCCCCGTACGTCTGAGGGAGTTTTTTGGCATAAGAAAGTGTATCCTCATCAAATTTGGCTCGACGGTCTTTATATGGGCTCCCCATTTTACGCTGAGTATGTAAAGGAGTTTGGACAAATAGAGGAATTTGATGATATAACAAAGCAATTTTTACTTTGTGCGAAAAATACAAAAGATCATGAGACAGGTCTTCTTTTTCACGCCTTTGATGAGAAAAGAATACAGTCATGGTGCAACCCAGTAACAGGCCATTCAAAGAACTTCTGGGGAAGATCAATGGGATGGTTTGTAATGGGACTAGTTGATACACTCACATTCCTTCCTGTGAATCATAAAGACCGAGGTGCATTACTGGTCTTACTGACAGATGTTTTACTTGCCCTTAAAAATGTGCAAGACAAAGAATCAGGAGTTTGGTATCAGGTCCTTGATAAGGGGGATCGAAAGGGGAATTATCTTGAGGCTTCAGCTTCATGCATGATTTTATATGCCATTGCAAAGGGAGTAAAGCAAGGGTATCTAACAAAAGAATGGGAAGAGTTAGCCCATCAGGTTTATGAAGGGATTATAAACGAGTTTATTACAGAAACAAGTGAAGGTTTGGTTAATTTAAATAAAAACTGCCAGGTAGCCGGACTGGGTGGGCCAGATAAACGAGATGGAACATTTGAATACTATATTAGTGAGCCGATTATAACAAATGACTTAAAAGGAATTGGAGCTTTTATTTTAGCAGCCGCAGAAATGGAAAGCATTCAATAGAGAAAGGAGAGAGAAAAATGATTCCAACAAGTACAACCAGTCTGCATGATGTTACACAATATGGTGCGGTAGGGGATGGGAAGACAGTTAATACAAAAATGATTGCCGCGGCTATTCAGGCATGTGAGGATGCTGGAGGAGGAACGGTGTATGTCCCTTCAGGTCGATTTCTAACAGGTGCTATTATATTAAAAAGTAATATGAATCTATATTTAGAGGCTGGATCTACTCTACTATTTAGTACTGATATAAATGAGTATCCAGTTGTCCACTCAAGGTGGGAAGGAGTTAAAAAGGATGTATATGCATCATGTATTTATTCTGAAAATAGTGAAAACATATCTGTAACAGGATATGGGACATTGGATGGGAATGGTGCCTTTTGGTGGGATCTTTTTAGAAAAAAGGAAAATAAATACCCGCGTCCAAAGCTAGTAAGCTTTGATTCTTGCAAACATATATTAATTTCAGGAGTAAAGATGATTCAGTCTCCTAGCTGGACGGTTAATCCCATATGCTGTGAAGATGTGACAATTCATAATCTAACAATTGTAAATCCGAGTCATTCACCTAATACTGATGGCATTGACCCGGAATCATGCCGAAATGTTAGAATATCAGATTGCCATATTGATGTTGGTGATGATTGTATTGCAATTAAAGCGGGAACAGAGGACACCGAAAAACGTGTAGCATGCGAAAATATTACAATTACAAACTGCACGATGATCCATGGACATGGCGGGGTTGTCCTTGGAAGTGAGATGAGCGGTGATATTCGAAATGTAACAGTAAGTAATTGTATATTCGAGGGAACAGACCGAGGGATTCGTTTGAAATCAAGACGTGGCCGTGGTGGTGTTGTAGAAGACATTCGAGTTAGTAATATTATAATGAATGGAGTGATTTGTCCGTTTATTGCAAACCTCTATTATTTCTGTGGACCACGTGGTAAAGAAAAATATGTATGGGATAAAAATCCATATCCTGTAACGGATGAAACTCCTGTTTTTAGAAGAATACATTTCTCAAATATAACGGCAAGAGAAGTAAGTGCGGCGGCAGGATTTTTATACGGACTGCCTGAGATGTATGTGGAAGATGTGACATTTGATCATGTCACTGTCGATTTGGCTGAAGATGCAGAACCAGGTATGCCTGCCATGATGTCCGAATTAAAGCCGATGAAACAACGCGGCTTCTTCTGCGGAAACGTCAAAGGTGTTAGTTTTCATAGAGTAACAATTAGTAACCATGAAGGACCTGCATTTTATGTGGAAAATGGTGAAGACATTGAATTTAATCAATGCAAACAAAAAACAAGCTCAGAAAATTCTATGATTGAGTTGAAAAATGTAACTTCCTCTTAGCCAAAAAAGACTTTGTTCCTGACAGGACAAAGTCTTTTTAAGTTTGTCATATTAAAATCCTTGTTGTTTTAACCAATTTCCACATAAACTTGTCCATTTTCCCACTACAGGGTCTTCTTCAGCAAGTCCTAAACCATGACGTCCATTGGGAAAGATATGCATTTCAAAGGGGACATTATTTTTACTTAATGATTGTGCATAGAGTAAACTATTTTCAACAGGAACTGCACCATCATCAGCTGTGTGCCAGAGAAAAGTGGGTGGTGTATCATCGGTAACATTGTTTTCATTGGATAATGAAAGACGCAGTTGCTCTGATGAGTTATTTCCCAGTAAATTTTGAACAGAGCCTTCATGATAATAGTGTGTAAAGGATATAACAGGATAACAGACAATGGCAATATTCGGCCTGCAGCTTACCTCATCAATACGATCACTAGATTCGTAGCATCCTTCTAAAAACTGGGTTGAAGCAGTTGATGCTAGATGTCCACCTGCTGAAAAGCCTAATATCCCAATTTTTTGTTTATCAATGGACCATTCTTCTGCATGATGTCGAACATAGCGAATAGCACGCTGAGCATCCGCTAATGGAGCTGGATGTCTCGAAGGTGAAACACGGTAGTTTAATACAAATGCAGAGATACCAAAAGTGTTTAACCATTTTGCGACTGGCTCTCCTTCATGATGTGCACGACCTTGATAACCTCCACCTGGAAAAATAATGACCGCTCCATGTTTTTCTTTACGATTGATTAGGTACGGAGTAATTGTTGGAATGAAATCATCTTCAGAACTAAGAAATGGTGCATTTTGAGTCCATAATAAATTTGTCATGAAATAAACCTCCTTAAACCTTATCATTTTTTAAACTTAGTTTTGGTGTCCAGCTCCAACGCCTGCCCCTCGGGGTCATAAGCCACTCAGGAATTGAAGACAAAAAACGTCTTCTTCTATTCCTGAACGTCTTATGCCTGTCGGGGATGATCAAGGCGCTTGCGCATTTCTTTTGGAACCCAGTTGTCTGAACTCTCGAATATTTTTTCAAGCGTTAAATCCTCAATGTCACTATCTGATAAACTTGTTGCCCAATGCACACGATGTTCATCTGCACGACCAGGACCGAAGCTTTCTCCTTTATAGTATCTGGACGTTTTTTCATTTTCTTTGTCGTTCCAGTTATCCCATCCTTCGCGTTTTATATGTGATCCCATCCATGTTCGAATAAAACTGGTTTGTGCATAGGGGCGCCAAGGTCTTCCAAGATAAACAGAATTGTCATCTGCAGTACCGGTTAATTTACAATCAAAAAAGATAAATCCGAATGTTGATTCCTTTGGTGCGGAAGAAGCTGTTATGTATCCATCACGTAAACTATGAATTTCACAGTGTTGAAAAACAACAGTTCCAGAGCCGAAAATAAAATCAACATGACCTTCAATATAGCAATTTGAAAAATATTGCCGACCCCGACTTGAGTAAAGTGTATCCTGGTTACCTAATAATCTAACATGTTGATAGACACCGCGATCGCCAGATACATATAGAGCTAACGCCTGCCCAATCTCCTTACCATATCCTGCTGTATTTTCAATTGTGATATTTTCCAGTTGAATGTTATCAGCGTGTATAGAAACAACAGGTGTCCGAAATGTTCCAAGTTTCTTTTGTTTAGAGTCAACCATTTCGGCATATAAATGATGACTAATGATTGTTTTTTCAACATCTTCCCCTATTAAATGAATATCTGGCTTATTATCAGGAATGACTACATTTTCCTCATATTTTCCAGCTTTAATATAAATGCTGACAGGTTCAAGTGTAAGAACCCGTACTGAATCAATTGCATCTTGTATACTTGTGAAGTCACCATTACCTTCTTTACATACCACGATATTTCTCATGTATTTACTCCACCCCTATAATTTATATACTTGCTGCTAGATAAAGAATCCTTTTTTTGTGTTGTCTACTTTACAATAGCTTATATTCGGGGGGACATCTATAACCTTTCTTAATTTGATGGAATCATTTGAAAATAAGTGATCTGGTGAAACGAATATAAGATAATGATTATGCTGAAAAGATCGTGGTTTTTATAGAGTGAGATAAATATATAGACGTTGGCCCATAAAATAAGGTATAATGAAAGATAGATTAAATAGCGAACACTTCCAATGTAAAGGGGAGTAGCGTCAGGATGATCCTGAAATAAAGTCGTCATTACATGAACATTGTTCATCGGCTTTGTTGGCATACATTGTGCTTAGCGAGACCTTTGCCTAATCGGCAAAGGTCTCTTTTATTTTGCATAATTAGCTATTTATAAAAGATATTATCTAGCAAATAGGAGGTAATCTTAATGGAAATGGAATTTCTCACTGCACTTTTATCTATTATCGTGATTGATTTAGTTTTAGCCGGAGATAATGCCATCCTAATCGGATTAGCGGCAAGAAACTTGCCAAAACATCAACAGAAGAAAGTAATTTTATGGGGATCTTTAGGAGCAATTATTATTCGTATCGTGGCTACTTTAGCTGTTGTTTGGTTATTGGAGGTCCCGGGTCTTCACCTTATTGGCGGACTATTACTAGTCTACATTGCATACAAATTGCTTGTTGATAATGATGATCATGACGATGTAAAAGCCGGGGATAACTTTTGGGCAGCGCTTCGAACAGTTATCATAGCAGATGCATTAATGGGACTCGATAATGTCTTGGCAGTAGCGGGTGCCTCTCACGGAAATATGCTATTAGTAGTAATCGGACTATTAATTTCAGTTCCTGTGGTTATGTGGGGAAGTACAATCATATTGAAATGGATCGATCGTTTCCCGATTATTATAACAATTGGGGCGGGTATACTTGCATGGACTGCTTCTAAAATGATTGTCGGTGAACACTTCTTAAGTGGGCTGTTTGAGAATGGATTTGTGAAATATGGATTTGAAATCCTTGTTATTGCCGCAGTTATCCTCACAGCTAAATATGTTCAGTCTAAAGCAGCGAAAAATCAAGAAGAAGAAACCGTTCTATTAAAAACGGGTTCAAATTAATCCTAAGATGGCCAACCTTATTGAAGGGTTGGTCTTTTTATAAGGTAAGAAATAATAAAATCTTATACTTAGTGTAGGTGTCTAGCTCCAGCGCCTAGCCCCTCGAGGTCATAAGTCAAATAGGAATTGAAGGCAAAGAACACCTTCTATTCCTATTCGTCTTATGCTTGTCGGGGCTAATCAAGGCACTTGCGCTTTTCTTAATTCTTGTCTTATGTATTCTATTACACTACAATATGTAATGAAAGGTGAGATCAGTATGAATATTAATAACTTCCGATTCGATCAAGTAGGGTTAAATCGCTTTTTTGGTCCTTTAGAAGCTAAAATTATGGATATTCTTTGGGAAGGCTCTGAGAAAAGTATAAAAGAGGTTCAACAACAGCTTGAGGTAGAGAAACCCATTAATTTTAATACCGTTATGACGGTGATGAATCGTCTTCTGGAAAAGGGCATCCTTCAAAAAAGGTTAGAAGGAAGAACTTCCTTTTTTAAACCGGTTAAAACGAAAGAAGAATTTATTGAGGAACAATCGAAAAAATTAACAGATAATTTATTAGATGAGTTTGGCGGTTTAGTTGTGAATCACATGTTGGATTCCCTTACAGAAGTCGATCAACAATTACTGAATCGACTAGAAGAAAAAATTGACCAACTAAAGAAAGGAAAGAAACAATGACTTGGAGATATAAATCCTTAATGGTTTTTGGATTAGGTTTTTTCTTAGCAATCGTTCTTTTTATCCAAATGGGGTTGTATTTATATCATCATGTGTTTGGTACATTTATTCATTACAATGTATTTCAGCTTTGTATTAGTCTCTTTAGTGGGAATACGATTCTTTATCATCTCGTTTTATTTTTAGTAAACTCGTTTATAGCATGGACTTTTATCATGGTATGTATAAAAATTATAAAACAGGTTTTCTTTTACTCTAAAATGAAGAACAGAATGAAAGAAAAATTAAATCATTCTATAACGGAAAAAGTGAATACCCTATTTAATCGCGGGAATAAAGATATTTATGTGATCCAAAATCAAGAGCCTGTTGCTTATACAGTAGGATTTATCCGACCGATCATTATCATTTCAACCAGTCTTATCGAATTGTTGGACAAAAATGAGCTTGAGGCTGTTATTCACCACGAAACAGCGCATCAAAAATACAATGATCCATTCAAAGTCTTTCTTTTACAACTCATATCAGAGGTTATGTGGTACATTCCGATAGCAAAATGGTGTTATGAAAATTATAAAATAATGGTTGAACTGGTTGCGGATGAATATGCGGTTAAATGTATGGGATCTGAGGTTGGACTTGGAAGTGCTTTAATAAAACTAATAAAATCCTATATCCAAAATCGAAGCTCTGCTCCAGTTTTAGTACCATTTTCAGATGGATCGGTAAATTACCGTATAAAACAGCTATTAGAACCTGAGTCTACAATACCTGTTAAATGTCCGCTCATATCGATAATTGTTTCTATTAATATGATTGCATTTTTGGTGCTATTGATGATGATGGTTTAGTTTACAATGTTTACGCTTGACCTAAAAGTTCACCTGCACTACAATGGGTAGTGTAGGTGGGAGAGAGTATATTTGTCCCTATATTTTTTTAAAAACAAACACTACAATACGTAGTGTTATGGTGAGAGGAGATTAAAAATGAGATTGGAAGTAGGCTTATTCATTCTTCGGGTTTATTTGGGTTTTGCTTTTTTTATGCATGGACTTGCAAAGTTTCAAGGTGGTGTTGGTAACACAGCTAGTTGGTTTGATAGTATCGGGTTACCGGGCTTTGCAGCTTATATAGTTGCAGCTGTTGAATTAGTTGGAGGATTACTTTTAATTGTTGGGTTTGGCACACGTTACATATCAGCACTATTTTTTATCATCATGTTGGTTGCAACATTAAAGGTGAAACTATCCTCAGGTTTTATGGGAAATGGTCAAGGATCAGGGTTTGAACTGGATTTGGCTTATGCTGTAATGGCTATCTTCTTCGTTTTTTATCCTGCGTCATCTCTATCTTTGGAATCTAAGATAGGGAATAAAGGAAGAGAGTAAGGTGAACCAATGGTTTCTAATAAGAAAAGAGAGAGTAAACCACAAAAATTAATCGTTTGGATCGTTAGTATTCTAGTTATATGTATGGCTGCATTGATTTTTATATCAAGTTCCTCTAGCACAACAGTGGAGGCACTAAACGTTGAAAATCAACCATATCTTGGTCAAGACAATGCTCCTGTTCAAATCGCAGAATTTGGAGATTATAAATGTCCTATTTGTAAAAATTTTCATGAAGAATTTGTTCCGCAAATACAGAAGGACTTTGTAGAAAATGGTCAAGCTAAATTTTACTTCGTTAATTATTCTTTTATCAACGTTGATTCTATTCGATCAGCAAAATTTGCAGAGGCTGTTTACAAGGAGTTGGGAAATGACGTATTTTGGGAATTTCACCATTTACTTTTCGAGAAGCAGCCAGAAGATCTAAAATATGAAAGAATGGATGTTTTTACAGAAGAATTTCTCGAACAGACATTAAAAGAAATTGTTACTGAAGAAGAAGCTGGCAAAGTTGTTTCTGCTTTTCATCAAAAAGAATCAGAAGCTGCATGGGATGAGGATATGAAGCAAGCAAACAATTTAAGTATAACGGGAACTCCTACATTATATGTGAATGGTCAAAAATTCGAAGGAAACAATTATGAAGATCTTAAGGAAATGGTTGAAGAAGCTATAGAAGGGGAATAAGAGTACGAATGAATAAATGGTTACTTTTTTCATGGATTATCTCTCTTATTGCGACGTTGGGGAGTCTTTTCTTTAGTGAAGTTCTTCATTATATACCATGTACTTTATGTTGGTACCAGCGAATTCTTATGTACCCACTAACGATTATTTTAGGTGTTGCGTTTTATTATGGAGAACGAACTGTCTATAAGTATGTTTTACCAATAGCTGTGAGTGGTATGGCTATATCATTCTATCATTTTACTCTGCAGAAGTTTCCGTTTATGCAAAAACTTGAGATGTGTTCAAGTGGGATGCCTTGTTCAGGTGAATATATAAATGTTCTGGGACTTATAACAATTCCTTTTTTGGCATTTATCAGTTTTACATTCATAACAATTAACATGCTTATCATAAGAAGATAGGATTAATTAAAGATGAAGGTCTTCGCCGCAGGAATGGCGAAGACCTTCACCTTTTTTGAGGAGGATCTCATGTCCCATAAGATTCCTAACTATTGAAGGTAATGAAAAGAAGGAAAAGAATTAGTAGCCGATATATGCTGCACCTACAATAATTAACAAGATGAACAATACGACAATCAAAGCAAAGCTGTTTCCACCGTTATAACCACCCATTCTATCACCGCCTTTCCTTCAGTGTTAATGTATTCTATGAATGAAGGGTTTTGTTTGAAAGGGACAGACATGGAGTTATAAGAAAAGTAATGATTTTGTACTAAATATGTTTAAGTACACTTTCGGAGAATAATATATAATCTGATTTTTGTATGTACCATTGAATATTAAGAGCTCAACTGTAAAGGATTATGATAATGAAAATTAACAAATGACGTAGAGTATTGTTATAGTAGTGATGAAAGTGCTTTAATTATGAAAGCAGTATAAGTGATGTTGATATTTTTGTGGAATAATGGTTGAAATTTTTTGAGGTAACTCCTATAATACAGAAGGTGGAAGATCATTCTAATATTTGGGAATTCAATGGAGATCTTCATCTACATACTATTCCGATTTGGAGGAGTTTAAATGAGAAAATTTTGGTTTTTATTTTCTACACTAGTGTTTGCCATCGGGTTAACAGCATGTGCAGGAGAAACGGAAGAATCAACAGATTCGCAAAATACAAAAAGTGAAGATGCTACCTCAGAAGAAGGGGCAGATAAAGAGCAAAATGCCAAAAGTGCAATGATGCGATTCTATATGTCAACTTCAAAGGCTATAAATGAACATGATGGAGATTTAAATGCATATGAAGCTTCAGAAGAAGAGCCAACAGCAGAAATGAAAACTTCAGCAGAAGCATCTGCTAAAGCAGTCGTTGAACAATTAAAGACAATTGAAATTCCTGAAGAATTAGCAGATCAAAAAGCAGATCTTGAATCAGCTATAGAAGATTTAACAGCATCTTATCAAACAAAAGCAGAAGAGCTTGCAAAAGATGCTCCTTCATTAGATGCAGCAAATGAAACATTCACAAAAGCTGATGAGAAACTCGGAAAAGTATTTGAGGGCGTAGGATTAATTCCAACAAGTTTAAGTACAGAGGTTAACGACTAAAAGACAAAACGACTTACCTGAAAATTGGTAGGCCGTTTTGTGTTTAGAGGTAAAAAAATATAAAATTTTGTATTTAGTGTCGGTGTCTAGTTCAAGCGCCTAGCCTTGGGATCATAAGCCACTCAGGAATTGAAGACAAAGAACGTCTTCTATTCCTGAGCGTCTTATGCCTGCCTTAGTCTGACCAAGGCGCTTACACTTTTCTTATTATGAACGTTGAATGCCATTGGTAGAGAAGTTTTTTATAAGTTTTTGTAAATTTCTGTGTCCTTCTCGTAGTTTTATTGTTTCTTCAATAATATTCTGGAAGCTTTCTATATCTTTATCAGATGCATTCAAAAGTGATTTTGGGATACCTTCTGCAAGTTGTTGCAAGCTTAAATCATCTCTCACGAACAATGTCCACCTTTCTATTTAGTTACTTTTCCTCTTATGTACATTAATTTTAGAAATCTTTAAAAACTCCTTCAAAAATTTATCTACAATTATCTACATGATTTTTCTAAGAAATAAAAAACTTATCGTAATATTGCAAGACTTGACATATTTAGCGATGTTTTCTAATCTGGTGCACAGATTGTCGTGATGATATAGAAAGGAGCTGTCACAATTGAGACAGCCCTTTGAAACTATTTTAATAGATAACTTGAGTTTATAAATAACACAACCATTTTACGTTTTTATTAATCAAGTACTTTAATCTTTACTTTTTTTCTACCCCAGTTTACAGCATCTGATTTTGAAGGGATAAAGACATCTATTTTATTGCCTTTAATCGCTCCGCCAGTATCTGCTGCAACCGCAGTTCCATATCCTTCAACTTCAACAGTTGAGCCAAGAGGAATAACGGAAGGGTCTACTGCAATAACCTTTTTATCTGGATTTGCATTTAGGTCAATTCCAGTCGCGGTTGTACCTGAACATCCCTCGCAATTTGCAGTATAAGCAGTTGCGGTTACAGTCATTTCCTGACCTTCTGGTTCTTGTTCAGTTTCTGTTGTTTTTGTATTTTTAACTTTTTGAGCCTTTTTTACTGTTGTAGCAGCAGGCTCAGTAGTATCTTTTTTTGTTTCAGAATGCTTGATTTGGAGCTCTTCCCCAGGTTTAATAATGTGGGAATCAAGGTCATTCCATTGTTCAAGCTCGTCTATATCTACTTCGTGTTCTTCGGCAATATCCCAGAGAGTATCACCTAATTTTACTTCATGAAAATCATTAAGAACCAGCTGATCCTCTGGAAGAATTTTATCACTTGATAAGTTATTCCACTCTTTTATATGTTCAACTTCAACTTCATTTTGTTCGGCAATATCCCAGAGAGTATCACCTTCTTTTACTGTAATTTCTTCTGCAGCAGCTTGTACAGAAAATCCTGCTGTCAAAGATGCGAATGTGATAAACGAAATTAACTTTCTTTTCATGTTGTTTACCTCCTTGTTAGCGGTTGTGCTAATCAATGAATTCATCTTACCACGAAAAAGAAAGTTTAAAAGAACAAGCACTTAACAGTTTGTTTACGTTGTTACAGCTAGATGTTAACAAAGTTACAAACTGTTCCAACAATATCCAATTAAGATGGTTTTTGTGAATTTTACTATAGTATTTTCCAATATTGGTAAAAAATAAAGGAGGGATAGTTTTTTCTAATGACATGATTCCAAAGTACAAAAATCTCCCTTTAGAAGAGGGATTTTTTCATATTACTTCAATACTCTTTTGTTGTTAAAGGAATATTGAGAAGCTTGTCATCATCTTGATTAGGTGTTCCTCTGCCATCTCGGTTATTTGTAATAGTGTATAGGTGATTTCCTCCAATTAACACATCTCGCATTCTGCCACTACCCTCGTGAAAAACAGAAGCCTGATTAGAAGATAAGTCAAAACGACGGACTTTTTCACCTCTTAGTGTGGCAATATAAAGGCTTCCATTCCAATACTCTATACCGGATGGTGCCCAGGTTTGTTCACCTGTGTGAAAAATAGGTGTAACCATACCGGATTTTTCTTCATGTCCTTGTATAACTGGCCATCCATAATTTTGTCCAGGTTTAATCAAGTTAATTTCATCATGTGCACTTTGCCCATGCTCAGTGCTATAGAGATTGCCATCCTCATCCCATGCAAGGCCTTGAGGATTTCTATGTCCATAAGAATAAAGGTAAGAGGACTGAATTGGGTTATCATAAGGAACTGCCCCATCAAGGTTCATACGTAAAATCTTTCCTGCTAAACTCTGCTTATCTTGTGCTAAGTCGGGATTACCGGAATCTCCGGTTGTAGCATAAAGCATGCTGTCAGGACCGATTTTCATTCTCCCGCCATTATGAATTCTTCCACCGGGGATATTTTCTACTAATGTATCTTCTTCAATCCAATTGTCAGCTTCTTTCTTAAGAACGATGATACGATTTTTGATTACATTTCCTTCTTCATAGGTGTGATAGGCATATGCTTTATGGCTGGTTGTAAAATCAGTTGCTAACACAAACCCCAATAATCCGCCTTCTCCCTCATGATGAACATTTTTTGTAAGAGATAACTGTTGTTCGTTCATTGTATCTCCGGATATTTCTATGATTTTTCCTGCGCGTTGAGTAAGATAAAAGGTTTGATTATGCTTTGCTATGTTCCATGGAATATCCAGATTTTTAGCTAGAGTTTCAACAGTCTTTCCTGTTGTTTCAATATCCTGTATTTGCTTCTTTGGGGTTTCATCGTAGGCACACCCTGAAAGAAATAAAAGCAAGATCATCAAATAGACAGTCTTATTAAACACATGATCACTCCATTTTTATGGTGGAAATATAATCCAATTATACCAATTTTGGAATGTGAAATCAAAAAGGAGAAGGCAAGTAGCCTTCTCCTGTCTATTTCACGGAATCATTTTCTCCAGATTCACTGACTTTTTCAATTTTATCGACAAACATTTGAAATACTTTTCTTTTCTCATCTAATATTCTTATGTACTGCTTTAGTTCATCATATTTTTCTACAAATGGTATTTGATAGGTTGTTTTAATTGTTTCGATAATTTCATCATTAATAGTAGATTGAATGACTTGCTTTGTAATTCCGGATTTATAGGAGTAGATTTGCAGCTCGTTTTTTACTCTTTCGTATTCTTCATCAAGCTCGATCTTTTGCTTGAGCATCTCTTCTTTCCATTCAGTTAACGCATCTTTTACGTTGGTCTCCATAGTAGTCCTCCTCAGCCTGAAATAAGAAAAAGTATAATGACATATCTTTATACAATATTTCTTAAATCCTTGTAATTTATGGGGGTAAGTAGGCATTAGGTAAACCTTTTTTTGTGTTTAGTTGAGAAGAGAAATTAGCGGGGTTCCCATACTTTTAACATGTTATCCAAATCTGACCGGTTGCTTTTAGTTAAATTATTTGTTTTAATTAGATGTTGCGTTTTATTGATAAATGTAACAGCAAGTTACCATCTCTGTATGTATATCTTGCAAATATAATATAGAAGGTGAGAGTTATATGGAAAATAAAGAGTATCGAGTTTTATTATATTATCACTATGTTACAATCGAAAACCCTGAAGAGTTTGCTCAAGAGCACTTAGAGTATTGTAAAAATCTTGGGGTATTAGGAAGAATTTTAATTGCCAATGAAGGAATCAATGGGACACTTTCAGGAACTGTTGAACAAACCGAGCAATATATGGCCCATATGAAAGAAGACCCTCGTTTTGCAGATATGGTCTATAAAATAGATGAAGAGGATGAACATGCTTTCAAAAAAATCAAAGTTCGTCATCGTCCAGAGCTTGTGACACTTCGTTTAGAAGAAGATGTTAATCCACTGGAAATAACAGGAGAGTATTATAGTCCGAAAGAATTCCAAGAAGCAATGCAACAAGAGGATACCGTTATTATTGATGCTAGAAATGACTATGAATATGCTGTAGGTCATTTTAAAAATGCGATATTACCTGATATAAATACATTTAAAGAACTTCCAGAATGGATTCGAGACAACCGTGAAAAATTTGAAGGCAAAAAAATCCTTACTTATTGTACTGGCGGGATTCGTTGTGAAAAGTTCTCAGGCTGGTTACGTAAAGAAGGCTTTGAAGATGTTGCACAGCTTCACGGCGGAATCGTCACCTACGGAAAAGACCCGGAAGTACAAGGCAAAGACTGGGATGGACAATGTTATGTGTTTGATGAAAGACTTATCGTCCCTGTTAATAGAGTGGAGCCGACTGTTGTCGGAAAAGACTATTACACTGGTGAGCCATGTGAACGATTCGTTAACTGTGGAAACCCTGAGTGTAACAAAAAAATTCTGTGCTCAGAAGAAAATGAACATAAATATTTACGTGCATGCAGCCATGAATGTCGAGTTCATGAACGAAACCGTTATGTGGCAGAGCATGGTTTAACAGAAGAAGAAGTAAAAGAAAGACTAGCAGTGTTAGTTTAATATATAGTCGTGTAAAAATCCCTTTCTTGATGAGAGGGATTTTTAATTTCGATATATTTCATTTAAATAGGTAGTGGGAGATACACCGGTAACTTTTTTAAATACCCGGCTGAAATAAAACGGGTTTGAAAAACCTAAAGAATCGCTTACTTCAGAAATGTTAATGCATTTTTCTTTCAACATTTTAATCGCCTTTTCAATTAGTAATTCATCCTGAAATTGAGTGATGCTTTTTCCTGTTTCTTTTCGGAATAGAGTTGATAAATAGGCATAGTTCATGCCGATAGACTCGGAAATTTCTTTACTTGATAATTTTTTAGAAGAAGAGTGACTGAAAAGATCAATCATCTTTCCTACAATCCGATGTTGTTTTGATCTGTTGGATTCCTCTAGTTTCTTACTATATAGATCTATAAAAAATTGGTAGGTCATCGAGGATGTTGTTAATGGTCGCAGAGTATGAGGTGACAAGTATTCTTCACATAGTTTCTTCAGCTGAAGCTCTGTGTATTCAGGATTTTTTACAGTTCCGGTTTTCGGGAGCGTCATTTTTGAAAGATAGGTTTCTTCCATTATAAGAGTTGAGTGCTGATATTTGGAATATTCCCTTGAAGTTTCTACATTTATGTAATCGTATGAATCATAGAAATGAATATAATACCATTCTGTACCAGGTGTATAACGTCTTGTCCCCCAGTGTGGAACATTTTTTTTTAGAAAAAGATATGAACCACTTTGTAAAAGAAACTCCACATCATCTTCAATTACTTGTATATCCCCTTTTTTAACATAAATAAACACATTGAGTGTTTCCATAAGACGGATAGGATGATCTAAAATTCCGCTATCATCCCACATATGACCGATTTCTCTTATTAACGGTAAAGTGTTTGTATATAAACTTACCTCATTCATCGTCCAACCTCCCTAACTTTCTTTTCTCTACTTTATCACGAAAAAACAAAAAAGAGATATGGATTATATGGAATTGTGAATTCAGTTTTTGCTAGCTTTTCTTCACAATAGGGATTATAACGATTAAAAGGGGAGGACTTTATCATGACGAATGTTACACTTCTAGATGGGATTTTCATGGAATCCCAGGAAAAAGGGATGGAGTATTTAATTTACCTTGATGTTGATCGACTTGTTGCTCCATGTTATGAGGCTGCAGGTGAAACACCAAAAAAACCCACATATGGTGGATGGGAAACCAGAGGCATTAGAGGCCATTCGATAGGTCATTGGTTATCCGCTGCTTCCACAATGTATTCTGTGACTAAGGATGAACGTTTAAAAGGAAAACTAGCTTATGCGGTTGATGAACTTGCTCATATTCAATCTTTTGATAAAGATGGATATGTAAGCGGTTTTTCGAGGAGGTGTTTTGATCATGTTTTCTCCGGGAGTTTTGAAGTGGATCATTTTTCTTTAGGAGGAAGCTGGGTGCCGTGGTACAGCATTCATAAAATATATGCAGGGTTAATTGATACATACCAATTAACAGGCAATCAAAAAGCTCTTACTGTTGTAACGAAGCTTGCAGACTGGGCAAGGAAAGGACTAAGTCAATTAAATGATGAGCAGTTTCAGAAAATGCTTATTTGTGAGCATGGAGGAATGAATGAAGTCTTTGTTGATTTATATAAAATTACGGAGAATGTTGCCTATCTAGAGCTAGCCAAAAGGTTCTGTCACAAAGCGGTTTTAGACCCATTAGCAAGGGGAGTGGATAACCTTGAAGGAAAACATGCAAATACGCAAATTCCAAAGGTAATAGGCGCAGCGAAACTTTATGAAGTTACAGGTGAGAAACAATATAAAGATATGGCTGAGTTTTTCTGGAATCAAGTCACAAAGCACCGCTCATATGTAATTGGAGGAAATAGTATAGGGGAACATTTTGGGCCGGAGGATAAAGAGGAATTAGGTGTGACAACAACAGAAACATGTAATACGTATAATATGTTAAAGCTTACAGAATGCTTATTTCGTATTAGCCAAAAGGTAGAATACATCGATTACTATGAAAAAGCTTTGTACAATCATATTTTAGCTTCACAAGATCCTGATACCGGAATGAAAACTTATTTTGTCTCAACACAACCAGGACATTTTAAAGTGTATTGTACACCAGATCAATCATTTTGGTGCTGCACAGGAACGGGGATGGAAAACCCTGCAAGATACACAAAGAATATCTACTATCAAAATGGTAATGAGTTATTTGTCAATTTATTTATCGCATCGCAAATTTCTCTTGCAGAGAAAAAAATGTCGGTAAAGCAGCTAACTGTATTTCCTGAATCAGACCGAACTCAGTTAGTTGTTGAGCAGGCAGAAGACGTACATTTAACTTTCAAAATACGGGTACCTAATTGGAATTCCGGTTCTGTAACAGTAACCGTTAATCAAAAAGACACACATACTAGTACAAAAAATGGATATATCACACTTGAAGGAAAATGGAATAAGGGAGATATAATTGATATCAAAGTCCCAATGAAAGTTTACACATCACCGATGAAACAAGATCCAACAAAAGCGGCAATTCTCTATGGACCAATTGTACTCGCAGGGGCACTTGGTACAGAGAAGTTTCCGGAAACAGACATATTGGATGATCATTTGAAATTAAATAATTACCCATTAATAGATGTGCCGGATCTTATCACAGATGACATGGATGTAAGGAATTGGGTAAAACCTGTTGAAGGTGAGCCCCTCACATTTAAGACGGATTCAATTGGTCAACCGGGAAATAAACAGGTTACACTCATACCGTTTTATAAGCTGCATCATCAGCGTTATACCTTGTATTGGAATATGATGAGTCATTCTATGTATCAAACATTCTTGACGAAAAAAAGGAAAAAAACAGATTTTCTTAATCGTGTAACGATAGATGCTGTCAAACCAAATGAGCAACAACCTGAAGTAGAGCATTCCATTAAAAAACATAATTCAAGATCAGGGTATGTAAATCTATATAATTGTGGTTGGAGAGAAAGTGTCAATAAAGGTTTTTTTAGTTATGAATTGAAGGTTTCAAACGATACACAAATGTACTTATTCGTGACTTATAATGGTGATGATACAGATCGACATATGGATGGAAAAATGTACGTGCGCGAATTTGATATTTTCATAGATGATACAGCAATTGCTCACCAAATTCTTAAAAAGAATAAACCAGGAGAATTGTTTTCCGTTTGCTATGAGATACCGATGTCGTTAACGAATGGAAAAGAAAAGGTAGAGGTGAAATTCGCTTCTCAAGAAGGTAAAATTGCAGGGGGTGTATACGAGATAAGAATTGTCAATACGAATACAATTTTCCAAGAGAATTAGAGCTGTTTGCTGTTGTAAAGAAGACTAGATCGACATAGTCTTCTTTTTTGATTGCAATAATTCGACCACTTTTTCTAATAATTCAACCACCTTCCAAATTAAATCAAGCATTCCCATTTCATTGCTCAAACTAGAGCAATTCATTTTATAAAATTCCAAAGAAAAGATATGTTTTCTGAGGAATTGTGAATTCTCATCAATTCATAAATCTTTCATAATGAAATCAATAAGGAGGCCAGCTATAAAAGAAACGGATTTATGCTCTTAAGTAAAAATGTAAGGGGTTGCATAATTTCTGTTTCGAAATAAAAAAACAAAGGGGATGCCAGGATGAAAAAAATGACGATCTTTCTATTAGTTCTTTTTTTGTGTTTAACATCGGTGTTAGTAGGTTGTAGTAATACTGAAAAAGTGGAACAAACAGAAGATGGTAGAGTAGTCCTTACTGCACTAATTACGAAACATGCATTAACACAGGAATTATCGAAAATGAAATGGCTGCAGGAAGCAGAAGAAAGAGCAGGTGTTGAAATTAAGTGGGAGGAAGTATCAGCTGATTGGTCTCAAAAAAAGGGAGCCATGCTGGCAGCAGGTGATATACCTGATTTAATCGTTGGTCCAAACGCTATTACTGATGCCGAATTTGCTAAGTTTAATGGATTGTTTGAAGATTTAACTCCATTGATTGAAGAACATGCTCCAAACGTTCAAACGATGTTTGAAGAGAAACCTGAATTAAAGGCACTATCAACACAAAGAGACGGGGAAATTTTCGGTCTTCCAAAGTATCAAAGATTTTGGCCTGAAACAGCAACTAGACAATTCATTAACAAGCAATGGTTAGAAAGTCTTGGCCTGGAAATGCCAACAAACTGGGATGAACTTTATGAAGTGTTAGTTGCATTTAAAGAGGAAGACGCAAATGGAAATGGTGATCCAAAAGATGAAATTCCTATGGACTTTTCGCCAACTGGGACAACTGGTTTTGGGTATTTTCAACCAACAGTTCTATTAGGAAGTATGGGGATCACAATAGGGGATGGAAGTGGAACGGGGATATTTGTGGAAGATGGAGAAGTGAAAAATTTCCTAGTTGATGAACGGTATAAAGAACTTGTGTCGTTTTTGAACAAATGCTGGGAAGCTGGCTTAATCAATAAAGAAGTATTTACTCAAGACTATACAAAATACCAGTCTGTTGCACGTGGAGATGGAGACACAGCAAAGGTAGGCTATACATTTGGATGGGAAGTAACTGACAGATTCGGTAACACACTTGCACCCCAATATGAATCAATGGCACCTTTAAAAGTTTCAGCTGACTCATCAGAAGAGCTTTCCTGGAGCTATGATTATAATAATCTAAACTACGGTGTTAATCTTATTCAAATGTCATCTCAAAGTAAAAACAAAGAAGCTGCGATGAAATTTATAAATGAATTATATGATCCGGAAGTTAGTATGCAGGTGTTATTTGGTTCACTTGGAACAAACATTTCAGACAATGGTGATGGTACTTATTCTGTATTGCCACCTGAAGATAAAGAAATGGATCCTGGAACTTGGAAATGGACAACAACCTGGGCTGATAATGGACCGATGTATATTTCAGACTCGTTAGAGCTTACACTTGGAAGCGATATGCAATCAGTAGGAAAGCAAACAGAGCCATTACAACAAGTCTTTGAATCTTTAGATAAAGAGAAGGACGTTTTCCCTGGAACTTTTATTAAATACAGTGATGAAGATAACAATGCTTTAAGTCTGGCAAACACAGAAATTATGAATCTGGCAATGGCTAAATACTCTGAATGGATCACAAAAGGCGGAATTGATTCGCAGTGGGATGATTATGTAAAAGAACTTGATAAGATTGGGATCAATAAAAACACTGAAATTATCCAAGGCTACTATGACGAATACATGAGTAATATGGAGTAATGATTACCTAAGGAGGCAGGACTGCGACGTTTTTGTGGCAGCCTGATCTTCCTCAGTAAAGGAGAATGTATATGGCCTTTATAAGCACGAGAACAACTAATACGAATAGTGCACCAAACATAAAACTGAAAAAAAAGCCTACCATTTTTAATACATTTAAACGTGACTATCAATTATGGATCATGATCTTGCCTGCAATTATCATTGTACTTGTCTTTAACTATATCCCAATGTACGGAATTCAGCTGGCTTTCCGAGAGTTTGATTTTACAAAAGGACTGACCGGGGGAGATTGGGTAGGTTTAAAGTATTTCATTCAATTCATTGAAAGCCATATGTTTACAGATTTATTGAGAAATACAGTTGTATTAAGTTTAACAACGATTATAGTGGGCTTTCCTGCACCAATAATTTTGGCTTTGCTCATTAACCAGATTAAATGGAAAAGGGGAAAAAAGGTTCTCCAAACAACAGTATATTTGCCTCACTTTATTTCAATTGTGGTACTTGTCGGATTATTAAATGTCCTATTATCTCCTAACACAGGAATCGTGGGACATATCATGAACGCATTTGGATTTCATGATGTAAATCTATTAGCATCTACCAATACATTTGTTCCTGTATATGTGTTATCTGATGTTTGGCAACATGTTGGGTGGAATAGCATCATTTATTTAGCGGCACTGTCCAGTGTAAATCCGCAGTTATATGATTCAGCGAAAATGGATGGTGCAAATCGCTGGCAAATAATTAGGAATGTTGAAATACCTGCGATTATTCCAACAATTATTATTCTATTGATATTAAATATGGGTTCCATTATCAGTACAGGCTTTGAAAAAATCTTTTTAATGCAAAATCCATTAAACCTGCCAGTTTCTGAAGTAATCGAAACATATGTCTATAAAATTGGGATTATCTCAAATCAATTTAGTTATGCAGCAGCCATTGGGTTGTTTAATACATTAATTAATTTTGCCTTACTGTTAACGATGAATTATATAGCGAAAAGATTTTCGAATATTAGCCTTTGGTAAAGTGATTTTGGCTAGTATCCGATTATGGAGGGAGGAGCTGCTATGGCACTACTTACGAAAAAAGGGAAAAATATAAATGATATGATTTTTGATCTATTTATCTATGTAATATGTGCAATAGTATTTTTAATTATCGCATATCCGCTATATTTTGTTGTTATTGCTTCTGTAAGTGATTCAACCCTTGTATCTACAGGGAAAGTACTGTTATTTCCAAAAGGGTTTAGTTTATTTGGATATCAAGAAATTTTTCAGGATGCAAGGATTTGGATTGGTTATAAAAATACAATGATTTACTCTCTTTTAGGTACGTTTGTTAATTTATTACTAACACTGCCAGCTGCTTATGTGTTATCAAGAAAAGAATTTCGTGCAAGACGAATTTTAATGTTCTTCTTTGTTTTTACAATGTTTTTTAATGGAGGGTTAATCCCAACGTACTTATTAATGAAAGATTTACAGCTAATTGACACCATGTGGGTGTTTATTATTCCTTTCTCAGTAAATGTGTTTAATTTAATCATTACTAGGACATTTTTTGAGACAAACATACCAAATGAATTATATGAAGCCGCATCAATTGATGGATGTAATCACTTTACATTTTTCCTTAAGGTTGTGATGCCTCTCTCAAAGGCAGTTGTATCTGTAATTGGACTTTACTATTTAGTGTGGCACTGGAACGATTTCTTTACAGGATTAATTTATATACGAGACTATAGTCTACAGCCATTGCAAATTGTATTAAGAGATATTCTGCTTTCTAATCAGGTGTTCGCCGAAGGAGCGGGAAGTGGTGGTGCAGCTGGTGGATATGCTCAAAGATATGCGGATCAAATTAAGTATGGGGTTATTATTATTTCAACACTTCCGATCTTAATTGTCTATCCATTTATCCAAAAGTATTTTGAAAAAGGAGTCATGATTGGATCAGTAAAGGGATGAAAAAGAGAACAAAGCTATTGATATTCTATCGATAGCTTTTTATATGGAGGGCAGGAGGATGAAAGGATTAGGAATTAAGTATGTTCAATTAGGAGAATGGTGTTTGAATTTGTTTCTATTAAACTGTTTATGGTTTATATTTTCACTAGTTGGCGTGTTTTTATTAGGGGTTTTTCCTGCAACTGTTGCCCTTTTTGCAGTTCTAAGGAAATTAACGATGGAATCAAAAGAAGAAGTGCGGATCTTTCACCTCTTCTGGAAAACGTATAAATCAGAGTTTATAAGAGGTAATATCCTTGGATATGTTTGGGCAATTTTAGGGGCGGCTCTTTTAATTGATGTGAGGGTTTTGCATCAGGTTGAGATGACTTTTATTCATCAAGCATTAACCATTACTCTCTATTTACTTCTTGTTTTATACTTGTTTATCACATTCTATCTATTTCCTATTTATGTGCACTATAATTTAAAATTTCTAGAGTATTATAAGTATGCCTTTGTTCTTGTAATAGGAAGACCAATCAAAACAATCCTCTTATTTGCTTCAATGTTACTTATCTATTTTCTATTTTCGCTTATTCCGGGGCTAATACCTGTCTTTGGAGTTAGCTTTATCGGATTTGTCTTGATGAAGATGACATCTTCATCATTGAAGAAAAACAACCATTCTCATATCGAAGAAGTAGAATCCTTTAGCTAGTACGAAAATTTGCCTATTCCTTTCATGTTATTGACAGAAAAAGTATGATATGATATTAAAATGTATATGTTAGCACTCTGGTGATTAGAGTGCTAATTGTTATGAAGTTGCTGAAACATTGAAAGGAGAGATTAAATTGACGAAAAAACAATTTAAAGCAGAATCCAAACGACTTTTAGAAATGATGATTAACTCTATTTACTCTCAACGTGAGGTATTTTTAAGGGAGTTGATTTCAAATGCCAGTGATGCGATCGATAAAATTTATTACAAAGCATTAACTGATGACTCACTAACTTTTAATAAAGATAGCTATTATATTAAAATTACAGCTAATAAAGAAAATCGCACACTAACGATTACTGATACTGGAATTGGTATGACGAAAGATGAACTAGAAAATAATTTGGGTGTTATTGCAAAAAGTGGCTCTTTAGCATTTAAAAAGGAAAACGAATCAAAGGATGGCCACGATATCATCGGGCAATTCGGAGTGGGTTTTTATGCTGCTTTTATGGTAGCCGATGTTGTTACAGTAATTAGTAAAGCACTTGGAAGTGATGAAGCGTATAAATGGGAATCTGAAGGTGCAGAAGGTTATACAATTGAACCGTATGAAAAAGAGACTGTCGGCACAGAGATTATTCTAAAAATCAAAGAAAGTGCTGAAGAAGAAAGCTATGATGAATTTTTAGAAGAATATACGTTAAAAACGATTATTAAAAAATACTCTGACTTTATTCGTTATCCAATCAAGATGGATGTATCAGGACAACGTCCAAAAGAGGGAACAGAAGATGAATTAGAAGAGTACACGGAAGAGCAAGTTATTAATAGTATGGTGCCGATCTGGAGAAAAAATAAGAGTGAATTAACGGATGAAGACTATGAGTCATTCTATCATGAAAAGCACTACGGCTTTGATAAACCGATTAAACATATTCATATTAATGTTGACGGTACTGTTCGTTACAATGCCATTCTTTATATTCCTGGACAAACTCCATTTGACTTCTATTCTAAGGAATATGAAAAAGGGCTTGAACTTTATTCAAATGGTGTCTTAATTATGAATAAATGTGCAGAGCTATTACCTGATTACTTCAGCTTTGTAAAAGGTATGGTAGACTCTGAGGATTTATCTCTAAATATTTCAAGGGAAATTTTGCAACAGGATCGTCAAGTAAAGTTCATTGCGAAAAATATAAGCAAAAAAATTAAAAATGAATTAAAAAGTCTCATGAAAAATGATCGTGAAAAATATGAGGAGTTTTATAAATCCTTTGGAAGACAGCTAAAATTTGGAGTATACAATGATTTTGGAAGTAACAAAGAAGTTCTTCAGGACTTATTAATGTTCTACTCTTCAAAAGAGAAAAAACTTGTTTCACTTGATGACTATGTATCAAGAATGCCTGAGGATCAAAAATATATTTATTATGCTACAGGTGAATCAATTGAGAGAATTGAAAAACTTCCTCAAACAGAGATGGTGGCTGAAAAAGGCTATGAAATTCTATATTTTACAGAGGATATTGATGAATTCGCGATTAAAATGCTTATGACTTATAATGAAAAAGAATTTAAATCCGTTTCAAGCGGTGACTTGGGAATTGAATCAGAAGAAGATCAAAAGCAAACAGAAACGGAACAAACTGAAAATAAAGATCTCTTTGATTTAATGAAAGAAGTATTAGCAGGAAAAGTATCCGATGTAAAGCTTTCAAAACGATTAAAATCTCATCCGGTATGCTTATCAACTGTTGGTGAAGTAACAATTGAGATGGAAAAGGTTTTAAGTGCAATGCCTGATAATCAAAATGTAAAGGCTGAGAAAGTATTGGAAATTAACAGCAATCACGAAGTATTCCAATCATTGAAAAACGCCTTTGATCAGGATAAAGAAAAAGTGAAATTATATACGAACCTTCTCTATAATCAGGCGTTATTAATTGAAGGCTTACCAATTCAGGATCCAGTTGAATTTACAAATGATATGTGTAAAGTAATGGTGTAAAAAACAACAGCCTCTTTCCTTTGAGAAAGAGGCTGTTGTTTTTTGTTCTGCGTCCAATTTATGAATAAATATTATTGTTCAATGTAATATAATCTAACAAAAAGTCTGAATTTTTAGTTAATTTAAACAAAAGGATTTCTTCTTTTTAATAGATACGTCAATGATTATTAGAAAATTTTATATTAGAATGGGGACAGATGTTACATTTGTTAACGTGAAACAGATCGAATTTTAAAATTGTCGATAAAGTTATGAAAGGTATTGTTAGAAAATATGACAATAAAAATTGATGAAGGTTTCTACATTAAAAATCCTAGTTGAAAGGTTGATGGCGATGCTGAATGAAAGGTATAAGGGGATTGCATTTGAAAAGAGGTTTCTGCCTCGTTTAACAACAGAGGAAGTGAAGGAATTGAGTAAGGAAGATGCATTGATCATATTACCTATTGGAGCGATTGAACAGCATGGCCCCCATTTACCAATTTATACGGATACTTTGATTGGAGAAGGATTGTTAAATCAGGCATTAGAATTGCTGGATGAGGAAGATAATATCTGGGTATTGCCACCATTGCCGTATGGAAAGAGTACGGAGCACCTAGGTATGCCTGGTACGATGACATTATCTGCTGCTACCTTACAAGCTGTTGTCACGGATATAGCGAAAAGTGTTCATGCAAGTGGATTTAAAAGACTTCTCTTATTTAATACACATGGAGGAAATCATGATTTATTAAATATGATCTCGAGAGAAATTAGAATTGAGACAGGTATGATGGTGTTCCGATTAAATCCTGGTTCATCGAAAACAAATGACCTCATCACTGAGCGTGAACAAAAATTTGGCATACATGGGGGAGATGTGGAAACTTCTATGGTACTGGACTTTAAAAATAACTGGGTTCACCCTGATAAATCTCCTACTGAGTTTGTAAAATTGCCAGAGGATACAAAGCATCTTTATTTAAAAGGAACCAGCTATTTTGCTTGGGTGATTAATGATATCTCTACTACAGGAGTTGCAGGAGATGCAACTCTAGCTACCATAGAGAAAGGGATGGAGATTAATCGATATGTTTCTGAATCAATTGCTGAAGCATTAAGAGAAATGCGAAACTTTGATATTGATAGGTTAACAAATAAAATGGTGAAACAGTAGAGGGGGCGATGGTGTTGAAGCAGGAAATGCCTACATTAACAAAACCAAAGCAACATAATCGAGAACGTCCAGTTGTTTTTATGGAAAATGTGAGCAAAGTATACCCTAATGGAAAAACAGCTGTTCAAAATGTTAGCTTAGAGATTGAGGAAGGGGAATTTATATCATTTGTTGGTCCTTCTGGTTGTGGGAAATCGACAATATTTAATATGATTTCCGGGATTATTGAGCATTCTGTAGGAAAACTGGAGATCCTTGGGACAACACCAACATTAGCAAGACAACAAAGCACAGATGTGTCATTTGTTTTTCAAGAGCCTACTCTTTTACCATGGCGCTCTGTATTAGAAAATGTCATGCTTCCTTTAGAATTTAGACATGTAACAAAGCAGGAAAAGCTTGAGAAAGCTCACCATGTCCTTAAAATGGTTGGATTATCAGAATATACAAAGGCGCTACCTCGAGAACTTTCGGGGGGAATGAAAATGCGTGTTTCAATTGCAAGGGCGCTTGTGTCAAAACCGAAATTATTATTAATGGACGAACCATTCGGGGCCCTGGATGAGATTACAAGGCAAAACTTACAATCAGAACTCCTAAGAATTTGGGAGACCGAAAAGATGACAGTCTTATTTATTACTCATAATGTGTTTGAAGCCGTGTATTTATCAACAAAAATTGCGGTTATGACGCCTAGTCCTGGAAAAGTTGAATCAGTTGTAGAGGTCCCCCTCCCATTTCCGCGGAATGAAGACCTTAGAACATCACATCAATTTAGTGATATTGCAGCAAAAGTATCACAAGACTTAAAGTTTTAAAAGGAGGGAAAACGTATGTGGATAAAACAGTTAATGGAGTTATTAGGAGAAGAAAAGGTATTAATCTCAGAAGCTGTTAAAGAACGATTATCTAAAGACTATTATTGGTATTCCCCAGTACTTTATCAACAATTAAAGGAAAAACGAGCAGATTGTGCCATCCAGCCTGAATCAATTGATGAAGTAGGAAAGATTGTTGCCTTTGCGGTGAAGAATCGTGTTCCTATTACAGTAAGGGGAGCTGGAACTGGTAATTACGGTCAGGCTATACCATTGGAGGGGGGAATTGTTTTAGATGTAACAAAGCTTGATCATATCATAGAGATAAGAGAAGGAAATGCTCATGTTCAAGCAGGAGTGAAGCTTGGTGTATTAGAAAAAAACTTGCGACAACAAGGAAAGGAATTAAGAATTTACCCTAGTACCTATATGAAAGCGACAGTAGGAGGATTTTTATGTGGAGGATCAGGAGGTATTGGGTCTATTAGATGGGGCAATTTATGGGATGGTAATATACAATCTATTACTGTTATGACCATTGAAGAGGAGCCTCAACTACTAACAGTAAGTGGCGAGGAAATGGAGACATATATCCATAACTACGGAACAACAGGCATTGTTGTAGAGGCGACTTTATTTATTGAACCAAAAACAGATTGGGCTCAGCATATTGTTTCATTTGATGAATTTCAAAAGGCTGTTGAGTTCAGTGATGCCCTTGCACATAATGAAGCGATTATTAAACGATTAGTGTCAGTTTGTGAATGGCCAATTCCGTCACATTTCCCAGGTTTAAAGAAATTCCTTCAAGATGGGAAATCGATCGTTATGTTGGAAATTGATGAAGGGGCAGAAGAGAAGTTAGAGCAGCTTGCTAAAGAATATCATGGAGAAATAACGTTTAAAATACCTGTTGAAAACTATCAAAAAGGGTTGAAACTTTCAGATTTCACTTGGAACCATGCCACATTATGGGCACATAAACATGGTGAGAATATCACCTATTTACAAGCTAGATTTGATAAGAATAGGATATTTGAGCAAATGGATGCGATTCGTATGAAATATGGTTATGAAGTACAATTTCATTTTGAATTTATTAAGATTAAAGGTGAGATTACTCCCGCCTCTCTTCCGGTTCTCATTTATCAATCAGAAGATAGGTTAAATGAAATCATTGACTATTTCGAAAGTGTAGGGGTCCAAATTAATAATCCCCATACTTATCTGCTGGGCTTTGGAGGTTATAATTTAAGAATGAAGGAAATAGAAAAAATGAAAAAGAAAAATGATCCTTTCAATTTATTGAATCCCGGGAAAATTCCAAGTAATAAAGAAATAGTTCAATAGAAAAGGAGGTTATTTTCATGGAACATACTCAACTAGAGGTTTCTAGTGTACCTTTGAAGAAGAGTAAGGATAAAAAACTGAATATTCCAAATAATATTATACCTCCAGTCGTTGTATTTGTTTTATTTCTCTCTTTTTGGCAATTTGGAGCACAGATTCTTCAAATTCCTAACTATTTATTACCAAAGCCAACCGATATCGTTCAAGCTGCAGTGAATAATTGGGAAAACCTAAGCACAGCTGTTTTAACGACGATTACAGAAGCTGTTGTTGGGTTTGTGTTTAGTGTAATAGGTGGTGTTTTAGGGGCAATTATTATGGCAAGTTCTAAGTTATTGGAGAAAAGCTTATATCCTTATGCCATTCTATTGCAAACCATTCCGATTGTAGCGATTGCTCCGATTATTGTCATTTGGTTTGGTTCAGGTATGAATGCGATCGTTATTATAGCATTTACGATTGGATTTTTCCCCATGCTATCTAATACATTAATTGGCCTTAATTCTACTAACAGTGGAATGATACACTTGCTCAAACTCTATCAAGCTTCTAAATGGCAAATAATGTGGAAGGTTCGTATACCAGCGGCATTACCCTATATAATGGCCGGTTTGAAGATATCTTGTACATTAGCAGTTATTGGGGCAATTGTTGGAGAATATATCGCCGGTATTGGAGGCGGTGCTGGGGGAATCGGGTATGCAATCACTGTTGCATCCTCAAGGTTAGAGACAGCCTATCTCTTTGCCTGTGGAATTTCAGCTGCCATCTTGGGTATCGTCTTTTTCCTCATTGTGAACTTGATTTCAAAGCTGTTACTAGGTTCTTGGCATGAATCAGAAATGAAAAAACAAAACTAAACCGAATATGCAGGGGGTTATACGATGAAAAGGAAAGTAATGGCTAAGTTTGGTGTGTTGGTTAGTATTTTGTCTCTATTACTTCTAGCAGCCTGTGGCAGCACAGAATCCTCTAGTTCTAGTACTGATTCTGATAGTGAAGAGAAAGCAGATGAAAGCAAAGAATTGGGGGAGGCGAAACTTGTAACAAATTGGTTTGCCCAACCTGAGCATGGAGGAAACTACGCTGCATTACAGCAAGGTTTTTATAAGGAAGAAGGATTGGAGATGACGATAGAGCCTGGTGGTCCCCAGGTTTCAGCTACCCAAATTGTTGCATCAGGTGAAGCTCAATTTGGATATACTCAAGCGGAAGATCTATTAATTGCTCGTGACAAAGGAATTCCACTTGTAGCAATCGGGGCTATCTTCCAAAAAAGCCCTCAAGTATTAATTACTCATGAAGGAACCGTGGCTGATTTTGGAGATCTTGATGGAAAAACGGTTTATACAGCTCCAGGGAGCGGATATTGGGAATATATCAAATCTGCCTATGATCTCACTAAAGTAAAGGAAATGTCATATACTGGTTCTCTAGCAACATTTATTGAAGATGAGAATGCTGTTACACAAGGTTATGTAACATCTGAGCCATACTCATTAGATGAGCAAGGAGTTAATAATGATTATCTCTTTATTCATGATTCAGGATTTGAAACGTATGCAAACATTATTTTTACTACAGAAAAAGTAATAAAAGAAAACCCGGAGCTTGTGCAAGCGTTTATGGATGCAACTGTTAAGGGGTGGGAATTCTATCGAGATAACTGGTCAGATGTGAATCCATATATTAAGGAAGCGAACCCTGAATTAACATTAGAAAAAATGGAATATGGAGCGAAAGCAGAGGAAGAACTAATCTTTGGCGGAGACGCTGAAGAGCATGGATTTGGGTATATGTCAGAAGAGCGATGGAGCATGCTTCAGGAGGAGCTGTTAAAATTAGATATTATCAAAAATGAAGATGATGTTTCAAAAGCTTTTACAACGGAATTCCTGGAGCAATAACATGAGAGATAACCAGGAAGAATTACACCTGTATAATGTACGTTTACCACAAGATTCAATAGGTCAATTATTTTCTATAACGATTAAAAATGGTGTTTATGAAACAATTCAAAAGCAAACTGATTCTGCTATGCTACATGATGCAAAATTATCGGAATTAAGCATAAGTGATTTACCTAAACAAAATGCCATTGATGTTGAGGGAAGATATCTTCTTCCTTCTTTTATTGATATTCACACACATCTGGATAAGGCATTTGCATTAACTTCTGTACCTAATAGGTCTGGCACCTTGCAGGAGGCGATAAGAAATTATAGTGAAAAGGCAGTGTCTTTTTCAGAGCATGATATAAAAGAGAGAGTAAGAAAGGCAGCGCTTCAATCTTTATCTTATGGAACGACTCATATGAGAACTCATGTGAATTTTGAATTGGATATTAATGAGAATTTAGCACTTAGTCACTTACAGGCCGTTTTAGAGGTGAGGGAAGAGTTACGTTCAAATATGTCAATACAAGTTGTACCTATGTTTTCTTATCTATCATCCCGTCCTAAAATGCAGATGGAAGTGATTGAAGAAGCGGTATCCTATGGGGTGGATGGTATTGGTGGAGCACCACATTTATCCCCAACTTCAAAGGAAGACATTGATTGCATCTTTCAATTGGCGGAGAAGTTCGATAAATTTATTGACCTGCATGTTGATGAACAGGATGATCCTACTATATGTACGATCGAACATATCATACAAAAAACGAAGGAATACAATTATCAAGGAAAAGTAGTTGCGGGTCATCTATGTTCATTATCAGCAATGGATGAAAAACGAGCTGTAACTATAATCGAAGAAATGGCTGGTACTAAAATAGGTGCTGTTACATTACCGGGTGCAAATATGTATCTTCAAGGAAGACATGATAGAGGAATAATACGAAGAGGCATTACGAGAGTAAAGGAATTCCTAAACGGAGGGGTTGAAATCGCAACAGCCTCAGATAATGTAAATGATCCATTTCATCCTTTTGGAAGATGTGATTTACTACAAATTGGTCTATTAACAGCCTATACTGCTCATTTAGGAAGTGAAAGTGAACTTCAGCATTTGATCAAAATGATGACGGAGACCCCTGCAGGATTTTATGGACTGAAAAATCATCGTGTGAAGGAAAAGGTGAATGCGAGCTTTGTACTTTTAGAAGGGAGAGACATTTATCAATTATTTGCAAATCTTTCTCCATCTCGTTTCGTTTATCATAAGGGAAGATGGGTGAGCGGAACAACATCAGAGACTCAATTTCTAATGTCAGAAAAAGCTGTAGGTGTTGGAGGGAGAGAAGATGGTATATGATACTGTAATTAAGAATGTGAGATTACAAGAACAAAGTTCACTGTTTCATATTGGGATTATAAATGGAAAGATTGCAAGAATGACAGAGGATGTAATTCATGGGGAAATAGAGTGGGAGGCAGGTGGAGGAATTGCTCTACCGCCTTTTGTTGAAATGCATACCCATTTAGATACTGTGCTAACATCAGGAAAAGATCTGAAAAATCTATCAGGAACATTGATGGAAGGGATCGAGCTTTGGCAAGAACGTAAAGCTAAGCTGACTTATGAGGATGTGCTTGAACGAGCAGAAAAAGCGATTAAACTCCTAATTCAACATGGTATTCTTTATGTGCGTGCAGCGGTTGATATTTCTGATCCTGAATTAACAGCTCTAAAAGCAATCATTTCACTTCGAGCAAAATTACAGCATATAATTG
Organism: Metabacillus niabensis; assembly: GCF_020524345.1. Taxonomy (GTDB): domain Bacteria; phylum Bacillota; class Bacilli; order Bacillales; family Bacillaceae; genus Metabacillus; species Metabacillus niabensis_B. Next base: position 81,049 of record NZ_JAIVLH010000022.1, read on the forward strand.
ATATCCAGATTATTGCCTTTCCACAAGAAGGAATTATTTCATCCCCTAAGAATAAAGATCGTTTGGTTGAAGCTGTTCACCTAGGAGCAGATGCGGTTAGTGCTGTCCCTCATCTGGAACATACCCGTGAAAATGGTATAAAGTCAATACAAGAGTGTTTTGCAATTGCGGAACATTATGGTTCATTTGTCCACATTTTTTCAGATGAAGTGGATGATGAGCACTCACGGTTTTTAGAAGTCATAGCAGATTTGGCGATAAGTAAAGGAATGGGAGAAAGAGTGACAGTAAGCCATACAAATGCAATGGCTTACTATTCTAATAGCTATGCAGCAAAAGTAATTTCACTTGTGAAAAAAGCAGATATGACGGTTGTATCATGTCCTTTAATAAATTGTACGATGCAGGGGCGTTTCGATTCACATCCTAAAGGAAGAGGAATTACGAGAATAAAAGAATTAAATGAAGCGGGTGTGAATGTATGTATTGCCCACGATGATATACAAACACCTTTTTATCCATTCGGCAACGGAAATATTCTACAAGCAGCACATATGGGAGCACATTTAGCTCATATGTCAGGTGAGGCTGAAAGAGTTGACATGATCAATATGATTACGAAAAATGGGGCAAAAGCATTTGGAATAAAAGATCACTATGGGATTGAAGTTGGTAAAAGGGCAAACATAATTGTACTCCCTGTTAATAATGTTGTTGATATGCTAAGTAAACAGCCTGCTTGTCGCTATGTGATTCGAGATGGACATCTAATTGTGGAAACGAAACCATCTGAACCGATTTGGTATAAGGATTCTCTAATCTCTTTGACTTGATGATATGCTACTAATAAGAGGCCTTTTCTGTTTAATAGGCCTCTTGATTTTGATGTGGTTACCTTTGTCGCTTTTAGTTTCTTATTTAACTTCCTTTCGTTATATTCACTAATCTTCTAATCCCTTCTCGAATCTGTTTTTCATTTACATAGGAATAACTCAACCGGACAAATGAAGTTGACTCTTCCAATGGATCAAAAACCATACCAGGTACAATGGATATTCCATTTTCAATTGCCTTTGTGTACAATTCCTGCGTGGAAACTCCATGAGGCAGTTCAATCCATAAATTTAATCCACCATCTGGGCTCTGCCACTTCCAATTCATTGCTGCCAACTCTTCTTCCATGATTTCCTTGCGAATTTGTAAAGCTATTCTTAACTTTTCTAAATGTTGTTGTAGTCGCAATGATGAAAAATAGTGCAGAAAAATTTTCTGGTTTAAAAGTGGTGAACCGTTATCTGTTAGCGATTTAGATGATAATAAAGACTTCATTGTAGCCTGAGATTGACAAATGATTGATGCAACCCGCAACCCGGGAGAGATATATTTACAAAAGCTTCGAACATAAATGACGATGCCAGCTGTATCGTAGGTATATATTGGTAGTGGGGGAGGTTGATCAAAGTAAGTATCATAGTATGCATCATCTTCAACAAGAAGGCATTTATAGTTTTCAGCTAAATCCACCAATTGTTTTCGTTGCTCTGGAGGAATTGTTATACCAGTTGGATTATGAAAGGTAGGATTCAGATAAAAGAGGCGAGGCTTAAAAAGTTTCATCTGCCTTTCAACCTGATCTAAATCATAACCATTCTGGCTAATATCAATGGTAGCTATATTTGCCCCTCGAGCTTTGAATACATCAATTGCTGCACTATAGCTTGGTCTTTCGAGTAAAACCGTGTCTCTAGGTTTAAGAAAAGCTTGAGAGATTAAATGAATCGCTTGCTGAGAACCAGATGTAATTAATATGTCATCCTTTTGAAGAGGAGTCTTATATTGCTTTCCAAAGTAAAGAGACAATAACTCTCTAAGTTCCGCATCACCTTGTACTGTTGAATATGTTGCTAGTACTTTAGGGTGTAAATCAAATACTTTTTTTACATAGTCTGATAGAAACTGATTTGGTAATAAGTTAGGGTCAATAAGTGCTTGAGAAAAATTATATTCTACTTGATGCTGATGAATATCAGACAAGTGATTTTTATGATTATAGGCTGAAATAATTGGGAGATCGGTATTATTAGGGTCAACAGACTGTTCTGATCTAACGAAATATCCTGATTTATCCTTCACATACACTTTGTTATGTTGTTTCAGTAGCTGATATGCCCTTAAGACCGTTAGGCGATGAACATTCAGTTGATCTGCTAAGCTCCTAACAGAAGGGAGTTTATCATCCTTTTTCCATTCCTTACGTTCAATGTGGTTTAAGACATATTCATATACTTGTTTAAATAAATAATCCTGTTTATCTGTTGTTTTTTCCACATTCATTCCCTCCCTCATATTAAGATTTTACCATTTTATCTCCCTGTCTGTTCTATTCAAAATAAACTGTTCTATTTCTCTTCTATTAAGATGAAGCAGAGGAGGAGAATGAAATGATCTTTATTAATTTTTGTTTTATGTGCTTCATTTTTGGAACAACTTTTTTAGCAATTAAGATTGGCATTGATTCGGGTTTAACACCGTTTTTTTCGGGAGGAGTCCGGTTTTTTCTGGCTGGTTTTCTCATCTTTAGTTTTATGTCTGTGAGAAATAAGCGCCTATTTCAGTTATTATTTCGAAAAGAACTGTTTTTCTCAGGTGTTGGTTTGACTTTTGGGACTTTTTCGACATTATATTGGGCTGAGCAATATGTAACCTCCGGAATAGCAGCGGTTTTATCAGCTACAGGGCCGATGATGATTATTTTTATTCAAAGTTTTCTTTTAAGACAAAAAGCGACAGTACATTCTGTGTTAGGGTGTGCTATAGGGATTATAGGGGTTTTATTGCTTGTGCAAGAAACCCTCTCAATGGATATGAGCACTTTTTGGCTAGCTGGCTGTGTGGCCATTTTAATTGGAGAAGTTTTTTATGCTGCAGGTACAATATACACGAGAAAAGTAACAGAAATATATAAAGAAGCTTCCCCCATTGCGTTAAATGCTGTCCAAATGATGTATGGCGGGGTTCTATTACTCGTATTAGCAAGTTTCACAGAAGATATTCAAATTAGTGCATTTTTTCAACCAGAATCTGCTGGATCTCTTATTTATTTAATTATTGCAGGATCAATGATAGGACATAGTTTATATTATTGGCTCGTTTCAAATACAAACCCGGTATTTCCATCAACATGGCTTTATATATCACCGATCATTGCATTGGCTTTAGGGGTTTTACTATATGATGAACATTTTTCAATTGTCACTGGATTAGGAGCTGTAACGATTATATTTGGTATTATCTTGATCAACTTTCAAACTTTACGTAATATTTTTTCAGCGAGGAGGTCTGTGGTAAGAAATCATATGTAGCTTTGTAAATAGTCCGCTCACTCCAGTAAGTGATACGGACTATTTTTTTATATAATTTTAGCTAATTTGCGTAATCACTTCATCTGTATTTAAAATTGTCGCAAATTCTTTATGTAACGTAGCCAGTTCAAATTGATGAATATCCTCAGGAGTATGACGTTTCCCAGTGTGGTCTGTTATTTCAAATGCAGCAGTAGCATCAGAGACAAGGAATGTTTGGAACCCCAGGTTGCTGCTCATTCTTGTTGTGGTTGAGACACAATGCTGTGTGGATAATCCTGTAATAACAACAGATTTGATTTGATAGCTTTTTAAATAGTTTTCTAATTGTGTTCCTATAAAAGCACTATTTACATTTTTTTGCATAATCACTTCACTTGGTAGTGGACGTACACTGTCCATAAATTCCGTTTGGTTGGCATTTTTGTAATAAAGGGGAGATTGGGGATCAAGTGATAAATGCTGTGAATAAATGATTGTCCAGTCTCGTTTTCTCCATTCAGTTAATAAAGTCTGAATATTGTTTTCTGCTTGTAAATTATTGCGTTTTCCCCAATAAGGATTATCAAACCCCTTTTGAATATCTAAGACCAATAATGCAGGTTGTGAAAATAATTGACTCATTTTTGTCCCTACCTTTCTAGCTACCACTTAATAATAGTGTAAGTCTTAATAAATCATTTCATCCTAGAAAAATAAAAAATTCCCCACCAATGATATAATGGGGAATTTCATCTTTTTATCGATATTTTTTGACCTCATTTATGAACTTATGAAAAGGACATTTAGTTAATGTCGAGTCATCATCATGCAAAAAATATTGCTTCCATTCAAAATTATCCGAATTCCCGTAGGTATTTAGATCAGGATGGATGGAAATGGAGTCGTATTTATTTAATCGTTTCCGAATGTTTTCTTTTATTTTCTTTGAGTAAGACGGGGAAGTATTAAATAATTCAAGCACCCATCTAGGAGTGATCGCAAGCATAAAATATGGAAATGACCTGCTCGATCTATTTTTATGAGCCGGACTAGCACAATACATAAAATATTGTTCCCCATGGAAACAAAACTCCCAAGAAGGTTGAGTTGGATCAGATGGGATCTGATTTGGCCATTCGACTGAATCTAACTTTGTTAACTTGTTAAGCTGATTCCAAAATAGCTGTTCGAACTTTTCCACATTATAGGTGTCAGATAAGTCAGGTGGGGTCTCGAAAAAGACAATGAGTGATGTGTATCTTCCTAGCTCTTTTGAATTCAATGTATAGGATGAAAGCAATTCTGCCAGTTCGTGAGAAGAGGAATCGTCTCTTGGATCTCCTACAAATGCATATTGTAAATGATTTAAGGAAAATCCTTGTGTAGCAGGAATGCATGGAAACGGCTTATCTTTATCCATCATTTTCATTTCGAATTTTTCTAAAGCATCTCTTTTCCAAAAAGGCAATTTATCTTTGTTTATTAAGTCCCTTTTCAGGAGTTCCATTTTTTTTTACCTCCTATCACAGTACACATTATTCATGTGGATTGGGATAGGTGAATGTCTTTACCTGTTTTGGTGATTTTTCCTACTGATAAATGCCAGATAAACAGAACAGAATTGTTTAACGATCAAAAGTATAAGAAAGCCGTTCTTTTTTCATTCATTTAGCTAAATGAATGAAAAAAACAACCGATATAAAGACTAGTACTTTATCTTACAATAAGAGGTTGTAAAAATGTTTATTCTACCAAATTCAGACACCATGATCATCCTTGAAGGAGAATATTCACCTTGGATTGTTTTACTCTCAGTCGTAATTGCCTGTTTGGCTTCTTACACAGCTCTTTCTTTAAATGAAAGGATTCAACAAAACAGTTTTTTTAGTCGTAATTTCTGGTTAACATTAGCTTCCATTGCAATGGGGATGGGAATTTGGTCCATGCATTTTATTGGAATGAGTGCTTTTATGCTTCCTGTATCAATGGATTACGATATCATTCAAACGATTATTTCTGTATTTCCTGCTGTACTAGCATCATACCTTGCCTTTTATTTTTCTAATCAAAAAAATAAAACTCAGTTCTCTTACGTAATCGCAGGGATTACGATGGGGCTCGGGATAGCGTCCATGCATTATATTGGTATGTCAGCAATGAAAATGGACGCGAAATTTGTGTACAAGCCATGGATCTTCCTTACATCTGTTGTTATTGCGATCATCGTTTCATATGTGGCACTGTATATTTTTTCGACGATGCGAAGGTTTACTAGAAACATGGCTGTGAAGATGATCACTTCTATTATTATGGGGCTTGCTGTTGCGAGTATGCATTATACAGGGATGTCAGCTGTTGTTTTTTATAGTGAAACACCTCTAATTGAACATGCAAACCATGCAATTTCAATGAATCTTCCTCTTCTTATCCTATTTATTACTGTAGGAATTAGTATTTTTCTAGCCTTTTCAGGGTTATCTAGTATTCTTGATCGATATGTTGACTACCGGTTAAATTATTTTGATGCTTTAACTTTACTCCCAAATAGAAGACAGTTTGAAAAAAAGCTTGAAATGTCATTTACCTATGGAAGCTTAGCTATCATTCACTTAAATCGTTTAGAAAAATGGAATAGTGGATATGGTTATGCATTCGGAGACAAAATTATTAAAGAAGTTGGGCAAAGGATCATTCAACACAAACCAGAGATGGCTGAAGCATATAGAATAGAGGGAAACCGCTTTGCTCTACTGATTACAGGACATCACCACTATGAACAGTTTAGGGAAAGTTTAGTCAAAATGATGAATGAACTCATACAACCAATTGTTATTTCAGATCACAAGTTCATCATCGACATGGTCTGTGCACTTTCAACTGGTAATCGTGAAAAAGAGACAAAGCAGCTCTTTTTAAATGCAACGGCTGTCCTTCAGCATTCATCGATTGAATACAAACATGAAGTCATTGAATATAATCCAACTATTCACATTTTTTCATTTGAAAGAAGTATTATTCAGGACATTGATAAAGCAATGGATAATCATGAATTGTTCATAGTTTATCAACCTAAAATCAGTTCGGACAAGGCGATTATTGGAGCGGAGGCTTTGTTACGATGGAATCATCCAACACAAGGGTTTATCTCACCCGCTGTATTTATCCCGGCATTAGAGGAGAATGGAAAGATTACTGATGTAACAGATTGGATCATTGATCAGGTTTGTCAGGAAATGGGGAATTGGATCGCGAATCATTATCCATTGAAAGCAGTATCGATTAATATCCCTGGTCAATATATTACATCCCCCCGTTTAATGAACGTATTAAAAAACTCTGTTTCTAAATATAGAATTGACAGTCATTTTTTAGAGTTGGAGATTACCGAAACAAGTGTGATTAACAACATAGAAAATGCCATCAGTTCAATAGGAGAATTTCGGAAATACGGCTTTAGAGTAGCACTTGATGATTTTGGGACGGGCCTATCATCGTTGTCGTATTTAAAAAGACTGCCCATCACAACAGTGAAAATTGATAAGTCATTTGTTGATGGAGTACCTGAATCTGAAAAAGATTCGGCCATCATTAAAGCAATTATTGTTCTTTGTCATTCATTAAATATGGATGTCATCATAGAAGGTGTTGAAACAGAAGCACAAGTAAAATTTCTCTCACAAATGCCTGAAAAACCGGGAATACAAGGATATTATTATTCTCCCCCATTGAAGCGTAAGGATTTGGCTAAATGGGTGCGACATTTTCAAGAACATCAAGAATATATGTCACAAAAATAAATGAATGGTGAGGAAAATGTTTTGGGTTATCCCTAAGCATTTTCCTCTTTTTCTAACTGTTTTTAGTTTGAGAAATCGTTTACAATATAAATATAAAAATCTAAGGAGGAGTTAAGATGAAAAACAACTTATCTCAAGGTAGCCATGCATATAAGGGGGTAACTTTGTCTTAAGAATTATGCAGTCACACCCTTATATGTGTTTTTAGGAAAAAACACAGTAAAAAGGGGTATATGATGCAATTTCCGGTTAAAAAATTTCTTTCCTATTATAAACCATACTTAAGATTGTTTTTACTTGTTTTAGGATGTGCTTTTATAGTTTCAGCAGTTTCATTAATCTTTCCGCTGCTTGTTCGCTATATCACAAAAGATGTTCTCGAAGGGGACTTGTCCATTGCTTTTAATGAAGTATTTTGGATTGGGGGGCTGATGCTTGTTCTCGTCTTGATTCAAAATGCAGGGAATTTTTTTGTTGATTATAAAGGGCATGAAATAGGTGCGCGTATGGAAAGTGATCTTCGTGCAGAGTTATTTGAACACATACAAAAGATGCCATTCCGGTTTTTTGACCAAGAAAAAACAGGTCAACTAATGACTAGAATAACCAATGATCTGTTGTTGCTATCTGAATTATACCACCATGGACCTGAAGATTATATTAAATACTTTGTTCGTTTTATCGGGGCGTTTGTGATCTTATTTTTTATTAATGCACCACTAACAATAGCGGTATTTGCTTTTTTACCTTTCCTGGGTGCATTTGCTTTGTTTTTTAATAAAAAATTGAACAGTGCATTAGGAAATAACAAACAGCGGATAGCTGATATTAACGCTCAGGTTGAAGATAGCCTCTCAGGAATTCGGGTAGTAAAGTCTTTTGCTAACGAAAGAATTGAAACTGAAAAATTCTCTAAAGCAAACCAACGTTTTCTTGAAAGTCGAAAAAATACCTACAAAGCAGAGGCCTATTTCTTTAATGGTATGGAAACCTTTATTCAGCTTATTACCATTACTGTCATCGTTTTAGGTAGTGCCAGCATTGTGAAGGATTCATTGGACTTAGCGGATTTAATCACATTTTTACTCTATATCACATATATGATTGAACCGATTCAGAAATTGACTCATATGAGTATGCAGTTTCAAGAGGGAATTACAGGCTTTCAACGATTTATGGAAATGTTGAATATCGAACCGTCTATTAAAAACAGACCCAATCCAATTAAGATGGCAAACCTCGAAGGGGAAATTGAGTTTAAAGAAGTTTCTTTTTGCTATGGTGATCATGATGACAATGTGTTTGTTCATTTGTCTTTTACCATACAAAAAGGAGAATATATAGCATTAGTTGGACCATCAGGAGCAGGAAAAACGACTTTATGTTCTCTTATTCCCCGCTTTTATGATGTATCCGGTGGAGCTGTACTAATTGATGGCATTAACGTTCGTGATATGGATATACAGTCACTTAGAAGTAATATAGGAATTGTTCAGCAGGATGTCTATCTTTTTTCAGGAACTGTTTTAGAAAATATACGATACGGAAATGTACATGCAAGTGATGAAGAAGTTGTGATTGCTGCTAAACGTGCAAATGCTCATGATTTTATAATGAGCTTACCTAAAGGGTATCATTCGGAGATCGGACAGCGAGGTGTAAAGCTTTCTGGTGGACAAAAGCAGCGGCTCAGTATTGCGCGTGTTTTTTTAAAGGATGCCCCAATTCTCATTTTTGATGAAGCAACAAGTGCACTAGACAATGAAAGTGAAAGCATCGTGAAGGAATCATTAGAAGCATTTGCAAAGAACCGAACAACCATTGTCATTGCTCATCGTCTGTCTACAATTCGTTATGCAAAGCGAATTATTGTATTAACAGAAGAGGGAATTGCCGAGCAAGGCTCACATGATGAATTACTAGAGAAAAACGGTGTATATTCACATTTGTATTCTAAGCAATTTAATTAAAAAGAGGAAAAGAGTTCATGCTATTCTCCAATAGAGGGGAATAGCATTTTTAATAGTAATGTAATCAAGATAAAGGTGGGGATCATTTGAAAACGAACATGCTACATATCGTAAACGGACAGGTTATGTATAACATTTTTCAAGAAAGAGGTTTTTTAAAGGATGAAACCATTGTTTCTTTTAATGAAGCGATGTGCTATGGAAAGACTTCATCCTCTATTTTCTCACTGGAGTTTCTTAAAACGCGTTCAGAGGTTCATAATGTTTCACTTGATCAATATAAAAACATTACGTTGAAATCAATACAACCACTATTAAATAAAAAATTCAATTCATTGACATTATGGTTTGATTATGACATGTTTTGCCAAATAAACATTCTAACGATTCTTGCCTGGTTAGATCAAATTGATTATCAGAATAAGGTGACCCTTGTCTTGGTTGATGATGAGTTCAAGCCTATTGAAAAACAAACCCTTCATCCAAAAGGTTATAAGGAAATATACAATCAAGTGCTTATTGAAAAACAAACTCCAGGTACTATTCTTCCTCACTCTTTACAAAGAGGAATTCAGTTATATTTGCAGTACCTTAACCATGACAGTGAACTTATGAAGTATATTCATGAGCATCAGGACTTACCTGAAGAGGAACTAGTCGTATTACTTCTAAATAATTTCAAAGAGTATGGTATAGGTGACACACAATATATCGAGCTGATTAGAGAGAACAGGAGTGGTGAAAACTAGAAGTGCCTTGGATTTTCGCTGGAATAGAATAACCTATAGAGGAATTCACAAAATAAAAGAAATACAATTTGAGGCGGGAATCAGAATGAATTTTGTGATGAAAAAACCGATCAAGCTTTTTGATCAAATTGATAAGTATAATGGTATCCACAATATTTTAGGGATTGGAGATCCCCATGTAGTTAAAATTAAAAATCAGTGGTGGATGTTTGTTGGCGGCTTTCAAACAAATTTTAAAAATAATATTTTTACTGCTTCACTTCCTATTGGAGATCCGTTAAGTAGCAATAACTGGAGTATCACAACTTATGAAGATAATGAAAAAAAGGCAAAACCGCTTTGTGAAAACTCCAAAAAAGGAAGCTGGGACTTTTATGGCTTTCACACTCCATGCTATGTTAGTGGAACAGATCAAAATGGAACAGTAGTTGAGAGAGTTTATTATACTGGAAGAGCTTCTAATAAAGTGGTAGATAATCAAGCACCTTATTCCATCGGGATGTTAGAAAAAACAGTTGACGGTTGGAATCGCTATCCCAATCCGATTTTATGGGGAACAAAAGACGCCCCTAATGTCCTGGAACCTAAGATTAGATATATAGAGGGAAAGTGGAGAGTATGGTATGTAACAACAAAGCAAGAGACTGGAAAAAACGGATATCCAAACTATAAAATGATGTATGCTGAGAGTGATGACGGTATAAATAACTGGTCTACTCCAACACCATTGTTTTTCGGAAATGAGAATTTTTATGATGCTTCAGTACATAAATCAAACACATATGGATATGAAATGGCTGTCTGTAGAAGCACGAATCTATATGGGCGTTCTCCATTCCCAATGCAGGGAATGTGGTTATTAAAAGGACATAAACCTAATGGTGATCGGGCTAATTGGTCTAAAACTCCTCTGTTAATCCTTGATGCTAAAGAAGGTGAGGATTGGTACAAAAATGGAATCGGAAGCCCATGTGGTCATTACGGGGAATCAGAAGATGATCAAGATACGTTATATATGTTTTTTACAGGATTACATTGCGAACGGAATTAGCTTCAACTTGCAAAGTATAGTATATCAAAAGAAAAAACTACCTCCATTTCCCTCCCCGTTTTACTTTGCAATTGGAAAGGTGGAATTGACCAAAATATCAGAAGGAAAAACGAAAGGAGGCGATTATTTTTTATGAAAGTCTTATCCATGATCCAGCCATGGGCAAGTCTTTTTGCCCTTTGTGAAGCTCAATACGAAACGAGAACTTGGAAAACGAATTACAGAGGTCCTCTTGCAATCCATACTAGCAAAAAAATAGATAAAAAAGCCTGTCTTGACCCTTTAGTACAATCATTGCTACAGAAACACGATTTAACAGCTGAAACTCTGCCAAGCGGATTGATCATCGCGATGTGTAAATTGGAACACTGTTATAAAATATTGGAAGATAATAAAACATGGGCTGTTTTAGAAGATGGAAGAATTGTTAATGAGACCGACTATTTCCTTGGTGACTATAGAGTAGGTGGCTATGCGTGGGAAGTAACGGGGATGCAAATGCTTGATCAGTTTATTGTAGCGAAGGGGAGACTTGGATTGTGGGACATTCAACTTTAGCTTTATTTTGACTTTTTTTAGGAGAAGTTTTATAATGGTCACTGTACGTTAAAAAATAGGAGGATTATTAAAAAATGACACATTCGATGAGACTACGATTCCCAACTTTGAACTAGTAATTGAATACGTTCAAAGGCTCTGTTTTTGTGAACAGGGTAAACGGGATCAGTCTGTCCTTTTTTAATAATCTTCATTTCATATTTCACATGTGTTTTATACCATCAGATGATCATTCATCCTATAGATACTATGAAATGTGTTAATGGTGAGAAAGGCGGATCGTTCTGCCTTTCTTTATTTATGTAAGAGCAGCCTTCTTTTATCATTAAAAAGGAAGGTTTATTGCTGATACTCTCAATTCAACTTTCGTTTAAATAAGGATAGTTCTACATCCCTTTACCCTAAAATCACAGGCAGATTACCTGTGATTTTTTATTTTGGAAAAAGTGGGGGAGTAAAGAGATGGAAAAAGTATGTCTTGAATTAGAAAATATAGAACTTTCATTTTTTGATCGATTGGTGTTACAAATCCCAAGGTTAGCTGTGCATCAGTTTGATCGAATCGGTATTGTTGGAAAGAATGGAGCAGGAAAAAGTACACTGCTAAATTTGTTGAATGGTCAAATCAAGCCGGACAAAGGTCATGTCAAGCAATATGCAAGCTTCGAGCATTTTGATCAATTATCTATTCCAGTTGAAAAAGACGTAGACTTTGAATTAAAAGGAAAATTATCAATTCCTAAAACAGAAATTGAGCATTTTAGTGGTGGCGAGAAAACAAGGCTAAAATTAGCTCAACTATTCTCAACCTATCATGAAGGGTTGTTAATTGACGAACCAACAACTCATCTTGATGATGAAGGGAAACAATTTTTTATCGACGAACTGACTTATTATTATGGAGCACTTGTGCTTGTAAGTCATGATCGATATGTTTTAGATAAACTTGTAACAAAAATTTGGGAAATTGAAGATGGGTATGTGACAGAATACACAGGAAACTACTCAGACTACATTTCACAAAAAGAATTGGAACGAAAACAACAACAAGAGCAACACGAGAAATATGTAAAGGAAAAAACAAGATTATTAAAGGCTGCCGATGAAAAGATGAAAAAGGCCGATAAAATAACACAAGCCAATGGGCATATGTCAAAAAAGGAAACGAAAGCCAAAGCAAATAAAATGTTCATGACAAAGTCAAAAGACACAGGTCAAAAAGCGGTTCAGCGTGCAGCAAAGGCCATTGAACAGAGGGTTGAACAATTAAAAAAGGTTGAAGCTCCAAAGAGTGAACAACCAATTCGCTTTCATCAACCAACAGCTCTTAGCATGCACAATAAATATCCAATTATGGGTGAACGGGTCACAATTAAAGCTGGAGGAAAAACACTACTTCATGAAACCAGCTTCCAATTTTCGTTAGGTCAAATTATTGTGATTAAAGGGAAAAATGGCTCAGGAAAAACCACACTTCTACAACATATCTTAAAGCGTGGGGCGGGGATGGTGATCTCTCCTAAAGCCGTAATCGGTGTGTATGAGCAAATGGCCTATCAATTTGGTGAAAGTGAAACAGTACTAGAATATATGAAACAAAGAAGTGACTACGAAGAAAGTAAAATTCGCTCTGTCTTACATTCTATGAATTTTTCAGGAAATGATTTAAAAAAGAATGTTCAAAACTTAAGTGGTGGGGAAGCCATTCGCCTTGAATTGTGTCAGTTATTTTTAGGAAGATATAATGTGCTGGTATTAGATGAACCAACTAACTTTTTAGATGTTTATTGTATCGAAGCATTAGAGAAATTTTTAAAGGCATATGAAGGTACTGTTATTCTTGTGTCACATGATCATGTGTTTATTGATCGAGTGGCGGATTGTATCTACGAGATCGATGACCAAAAGTTAGTGTGTAAAAAAAGCTAATAGAAAAAGAATGACTCAAAGCACCTACCTATTTTTTAATAGGGGTAGGTGCTTATTTTTGAAACCTCAAATAGTCTCTATTTCTTAATTAAAGCAAAAAAAATCTGATTTTTATAGATTTTTATCTGATAAGTGTAAGGAAACAGTCCTTATTAACCCTTTATAATGAAGAATATATCATAAAAGTCCTGAGTGTTTCTAAAAAAAGACAGCGGTTACATTTATTGTGTGAGGATTAGTTGTAAAACTATCATGCTTTTATGAATATTAAGGGGGAATTAGTTTGAAAAGGTTTGCGGTGTGTGGTGTTAGTAATCGGGCTATTGATATGTTTATTAAGCCTATATTTAAAACATTCTCTGAGACTTGTAGCTTGGTAGGGATGCTGGATTTTGATGACAAGCGATTTGATGTATGTCGAAATTTAGTTCCAGAAACAGCGAACGTCCCAACCTTTCATAATGGGGGATTTGAACGAATGATTACAGAAACACGACCAGATGTAATTATCGTAGCAAGCAGGGATGACACGCATGTAGAGTATATTGTAAAAGCTTTGGAACACGACTTAGATGTTATTACTGAGAAACCAATGGCAACAACAGCAGCAGATTGCCGAAAAATTATGGATGCAGAAGAAAAAAGTAAAGGAATCGTTACTGTTACTTTTAATTATAGATACAATCCATATCATACGAAAATTAAAGAGATGATATTAGAAGGAAAGCTAGGGAAAATAACGTCTGTTGATCTAAACTGGTACATTGACACCTACCATGGTTCAAGTTATTTTCAACGATGGAATCGCCAAAGAGAACTTTCCGGAGGTCTTTCCATTCACAAAAGCTCACACCACTTTGATCTCGTCAATTGGTGGCTGGATCAAAAGCCTGTAGAAGTTTTCTCCTTTGGCACCAGAAACTATTATGGGGAAGAAAGTCCATTTAATCCAAAGCAGGAAGATGGACGGTTTTGTATTACTTGTGATGTAAGTCCAAACTGCTCTTATTATATGAGATGGAATACAAGAAGCAACAGTGCCAGTGTACAGGATGATCATATAAGCTCTGATATGAAGCGGAAGAATGCATACACAAATTATCGAACAGACCAGTGCATTTTTGATTCATCAATCGAGATTGAAGATACGTATACAGCAACAGTGAAATACGACCAAGGAGCTTTGCTTAGTTACTCCATTAATTTCTCTTTACCATATGAAGGATACAGACTTGCGATAAATGGAACAAAAGGCAGAATCGAAACAATGGAATATCACGCGCCATCTAGGGTGCCATTTCCAACACCAGCACAGGTAATTGATTATTATCCTCTTTTTGGTTCAAAGGAAACGATTCATGTTGTAGAACGTGCAGGTGGACATGGTGGAGGAGACCCAATTATGCAAGAAGATATCTTTTTAGGTGTTGACCCATTCCGCCCTTACAAGATTTTATCAGGTAGTGAGGATGGTGCATATGCCGTTACAACTGGGGAAGCTGTTTGGAAGTCAGTCAAACAAAAGCGGTCAATAAATGTAGAAGATTTATTGTCTTATCAATCAATGACATAATGTTATCATGCAAAACTCCCTAAGGGTTAGAGATTAAGATAAAAATCTGTGTGATCTTAGAGGAGTTTTTTCTTTTTTAATAAAATGTAAGCGTTACACAAAGTGGTTTTGAGGAGGTGATGAAGAGATAAAATGTCGGATTTAGCTATACGTTTAAAAACAAACAAGGGGGATGACAAGGTGAAAAAGGGTTTGATGCTGTTTTTGGCAATTTTCATGGCGCTCTTTATGGCAGCTTGTAGTGGGAGCAGTACGACAAGTGAAGAGGGATCAGATTCAAAAGATAGTAAAGATGAAGAAATTACATTACGCATGGCTTGGTGGGGATCTGAACCAAGGCATGATTACACATTAAAAATGATTGAATTATATGAGGAACAAAATCCAAACGTGAAAATCCAGCCTGAATATGCTAGCTGGGATGATTATTGGAAAAAGTTAGCACCTCAAGCATCTGCAAACCAGCTTCCAGATATTATCCAAATGGATCTTTCTTATATTACACAATACTCTAACAACAATCAGTTAGCAGATTTAAAACCATTCTTTGGTAAAGAAATTGACACGACAGATCTCAGTCAGGATTTTCTTGATGGAGGTAAAATAGGTGATCACTATTACGGGCTTAACGGTGGAGTTAACGCGCTTGCTTACCAATATGACCCTGAACTACTTAAGAAAATTGGTGTAGACAAAATCTCAGAAGACTGGACTTGGGAAGATTATCAAGATATGGCCCAAAAAGCAGCTGACGCCGGTTTGTTTTTTGAAAATGGACCTGGAACTGCTCCTGATGTTTCATACAATTATTATTTAAGAACAAATGGAAAGAGACTTTATAGTGAAGATGGCACAACATTGGGATATGAGGATGATAAACTATTTGTAGACTTCTTTTCAATGTATGCTGATTTAGTAAAAGAAAAAGCCATTCAATCACCTGATGCAAGTGCTCAAGTGAAAGGACTGGAAGATGATCCTGTTGTAAAGCAACAATCGATCGGCCTTATCCAATGGTCCAACCAGTTTATCGGTATTCAGGAAGCAGCAAACCGTCCACTTGAAATGGTTGGCTTGCCAGGACCAAATGCTGATCAAGGACTGTTCCTTAAACCAGGCTTATTTTGGTCTGTTGCCAATAGCTCTAAAAATAAAGAAGAAGCGGCAAAATTTATTAATTTCTTAACGAACGATATTGAAGCAAATACATTAATGCTTGGTGACAGAGGTGTTCCTGGATCTCCAAAAGTTCAGGAAGCATTATTGCCATTATTATCACCTGCACAAAAGCAAGTATTCAACTATGTAGCTTGGGCTGGAGAACATAGTTCCCCATATAATGGACCCGATCCAACCAAAGCAGCAGAAGTAATAAATCTATTAAAAAACACAGCTGATCAAATAGCATATGGGGTTCTAAAGCCGGAGGAAGCCGCAAAACAATTCAGGCAACAGGCGGAGAGTATATTGGCACAAGGGAAATAACTATTATTATACGGATAGCTGATCATGATTGATCAGCTATTTTTCATGTCGTGTTTTATACAAATTTGCAGGAGGAATATAATCTTTAAAATAGGTTTTTATCATGATAAATTAGGGAAATAAAACATAAATTTTAGAAAGTGAGGTGGTTAGCTTGAGGCTGGCAACTAAAATAATTATAGGTTTAATAGCAGGTGCCATTGTAGGTCTTATATTGAACATAGTATCTCCGGATGTTTTTAAAGTCCTTGATACCTATTTATTTACTCCGCTAGGACAAATATTTTTAAATTTAATTAATATGCTCGTTGTACCTATTGTCTTTTTTTCCATTACACTGGGTGTAGCAGGTTTAGGTGATCCTAAAAAGCTTGGAAGAATTGGCTTTAAAACGATATCTTTCTTTTTAGAGACAACAGCCATTGCGATCATGATTGGTTTATTCCTTGCCACGATCATTCAACCTGGTCATGTAGGTAATTTTAATACAGAAGGAGTTACATTCGAAGCAGAAAAAGCACCATCAACTGGAGAAACATTACTGAACATCATCCCATCTAATCCAATTCAAGCCTTTGCTGAAGGCAATATGCTCCAAATTATAGCGTTTTCCATCTTTGTTGGATTTGGTATAGCTATGCTAGGGAAGAAAGCAGAAGCTTTGCTTACAGTAGTGGAGCAGGGAAATAATCTCATGATGTATTTGGTGAATATTGTTATGAAGTTTGCGCCATACGGAACATTTGGTTTAATTGCAACAGCTGTAGGAAGTCAAGGTCTAGCAGCCATTAAAGCAATGGGATTATACATGATTGTCGTCGTTTTAGCCCTTCTTATCCATTCCATCGTCACATATGGTTCAGCTGTTTTCTTCTTAGCAAAATATAATCCATTCACATTCTTTAAAACGTTTTCTCCTGCCATGAGTGTTGCCTTTAGTACTTCCAGTAGTAACGCAACATTACCAGTCTCAATGGACACAGCACAAAAAGAGTTGAACATTCCTAAGTCAATAAGCAGCTTTGTTCAACCACTTGGAGCTACGATAAACATGGATGGAACAGCCATTATGCAAGGAGTAGCAACCATTTTTATTGCACAAGTTTATGGTGTGAATTTAACAATGATTGAGTTAGTAACGGTTGTATTAACGGCTGTGCTGGCAAGTATCGGTACAGCTGGAGTCCCTGGTGTAGGGTTAATTTTATTAGCGATGGTATTTAGTTCTGTAGGATTACCTGTTGCTGGTATTGGGTTAATATTAGGTATTGACCGTTTGTTAGATATGGCTCGTACGGCAGTTAATATTACTGGGGATGCGGCATGTGCTTTGGTTGTGTCTGAGACTGAGAAGAAGCATATGGGGATGAAAGAAGAAATGAATCAAAGTATGTAGAAGGTGGTGTTGACCTTCTTCTTTTTCATTGATAAGTGATGTGATAAGGCATGTTTTTTTATCATTAAGTTTCGACTAATGCGATTTATGATTACCAACATAGATCTTCATATATCATCAAATATCAGGATGCATGATTATCTAGATTAAGGTAAAAGTTAATTATTTTTTAATAGTATTAGGTATTCTACATGTAGTGTGTTATGCTTGAGCTAACCATTTAATACCTTTTTACATTGTTTTGTCCTCACCCCATTCAGTAATGAATGGGGTTTTTTACTTTTTATGCAAATAAAAAAGGACTCCATAATGGAGCCCTCAGTAATTACGCTTTATTAACGTTAGTTGCTTGAAGACCGCGTTGACCTTGCTCAGTGTCAAATGTCACTTTTTGGCCTTCTTCTAAAGATTTAAATCCTTCGCCTTGGATAGCTGAGAAATGTACGAATACATCATCTCCACCTTCAACTTCGATGAAACCGAAACCTTTATCTGCGTTAAACCATTTTACTGTACCTTGTTGCATAATTGTTGCCTCCTGTGTGGATCCATTCCACAATTTATTACTATAGTTGTTCAATTAGATATCAAAGGCGAAAAGTTTAAATACTTCTTCTTTTCCTTACAGACCGAACAAAAATAATTCTACTTCATCATAACAGATAATATTTGGAAAAGCAAATAGGTATAAAGCCCACTTCACTCAGTGAGTTTTTTTCTCCTATCATTTCCTAGCATAACAAAAGCCATTCCTAATTGTTTAAGAATGGCTTGAAATCCAGTATTAGGTGGAGCATAGGGGGCTCGAACCCCTGACCTCTACGCTGCCAGCGTAGCGCTCTCCCAGCTGAGCTAATGCCCCGTAAAAATGAATATAGCAGTATTGTACACGCCTTGTAATAAAATGATATTGACCATCTTACATGAAATTGTCACACTATTTATTGTAATGTGGTCTATAAATGAAGTCAATATAAGTTTTTAAAAAAGGAATACTTAGTATTTAGTATTCCTTCTGATTAGATAAATTTAATTAATGTGAACTTCGACTGACCAATCTTCTTTTGGTATATCTACAAGCTCAAGAATCTTTTGGCATAATCTATATATGTCTCTTGAACTAAAATCTACATTTACATAAAAGTTGTTATTTAACGAACCACGTCTTCTAAATTTATTAGAGTCCAATGATATTAAGTTAGGATACTTTTCTTTAATTAGTTTTAAATTCTGCTCTTTTTCTTCTATAACTTCATTTAATGTGGTTATCCAGACTTCACGCCAAGTAGAAAGTTCATTGGATAGTCAACAGTAAACTAGACAACTTTTTTAAGGTGTTCAAGTTTGAATTCTATTGGGCTTAGATAGCCTAGTGTTCCATGAATTCTTTTGTTATTAAACCAATGGATATAGGTA
>NZ_JAIVLH010000023.1 GCF_020524345.1 Metabacillus niabensis
TATTGAACATAAATATCACCCTCCCAATTAGTTATCTATATTATACCAAATTAACGCGGTGAAAAGTTAAAGTATTCAGATAAAAATAATAGGCTGCCGAGGTTTCTCGACAGCCTGAGAGATATCTCAGATATCTCTCTTATTTATTCACCTCGTAATAAACGTAATCCATTTAAGATGACTAAGATTGTGCTTCCTTCATGTCCAATAACACCTAAAGGTAAGTCCAGTACTTGAAAGAAATTCGAACAAATTAACAAAGCAATGATAGACATTGAAAACACAATATTTTGTTTAACAATCCGATTCATCTGTTTAGATAAAGTAAATGCCGAGGTTAATTTGGAAAGTTCATTTTTCATTAAGACGATATCAGCAGTTTCAAGAGCAACATCTGTTCCTTCTCCCATTGCAATACCTACATCTGCTGTTGCTAGTGCCGGCGCATCATTTATTCCGTCACCGATCATCGTTACATTGCCATATTTTTCTTTCAATAACTTAATTTCTGTAACCTTATCTTCTGGTAAGCATTCTCCTTTAAATATGTCGATATTTAACTCCTTCGAAATAGCCTCTGCTGTTTCTACACTATCTCCGGTTAACATTACAGCTTTAATTCCATTGTTTTGCAACTTTCTAATAGTAGCTTTAGCTTCATACCTTACAACATCCTTTAAAGCAATGATTCCGATGATTTCATCCTCACGTTGAACATATACAATTGTTTTTCCATCTTTCGAGAGAGTTGCATTTATACCTATATGAAAGGTATCTGCTGCATCCCTTCCAACAAAATCCGCTTTCCCAATTTTCCACTGTACACCATGAATATTTGCCTTTACACCAAAACCTGATTTTTCATCTACCGACGTCATTTTTGCTACTTCAGTAGGGAAATCCTGATTAATTTTTGCAACAATTGCTTTTGCAAGTGGATGGTTTGATTGATTTTCAATAGACAGTACCGCTTCATAAAATTCTTGAAGATCTACATCATCTAATGTCAGAATGTCCGTTACTTCCGGTTCACCCTTTGTTAATGTACCTGTTTTGTCAAAAACAACAACATTTGTTTTACTTAATCTTTCTAAATGCATACCACCTTTAAATAAGAGACCTTTTCTTGCACCATTTGAAATTGCGGATAGTGTTGCGGGCATAATTGATGCAACGAGTGCACATGGAGAGGCAACAACCATAAGCACTAACGCACGGTAAATTGTTTCATTCCAACTCCAGCCCAGTAAGTAATGAGGCAATACCATCATTAAAGCAACCATCATCAAAACAGCTTTAACATACGTTCCTTCGAATTTTTCAATGAATTGCTGGGATGGCGATTTTTCTGATTGTGCTGATTGAACAAGGTCAAGTATTTTTTGAAACATCGTTTCTGTGCTTTTTTTCGTCACAGAAACAGTAATGGAACCATTGCCATTTACTGTTCCAGCATACACTTCATCATTCAACTCTTTTTCAACAGGCATTGACTCTCCAGTTATCGGAGATTGATCAATTGACGTTTTACCTGACAAAATATATCCGTCCGTTGCAATTCGTTCACCTGGTTTGACTAAGATTGTATCACCAATAGTTAACGTAGACACATGTACGCGACGTTCTTTTCCATTTGTTATAAGTAACGCTTCTTCCGGCTGCAAGCTCATAAGTGCTGAGATTTCACGCTGACTTTTGTTCATTGTATAAGTTTCTAACGCACCACTTAATGCAAAAATGAAAATTAGGATTGCTCCTTCAGCCCAATACCCAATAATTGCAGAACCAATTGCAGCAAATATCATCAGTAGTTCTACATTTAATGTTCGCTCTGCTATGGTTTCCTCTATCCCTTCCTTAGCCTTTGCAAATCCCCCTATAACAAAGGCTAAGATAAATAAAGGAATTGCTACTTTCTCATTTCCTTGCGAGTTTAAGTACCAGCCAATCCCAATTAGAATTCCGGAAATAATAGCATTAATTAATTCAATATGTTCTACCCATTTTGTATAAAACTGATTTTTATTTGATTCAATATGATGTTCAATTTGTGTAACATTGTTTATTTCCATGTTCTCCACTCCCTCTAATTGAGAATAAGATTCATCATCATCCCCTCAATAATTTCGCAACTTTTCTTATTAAACCTCTTAAAACATTTATTAATTAGAATATAATATGATTATAACAAATACCAGTTCTTTTTCAAGTAATAATTATTATAATTATTACTTTATAATAATTATTGATAACGATAATTCTTCTCACTCTCACTATTCCTCATTACCCATATGTATAATAATTTAAGCTAATAAAATAAAGAAACAGTCTCATATGTCCTGTTTCTTAAAGTTGACCAATTAATTGTTGCAGCATATCAGCTGTAACTGGACCTAATATCTTTTTTGTAATTATTCCTTTTTTATCAATGATAAAAGTAGTTGGTATACCAATAATATTATATTTTTTCGCAACCTCACCATTCACATCCATTGGTACAGTAAATGGAATGTTTGACTGATTAATAAATTGAAGGACTCCTTGTTTACTTTGCTCTGATGCAGTTAAGTTAACAGCGATTAATTCAACATTACCACCTTTTTCATTATAGAATGTTTGTAACTCTGAAATTTCTTCCTGACAGTATGTACACCATGTTGTCCAGAAGTTCAGCACAATTATTTTCCCTTTTAAATCCTCTAATCGAATACTACTATTTGAATTAGTTTCCAACGTAAAATCACTTGCTTTTTCACCTTCATTTAAGGCACTCACCTTTGAGACATTACTTATTGCAAATCCAATGATCAGGAAAAGAGAAAAAACAAGCTGATAACATCTTTTTTTATTCAATAGAATCACCATCCGTTGATATACTTGTTATTACTTTTACCAACAAAAAAAAAGGTATGTATACATATCAGCATACATGCCTTTAAATGGTTAATTTTTTCCTTAAAAAATATACGCTCACACCCAACTTATTACAAATCGTTACATAATGCATGAGCATAAGAAGTACTGCCCCCATATTCATTCCAAGAATAATACCCTTCATTTGAAGTGTTTCCATTGATCCAAGTACATACATCATCCCAAATGAGATCACATGTGACCATACAGTATGGAAAAGAGCCTCCTTAACGAGTCCTAGTCCAATTAAATAAGCCTGCATCGGAATAATAAAGAAATGAAATAGAAAGTAAGGCCATAGCAGCCTTAAATAAATTGATGCTGCAGTAGAATCAAAGAACAAATGTGTCAATGGTTCAGCATAAACATACATGACTACCATTGAAACTGTTCCATATATCATCGTAATCATCATGGATTGCTGAAGAAGCCGTATTAGTTTATTGGTCTCATTATTCGCGTAAGCTTCAGATACATTTGGAATTAGCATGACCATTAAGGAATGACCAATAAAAGCCGGAAAGAACCCAATTGACATTGCCACACCTGCGAGCATCCCATAATGTTCATTTGCCATAACAGTAGAAAAGCCTGCTGCAATTAATGCTCCCTTGACTAAAAAGGGCTGTATTGCATGTGTTAAAGAATGAAATAGCCTTAAACCAGTTGTAGGAAATGAAACAGCAAACAAGGCGCGACGAACCTTGCTGCCTCTAATAAATTTCTTTTTTTCCTTACTAAGAATTTGAACTTCTATAAAATACATAGCAACTAAATAGGTACATACAAGCAGTTCACTTCCTATTAAGGTGGCTAAGGCTATTAACAGTGCTACTTCTAAGTTAAAATGAAAAGATTGATAAACCCAATACAAAATAGCCAATTGAACAACTTTTTTAAGAAAGTTAGAAATTGCTATTTTGCCCATATGCTGAACACCCATAAAATAACCTCTTGCGATCGATGAAAACGCAATAACAGGTATAAGCAAAATAAAAAGCCATTTTACATATGGATGGTATCCTTGAAAGATCGGTAAAAACGGCAATACGATTGCAGCAAAGAGCGTAAACAAACAAGTAAAAATAATGGTTAGAGTTAATGTGTGCTTTAACATATGATAATGTGTTTCACGATGTTTCTCAGCAATAAACTTTGAAATCGAAACAGGGAGCTCTAGACTAGCAATTATGACAATGAAGAAGATGATAGGTAGAATGGACATGTACATCCCCATACCTTCTTCACCAAGCTCCCTCGCTAAAATCATATTAATGACAAACTCCAAGCATTCTCCAAAAAAGGCGGCGATAACTAGCAATAATGTCCCTTTTACAAAATTATTCATGGTGTCTTTGTCCCCTTATCTTTTTACAATCCGTTTGTAAAGAATATGAGACAAGGTTCTTAAATAAAACAAGCTTTCGTACTTTTTATTAACTTTTTCATTTGTCTATCCTATTCATCATATGCTAATCAATAACACCCGTTTCGGAAATAACAACATCAGCATGAACATCTACCGCTAGCTCAGGTATTCTTTCCCTCCAATTTTTAATATTAAAAGTACGTATTTTTGACCGAAGTTCATCCCCAATTCCAATTGGATCGATCTTCAGTTCCTTAAACTTTTGAATTAACGCATTTGATTCTTTTTCCACTTGATCCTCAAATGCCTTTGCAAGCTGTTCCTTTATTTTTGGCGTAATCCTTTTTCCGGTATATTCATTAATAAATCCCTCAATCTTCACATCAATTTTTACCTTTAGCGGATTGGTTGAAATCACCTTAAGTTTTCTTGAAGAAGATATACTTTTAACTACAGCTGAATCTTCTGAATCAGGAACTTCTACGATGTGTGAACCCTTTGTATATTGATCTGTAAGAACTTTAAAAAACAACAATTTGTTATTCGGTAGTTCTCCTACCACCTTTTTATCATCCATTAAGACAATTCCATCAATTTCAACGCTTCCTGTTTGTTCATTTTTCTTTAAGATTGGAAGGAAAGGGTCCTGTCCTTCAGAATAATGTTGATACAAAAACAAATGGAGATTGGTTCTAGGTAAGTCCCTGCTTAATTTATTATGTAAAATTAAGTTTGTTAAATATTTAGCCGCACCAACAGTGGCAAATTCTGCTTCCAATATGTTATTAGCATCATTTCTTGTTACAGCTAACAATAATCTTTCTCCAATGGATGCGTCGCGCTGCAAGGTATCAACTATCTCAGATAATCCTTGTTTTGCTAATTTTTCGCCGAACAGGGCAATTTGCAACTTCCCAATAACCAATGGATCTGGAGATTGCTTCTGCATTTCTGATAACACATCTCTACTAAGCTTTGACTCGGATACCATTAGATAATCTGCAACAGGTTGATCTTTCATGTATGTATTAACATTTGCAGAGCCACGTATTTTCCCATCTTCTGTTAAATCAAATCCGACTGCCACGACTAAATTCACATCATCAATAACTTCCTTTTCCACACAACCAGATAGGAGAAGGATCATAACCATTGTTAATAATAACTTCTTCCTCATCTTTTTCTCCCCTTTACTTTTCTCATAATCATATTAAAAATATAGATAAACGGGATATAAGCAAACATCATATAAAAACCTAGTTGACCTACTAGATCATTTAAAAAAGTGATATGTTCTCTTGTTTTGGAAAAGGAAATGACTAAAAATGCTCCTAGCAGCACAATCCATAGAACATATTTTTGATTCACCTTAAATGTATCTTTTAAACATCTGCTAGCACACCATAAAGTTACACATATATTAGGCAAAATAATTAAACACCAATTTGCAATTCCTATATATTCGAAGCGTTCAACGAAAGGCATTTCAACAATTTTCCAGATTGTCAATGTAGCCCATACATTTTTTTGTAGCTGCTCTTCACTAAAATAAGCAAGCGAAACCAGCATAATTAATGTGTAGATGACGGTACTAAACGCAACACCTATATGAGCCCACTTTTTTGATTTATCAGGGTTGTTAATAAACGGATAAAAAACAAGTAGTGCCTCAAATCCGACGATCGTTAACGACATACTTTTTGTGGACTGTGCAAAATCCTTAATTGAGTGATTTAAGGGTGGAGCAAGATTACTTAAATCTGAAAATTCAAGCGGAAACAGAAAGGTTAACAATACATAGCCAGGAAGAATAACTCCAAAGAAGCTGATTCCTGTGACAACCCGAAACCCACCAGAAATGATATAGTAGACAAGTAGTAATAAGACAAGTGTAAACGCCCATACATTCAAATCTTGAAACATCCACACTTGAACAATTTCAATATAAGTTCTGAGAACTGTTATGGCTAATAAACAAAAGTAAAGAGCTAGTCCAACACTCAACAATCCTCCAATCCATTTACCAAAAAGATTTCGATGAACTGTGATTACGTTTCCACCTGATTCCTTTAGAATCTTATAAAGCATCCAAACGGAAATATGGACTAGGATACCAGCTAAAATAACACTAATCCAAGCATCTCTTCCTGTTTTTTCAGCCACAATTCTTTGAAACCCTAAAACTCCAACTCCAAATTGAAGGGAATGGATTAAATAAAAGACTAAAAAATGAGATACTTGAAAACGTTCAGCTATTTTAATCATGGTATCACCTCACTTATTCATCAATATCCTTGTTTTGCTTGGCTTTTTTCTTTGAAAAGCGAATTGGCTTTCCTGGTCGCAATTGTTGAGGACGCTTTGCCATTAAGGAAAATGGCAAACGAATTAATGAATCTTTCATATCAGCTGTTCTAGGTGGATAGATCGGCTCTAAAAATGGTCGTCCCAGCGATGTTAACTTCAACAAATGGGTCGTTAAAAAACAAAAACAAAGCACAATCCCTAATAATCCTAGCCACTCAGCAAAAAGTAAAAATGGGAATCTAAGCATTCGAATCGTATTGCCCATTGCATAAATGGGAGTAGTAAATGAAGCTAGTGCGGATAATGCCACAATAATAAGCAAAATATTACTTGTTAATCCTGCTTCAACAGAAGCAGTTCCGATAACAATCCCTCCAACGATACCGATTGTCTGACCAACCTTTGTTGGGAGTCGTGCTCCTGCTTCCCGTAAAAGTTCAATCGTTAGTTCTAAAAATAACGCTTCTAATAAAGGAGGTAATGGAACCTCTCGGCGAGATGAAATAAGTGTATTTAATAAATCATTAGGTATTAACTCATAGTGATAGGTTAAGGCAGCAACGTAAATGGGTGTAATTAATATCGAAAATGCAACGGCAAACAATCGAACAAGCCTGATAAATGACGCATTCACCCAATTGTAGAAATAATCATCAAATGCTGAAAAGAATTCAACTAATGTGGTAGGTCCGATTAATACATGCGGTGAACCATCTACCATAACACCTACTTTTCCTTCAGCAAGAATTGATGCAACCCGATCAGGTCTTTCTGTATCTAATAACTGAGGAAATGGTGAATTATGATTATCTGATATCATTTGGGTAATAAACGAACTATCACTTATTTGATCAAATTCAATTTCATTTATCCGCTGCAAAACAGTTCGGAAGTTTTCTTCATCTACAATTTCTTCAACACATAAAATGGCGACTTTCGTTTTGGAAAGATCTCCTATCTGAAGCTCACGAATCCTTAATTTCTCATCAGGTATTCTCTTGCGTATTAAATTTATATTAGATTCAATCGATTCTACAAATGCTTCTTTTGGCCCTACAACACTAAATTCGACCTCTGGAAGTGAAACATCACGTGCTTTATTGAGGGTTGCCTTTATGAGTAAACAATGAACACCATATTCTGTTAACGTGACCATAATATACCCATCCAGCAGCTTATCTTTTATTGTGTTTGTATCTGTCGTTAGAAGGATCTCTTCGATAGGAATAGCATTCTTCAATTCCAAAAGTGATTTCCAATCATTACTTTTTAGTGCCGGCATTACCTTCTTTTGGAGAGTCTCCGTATCAACTAATGTACGAAAATACGAGAACCAATATTGAAAATGGTCATTCTTATCACTGTATTGAATAAAATCTGAAGAGGTTCTCATTTTATTGACTACTTGAACAATTGGTTCCTGCACTATGTTGTTATTCGGCATTTTTTTATCCATTTATCCACTTTGCACGCTCCATAACATCGTTTTTTTTTAGGTTTCCAACTTTTGTTAGAATTATACCGATTAGGTCTTTTGATAGTATAGAAAACACAAAAGGAGCACCTCATTAGGTACTCCTTTTATCCTTATATTATTTTGCAAAACGATGATTTCCGATTGTAATAGTTACCTTTCTTGAAGTAATCCAAGTGCTTTTCGCTGTTTTGGGATTATAAAAATAGAGAGAACCGTTCCCCATTCCACGAAATGCTAATGCTTCTTTTACAGCTTCTTTTGCAGATGCATCCGCTGGTAAATTAATGGCTCCGTTTTGAACGGGAGTAAAAGCATAATAGCCTTGATCTTTTTGATATACAACACTTTTTATATCATTCGGAAATAATGAACTATCAACTCGGTTTAATACAACAGACGCAACCGCAACTTTCCCTGCATAAGGCTCACCCTTTGCTTCAGCATGTACAAGTCTTGCTAATAAATCCATCTCAGGATTTGTTATATTCTGGGGTATAACTAATTTCTCACCTACTAATAATAAATGTGATGTTTTTTTGTTTGTTGACATTAACGATTTTACAGGCACTCCATATTTTTTACCAATTTTCCAAAATGTATCACCTGTTTTTACTTGATGTGTTGTTGCAGCATTAGCTTTTGATTGTGGTGCAGTAATCGCTACAAGCGATAAAGCTAATGTTGAAACAGCAACAAGTTTTAAGACCATTTTTTTCATAGGTTTGCTACCTCCTAATAAATCATAAATTAATAATTTCAATCTCGTTGTCCTTTGCCACATACACAAGCCTAACAGGATCGTTCTACAATAGCACTCCTCAAAATCTGGTAGACTTACCATAACTTAATAATAGATTAACGGACAAAAAAATAGAGCCTAGAAGAAGTGGTACTAACTTCTCGGCTCTTTTAAATAATGATAGACAACATGTCCACCTTGTTTCGCAATACCGCGAAAATGTTTAAAATCCTCACGCGCTACGAGAATATCACGAAATGGCAAGAATTGTTCTTTTGCAACATAATATTCGTTTAATTCTCCATCTTTTAATTTATTAAGAATGTCATTAATTGTTTGCTTGTCCATCATCTTTCCTCACTTTATAAGCATTCAATGCTTCATTATAGAAAAAAGGGTATTTTTTTGCAAGGATCTTAATTAGATGTTTTTAACCAAGTTTCCAATCTCTTAAACTCCCTCCTTGCATCTTCCATTCCCATCATGTATAGATTTTCAAGTTTGGTTTGATTTCTCTCAATTCTGCTTACTTTCAATTTTGAGCTTGGCCTAATCACAAATACTTTACCTTCTTTTTTCTGTTCCTTAATATGTTCAAGTGTATCATTGTACATTTTATATCTTGCTAAGATGGCTTCAATTAATTTAGGATATTGGCGATATGATTTATTAATTAACCACCTAATGTTTGATTTTTTCTTGAAGTAGGATTCTTCTCTTGTTAACACAATAATATTACGTTTGTTTCCGTCTTTTTCCGCTTTTTTTATTGGAACCGAATCAGTAATCCCTCCATCCAATAATTGTTTTCCTTTATATTCAACAACAGGAGCTATAAAAGGTAATGAACTTGATGCACGGATAACCGTTAACATATCTTTTCCATAGTCCTTTTTATTAAAATAAACAGGTTGACCTGATTGACAATCAGTTGCCGTTATGACAAATTCTTCTGTACCCTTATAAAAGGTATCATAGTCGAATGGAACAAGTAAGTTAGGAATTTCATCAAATATAAAATCCATGCCAAATAATTGACGATGCTTTATAAAGTTTTGAAGAGAAAGATATTTTGGATGTGTAACATAATCTATATTTACCTTACGATTTCTCCCTCGTTGTCTCGATAAATAAGAAGCCCCAAAGCATGCACCAGCTGATACACCAATAACATATGGAACGTACAAATCCTGCTCCATAAAAGCCTCTAAAACACCAGCTGTATAAACCCCTCTCATCCCTCCGCCTTCTAATACTAAACCAGTGTCATCCATGTTGAACGCTCCTTCACCTTAAACTCTTTTTTTAATATAACATAAATAACTTTTTTGATCAGTTATTGAGATCTACTAATCATCAACTCTTTGCTTTTATGTATGAGCTAAAAAGGCATTTGTCATATTTTTGAAAAGATAAGTAAAAACGCTTTACTTACGAAAAAAAATAGTGTTAAATAATTCTAATAGAGATTTTCTATTTATTCATTAGCGCCCTTGGCTCACGGCGTTAAGCGTATACAGATGATTAGAATTAAAAAGAGATAAAAAATTTTAATCGTATAAGAATATGTAAAGGAGCGAGGCAATGAAAATCGCTAAAGTTGGCAGTATCATTGAATTTAAAGACGGTTTAACAGGTGTTGTTGAGAAAGTAAATGAAAATTCCGTAATTGTTGATCTCACGTATATGGAGAATTTCCATGATTTAGACCTTGATAGACGTACGGTTGTTAATCATAAAAACTATAAAGTTATTAAAGATTCATTTTCTTAATAAAAAAGTGGCGAGAAGGATCATTGATCCTTCTCGTTTTATTTTTCACCTTTACTATTTGAAATTGGAGACAAAAAAGTTTGCCCGCATACTTTACACGCATAGTCACCAGCATATTCTCCCAAAAAACGCTGTTCAATCTGAAGATGTTCACACTCTCTGTTTCCCTTTTCCTCCCATACCTTTCGCAATTCAGCAGCTTTATGGAACTCCATTATATACACCTCCAAAATAAACCCCTTTTTACATTTCATATTCTTATTTTATAGTTTTTTATTAGATGCTATGCTATCAATCAGATTGAAGAAGAAAATTCACGATAAAAACATTACTGCAAAATGAATTTAGTTCATCATTATTTGCAAGGAATGGATCACTTCATAAGGGGGGGCAAATAAAAGATAGTTGCATACACAATATTAAGAAATACTTGTGTCAGGAGTGAAAAGATGTTACAGGTTACAAATAATAAAACCGGCCCCTCTCCCCTTAAAAATCAAGCAATAATAGAGACGAATAAATTGGCTGGCTCAACAAACTACATGAATGGAAAAAGTAATTCTCACAAAATAAAAATGACAACTATTCCGTTTTCCAGTTATATTCACATTGATTCTTTTCTTCACAATCCTATTTATGGAAATAAAATAAAACAGAATATACAACTATTTGAGGAAAATAAAGATGATCACCACGTTGATCAACAGCAATTTACTACGACTACGTATTATCAGGATCAACCATTTTGCAAACTTGTCCGTTCCGATATCCGGTTAATGACTGATTTAAACAAAAAAGGGACAAAACAGAATCAGTTAATCGAGACTTTACCAAATAACTATGCACCGATTCACACTGGACAGTCCCCCTCAACAGAAACCGTTATTGACTTTGAACTCGAAGATACCCAAGTTTATCCCAAAGCACTATTACCGATTGTTCTTGGTGAGTACCAAACAGAAATAGTTATTCATACAACCATTCCGTTTAAAAAAGGGATTGCAAACATTGTTGATGTTACAAAAGAAGTAGTACTAACAAACTGTAAATTTCTGCCCACGGATTATTCTCTTGATTCAAATAAAATGAAAAGACATGTTTCAAAAGGAACATTATTTATTGAAGGATTAATTGATGAATCAATAGAATTTATTCCCGCGTTAAATTCAGACAAAAAACCGCCAAGAGAGTGGATTAAAAATATCTGTTACCAAATTGATCAGGTGCTTATTATTGAGCTGCAACTTCTTTTGCTCCAACAACAGGTTTTTAATTCTAGTAGTTCGTCTAGTTAAAACCAAAAACAGTAGACCCCATCAAAAAATTCCACTATTAAACTAGTAATATTCATCCAATCATAATAGAAAAACTTGAATATTGTATTGTGTAAAGTATAAACATTATCTTTAGGAGGAATTTAAATGGGTTTTTATCCAAAGAATTCAACTGGTAAAGCAAAAGCAAATTGTTTAGGGGCTAAAAAGAATTGTGAAGTGAAGTCTCGTACAGAAACACAACTTCCGGTTTCAACTGGCCCTGCTGTTGTTAATCCAAATCTAGTTAGCCCACTAATCAAGGTTCCACTTGTTTTAGCGGAACCAACTATTCAAGTAGTTGTAGAAGCAGATATTCCACTAAATCCGCCGGCAGCTGAAATTAAACGTGTATTAAAAGATGTATTCTTAACTCAATGTAAACTTGTTCCTGTTGGTCCATTTACAGAAATCGATGATACTGGATTCTTTACTACTGCAGGAGCTAAATTATTTGTAGAAGGGTATATTCGCAAAAATATTGAATATGCTACAAAAGACTGCAATGGTTCAATCCGCACAACTACAGCAAATGTTTCATTCTCTGGTTTTGCTGATATTTCTGCAGAATTGTTAAATGATCCAATCTTTGGATTTGGTGAGCAAAGAAGAGCACAATTTATCGATCCTGTAGGTTTAGAATCTCCTCGATTAGATAAGTATTTCTTTGAAAATAGCGTACTATACAATGAACAGCCTTTCTGTGAACTAATTGGTGCTGATTTCTTTGAATTAGATTTTTCTCCGCATAAATCTCATTCACCAGCTAAATGCTTTAGCACATTACGTGAAAAAATTGTTATGGATCTAACTTTAAAAGTACTACAATTCCAACAAATTCCTCTTAATGGAAATGGTGATGAGTAAGTTTTCCATAGGAATTCTGTGGAAAAACTATGCTTTCAAACAATAAACCTTTTGATGAAGAATTGAAATTATACTATATATAAAAAAGATAAGTTGAGTGACTTGTATACTCAACTTATCTTTTTCTGCTTATCTATTATCTACTGTTTCAGGATACAAATCATGATTCATTAAACGGTATTGTGCCATTTCCTCATATTTTGTTCCAGGCTTTCCGTAGTTTGTGTATGGATCAATAGAAATGCCACCGCGTGGAGTAAATTTCCCCCATACTTCTATATAGCGAGGATCCATTAGTTCAATCAGATCATTCATAATAATATTCATGCAATCTTCATGGAAATCTCCATGGTTTCTAAAACTGAATAGATATAACTTTAGTGACTTACTTTCAACCATTTTTTTGTCAGGAATATAGCTAATATATATAGTGGCAAAATCGGGTTGATTTGTTATTGGACATAATGATGTAAATTCCGGGCAATTAAATTTAACAAAATAATCACGATTAGGATGCTTGTTATCGAATGATTCCAGAATATCAGGTGAATATTCAAATAAATAATTGACTCCTTGATTCCCTAATAAAGTTACATCTTTTAATTCTTCGTTTTTTCTTCCTGCCATGATTTGGCCTCCTTACATTCTTGATTACACACCACGTTTATTTCCCCATACTAACGTATGAAGCTGTGGTAAAACACGCACTGCATTTAATTCTGAATCTAGTATCACCTGGTCAATAAGCCACTCATATTTTTTAAGGAGTTGTTGAACAAGCTGCTCTGTATCAGAATCATGAACATCTTCATTTCCTACCTGCAGGTAAAATGGAATGTCTCGATAACGTTTATGAACATTCTTTGCATAAAAAAGATCTTGTTCATCAAACACAACAACCTTCAAACTAATAGACTGAGAGGTGTCTTCTCTCGTTAACTTATAAATAATGTGATCGAGTTTTTCAAAATCAGTCTTCATACCAGAGCTAGGCGGCTTAGGTGAAATGGTTAAATCATCGATTTGCTTTAACCACTCTTGGTAACGGCTGCCCTGTGTCTCAATTGCTATCTGCTTTCCGTTATCTTTTAGCAAGGTAACGAACTCTTGAAGGTTTCCTAGAAGAGCTGGATTTCCTCCTGAAATGGTGACATGTGAAAAGCGATCTCCACCTAATTCAACTAACTCTGACCAAATCTCTTCTGCTGTCATTTGTCTTATATCATCTTTCGCTGATCCATCCCAAGTAAAGGCTGAATCACACCAGCTGCAAGAATAATCACATCCCGCTGTACGAACAAACATTGTTTTTTGGCCAATAACCATTCCTTCACCTTGAATAGTTGGTCCGAATATTTCTAATACCGGTACTTTTTTCACGCTTGTTCCTCCTTATTTTTCGGGCGGAACACTACATAGCTAGTCGGTGTTTCTCTTACGAAGACTTGAACACATTTAGGTTTATTTTCTTTTGTATCCAAGTCTTTTTGTATCACTTCATATATTGCTCGTGCTACACCTTCAGTTGTTGGAAAGTAATTTGAATCTTTATCTGAAAAAAGATCTGTATGTTCATTTAATAGTGAGTGATCAAATCGGTTGTGGATTAATTTTTTTAATGAAGCAAAATTCACTAAAAATCCAGACTCATCAAGCTCATCGCCAGCAATGGTAATGTTAACAAAGTAGGTATGTCCATGGACTTTTTGACATTTCCCTGCGTCCTCATGTGGAATGTAGTGTGCTGCAGCAATATGCATATCTTTATTTAACTCAAATTGGAAAGGATGCTGAACTTGAGGATATATTTGTTGCATCATAGCTCTTTCACCTCACGATCAGTCAAGTACTCATCAAGTCCTTTTTGACGTAATTCACATGCCGGGCATTCCCCACATCCCTCGGCAATGATTCCGTTATAGCATGTAAGTGTCTTATTGCGGACAAAATCGAGAACACCAAGCTCATCTGCCATTTGCCATGTCTCAGCTTTATTAATCCACATAAGTGGTGTATGGATGACAAATGAGCGATCTAAAGCTAGATTTAACGTCACATTACATGATTTCACAAATGCATCACGACAATCTGGATAGCCACTAAAATCAGTCTCACAAACACCTGTTACAATATGTTTTGCCCCAATTTGATTTGCTAAAATAGTAGCAAACGATAAAAACAGAAGATTACGGCCAGGAACAAAAGTTGATGGAAGTTCTCCTTCCTTTTGTTCAATCTCAATATCCGATCTTGTTAATGCATTCGGGGCTAATTGATTTAATAAGGACATATCTAAAATATGATGTTGTATCCCCAATTCTTTCGCAATAGACTTGGCAACCTCAATTTCTAAGCTATGTCGTTGATTATAATTGAACGTAACAGCCACAACTTCCTTAAACTGCTTTAACGCCCAAAACAAACAAGTTGTGCTATCCTGTCCACCACTAAAAACAACAACTGCTTTTTCATTCTTCATCTAAACCGTTCCCTTCTACATGATCTTACGTGTATAACAGTGAGTATTTAACATAAACTTTACATATTAGAAATTTTAAAAAAATATTTACAAAATAAAAAAACACCTTCGAATTCATTTTCGAGGTGTTTGCTATAGTTCATCTATAATAAAACTAATATCTCAAGTAAGAGATATCATAGTTTTTTATAGAGGGTTTAGCTAGAACCTCTCCCGATTTATCAAAATCGGATTTTTGTTAAATTTTCAACTAAGAAAATATATCACGAATATATTTTTTTTGCAATGAATTTATCTATGGAGGAGTTCATATGTCACTAAAGCAAATCCTCATTCGTGTTCGAAGCAGTTTCTGGTACTTACCGACTGTTTATAGTATTATTGCCTTTATTTTAGCAATTATCAGTATGGTTATTGATAGGTTTATTCTGTCACATGATTTTTCTACACTATTACCAAATGTCTTTTTATCAGATGTGAATCTTGCACAAACCATTCTTAGCTCTTTATCCACTTCACTATTAACGATGACCACCATAACGTTTTCATCAATTCTAGTCGTTTTAACTACATATCTTTCTCAATTTTCACCCAGAACTCTACAAAATTTTATCACTGATCATCATACACAGCGTGTACTGGGTATTTTTATAGGTGGATTTATCTATACAATCATTTTATTACTGCTCGTTAGAAATAATGAAGATCCTTCATTTTATATTGTTCCAACATTCGCTATCATCGTCTCCATTATTTGCTTAGGAATGTTCGTTTTTTTCATTCATCATGTCACAACATGGATTAAAGTAAGTAACTTAATTTTTCACATTACTCAAAAAACGATTCAATCGATTCATAAACAATTTATTGATGAAGAAAACTATAAAGAATATCCACCTTGGGAAAATTGGGAGTTTGATGAAATTCAATCGCTTGAACCTTATTTAGTATATAGCAAACGCTCGGGCTATATTGAATATATTGAATTTGATAAAGTAATGACACACTCAACGAATGATAATCTCATCATTAAAATAGAACAGGATTTAGGGAAATATGTTGATGAATATACCCCACTGTTCTCGATTTGGAGGCTTAAGGATAAAAAACAAGCAGAAATTTATTTATCATATATAACGATTTCATCTGATCAAGAGCCTTTCCAAGACGTTCATTTTGGTTTTCAAAAACTTGTTGAAATCGCCCTAAGAGCAATATCACCATCCATAAATGATCCATATACCGCAATAAACAGCATTAACCATTTGGCTAAAATTTTATCATTACTGGGTAAAAAACATTTAGCAACACCATTTTATTATGATCAGCATCGTCAATTAAGAGTCATCTATGAAAGGCCAGGCTTTGATGACTATTTATATGAAAGTTTTTATCAAATACGACATTACGCAAAAGAAGATGTTTCCGTTATGACCGCCATCTTAAAGGCATTGACATACATTGCACAAGAAAATTCTCCTTTTATTAAACAAGCTGTCTGGGATTTTTCATATTATATCGTTGAGGGTTTAAAAGAAACGAAATGGTTATCGAGGGATCAAGCATACTTAAATAATCATCTAAAAGACATTGCCAAGGCTTGTCAAAAGTTTAACAAATCGGATGAATTGATATTGATAGAAAAAAGGTGAGAATCTCACCTTTTTTCTTAATGATCTTCTTTTTTACCTGCATCCTGTGCAAGCTGATCAAATGATTTTACTTTGCCATGAGGATTTTGTGATTGCTTACGTACAGTCCACTGACGTTCTTTTTGGGACTTTGATTGTGTCATAATTACTCCCCCAGGTTACATTTTAGCCTCTATTATGAAGCTTTTTTATGATAACCTCAAAAGGGACATTCAATTCTCACTCATAAATCTTTCGAGCGATGTCTCCCTCTGCCGAAAACTAGAAATAACCCGATTATAATTAAGATAGCTGGCCAAAAGGTAAGAATATTAAAGGTGAAAAGATTCTGTATTAGAAAGACAAAACCTAATCCAGCTAATATAAAAATGGGGATAAGCAACCCCACCTCTTTCCCACCAAATAACCATAATTCAAACAAACCAAATGCAACGGCGAAGAGATAAAAAGGCCATGTAAAACCGGAAAATGACCAATTTGTCATCTCTTCAAACATAAAGAGCAAACTTAATACAAATAATATACCTCCAGGAACCAATAATCCCGCTTGCTGCTTTTTGCCTCCGCTCAAAAAGAATCCTAAATGAAAACCTACTGAAAGAAACAACAAGATAATTGGCCATGTGACACTCCACAAATTACCTATTAGTCCAAATGATTGTAATGAAAAGAATAGACCTAACCCGATTAAACAGACACCATAAAAAACTTTACCATTCTTCATAAGTTCCCTCCTCTCATTTTTTTGTATACATACTACTTCTATGTTACGTATAAAGATGGGAAAAGTTTCAAATCAAAGAAAAAAGAACCTACATGATGTAAGTTCTTTTCACCTTTATGATGTGGCTATTTTTTTATCGAGTAGACTTGTTGTCGATACAACCTGTGGAACTGTCGTGATTTCAAGGGAACGAATGTGATGGTTTTCCATTTCATGAACTTTAAAAATATGGGAACCAAATTCGATAAAATCACCCTTCTTAATATCGTATCGTTCTGTTAATACCCAGCCACCAATAGTATCAACGTCAGAATCATCGATTTCTACTCCCAATAATCCATTCACTTCACTAACTAGAACTTTTCCATCAATAATATATCTGGTATCAGATATCTTCTGAATTAAAGGTACTTCATCCGCATCAAATTCATCACGAATTTCCCCTACGATTTCCTCCAAGATATCCTCAACAGTCACTAGGCCAGCTGTCCCTCCATACTCATCAATTAAGATGGCCATATGAATTCGTTCTCGTTGCATTTTCAACAAGAGCTCATGAATTGGAATTGACTCAATCACCTGTATAATTGGTCGAACATATTTTTCAATTGAAAAGGCTTTTTGGTTTTCAACTTGTATAAGATCTGTAAAAATTTCTTTAATATTGACGATACCTACAATGTGGTCTTTATCTCCATCTACGATTGGATATCTTGTATATTTCTCATCTTTGATAATTTCCAGTTGCTCATGAATATGTGCATTAATTGATAAAGATACGATTTCGGTACGCGGCACCATAATTTCTTTGGCAATTCGATTATCAAACTCAAAGATTTTATTAACATACTTAAATTCAGATTGATTAATCTCCCCACTTTCATAGCTTTCAGAAAGAATAATTCTTAATTCCTCTTCACTATGTGCCAACTCATGCTCAGAAACAGGTTTAAATCCGAAAAGGCCTGTAATAAATCGGGCTGATCCGTTTAATATCCAGATAAATGGGTACATTATAAAATAAAAAGCCATTAAAGGTTTTGCGAACCATAAACTAACAGCTTCAGCCTTTTGAATAGCAACTGTTTTAGGTGCCAATTCTCCGACAACTACATGTAAAAACGTAATTGATGTAAAGGCGATTACAAATGATAACACAGTAGCTACAGTTGTAGGCAGTTCATATTGCTGAAACAAAGGTTTTAGCATATGTTCAATCGTAGGTTCTCCTAGCCACCCCAAACCTAAAGCTGTTATGGTTATCCCTAACTGACAGGCAGACAAATATTCGTCAAGATTACTAATGACTTTCTTTGCAGCGCCTGCCTTTTTGTTTCCTTCTGCAATTAATTGGTCAATACGAGAGCTCCTAATTCTAATAATTGCAAATTCAGAAGCAACGAAAAAACCCGTAAGAGCGATTAAAATTGCAACAAGCAACAAATTCACTATGTCCAAATAAGCTTCCTTTCTCCGTTATCAACGGAAAAGGAGTCACCTCCTGAGAGTTAAATCATACAAAAAATGTTTTATATTAATTCACATGATCATTATCTGCGTCCGCTTGGAGTACAATAAGGGATGCGATAATTGTATTTATTTTTAACACTGCCCCATATTATCACCCCACAGTTTTAGTTAGAATTATCATAATATGAATGAAACTCTTCAGTCAAACGTAACACTTTGCCGATTTCTTAAATAAATATGTGATAATTCGTTTAATAATACCTTTTCTAATGAAAAACCACTCAATACGACCCGAAATGAACATATTTACCACATTTCAAGGAATGATTGTTAGATTTAAAAAAAAACACTTTTACCCAGTTATTAATAAAGCAACCTTTTCCTTTACTATTAAAACCTTTTTTAATTATATACTGAAACAAAAAACCCGCCAATTGGCGAGTAAGATTAGATTACAATAATTTCACAACTTTATCGAAGTCCCTATATGATTCTAAGTAAAAGTCCGCTCCTTGTGAATGATTTTGAAAAAGGCATGTCAATATACCAATTTCCTTTGCAGGTAGTATATCCAACAAACGATCCCCTATTGCTATATCTAATTGATATTTCTCATGTAAATATCGATATGATGCTGAATCAGGTTTTCTCGGAAAACCATCGTCGCCTGCTACAATTTCCTGAAAATAATCATTCCAATGATAGTAGTCTAAAATTAACTTTACTTCATCTCTCGGCTTATGTGTCATAATCACATTAACATTTGCTTTCATAAGAATGTTTTCAACATAAGGGAATGGCTCTTTCATTTTTGGAGAAAGAGATTTTTCTTTCTCTTTAAACGTTTTAATCTGTTCTTCTGACAAATTAAAGTGATTTGCCGCATGGCGAAAAGATACTTTAAGCTGTTTAAGAATGTCTTTTTTCTCTGCTCTATCACGCAAAAGGTCTTGCATAACAAGAGTAAACGCAGGATATGTATCAAATAAAGTTCCATCAAAATCCCATAAGATGTTCATTTTACTCACCTGTTAATATTTAATTTTTCAATCCGCGGTATGTGCCGGTAGTCAATTCTTTCATGTAAGGTTCCAGATCCGGCATATTTACATCTTTCGCCAATTTTATTGCATATTGAATATCATACGGTACTCTGACAAACTGAATAGAAAACGGAGCTTCATCTTTTGACTGGTATTCCCCTTCTAAAATAACATATGCTGCAGAAGTATGGTCAAGAGGATTGCCAACACTTCCCGTATTAAAAAGAGTTTTTCCGTTAAGATGCTGAATAAAAGCATTATGAACATCACCATAGCCCACAACATCAGGATTACCTATTGAGTGTCCTGTATATTCTGTGTTTTCAAACATACTAAGACGCTTTTCTATCGAATCCCAAGGTTGTATACGAGTATATAAACTGAACGGTGAGGCATGGAATAATCGGATCGTTTTCCCACTCATATAAAAATCAATCGAAAAGGGTAATGATTCCAAATAACCATTCTGTTCGTCTGATAATTGCTTTTGATGCCACTTTAATGTCTCAAATTCAGTATCCTTGGTAATAAAATCATCCCAATTCCCCTTCAATACATGCTCACATGTTTGTTTGATTTTTTCAATTGATTCATAAGAGTCTGGACCTTTACCTACTAAATCTCCAAGACAAAAAATCCTTTTAATTCCTCTTCTTTCAATGTCCTTCAATACAGATGTCAACGCTGGCATGTTTCCATGTATATCAGAAACTAAGGCAATTCGTTCCATATAATTTAATGCCTCCTTATCACGTCTTTAGAAGCTTGTCCTTTTATTTTCCTGAAGTGGAATGCAACATTAATTGCAAGACGACTTCAGTATATTGGTTTCTTTAGTGTAGCACAAACCGATGATTATTCCGGCACTTTTTTAATAATTAATAAAACAAGCATTCCTAAGCAAACGTATCCAAATATAGGATACAAAGATGAAATTAAAGAACTATATCCGATCTTACTGATAAATGCTGCCAAACACAAGATTCCACATACAATAATCATTCTCGGTACATTTATAATTGAAACAATTTGTCTTTCAAGGCCATACAGATTTCCAATAACTGATGTAAAGACCTCTCCATATATAACGGCAATGTATATATAGTAGACGGCATATATTGTTGATTTCATCACCTCTGCCATCGGTATATCAAATTCAACTACATTTGGTAATGTAGAGAGAGCAATATGACTGCTTACTAAAATAACTGTTAATAAAAACCCTCCCAACATGCCCCCTCTTTTTAATATTTTTTCATCATTTACTTCATTAGCTAAAGGGACAAGCACTGCTGAAGCCATCGTTAAATTAAAGGCTGCATAAGAAAAACTTGATATAATCCATTTATATGTATCAGATGATTTGTTTGGTCTGAATTCAAATGATTCAATTGAAAATGCTTGTACAGCTAACAATAAACTAAAAACAACTAACATTGGCACTACAATAAGATTAACACTAAAAAGCCCCTTTACTCCGTAAGTCATGACTGCAATCGTCAACAATATAGTAATGATCACACCAAGTCGAACTGATAAGCCAAGCTGTTCTCTAAAAATAGCTCCTGCTCCTGATAACATGATGGAGGTTAAACCTAATAACACGATAAGCATAAATATATTTACAAATCTTCCAAATCTAACCCCAAATAAATAAATCATTACATCTTGGTACGAAGTAGCTCGTATTCTTTTTGATAAGATGAGCAGTTTTGTTCCGACAAACATAAAAAGCATTCCAGCTAACAGGATACCAGCAAGTCCAAATATCCCGTATTTTGTAAAAAATTCAACAATCTCTCTTCCTGTCGCAAAGCCAGCTCCCACCACAGTCCCTATATACACAGCAGCAATTTGGAAAGGAGCAATCCACGATCTTCTCATCCAGCACACCTCACTATAGTTAAACAGGCTTGTATCATTATATGAAAGAAAAGCAGGAAGATTCTATTTCCTTTTAAGTACTATTTGGAAAAAATTTCTTGAATCAAAATAGTTGAATGTCAAATTTGGTCAAAGTATACTATAGTCAAATAAGGGCAAACAATTGATTGTTTTTATCCTATTGGTCAAAGTTGATCAAAACTTCCATCATCAAAACTTTTTGAAAAAGGAGTTTTTAAAATGCAATGTGAAAAATGCAAAACAAACAATGCTACTATTCATTTAAATATTCAAATCAATAAACAACAAAAACAACTAACGTTATGTCATGAATGCTATGCATCATATAAACAAGAGATTCCTACTGGTTCTGGAGGATTTTCTTCTATTCCTTTTGAGCAATTTTTCAATGGGTTTCAGCCCAATCCAACTGAAATGGAGCAACCACAAAACAAGCAAGGTGGCGGCGGCATCCTTGATCAATTAGGCCGGAACTTAACTTCTGCTGCTCGTGCAGGTCTCATTGACCCTGTCATTGGGCGTGATGAAGAAGTAGACAGAGTGATCGAGATTTTAAATCGACGAAATAAAAACAATCCTGTACTAATTGGTGAGCCAGGTGTCGGAAAAACAGCTGTCGCGGAAGGACTTGCCTTAAATATTGCTAATGGAACTGTACCTGCAAAGCTCGCTAACAAAGAGGTCTATTTATTAGACGTTGCATCACTTGTCGCAAGCACTGGTATAAGAGGGCAATTTGAAGAAAGAATGAAAAAGTTAATTGACGATTTACAAAATCGTAAAAATATCATTCTATTTATTGATGAAATTCATCAAGTAGTCGGTGCCGGATCTGCAGAAGGATCTATGGATGCGGGAAACATTTTAAAACCCGCTTTAGCAAGAGGTGAATTACAATTAGTTGGAGCTACTACCTTAAAGGAATATCGTCAAATTGAAAAAGATGCAGCATTAGAAAGACGTTTTCAACCTGTTATTATTCATGAACCATCTCTTGAAAAAGCGATCGAGATCCTTAAAGGTATTCAGGATAAATATGAAGACTTTCATCAAGTCAAATATTCGGAAGAAGCAATCCAAGCCTGCGTAAATCTCTCACACCGCTATATTCAGGATAGATATTTACCAGATAAAGCCATTGATTTACTTGATGAGGCTGGCTCAAAAAAGAACTTAATGCAAGTCACTCCTTCAGTTGCTGAAATTGAAAAACGATTATTTCAACTTAAAAAAGAAAAACAGGAAGCAACAAATACTGAAAACTATGAAGTAGCAGCAAAATTACGCGATGAAGAAAATAAATTAACAGAACAATTAAATCATATTGAAGAAAAAACCGATAAGCTTACGGTTACTATTGAAGATATCCAGGCAATAATCGAAAAGAAAACAGGTATTCCTATAGGCCAACTTCAACAACATGAACAAACACAAATGAAGTTTTTAGAACAGAACCTTTCCAATAAAGTGATAGGTCAAGAAGATGCTGTTAAAAAGGTGGCAAAAGCTATTAGACGAAGCAGAGCTGGTCTTAAATCAAAAACCAGACCAATCGGCTCCTTCCTTTTTGTTGGTCCTACAGGCGTTGGTAAAACTGAGCTCACAAAATCATTGGCAAAAGAATTGTTCGGATCAGAAGATGCAATGATTCGCTTGGATATGAGCGAATATATGGAGAAACATGCAGTCTCCAAAATTATTGGTTCACCTCCAGGTTATGTTGGTCATGATGAAGCAGGACAATTAACAGAAAAGGTTCGTCGCAACCCATATAGTATTATCTTGTTAGATGAAATAGAAAAAGCTCATCCTGATGTTCAGCATATGTTCCTTCAAATATTAGAGGATGGCCGTCTAACAGATAGTCAGGGACGGACTGTAAGCTTCAAAGATACAGTTATTATTATGACAAGCAACGCAGGTGTTGCCGAAAAACGTGTGACAGTTGGCTTTGAAACTTCATCGAATACTGCTGTTGAAGAAAGCAAACTATTGGAATCATTAGGTTCATTCTTTAAGCCGGAATTTCTCAATCGATTTGATAACATTATTGAATTTTCTTCACTGGGAGAAGAAGATCTCTTAAAAATTGTTACGATCATGCTTGATGATTTGGCTGTGACTTTAGTAGAACAAGGTATTACCATGACCGTTTCTGATAAAGCAAAAGAAAAGCTAGCTGGACTTGGTTATCATCCGGCATTTGGAGCCCGTCCACTACGTAGGGTAATTCAAGAGCATGTAGAAGATAAAATTACAGACCTTTTATTGGAACAACAAAAATTCAATCAAATTATCGTTGATGTAGAAAAAGATAACATTGTTATTAAATAATTTGTTTACTGAAGGATTGTCTAAACGCGGCAATCCTTTTTTGTATTGTTACTACTTAGAAACTTCTTCTTTATCAACTAAAAAAGCGATCTATTTTATGTTAATATTTTCATAATGTTGTATTATTTAGACACTTCAACACCGGGAGGGATAAAACATGATTTTGATACGATTTTTTTTAAAGGCCATCCAATTAAACGGTTGGATACTAATTTTGGCCACATTAACCCTTATATTATCAAGTAGTTATATTATTTATTTTATTGAACCTGAAACGTTTGCTAATCCTTTTGAAGGCCTTTGGTGGACAATGACAACCGTAGCTACTGTGGGATATGGAGATGTTTCACCTACGACAGTTAGCGGGAAAATATTTGCTATGTTTTTATACATTATAGGAATTGGACTTATGAGTATTTTTATTGGAAAAGTGATTGACTTTTTTAGCATTCGAAAGCGATTAAAGGAGGAAGGAAAATTGACTATTTCAACAAAAAATCACATTCTATTAATCAATTGGACAAAAAAGGCCGCTATTACACTTGATGAACTCTTAAAAGCATTTGAACATATCCAGGTCGTTATCATTGATGAGCATTTGCCTAAAATACCGATTCAGCACGACAGAGTAGAATTTGTAAAAGGCAATCCTGCGAATACTTCTACCCTTGAACAAGCTAACATTCTTCACTCCAAATCAGTTA
This sequence comes from Metabacillus niabensis, assembly GCF_020524345.1. GTDB lineage: Bacteria > Bacillota > Bacilli > Bacillales > Bacillaceae > Metabacillus > Metabacillus niabensis_B. Next base: position 25,070 of record NZ_JAIVLH010000023.1, read on the forward strand.
TGATCTTTTCACCAGATGATTTACAAACTGCATCTCAAGCTGATGGTCACACATTATTGATTGGTTCGATGGTTAAAGGAATTGAAAAGGAGAAAAATAAATCTATTTATACTCTTTGTGAAGTAACAAATTCTGCACATATTAAGGCATTTGCACATGTAAATGTTAATGAATATATAACGGCTAACGACACAGCTGCACATCTTGCTGCACGATCAATCCTTTTTAATGGATCAAGTGAAGTTATTCGACAGCTTACGAGTAATGAAGGCTATGACTTATACTCCGTTCCTAAAAAACCCGAATGGAAAACGTATGAAGATGCAAGGAAGGCACTTTCTAAAAAAGGTGCACTTCTTATTTCTAATGGAAATGACTTTTCAATCATTAACCGATTACAAGAAACAATCCCTGAAGATGCGAATTTATTTATTATTTGTAATGATAATAATTATTTGGATATAGTTTAAAATTCAGGAAACAAGTGAGGATCTTAGTAAGAGCTTTTCTATATTCTCACTTGTTTTTATCACTTTATCCATTCTTTTTCCCATATTTTCGCATATCTTGTCATCGCCTTTCTTCATTGTTCATATACATGCAATGAGGTGTTGTCCATGATGAAAATTTCAACTTTATTTTTGTTCATTTCTTTTTTTTTCCTCTTCTTTAATGGCTCTGCCATTGGCTTTATCTTTTTCCAAGCAAGATTAGGTGATGGATTTGGGATTGCATTATTTTGTGGTACAAGTTTATTTGGTGCACTTTTAGCATCTATCGCATATGAAAAAAAATCCAGTTACTACTCCCGTTTATTTTTCTACAGCAACCTGGTCATTACATTCCTCCCATTCTATTACTATGGTTTTTCACTTATGTTAAGTTAGTGCCTCTTCAGTCAATAGTCTGAATAATCTCCATCTCTTTGATGATCATTATTTCCTTCAATCTCCCGACGTCATTTTTTCATTTCTCTTCTATGATGAACTTAACAAATTCATTGATAGGAGATGAAAAATGATGTTTTTTAATGAATTTACCCATAAGGTGTTATACGATTTTTTTCTTTACGAACTTCAAGTAGAACAAAATAAACTGAATGACCACCTATATGAAGATGAGGGAGTGTTAGAAACATCAACCCAAAAAAAATAAATATATGCAAAATATGATAAAGGACTTCCCTTTGTCATATTCTTTTCACAACTTTTTGAAGAAACTCTAAAGTTTTTCCTTTTTCCTCCGATATAATACATAAGAAAAATAAGAGGAATTTGGTGATTTACAATGGATAAAACGTCATTACTAGGTTTGGTTTTAGCAGCGATTGCAGTTGGAGTCGGTATGTTTATGAAAGGTGTTAGTCCCGTAGTACTAATTAATCCGGCTGCATTATTAATTATTATATTAGGTACAGCTGCAGCGGTTGTTATCGCATTTCCTACAAGTGAAATTAAAAAGGTGCCTAAATTATTTGGAGTTATTTTCAAAGAACAAAAAACATTTACTATTCAAGAATTAATACCATTATTTTCTGAGTGGGCTCAAGTTGCCCGTAAAGAAGGTTTACTTGCACTTGAAGCCAAAATTACAGAAGTTGATGACCCATTTCTAAAAAGTGGTTTATTAATGGCAGTTGATGGTCAAAATGCTGAATTTATTCGCGATGTGATGACAGAAGAAATAGAAGCAATGGAAGATCGACATCAAACCAATGCTTCCATTTTTACTCAAGCGGGGACTTACGCTCCAACCCTTGGCGTACTTGGCGCCGTAGTTGGATTGATTGCGGCACTTTCTGATATGAGCAATACTGACGCACTAGGACATGCTATCAGTGCCGCTTTTGTTGCAACTCTATTAGGAATTTTTACAGGATATGTTCTATGGCATCCATTTGCAAACAAATTAAAACGCAAATCAAGACAAGAAGCAAAAGTAAAAGAGGTAATCATTGAAGGTGTTCTTTCTGTATTAGAAGGACAAGCACCTAAAGCAATTGAACAAAAATTATCCACATATTTACCTGTTGCAGAAAGAAATAAACTAAATGCTGCTATCGCCGGAGGAGAGAGCATAGATGGCTAAAAAGAAAAAACATAAACACCATGATGAACATGTAGATGAGTCTTGGTTAGTCCCCTATGCCGACTTATTAACTTTACTTCTTGCACTTTTCATTGTGTTATTTGCCATGAGTTCAGTTGATGCACAAAAGTTCCAACAAATCGCTAGATCTTTAAATGCCGCTTTTACCGGCGGTACTGGTGTATTGGAATATCCGAGTCCAACACCTGAGGCACAAATGGAGCAACTAAATGTAGAAAAAGAGCAATCTGAAGAAAATATAGAAGAAGCACAAAAACGTATGGAACAACAAAACTTACAAAAAATACAAAAAAAAATAAATACGTATATAAAAGATAATAATCTTGAAACGAAATTACAAACAACTTTAACTGACGAAGGATTAATGATTACAATATTAAATGACATTTTTTTTGATTCAGGAAGTGCGGATATACGATCAAAAGATGTCCAGCTGGCAAAAGGAATATCCGAACTACTTGTTATGAATCCACCCCGGAATATTATTGTGAGTGGACATACAGATAATGTTCCTATTAATAACTCGGATTTTGATTCTAACTGGCATTTAAGTGTAATGCGCGCCGTTAATTTTATGAAGATACTAATTGAAAATGATAAGCTGGATGCTAAAGCATTTAGCGCTAAAGGGTTTGGTGAATACAAACCGGTTGCCAGCAACGATACGAAAGAAGGCAGACAGAAAAACCGAAGAGTTGAAGTTCTAGTATTACCTTATGAACAGAAAGAGTAAACTAAAAAGGATCATCCTATAAATCAGGATGATCCTTTTTAAGATAATTACTCACTTTTCATGATATCATTAGCATGAAAACCGACCTTTTTAAGTAGCTCTGTAACAAGATTTTTCTCTTCGTCTGTTAAGACGCTGACTATTTCATCTATTTTCTCTTGATGAGTTGGGAAAATCTCTTCGATTAATTGCTGTCCTTTTTCAGTAATTTGGGCATGTGTAACACGGCGGTCATTTGGACAAGCTCGTCTTTCCAGTAAACCTTTTTGCTCTAATTTATCAACTACATATGTGATGCTTCCACTTGCAAGCAGAATTTTCCCGCCAATTTGCTGCAAAGGTTGTGGTCCCTTATGATAAAGCAACTCAAGTACAGCAAATTCAGTTGGATTTAAATTAAATGTGGATATATGTTTATTCACGACATCATTAAAAGCTCGATGTGCACGTGAAAGAACGATAAAAAATTTTAATGATTCTTCAATATTCTTTGTATTAGCCATTTTTCTCAACCCTTTAAAATTATCTTGAATTCAAAATATTGATTAAGCATAATAATAGACTATGTTAATCAGAATGTCAAACAGAACTACATAGCTCCTCTGCTTGGCATTGGTTCCTCGTTTAAAAATATCTTACACAAGTTTTTCAATTGTATCAACACTTCAAAGCTCCCCTTATCATATACAGAAGGAACACTGAGCCCACTTTAACATATACTTACATAGAGTCGTGTTTACTCCAGTATTACAGAATGTCACACCATTTATGAATTCTTTGTTCCAATCAAAAGAGTAACAACATAAGTAGTATAATTTTAAAAGGAATTTGTTTCCTCGTAGTAAGAGATTCGGCTATAATAGTTCTAAATGACAATTAATGAACAAAGGGTATCCATATTAAAAGGAGAAAACTCAAATGTCTGAAGTATTATTAGGTAGTATTTTATCAGCCCTATCAACAGGATTAGGTGCTATTCCAATCCTTTTTTTACAAAAAACCATTACACATCGCTGGAGAGACATTTTATTAGCTTTTACAGCTGGAATCATGATGACTGCTGCAATGTTAGGATTAATACCTGAATCGTTGAAATATGGAGGCATAATAGAAGTCTCAATTGGGCTGTTTTTAGGTGTATTAGTTCTTACCTCACTTGAAAGAGCCATTCCCCATATTGATTTAGAACATACCAAAAGAGGGATAAAATTTGATGAAAAAGCACTCCTTATTATTGCTGCTATAACATTGCATAATATACCAGAGGGACTTTCGGTTGGGGTTAGTTATGCTTCATCAGGCAGCAGTGCCAATGAAACCGGAAATCTCATTGCGTTTGCAATCGGGTTACAAAATGCTCCTGAGGGATTTTTAGTGGCACTGTTTTTAATTAATCAAAGCATTAAAAGAGGGAAAGCATTTTTAATTGCAACCGCCACTGGTGCAGTAGAGATTGTTGCGTCATTATTAGGATTTTATTTAACTAACTATGTAAGCTTTCTTGTTCCATATGGATTAGCATTTGCAGCTGGAGCTATGCTATTTATTATTTACAAAGAACTTATACCCGAATCCCATGGTGACGGAAACGAACAGTTTGCCACCTATTCCTTTATTACAGGGATCCTCTGTATGGTCATCTTAATCAATAGCTTTTAATAATTGAATCAAAGAAAAAATACAGTGATGTGCACTGTATTTTTTTAATATGAAAAAGTATCTTGAAACGAAAACAATTTCATATTTGGAACAAAATGCTGAAAAGTTCCTCTTTTCGGTTTTTTTTCATTTAATAATAACCGTTGATATTCATTTAATAACTTGTCCAAATCTTGACTGCATTGAATCGCTAATACACTTGTATAACCTTCTCTATTTGCTGTTTCAATCATTTCTTCTCTTTTATTGTTTATTAATTCAAGTAAACTCTTCTTCATGCGTTCAGTATTCATTACATAGCCTCCTAGTTATTCATTTATACGAGAATCTAGGACTTCAAATAGTTATGCATTATCAAAATCCATTTTATTATGACAAAAATTATTACAGAATTTCTCAAATCTGTAAAGACTAAAGCATATTTAGACAATTTTCGCATAATTAAATATGTCAATTTTGTAAACATCTTCATTTTTACTGACTAATATTTTCTTTATTCCCACATTCTGTATTCTTTAAACTTCCCATTAATATTGATTTTAATCTTATATACACATCGATTTTTCTTGATTGGATAGACTATAAAAAAGTTAGGCTGTTTTTCCGCATACTTGTTGTTTGATTTAATGAAATTACGTTCGTTTCATCGCGATCCACTAAAGAGTTACTATATTTTCAAAGCAACAATATCTGTGAAAACATTGAAAAGTTTTTATAAGGGTAACCGAAAGATGAAATTTAAACAAAAGGAGTATCAATAATGAGAATTTTAATGATCTTTGGTTTTCTTTTTTTGAATATTGCAAGTCCTATGCTTTCTGAATCTTCTCAACCTACAGGTCCAAAACATGTCGCCATTGTTATTGATGATTTTGGAAATGACATGAAAGGAACGAAGGAAATCCTTTCTTTACCTATTCCTCTTACAGTAGCAGTGATGCCTTTTTTGTCAACCACCAAAAAAGATGCAGAGCTTGCACATCGAAAAGGTCATGAAGTAATTCTTCACCTTCCAATGGAACCATTACATGGAAAAAAAAGCTGGCTAGGGCCAGGTGCAATCACAAGTGATTTATCAGATGAGGAAGTACGAGATAGAGTGATAAAAGCTATCGAAGATGTTCCCCATGCTGTTGGAATGAATAATCATATGGGGTCAAAAATTACAGCTGATTCACGCATTATGAGAATCATATTGGAGATATGTCAGGAGAAAGGTTTATATTACTTAGATAGTAAAACAACTGGAAAAAGTGTTGTAGAAGAATTGGCAAGTGAGTTAGGTGTCCCTTACCTTGAAAATGAATTATTTTTTGATGAACAATATACAACAAGTCATATTGTTAGACAAGCAAATTTATTATTAAACAGGATTGAGGATGATACTGAAATTATAGCAATCGGTCATGTTGGAATTGCCGGAGATAAAACTGCAGCAGTCCTAAGACAATATGTACCAAAGGTCAAAGAGAAAGCAAAAGCTGTTACACTATCAGAGTTATTTCTTCATCCAGAGGACGTGACAAACTTTCAATAATAGAAAACCATAGGGGCTGTTCTATATTCGAACAATCCCCATGGTCATTAATTTGTTTTGGCAATACGGTCAATTGCAGTTACACGAAAGTCTTTGTCCTCTAATTTCTTCACGACTTTTTGAAGTTTTTGATCAGATAAATCTCCAGATAAATTTAAAATGATCCTTCTAATATATTCATCACCATTATCTAATGTTAACAAACCTTCGATATTAATATCTTTTACAGCTGTTACTAAATCCTTTATTGCACCTTTATGTTCCTTCGTACCTACTGTTAAAAGAACTCCCCCGGTTTTCATTCCGAAAGAATCTTCTAATACATCCATAATATTTGAATGAGTTATTATACCGGAAAATTCATTTTGTGCATTGATTACAGCTAGGAAAGGTAACCGGCGAATGGATAAAAATGTTTTAAAGAAAGAATCGTCTTCAGATATGTACGCATCTTGATTTTTAATGAATGGCTCAATTTGATCTGTTTCCTTTCCATTATGTTCAACAAAATGCTCCAATAAGTGAACTTTATAGATGAAACCAACAAAAGTTTTCCCATCATCCTTTAAAACGGGTATTGACCTATACCCTGTTTCCTTTAAATATTCATATGCTTCCTTGACAGTCCATTGACTTTCACAATATTTAACTTCAGCTTTGTTCACATAATGATAACGAACTTTCATAACACAGCCCCCTTGAAGTGTAATTGATAAAAATTTATCATAGCCCTAATTAATAGTAAAGGGCATTTGAAAATATCCGCCTTCCATGTCTATGATATGTTGTTGCATTTTCTTTCCCTGTTACATATAATAATAGTAATAAAGATGGAAAGGGTGAATGTTGAGACAATGAAGTTCTAATCTTTTTTTTCAGGCTATTATTATTCATTTATTTATTGAATCTTAATATTACCTAGAGAAATTGGATTAGTCTGCATTCTTCAACATAATACATCCCTTATGAAACTTTTTGATATATTCTTCCATATCAGAAGCCTTTTTTCATATGCATATGTATTTTTTAAAGAATGATCTCTCTAGGGCTAGGGAGGTTTTTTTATGCTTATAGTACGAAATATTCACAAACATTTTGGTGATCAACAGATTTTAAACGATGTTTCCTTTGAAATAAAAGACCAAGATCGAATTGGGTTAGTTGGTATAAATGGTGCAGGAAAATCAACACTTGCCAACTTGATTTATGGGAGAATAGACCCTGATAGCGGCACAATTGTAAAAGCCCCTTCACTTAAAGTTGGTTATTTAAAGCAATCCGTTGATTTTCAACCAGCAGAAATCCCACATCCTTCTAGTGAATTTCTTGAAAAGACAAGTGAATTAGGACTTTCAAAATACCAATCGTGGGATCATAATCGCCTCTCACATTTAAGTGGAGGTGAAAAACTTAAAATTGCTTTAGCTGAAGTTTGGTCGAGTCATCCACATATCCTTTTACTTGACGAACCTACGAACCATCTGGATTTTCAAGGAATTAATTGGTTAATTGAACAACTTAAAACCTTCAAAGGAGCTATCGTTGTCATTTCTCATGATCGGTACTTTTTAGATCAAACTGTTGGTCAAATTTTTGATCTGGAGAACGGACATCTTACATCTTATGAAGGAAACTACACTTCTTACTTTAATGAGAAAAAGAAACGCAGAGAAGTTCAATTACACCACTATCATAGCCAGCAAAAGGATATCGCAAAAGTTGAAGCTCAAATGGAGCAATTACAGCATTGGGCAGGAAAAGCTCACAGAACAATGCGTGATCAAGAAGGAATGAAAGAATTCCATGGTGTAAAAGCAAAGAAAATAGATCGTGCAATGAAGTCAAAAATGAAAAGACTAAAAAGTGAATTAGAAAAAAACAAGGTTGAAAAACCTTCTGAAGAGAAAAACATTGCATTTCAATTTAAGGCAAATGAAAAAAGAGGCAACCGTATCATTGAGGCAAAAGACCTAATGAAAAAGTTTCAAACAAGATTGCTGTTTCAGCAAAGTCATTTTTATATTAAGCATGGAGAAAAAATCGGTATATATGGACCAAATGGTTCAGGGAAAACAACATTACTAAATATGTTAAGTGGAAAAGAAACAATCACATCAGGTTATTTAAATATTAGCTCCTCACTTAACATCGCAAGTTTAAGTCAAGATGTTGCAGATATGGATATCTCACAAACAGGTTTAGAAGCATTACAGATCTCTGACCGGACACAATTGCTTAAAGCCAGAACAACTCTGGCAAATATGGGAATGGACGCAGAAAAACTGAGTCAACGGGTTGGAACTTTAAGTCTGGGAGAGCGGACAAGAATTAAATTAACAAACATGCTCGTTAATGAATACGACCTCTTAATCCTGGATGAACCGACAAATCATTTAGATTTAGCAAGCCGCAATCAATTAGAAAAAACATTAAAAGATTTTTCCGGTACCATTCTTATCGTTTCTCATGATATCTATTTTTTACAACATGTTTGTGATAAACTATTAGTTTTCGAAGACCAAAAAATTAAACGTGTAGAAATGTCGATTGAAGAGTATGAAAAGAAACGAAATACACCTCAAAAATTTATTTCTTCTAGCCAAAAAGAAATAGAAGAAGAATTATTAAGAGTGAATACAGAAATTTCTGCTGTACTTGGTGAGCTTAGTTTATTAACTCCGGATGCTGAAAAATATACTATATTAGATCAGGAATTTCTAAAATTAACAAAGAAAAAACATTGCTTATTAAAAAAAGCGGAGAAGTAAAAATTTCTCCGCTTTTTTTGTTTCTTATTTAGTTAATTCTTGTTCTTCCTTAAAAGGATGTGCCACCCATCCCTCAGTTTCGATAAATAAACGAACAGCCACAACTTGACGATCTTCCATTAATGTAAAGAAATGAGGATTTCCCTCTGGTACAGATATAACATCTCCCGCTTCCAATTCTACATCAAAATATCCTGTTTGCTCGTCACCTTTGATAATGAAAATCCCATGTCCAGCAGTAATGGCCCGAACCTCATCCTCAGTATGTGTATGAACATTTTCAAACTTCTTTAGCAACTCTTCAAGGTTTGGTGTTGCATCTGATAATGCCACGATATCCCAAGTCTTGTATCCTCTTCTTTCAGCTAAATCTTCAATTTCCGCTTTATAAGTTGTTAATATTTCTGATTTTTCTTCATCATTTAGAACGAATTTTTCAACTAAATGTGACGGAAGTTTGCTCATATCCCAGTGCTCATATAAAACACCTTGTTTTTCTAAAAATGAAGAAACCTGCTCTTGACCTTCTATTACTTCTTTTGTGTTTCTTACTTTAATAACTGCCATTATTTTTTCCTCCAGTTTTCAAATTGTAATATGACATTCTTTCTCTAGCGAACAGCTTTCAAAGCCATCAATTTCAGGTGATAGGAAAATAAGAATTCACTAGCTTCTAAGAATTTCTTCGCTTCTAATGCATCCCTTCCCCATACAGTAATACCATGATTACGTATAAGGACTGCTCCTGCATCACCTTTAACAAATTCACTAAAGTCCTTTGCCAATGTAGGAATATGAGCGTGATTATAGATAATTGGAATTGTAAACACTGCATCTTCTTCCCACAAACCATATGCTTTAATGATTTCCTGACCTTTAAACGTGATCTTACCTTCATCTCCGAACAACTCGGAAATTACATTGTTATCAACGGTATGGACATGAAGGCTGCAACCTGCATCGGTTTTATTAAATATTTCAACATGTAATAGCGTTTCAGCTGATGGCTTTAAATGAGTGTCAAGAACCGGCTGACCGGTGCTATCTACAAGCAAAAAGTCTTCGCTCGTTTCCTTTGTTTTATCTTTTCCACTTGCCGTAACAAGAAATGAAATTGGATCACTATTCACTTTTATAGCCAAGTTACCACTTGTTCCCGGGAACCACTCTCTCTTAGCCAGTACTCTTTTTATATCAGCTAATTCCGCCCAGCGCTGTTCTAGTAAACTCACACACTCACCTCCTCTAATTGATCAAGGATATTCACAACATCATAAAACGTAGTAAAAGACTCATGTGGTAATTCTAATTCTTTACATTTATTTAATAACAAATCTCTAGCAATCACCAAATCTGCCAATTTTGCAGCCTGTAAATCGGTTATCGAGTCACCTATGACGATTTTCTTTTGTTCTTCTTGTGTAAGCTGACGGATAAGTGAAGGCTTACAGCATCCACATTCATTTGCACAAAATTCATCACAACTGTTTGGCCATTCAATTACTATATGATCGTCTGAGAAATTAGCCACATTACAAAAGATCTGATCTTCTTGAACTAATCCGTGAAGAAGAGGATAAACAAAAAAGTCTATTCCTCCACTGACAATATAAAGTGGAATCTTTTTGTCGACTGTATATTGAACGAACTCTCTAAATCCTGATCGGATTTCAGCATGATTGAGAATATAGTCCACAATTTGTGCCTTTGATGAAGAAGGCAGTAATTGAAACATCTTGCCGACTCCCTCTTTAATGGAAATCTCCTGAGATAGAACTCCTTCTTTTAGAGCATTCCATTCAGGTGGTGCGAACTTTTTCATGATAGCTATAATGTTGTCTGTCTCAGTGATTGTCCCATCAAAGTCACAAATAAGCACTGTGTTACTCATTTGCCCACCTCTTTGGCACCCCAAAGATCAATGGCAAGCTTAAGGTCCTCATTTGTTTCAGTAGCTTGTTTTAAGGAAATACCTGAAAGGGTTGCATCGATCGCTGCACGGAATGCTTGTCCTCCACCAATTGCTCCATTGGGATGTCCGTGTACACCGCCACCGGCATTAATCACAGAATCGATTCCAAAATCGTTTACTAATAAAGGGACTAATCCCGGGTGAATACCTGCAGACGGAACCGGGAAAGCTTGCTTTAGCCCTTCTTCTTTCAAACAGTATTCCGCAATTCCTAGTGCTTCATTTCGATCTAAAGCAACACTTCCATACGGAGATGGAAATAAAGAGAAATCAGCACCTGACATTCTAGCTAGTTTTCCTAATAGTAAAGAGCTGGAAAACCCATACAAACTTGATGCCGTTGAAGCACCACTAACAGCCGGATGTGCCATAATCGGTATATTAATTTCAGGATCTTCCACTAAACTCTGCATCACATCCAAACCATATGCAAACACATTAAAAAGCAATACGCTGGCTCCGAGCTCAGTAGCCCTTTTCGCCTTGTCCTTAAGCTCAAATGTTTTTCCTGTTAAGTTTACCGCGTATAATGCTTTACGTCCCGTTTCGTCAAATACTTGTTGTAATACTTCTCTACCAGCTGCAATTCTATCTTCAAAAGGGGTTAAAGGATTATCAAAGAGGATTTCGTCATCCTTTACTAAATCAACTCCACCCAATAATTGCTGCTTCAATTGATCTTTTAAGTAAACAAGATCTCTACCAATGACACCCTTGAAGATACTCATTAGTAGTGGTCGATCATAGACTCCTACCATGTCACGGATCCCGGGTATACCGAATTTTGGTCCTGGAAAAGCTTTCTTCACCTCTTCAGATAACTCTAAATCAAGGAGCTTTACTTCCCCATCAAGAGATAATTTTCCGAAAACGGTTGTTAAGATGGCTGGTATATCATGGCTATAGTTTACGCTTGGATAAGCAATTTTGATGATTCCCTTTGTAACAATTTTTCCTAAAAATAGATTTGTTTTTTCACAACTTTCAAGCTGACTGACTTCTAATACACGACCTTTATGGGCTTTTAATTGTTCTTGCTCAAGCAATGGCAGATCGGTCCAAGAACCAACTGTTAAGCCCAATGCAATGCCTTCGGCTTTTTTGTTTAAATTCCCTTTTGCATCGTGTACAAGGTATGTAGCAATAACTTCACTCACTGATAACCCTACTTTCTCAATACATCTGACATTTTCTGAATCTTTCTATTAATCATACTAATTTTAACATCTTTTATTAATCTATGCCATTTGATTCCTTCTGTAAATCTTGAATATTTCGTTTCATATATGGATTTAACCGGAAGTATTAAAAAGCCCCTTTGATATAGATCAAAGGGGCTTTTTGTACGTACAAATGTATAAAGCAATTTCCCTTATCTATCAGCTTATGCTGCAAGAATTAGCACCGTGCTTAACATGTAATGTTTAAGTCGGTTGCCGGGCTTCATCGGGCCAGTCCCTCCACCTGCTCTTGATAAGAACGAACGTTCAATATATTAAATTAATAGAATTATGACAGAACAAAATATAATCTGTCAAGATTAGAAAATATTTAATTTCTTTATTCTTTCAACTGCTTCTTTTAATCTTTCTTCGGATGTAAGTAAACCAACCCTCACATACCCTTCACCATACTCTCCAAATCCAATACCTGGTGCTACAACAACATGGGCATTCTCAAGCAAAAAATCCGAAAATGCTTGTGAAGAATCAAATTGTTTCGGTACAGGCAGCCACGCAAAGAAACTTCCAGCTGGTGCAGCTACTTTCCACCCGATATCAAGGCATGCTTCTATTAATGCATTTCGTCTAGACTCATATAATTCATTTAATTCTTCTACACATGTTTGTGGACTTAATAAAGCATGTGCAGCTGCTTCTTGGATTGCACTAAATACACTTACATACATATGATCTTGTAGCAAGTTTATTGCCTCTATAACTGATGGGTTACCTACTGCAAATCCAACCCTCCAACCGGCCATATTGAATGTTTTAGAAAATGTATATATTTCAATTCCAACCTCTTTTGCACTCTTTGTTTGCAGGAAACTCTTCGGTTTTTCCCCATCAAATCCAATCGCACCATATGCAAAATCATGAACAACACAAATATTATGTTCATCTGCAAACTGAACAGTCTCTTCGAAAAATTCCTCTGATGCTGTTGCTCCAGTGGGATTATTCGGATAGTTAATGAACATTAATTTTGCTTGATTTACGACTTCTTTTGGTAAACTTTCATAATTCGGTAAAAACTTATTCTCCTCTAGCAAAGGCATAACTTCCATTTTTGCACGGGCTAATTCCACACCTGACCAGTAATCAGGATACCCTGGATCTGGTACAAGCACTACATCCCCCGGATTCAAAAGACATTGAGGAACCTCAACTAACCCAGCTTTCCCACCAAAAAGAATGGCAACTTCTGATTGCGGATCAACATCCACTCCATACTCTCTCTTGTAAAAAAGAGAGACGGCTTCCTTTAAGAAGGTCTGACCGCGAAACGGAGAATACTTATGATAATTTGGATTTTGTACTGCCTTTTCCATCGCTTCTACAATATGTGCCGGTGTTGGCTGATCAGGGTTACCCTGCCCTAAATTAATCACATCATATCCTTGTTCCATAATATTATTTACTTTTTCGACAAGACTTGCAAAAAACTGCTTTGGTAATGAAGTTATTAATTCTGATTGCTTATATATTTTCATTTTTAGCACCTACTCAAAAAATTCTTGAAATTCTAGTCACAAATCATATATTGTTAGAAACAACTTGTAAAGTAAAAATTTTATAAATGAAAGTGTGAACGAAATGAAATCTATCATTACCTGTATTCAATTAGATATTAAATTCGGTGATCCAGACTTTAATTATCAACAAGTAGAAGAAAAGATTGCACAAGCTGTTCAACAAGAAGATTCAACAACCGTCGTTCTTCCAGAGCTATGGACAACTGGATATGATCTAACTCGCTTAGATGAAATCTCTGATGAAGATGGTCAAAAAACATTATCATTTTTGCAAAAGCTTGCAAAAAAATATAACATACACATCATCGGTGGGTCCATCGCAAAAAAGAGTGACAAACATGTTACAAATACGATGTTCATTGTGGATAATAACGGGCAGCTTATCCATGAATATAGCAAACTTCATTTATTTAAGCTTATGAACGAGCATCACTACCTTACTGCAGGAAAGGAAAAAGGACTATTCGACCTTGGTGGCATGAAAAGTGCTGGAGTCATTTGTTATGATATTCGTTTTCCAGAATGGATTCGTGCACATACCACAAAGGGAGCAGAGGTATTATTCGTTGTAGCAGAGTGGCCAATGCCACGCCTTCACCATTGGAAAACGTTGCTGCTCAGCAGAGCAATAGAAAATCAATGCTATGTAGTAGCATGCAATCGGGCAGGAAGTGACCCGGATAATGAATTTGCAGGACATTCACTTATTATTGACCCGTGGGGAAATATCTTAGCTGAAGCAGATGAAAAGCCAGGTTTGATCTCAGCTGAATTGGACATCGACATGGTGAAACAAGTTCGCAGTCAAATCCCTATTTTTGATGACCGTCTACCAAATTATTATCGCTAAATTCACAAATATTTAGGCAATTCTTTAGATTTACTGTTGACAAAATCTTATGAACATTGATAATATGCTAATCAAGCGTTATATTTTGCTAAAAACATTACTACCTAAAAACAAAAAACAATTAAATGAATCTATTATGATTATAATAATCTCTTATCAAGAGTTGGCAGAGGGACTTGGCCCAATGACGCCGCAGCAACCGACCATATTTCATTTTGATGAAATAAATCTGGGCAACTACCAGTAGGGCACGGTGCTAATTCCATCAGAAGGGAAACTTTCTGAAAGATGAGAGGTGCGAAGCCACGACTTCAAGCCTCTTTCAATCTCGAAAGAGGCTTTTCTTATTTTTCAGAAAAGCCTTCAACACTATTAATACTTGGAGGTCATTCAAATGTGTGCAAACAAAAAATCATCTGCATATGAACCATTAAATGAAAACGGAGCAATCGCTTTAGCAAAAAAGCTGCAGCTTTTTGAAGAGAGCAGTCAATTAACTTGTAATGAAATTGGTGACGGGAATTTAAACCTTGTATTTAAAGTGAAAAACATTGAATCTGGTGAGAGCATCATTATTAAACAGGCTTTGCCCTATGCAAAAGTCGTTGGAGAAAGTTGGCCATTAACTTTAGATCGTTCAAGAATTGAAACAAACGCTCTTTTAAAGCAAGCGGAATTTGTTCCTCAATATGTTCCTAAAGTGTTTTATTCAGATGAAGCCCTCGCGATTACGATCATGGAAGATCTTTCACATTTACAAATCGTCAGAGCAGCTTTAATTGAAGGTAACGATTTACCACTTTTATCGCAACATATCGGAGAGTTTTTAGCTAAAACATTATTTTATACATCTGATTACGGACTAAACCAGCATTATAAAAAAACATTAGTTAAACAATTTATTAACCCTGATCTTTGTAAAATTACAGAAGATCTTGTCTTTACAGATCCTTTCTTTAATCACGACACAAATGAATATGAGCAGGAACTGCAACAAGATGTAGAAAAAATTTGGGAAGATCAAGAGTTAAAACTAGAAACGGCAAAGTTAAAACAACTGTTCCTTACAAAGGCCGAAGCACTCGTTCATGGTGACCTACATACAGGCAGTATGTTTGCGGATGAAAACGAAACTAAAGTCATCGATCCTGAGTTTGCCTATTTTGGACCTATTGGTTTCGATGTTGGGCAAGTATTTGCAAACCTTCTCTTTAATGTTTTGGCTCGTAATCCCGAACATCAAGATGTCATCTATAACCATATAGAAACTACATGGGATGTGTTTGTAACGGAATTTTCCAATGCATGGAACAAAGATGCTCTCGAGATTTTCGCAAAAGTCGATGGCTATCTGGAGCATGTTTTAACTCAAATCTTTGAAGAAGCTGTCGGATTTGCCGGCTGTGAAATCATTCGTCGCACAATCGGATTGGCGCATGTTGCAGACTTAGATACAATTGAACCCTTTGAAAGAAAAATTGCAACAAAGCAAATTGCATTATCATTAGGAAGCGAGTTAATCAAAAACAGAAAATCAATTACATCACCACAACAATTCAAAGAATATGTAAAGCAAACTGCTGTATCAGTCAACTAAAGAATTGCAAAAGGAGTTATACAAAATGACAACACAAAATTTCGTTATACCTCGTTCTGTCATCTGGAAGGAAGAGTATATTTCTTTATTAAATCAACAAAAGATCCCTCAAGTCACTGAGTATCTCGAACTGAGAACAGTGGAAGATGTTTGGGAAGCTATTCAGTCATTAAAAGTGAGAGGAGCTCCTGCAATTGGTATAACTGCCGCTTACGGTTTAGCGTTAGCGGCTAACCAGGAACCTTCACATGCTTATGAAACCTTTCTAAACAATCTGAAAAAACATCGTGATTATCTGGCAAGTTCAAGACCAACAGCTGTTAACTTATTCTGGGCATTAGATCGATTAATGAACAGTATAAAAGAAGTGACAAACATAGATGAAGCAAAGACGACAATCTTAAATGAAGCAAAAGCTATTGAAGCGGAAGATGAAAAAGTGTGCCAATCAATTGGAGAACATGCTCTTTCTGTTTTTAAAGACGGTGACCGGATTATGACAATCTGCAATGCCGGATCTATTGCTACAGCTAAATATGGAACAGCACTTGCACCCTTCTATCTTGCCAAAGAAAAAAACATCAACTTAAGTGTCTATGCCTGTGAAACAAGACCAGTTCTACAAGGAGCACGTCTTACAACATGGGAACTGATGCAAGCAGATGTTGATGTAACATTAATTACGGATAATATGGCAGCACATACCATTAAGTCAAAAAACATTACCGCAATTATTGTTGGTGCTGATCGAATCGCAGCAAATGGTGATACTGCAAATAAGATTGGAACTTTCAATTTAGCGCTTTTAGCTAGTGCCTTCAACATTCCATTTTATGTTGCAGCACCATTATCTACATTTGATCCTGCCATTACAGATGGAAATCAAATACCGATCGAAGAACGTCATGCAGAAGAAATTACACATATTCATGGCGTTCAAGTAGCCCCTGAAGGTGTAAAAGTGTTTAATCCTGCATTTGACGTAACACCGAATGAATTAATCGCAGGGATTATTACGGAAAAAGGTATTTTATCTGGTGATTTAAAGGAAGTTATTTCATCTTTATTTAGTAAGTAAACAAAAGAACAAAGTTTTCACTCCCCGTGATCACTTTGTTCTTTTTAGTAACTAATTCTTCTTTTTTTGCAGAAGTGTGTTTTTTTCCTGTTCTGATAATATGTGTAATTTCGATAACAAAACAGAATAAAAATACACCTTTTTAGAGCGTTTCTTTTGTACCCACATATACTTTGCCCCTTTCTTTACCTTACGCAACTTTTTTCTCTTAATGAAATAATATGTTGCAAAGTCAAAAGTGTGACAAGTTATGAATTACTCTTTAAATGTGATTTTTTCATGAGTTAAAAGGGTTGCTTTTAACTCAATTTTTGTTCCCGCATAACCAGTAAGTTTTTTGTTCTTACCAATTACTCTGTGACATGGAATAAAGATGGGAAGTTTATTTGCTTTATTAGCCTGACCAATCGCTCTCACAGCATTTTTTTGTCCAATAGCTACTGCTATATCCTGATAGCTGTATACCTTGCCAAAAGGGATGTCTCTTAATTTTGCCCAAATCTTTTTTTGAAAGTCTGTTCCATTTAGTTCCATAGGTATGTCAAATTCTTTTCTATCTCCGTGAAAATACTCATGTAATTGTTGAATGGCGCTCCGCAGAACATCAGATTTTTGTTCCTGATCATGAACTATCTCTTTTCCCACTCGAAACGAATCAAATAGTTCTATTGTTAAAAACAAGTTTGTTAGCTTGTCTTTTTGTGAGACAAGCCTTAATGTTCCTAATGGTGATTCATATAATTGATAATAATACATAAATAAAAACCCTCATTTTCTCAAGCTTTTTCAATTACCAAAAAATAACCTATTATTCTATTGTCTAATAGGTAACATAATATGAAAAGTTGTGCCTTTTCCTTCTTCACTTTCTACGACCACTTGTCCCTGATGCTCTTCAATAATTTTATAACTAACCATTAGACCAAGTCCTGTGCCTCTCTCCTTCGTTGTATAAAAAGGCTGCCCTAACCGTTTGATTTTATCTTCTGAAATACCTGAACCTCTGTCTGTAATAGATACTAGAAGATTATCTTCATCTTTTTGTTTTATTTTCACGTCAATTTGACCACCATTCGGCATAACTTCAATTGCATTTTTCAACACATTGATAAAAACTTGTTTTAATTGATTCGGTTCACAATAAATTAACGGAAGATTGTCTTCGATATCAAGAATCATCTGAACATTGACTAAAATGGCTTGAGCGTTCAATAATTCAGTCGTTTCTTTCATGATAATACTGAGATCTTTCTCAGAGAATTTAATTGCTTGCGGCCTAGCTAAAATAAGAAACTCAGTAATAATCGATTCAATTCTACTCAACTCTGATGTGATGACATTAAAATACATAGAAAAATCATCTTTCACACTTCCCTCTAAGAGCTGAATAAAACCTTTTAATGCTGTCATCGGATTTCGGATCTCATGGGCTATTCCAGCTGCAAGTTCTCCAACAACATTTAGTGTATCCGACTTCCGCAATTGTTCTTCTAATTCTCTCTTTTCTGTTACATCTCGAAAAACCGCCAGATTCATATCTTCATTTATATGATGTTTTAAAGAAATCTCTAAAATTTTCTCTGCACCATTAGAAAGAGTGTAAATGGTCTCCTGTGTTTTGGCCTCGTAAAAATCTAATTCTTCCTCCTGATAAAGATCATCCATCTTTGAAAAAAGAATATCACATATTTTATACGATTTTATATCACTTGATGATAGATTCAAAATTTTCCTTGCAGCAGGATTTGCTTCAATGATTTCATAATTATTATTAAAAAGAATGATACCGTCCATAGATGCATTAAATATATTCCTGAATTTATGCTCACTTTCTCTTAAGACTTTTTCCATTCTTTTTCTTTCACTAACATTCCTAAAGATTGTTAAATGATGACCATCTAATATGTCCATTTTTGAGGTGAACTCAAGTTCTTTATTTTGACCGTTCGGCATGTGAAAAAGCAATTCTTCTCTTATGGCACCTGTTTGAAAATATTCTTTTTTCACACGTTGAAAGCTTACGGAATTCTGATCCATAAAGTCTAAAATATTTCTTTGTACAAGCTCTGTCTCACTTAATTCAAATGTTCTGCTTGCAGCTTGATTCACCTTTTGAATTTGCCCATTTTTCCCCCAGATCATGATGGCATCAATGGCATTTTCAAATATCTCTCTAAAGCGCTCCTCACTTTTGTATAGCTTCATTTCCATCGATCGTTTTTCAGTTATATCCCGCATAATCGCCATATAAAAACCATTTATAATATTTGAAGTGGTTGTAAACTCAAACACCTTTTTACTGCCATTTCTAAGCAGCACGGGAAGTTCACCTTTTGCACTTCCATTTTCTTTCAGCATCTTCCATAAACGATCTAATTTATAAAGATCCGGCTCATCAATAAAATCGCCTAAAACAAATGAGTTTAACTGATTTTTGTTAATTTCAAAACTTGAACAAAAGGAGCCATTTGCATCTATAAATGCTCCCTCTTGATCAAATATAACAATTCCATCAACAGCCCGGTGAAATAGGTCTTTAAAAAGTTGTTCATTAATTGTTCTTTCCCGTTCAAGCATTTTCTTAAATGAGACATCTTTGATCATCGCTAGATCATACCCATTTATTGCCTGCTTACGTACAGAAATTTCTAAAAACTTCACTTGTCCATTTTCTAATTTTACGATTAATTCATTTCTGCCAGGGTCATCTTGATAGATAGCTTCCATGACTTCACTCAATTGATTTTTCGGAATTAGTGACAGAAAATCATAAAGGCTTTTTTGACATAATTCCTTTTTTTGTAGTTGAAACATATGACATGCAGCCGAGTTTACATCAATAAATTTCATATTTTCATCAAAAATAGCTACCGCATCTAATGCACCTTCCAATATATTTTCGTGCTGCAGTAACTTAAATTTTAACATCTCATTTTCTTTTTCTAGTTTAGCTAATTGTGTTTTTAAGGTAACGATTTCGAAATCCTCCATCGTTTGTTTCAATTCATTCACCCCTACCTGACTCACTTTCTTCTATAAGTTCTATTCTACAAGTTCTTTCATTGTCCTTCACCTATCTACAAAATGATAGAAAATGTTTCTTTTTTACTGTGAACGGTGTAATATATTAAAGTATTTTGTTTAAGAAAAAGCGAATTGTTGAAATTACCACATAAAAGCTGTCATCGTTTTACAAATAGATGACAGCTTTGTTACGTCCCTAATAAATAATCAATTTCTATCGAAAGTAATGTAATAAGCTCATCTTGATTTAAGTTCATACAACGTTTATTTCCACCTCTATTCGGGAATAAAAAAGATAATTTTACGATTTATTACTTCAAAGGGAATGATAAAATAATGACTAATCGTTTGAGTTATTTTGATAATGCAAAATTCTTTTTAATTTTTTTAGTTGTTTTTGGTCATATTATTAGGCCATTTATCGATGAAAGTGATGTTATGTTGACCATTTATAAATTTGTTTATACGTTTCATATGCCAGCATTCATTTTAGTATCCGGTTATTTTGCCAAGGGATTTAATAAGAAGGGCTATGTAAGTAAAATCGCCAAAAAGCTTATTTTGCCTTATTTAATTTTCCAAGGAATTTACTCTGTCTATTATTTTGCGATTGAAAAACAAGGTGCAAGTGTTCTGGATCCATTAGATCCCCACTGGTCATTATGGTTTCTAGTCAGTTTATTCTTCTGGAATGTTTTCTTATTTGGAGCAACAAAGCTTTCTCCAAAATGGTCATTAACTTGGGCTTTTGCGCTCGGAATTGCAGTTGGATATTTTGACATAGTAAGTAATTATTTAAGCTTATCAAGAACATTTGTGTTTTTTCCATTATTTTTAATCGGTTTTTATTTAAAGAAAGAGCATTTTACGTTCATTACTAAACCAAATATCAGAGTTATTGCCGTGTTATTGTTAACCATAACATTTGTATCGTATTTCTATATTGACTTTGATTATGAATGGCTATTTGGTTCAAAGCCTTATTCACAGTTTGGTGATGTATCTATTTTTAATGCAATTATTAGAATGGGCTTTTACACTTTAACATTGATCACGTCTCTTAGTTTTTTGGCTCTCATTCCTACAAGACATGCATTCTTCACCGAGTGGGGAACTAGGACGTTCTATGTATATCTTCTGCATGGGTTCATCATACAATATATGAGAAAAGGCGATACGATTGAGTGGTTGGGCGATTATCAAAGTATTGCTACTCTTACGTTGTTAGCAATTTTACTAACAACGGTATTATCAACAAAAACAGTAAAAGAAATTGCGAGCCCTTTTATTGAGTTAAAGCCATCTCATTTATATCTTAAGCCTTTTTCATTGAATAAGTAATGACATGAGACATTTTCCTTTAAAGGATAATGTCTCATTTTTGTTTAAATGCCTGGTATTCCTTCCATACTGTGGTTATATACCCAATCGAAGCATTATGTTAAAATAAATAATTGATTAAAAGCTTACGCAATTTGTTTTTATAAAATCAAATAAAAGTGGTGTAGAAATGAAAACTGTTTTATCAACATTAAATGCAAAATATATTCATACAAGTTTATCAATTCGTTATTTAAAAGCATACGCAGAACCTGATTATGATATAGAGTTAGCAGAATATACAATTAAAGATCCTGCAATGAATATCGTTACAGACCTTCATGCAAAAAAACCTGAGATTATCGGATTTAGCTGCTATATTTGGAATATTGAAGAAACCATAAAAGTAATAAAAATGTTGAAGAAGATTAACCCCTCTTTACTGATTGTATTAGGAGGACCAGAGGTAACATATGACACTAGGGAATGGATGGAGAAGATTCCGGAAGTTGACTTTATTATTATTGGAGAAGGAGAACATTCATTTAAGCAATTATTAGATGAATTACATGGTGAACATAACTTTGAAAATGTTAGTGGAATGGCTTACCGCAAAGACGAAACATTACAAATTAAGCCGCAGCGGAACAAAATTGATTTAAAAACATTACCTTCTCCATTTCGTTTTAAAGAAGATTTGTCACAGCTTTCAAAGCGTGTTACGTATATTGAAACAAGTCGCGGTTGCCCTTTTAGCTGCCAATTTTGCCTATCATCGATAGAAGTAGGTGTACGTTACTTTGATCGTGAAAAAGTTAAAGAAGATATTCGCTTTCTAATGGAAAATGGTGCAAAGACAATTAAATTTGTTGATCGTACATTTAATATTAGCCGTAGCTATGCCATGGAAATGTTTCAATTTCTCATTGATGAGCACAAGCCTGGTACTGTATTTCAATTTGAAATAACAGCAGACATTATGAGACCTGAAGTAATTCAATTTTTAAACGACAGTGCCCCTAAAGGTTTGTTCAGATTCGAAATTGGTGTTCAATCAACAAACGATGCAACAAATGAACTTGTGATGAGGAAACAAAACTTTAGTAAGTTAACACGTACTGTCACAATGGTAAAAGATGGACAGAAAATTGATCAGCATCTTGATTTAATTGCCGGTTTACCTGAAGAAGATTATTATTCATTTAAGAAAACCTTTAATGATGTTTTTGAGCTACGTCCAGAAGAGCTTCAGCTAGGATTTTTGAAAATGTTACGAGGAACTGGTCTTAGACTTCGGGCCGAAGATCATGGTTATGTATATATGGATCATTCCCCTTATGAAATTCTGAAAAACAACATCCTATCATTTGAAGATATTACAAAAATTAAACATGTGGAAGATGTATTAGAAAAATATTGGAATGATCATCGCATGGATGAAACTATTGAATACTTAGTTTCAAACGTTTTTGCCACTCCTTTTGACTTTTTTCAGGATTTTGGAACCTTTTGGGATGAAAAAGGCTGGAGTCGAATTGGCCATCAGTTAGAAGACCTTTATAAACATCTATTTGAATTCCTTGCTAGCTACAATCATGACGTTGTAGACATTGTTAGTGGATTTATGAAATATGATTATTTACGTAATCAAAAATTTAAACCACGTAAACCTTGGTGGGATGATGCACTATCAAAACAGGAACGCAGCAAAATTTACCACTCCATCTTAGAAAACCCTCTTCTTTTGGGTGAGGAATTTGCAAGAAAACAACTAACAGAGAAGGATCTATTCAAACATACAGTGCTTGAAACCTTACCATTTAATTTAAATCACTACCTTAAAACAGGAATAATGGTAGAAGAAGGCTCTTTCATTCTTGTTCACTATGATGCCATCCATTCAAAAACAACAGTATATACAGCTTTATCACGTGAATTCGAATCTAAAGTAGGCTGAAGGAAAAAGTGAGAGGATTATCTCTCACTTTTCTTTTTTTCCTTTTTATTACCTGCTAGTGCGCTATATAGTTGAGATGCATTAACATCTCCCATTTCATGACCAAATTCTTCTTGTAGTAAATCCTTTTCAGTAGGAATTTTATGGTTTTGCATATCTTTACTTTTCATTTTTTTACGTGTCATGATGATTTCCCTTGCTTTCCATGTTTAGAGTTTCGATTTGCACCCTTCATCGGGTTTTCATCATCATTAATTTCAGCAAATTCTACATCCGGCAGACTTTCTGTTGGTGTATTATTATGTTTTACAGCTTGATTTCGAAATGCTTTTCTCTTCAATCTTCTCACCTCAATGATAAGTTTCGACTTATTCAAGATGTTACTTCTTTACTTTCTCCATTTTACTGTTTTCTATCATAGGTAGAAATCGGAAAAAAGATCAGTTACTAATTGGACATTCTAAACATAAATAAAGTTGAGGTGAAAAATGTGAAAAAGGAAAAGGAAGACAAGTTTTCACTTGATGAATCATTACCACATCAAACACATGCTCCCTCTTGGAAAGGAACAGGAGTGAAAATGAAGGAACCGTTTTTAAATGACTATGGGGTTGTAATTGGCGATAGCAACTATAACTCCGAGCATTCTCCACTAAACAATTGGAGTGATGAGATTGATCCGGCAATTATGTCTGGTGAACAGTGGGTTCACCAGACAAATGATATTGGCTGGAATACTCCTGAAAATAGAGAATTACTTGAAGAAAAGAGAAAACCAAATGGTGTTCCCTTTACACATCCTGATAAAGATGTAAGTTATAACAGTGACTAAATTAGTAAGAAAAGCGCAAGCATCTTGGTCAGCCTAGGCTTGGACAAAAAAGACGCAAATGAACAGAAGATGGTTCTTTGTCTTCAATTCATTTGTGACTAGACCCTAGAGACAGTCAATAACGCGACGTCCTGTTCGGTGCTGGATGTCGAAGCGCTTATCCACAGTTCAAGAATTTTATAATTTCCAAAACGAATAAAATAGATGACTCAAAATAAAATCCATTTGAGTCATCCATTTTTTATTCATTCGAGAGATATTGCTTCATGACCTCTTTTACCTTAGGAACTACGTAATGGCTCCCTCCCTTGTCTTTTACATCTTCAATCATCATTGTAACCAAGAGTTCAGGATTATCTGTATTAACAGCTACAAACCATCCATTTTCTTTACCTGTCTTATCTTCTTTTGACTGTTTTAATTCAGCTGTTCCAGTTTTTCCTGCTATCTGTAGGCTATCTACTTTAGGCTCATAAGCAGTACCATTTGGATTATTTACAACTTCTTTTAAGTTTGATAGTAGAATATCGTTATTTTCCTTCTTTGTAATATTTTCTTTCCAAAAACTTGTTTTTGCTTCTTCTGTGACCTCGAGATACGGTTTTATCATACTGCCATTATTTACATAGGTGGTATATGCTGCTGTCAAATGAAAAGGACTCATCAATATTTCTCCTTGTCCATAACCAGAATCGGCCAGAAGCTGTTCATTTGATAGATTTTGATTCGAAATAGAAGATGTTGTGATTGGAAAAGGAAAATCAATGTCTTCTTCAAATCCAAACTGTTTTAAACCGTTTACCATTTCCTCTGCCCCTATATCCAATGCTAATTGAGCAAAATAGATATTGTCAGAATAGATAAGGGCATCCTTTAAGTTAACATTTGAATCTGAATCTGAAACTCTTGTTATGCTATAATTTCCCCAACTAGCATCTTTTTTCCACGTTAGTCCTGTTATTTGTTTTTCAGCATCAGGATCTAACTTTCCTGCATTCAATCCAATCGATGCAATAATCGGTTTCAAAGAAGATCCTGGAGAAAAGGTTTTATTAAATCGAGCCATTAAGGGCTTTTGTGGATTATCGGATAAGGTTGCATATTGTGATGAAGATAGTCCATATATAAATTCATTAGGATTATAAGAAGGACTGCTCACTAAAGCTAATGTTTCTCCTGTTAAAGGATCCATTGCAACAGCTGTACCTGCTTCACCCTTGAGCTGATTAAACAGTTGTTTTTGCAGCTCACCATCAATAGTTACTTGTATATCCTCACCATTTTCAGGAGGCTTTTCAGCAATAATTTTATCTGTACCTTCGACGTAAATGGTATAACCTGTTTCTCCTTTTAATCTTGATTCAAATACTTGTTCCAATCCAGCTTTTCCAACTAAGGATTGACTGGAATATCCTTCATCATTTAATTCCTCAAGCTGTTCTGCTGTAATACTTCCAATATATCCTGTTAGATGGGCGGCAGCTTCTCCGTAAGGATAAAACCTTGCTGGAACATCTTTCTTTTGAATAGATGGAATTGAAATTAATTCAGCAAGTAATTCCTGTTGTTGTGGATCAATTTTTTTAATAGGAACAAATAATTCAGGTTGAACCCAGCTTTGTGAAAGCTTATCTTCTATTTCTTTCACATCCATTGAAAGTATTTTAGCAATCTTTTCGATCGTTTCATCTCGATTTTCCGGAAGATTGCCTGGTACAATTCCAATTTCATAGGCTAAACCATTCACTGCAAGCCCTTTATTTTTTTCATCAAAAATTTGTCCACGCTCAGGTGATGTACTACTCACTCTTACTTCTTCATTGGCTTCTAATTGCGGAAAGATCATAGAAGGTGACCAGGAAATAAACCAATCCTCTCCATCTTCTGTTTCTTCCTGGATAATCTTCACATCTTGATCAAATGATATTGGGCCAGCCAGGGTGTCCATTGTTAATGAAAAAGGATAGCTAACCTCTGTTGCCTTATCATCTATCTTTTCTTCTTCCGGTTTATCAAACTCAACCTTCAACTCATTAAC
This sequence comes from Metabacillus niabensis, assembly GCF_020524345.1. Classification (GTDB taxonomy): domain Bacteria; phylum Bacillota; class Bacilli; order Bacillales; family Bacillaceae; genus Metabacillus; species Metabacillus niabensis_B. The sequence continues at coordinate 51,302 of NZ_JAIVLH010000023.1, forward strand.
TGACACACCCTCGTATATACCTTTATAGCGACTAACAAAATCTTCTTTTGTAATCTCCTCTTTTGCATTTGACGATAGTTTATCGTACATTTCTGAAAACTTTTGATCATTCCATAATTTTATGTATTCAGAAAAACGGTCTGCAGCAGTTGGTGCTTCTGAGCATGCACTTAATACGATTAATAATACAAAAAAAACAAATGCCATTAAACTTTTTCTCATATCGCTCCCTCCTCCTTACATATTGTACCAAAGATTAAGATGCCATCAATTAATATCGACTGATTTTTTGTTAAATGAAAAAAGAGCTGGATTAACTCCAACTCTTTTCCTTTCCTATCCAATAATGACTCTTTCCTTTGGATAATGAAAATTATCTTTTTTCTCTTTTGTTCCTAACAGATATAAGAATGTTAATATCCCAATACGACCGATAAACATTAAGATCATAATGATGATTTTGCCTAATATACTAAGTTCTGCTGTAATTCCTATTGATAGTCCGGTTGTTCCAAATGCAGAGCATACTTCAAATAAAATAGAAACAAACGGGAAAGGTTCTGTTATTGATAAAATGACGACTGAGGTAAAACATATTAGGAAGGCCATCATTGTGACGACAACAGATTTATTAAGGTCTGCTTCATGTAGCTCCCGTTTAAATATTTTGATCGATTTATGTCCTCTTGCGAAATGAAATAGGAATAATAAATTTAGCGCAAATGTTGTAGTACGAATTCCTCCTCCAACTGAACTGGGAGAAGCTCCAATGAACATTAAAGCACATAATATTAAAATGGTTGTCTCAGTGAATAAGCTTACATCCATTGTTGCTAACCCACCACTTCTAGTAGCAGTTGATTGAAACAATGAATAAAAGAAGGTTTCATGCCATTCTTTCCCCTTAAAGAAGTGTGAATATTCTAAAATAGCAATTGCAATTGTTCCGAACAAAATAAGCGCAAAGAACGTAATAGTTGTCAGCTTAGTAAATAAGGTAAACCGATGTCTTTTATTTTTGTTGAATAAAAAATCCTTTACTTCAATCAAAACAGGAAAACCAATAGCTCCCAATACGATAAGAATCATGGTGATAAACTGAATAAAATAATCATGGGCAAACGGGATCATTGATTGACCTGTTATATCAAAACCACCATTGGTTGTTGCACTGATTGAGGTGAAGAAACCATGTAAATAGGCTTCTTGCCAAGTTGGGTAATATTTAAGGAAATAGGTCCCTAGTATTAACCCACCAAGAAATTCGATTAAAAGAATGAGCACAATAATTTGACGAATCAGATTCACTATTCCTGATAAGTTAACTTGATTTTGATCTGCCATAATAAGTTGCCGTTCTTTTAAGCCAATCTTTTTCCCCATAATAAGCCATACAAATGTTCCGAGTGTCATTATTCCAATTCCACCGAATTGCAATACAAAGGCCAAGATAAATATACCTGGAACACTAAATGTTTCAGCAGTAGACACAGTTGTTAAACCTGTAACACTAACAGCACTTACTGCAGTAAAAAGTCTGTCGATAAAGGCAAATTCAACACCTGGCTTATGGGCCACAGGTAAACTTAACAATAAAACAGAAACACTTACAGCTAAAAAATAATAGGCAACGATTAGTTGTACCGGTGTTAATGATTGTAATCTAAGCTTAAATTGTTTCATATCCATTCATTCCTATCTTACAGTTCAAATACTATGAAATAAGGTGCTTTGATGCACTCATGTTTTCTATCATAACGATTATTCATGGAAATGAAAAGGTTAATTCCCTTCTAATTTGTATCAATCAAGTAACAACTATGTATTTTCAAATATTTGAAAACACGACTTACTACCAAGAATGGCGAAAGTCAATGTCTTTTCTTAATACTTTACTTTAGATACACGGTAAAAAAGTGAAAAGGATGACAATTATGCCATCCTTTTCTTTTATTTCGCTTCCAATCTATTAATACGATCATCTAAGTCAGGGTGTGTTGAAAATAATGAAATCCCTTTTTTGCTATTAATTTTTAATGTGGATAAAGACGCTTGATCATCTCTTACTCGTTGAGTATATTGTTTAAGTGAACGCAGCGCATGAACCATCTTATCTTTACCGGCTAAATCGGCTCCACCTCTGTCTGCGTGAAATTCACGGTATCTAGAAAACGCAAATACAACTAAGCTTCCGAGTATTGAAAAGACTAACTGGAAAATAATCACAGCCACAAAATGAACAATCGGAGCCAAGTCCTCCCGAACAAATCGTGAAACAAGCCATGCTGCTATTCGCGCTAGGAAGACAACAAATGTATTAACAATTCCTTGTAATAATGTCATCGTCACCATATCACCGTTTGCGATATGAGCTACTTCATGTGCAACAACACCTTCAATAGCATCATCGTCCATTTCATGTAACAGTCCTGTTGATACAGCTACTAAAGAACGACGTTTGGAAGGACCTGTAGCAAAAGCATTCACTTCAGGAGACTGATATATTCCTACCTGAGGCATTTTCATAAGTCCTGCTGCTCTTGATAGGCGATGAACTCGTTCTACTAATTCTCTTTCTGCCGGAGAGAGCGAGCTATCAGGATTTAATACCTTCACACCCATCATCATTTTGGCCATCCAACGAGACATAGCCAATGATACAAATGACCCTGTAAATCCTACAACTGCACTAAAGATGAGGAGACTAACTAAATCGAGACCACCACCTGCTGTTTGATAAGGTGATATATTCAATAGGGATAAAACAATGCCAATTGTGGTGATAACTAAAATATTTGATAGTAGAAAAAGAAAAATTCTTTTTGCCATACAGACCTCCATCTTTCAAGTTCACATGAACTTATATTATAATAAAAATTATAGAAACATTTTTCATAAAAAGCAAGATAGAATACTTACATTTAATAAATCGTTCACGATTTTGTTAAATCCTTTACAATAAAGATTAAACCGTCTTTTAGATTCATAAAATGAGGTGTTAAGATGTCTTTTCAACTAACTCGAGTACAAATGACAAAACTTTTATATGCGTTAAAAGGTGAGTCAGTAGAGACTCCTTTACATATTATACAGGAAGCCTTAAAAACATCGACCTTCACTGAAGAAGTGATTCCAAACTTCTTAATAAAGGCTAGCAACCGAAAAACCCAACTTGAATATGGCTTATCAACAAATGAAATTGTATCATTAGCCAATCTATGCGAACTAACGTCTTTAAAATCTACCTCCATTCAAAATTGGATAAAACGTGATGTAAAGGAATTAATTGGGCAACCGGAGCTTGGCAAAAAATATTCAATCGAACAAGCAGCTATGCTATTAATTGTGAGAGATTTAAAAGCAATTTTCGATTTTGAGCGAATCCGAAATATCTTGACAGAGGTATTTAACACACTTTCAGACCGAAGTGATGATTTAATGAGCCCGATTACTTTTTATGAAATATACGGATCTGTGTTGGAAAGCATAGATACGAGCTCGGGGAATGATTTAACATTGGAAAAACGTATTAATAGCAAAATAAAGTTCCCCTCACAAATTATTTCAAACTTGACAAATGATCAATGTTATAAAATTCGTAGAATCTTGGTGACAACAGTTTTGGCAGTATTAGCCTCACATATCCAAACAAGGGCACAAACTTATTTAAATGATATATAATTTTCAAACACCTCTAAACATTTCCAGTATAGAAATATATGCGCAATGAAATCTTATAAGTAAGGCTATAAAGTAAACTCTTTATAGACTAAAGCAATTAATATAAAAGGGGTGCTAACAAATGGCAAGAAGCAGTAATAAATTACTTGTACCGGGGATTGAACAAGCTCTGGATCAAATTAAATATGAAATCGCTCAAGAATTCGGCGTACATTTAGGATCAGATACTGTATCTCGATCCAATGGGTCAGTAGGTGGAGAAATCACCAAACGTCTTGTGGCACAAGCGCAATCCCAGTTAAACGGACAAAAAACTGAATAATGCATGGTAAAAAGGCTGATCCGATTTGATCAGCCTTTAGGTATATATAACTGTACATTATTTAATCGTCGTCACGGTCTTTCTTTCCTCGTTTGTTATCATCTCTATCTTGGCGACCGTTGTTATTTTTACCTCTATTGTTTTCTTTGCGATCAACCTTTCGATCATCATCGTAATCGTCGTTGTCATCATACCTGTCTTTTTTCTCTGGCCATCTTCTATTACTTTCGGTATGCTCTTTATTCTGTTCCTCTTGGTTAAACTTAGCACGTTTATTATTCTGTTGTTTATTCTGTTGTTTATTCTGTTGTTTATTCTCATTTCTCTTTTGTTGAATTTGATGAGCATTCTCTTGTAGCTTTTCCTTAGCATTAGTTAACTTTTCTTTTGCTTCAGAGTTATCTTTTTGCACAGAAGTGGCAGTATCAGCAGGTTTCGTGTTCTGCTGTTCTTTTACTTGGCTCGTTATGCTCGGGCCCTTTTTTTCCGGAACAATTGGAGCTGGTGTAACTTCACTCTGTGTTGATTCATCTGCTTCTTCAGGCGCTTCTGTTTCTTTAGATTCTTCTTTTTGCTCAACAAGTTCAATATATTTACCGGTCGAAACCCCTTGTTTTTGTGCTTTATCTCTTGTATCTATATCTGAATTAATCGTTTTTACGACCATTTCCTCTTCTTCAATCACTGAGCTTATTTCTGTCAAGCCTTCATGCAGCTTTTTTTCAATTTTCTTGTCAGTATCATTCATTACCGTAGTGATGACAATTTCTTTACCAGGATAAACGTATCCATCTGACTTACATTCACTAATAATTATTTGCACGATTTCATTTAGTGGCTTTTTCTCCCAATCATTAAGGCTTTTCATAATGTTATTAGCCTCGTCATTAAGCGGTACTAATGAAATTACCTTTAAATGATCATCAAGACTTACTTCAAAGCTAGGGTTTATGTCAATTGACATGTATGCATAAACTTTATCATTGTTAAATAAAGGTAGAAAACTAATCATAAAAAATATGATGGCTACTGCTGATAAAGCACCTACCCTAGCTGTACGAGTACGTATAGATTTAAGAAAGGTATGATCGCTTGCCCTTTTTGTTCTTGTTGCAACTTCTTCACGTTTATCCGCTAAAGGAAAAAAAGAAATCTCTTCACCTAGTTCATAATTACCCTCTTTATTTGAAGCCTTTAGAAATTGCCCATCTGGGGTAAGCAATGTAACAAAGTCATCATCGAGCTCTACGACGACCCCTTTTTTCATGAATCTAGCACCCCTTTTATATAATCTTTTAAATAGACGAAGTTTCCCGAAAGAATGATAGCCATAGCTATGATGTATTTTCTATTTCTCTCTATGGTTTTACGACTTACTGAAACTTTTGCCTCAAGCTGTTTTACTGGCAGCTGTCGTTTAGTAAAAAGAATAGTTCGCAGCTTCTCATCATTTACCAACTCAGTTGCCACTAACATCGCATTTTGTCTGGCATCAAAGTGTTTTGGAGATTGTTCCACGATTTCAGCAAAAGTTAATTGAAAATCGCTTAGACAGTGCTGAAAATAAATAATTTCTTCTCTACGGTGTTCTTGTTCAATTGCTTTTGTATATTCTTCAATTGATAGGTCTGATTCAATCTTGCTCTGGGAAAATTCTCCCTCTTCATGCTCTTGCAGCTCAAGGTGGACCGTATAAGGATGACGTGCTTCCTTTCGAATATAGTCAATCACTTTTCTTTTAATGACAAGCTCAGCAAAAGCTAATAATGAGCTCCCCTTATCGGTTGAATATTTCTCAATGGCATCATTAAATGCGATAAGACCTATACTAAACTCATCATCAGTTTCGCTAATATATCGTTTACAAACAGATGAGACTGTTTTAGCAACAAATGGTTTATATTGTTCGATTAGTTCATTTTGTAAATGTAGATCTCCCTTTTGTATTTGGAGAACTGTTTCTTCTAATGTTCGCTTCTTTTTACCTAATTTAAACAAAAGGCTAAGCATTTGGATGTTCACCTCTGTTTCCCCTATATTACTTTGTATATCATAGCTAATTTAATAGGGGATCGCAAAGGAAGATATATGAAACTATCTTTCTAATTTTAAACAAAAGAAAGTCAATTATTACAAAACAAACAACTTTAGACCTATTGATTTCAACCTATTTTAAACTAACAAAAAAGCAAAGACTAATCAAATGACAGGTCTTATCAAACAATACATCACATTAGCAAAACAATGAAAAAACAGAAAAATATTAGAAAAGTTCACTATTGTCACATACCCCCTCTCATGATTTAATTAATTCTCTACATAGTTACGTCACTTTAATTTATCTTAAGGGTGTTAAAAGACTATTTTGTAAAAAAAAAGCTTAAATATGCTTTTAGACCTACAAAATGTTACACATTTGATATATTTATGTGTATATTTTCTTTATTTCTATTAGAAAAACCTGGCTTATTGCCAATTCCTAATGGCGAAAGCCTTAGTTTTCTTAACTATCATCCTTAAAAATTTGTGCTTTCTAATAGTATAAAAAGGAATCCGAATCGGATTCCTTTTTATTATTTTATTATATTTTGTATTTAATAATCGTTACTTGCTTTTGCTTTATCAATGGTCTTCTCTTCAATGACCTCTTCTTCATTGACATCTTTAGATAAGAACCATCCACCTACCGCAATAGCAGCAAGGATAATCCAGAAAATGATTTTCCAAGTGGCAGATTCTATAAAATGTTTTGAAATGACATCAATTTGTGGATGTGCAAGTGTATATAAGGAAAGCTTCACACCTACCCAACCAACAATTAAAAACGCAGCCGTTTCTAAATTCGGTTTTTTCTTTAACAATTTCACAAAATACGTTGCGGCAAATCTCATGATCACAATTCCAATAATACCACCTGCTAAGATAACAAGGAATTGGCCGCCATCAAGTCCACCTATAGTAGGTAAATTTGTTGCTGGTAGTGTAACGGCAAGTGCTACTGCAGCCAAAATGGAATCTACTGCAAAAGCCAAGTCTGCAAGTTCTACCTTTAGGACTGTGCCCCAAAAACCAGATTCCTTCTTTACAACCCTGTGCTGCTCACTTTTCTTTAAAATAAACTTCTTCACGATATGGTTAATTGAAATATAAAGAAGGTAAATGGCACCTATTGCCTGAACTTGCCAGACATTGACAAGAAATGAGATGAGGAATAGTGCACCAAATCGTAAAACAAATGCACCTGCCAACCCGTAAAATAAAGCTTTTTTTCTTTGATCCTCTGGAAGATGCTTAACCATAACAGCCATTACTAACGCATTATCAGCTGCTAAGATCCCTTCCAAGGCCACTAACACTAATAGTACCCAACCGTACTCTAATAATAAAGTTACATCCATTATTTCTCCTCCTATGCTTAAGGTATTTATCTTCTTAAACCCTTTATTAGCATAGGACAACAAAAAAAGACCTTTGCCGCTAAAGGCAAAGGTCTTGCTGAGCATGTTAAACCGATCCGATCATGCCAACAAAGCCGATGGAAAATATCCATGAAATGACGACTTTGTTTTCAGGTTTCCCTGAACGCTACTCCCCTTTGAAAGAAGATTATTATGTTACCTTTATCATACGTGCTAGCATGTTTTCTTGTCAAATGTTTTTTCTTTGTTCCCTTATTACATTCTTTAATAAATTGTTCTACACAAGGAACTATCCTACATATTCATAAATACAGACAAGCTTTGTTTTGAGGGGGATGAACATGGACTGGATACAGGCAGTTATTTTGGGAATTATTCAAGGTTTAACAGAGTTTATTCCGATTAGTAGTACAGGGCATCTTTACTTAGGCCGTAACTTTTTTGGATTAGAAGAAGCAGGTTTATTTTTAGATACAATGCTTCATTTAGGTACACTTATTGCTCTTATTGTCTTTTATAAAGAAATACTAATCAAATTAATAAAAAGACCATTTAGCCGGATAACAGCACTATTAGTTGTTGGAACCATTCCAGCTGTTATGACTGGTGTACTTTTTAGCGATTATTTTGATGAACTATCAAAATCCGGTGTTTCCATTGGATGGGAATTTTTAATTACAGGGCTTTTCCTGTGGTTTGCAGATTCAATTAAAAACGGATCAAAAAAAGTTGAAAACCTTTCTTTATTTGATTCATTTTTTATTGGCAGCTTTCAAGCACTTGCTATTTTCCCTGCAATTTCTAGATCCGGTATGACGATTGTAGGTGCTCTCTTAAGAAAAATGGATAAAGAAGCTGCAGCCTATTTCTCGTTTCTCCTATCTATCCCAGCTATATGCGGAGGAATTATCTATCAATTAAAAGATATGATTTCAGGATCAGTACCTCAAATCAGCCTTTCATCTATGTTTATAGCCACATTATCTTCTGCGATTTTCGGCTATATTGCAGTTAGATTTATGATTGCATTTGTTAAGTACAGATCTTTAAAAATCTTTGCAGTTTATGTGTGGATTTTAGGTATTATCATTATTGTTCTTCAGCAATTATCTATTTTTTAAACATAATTGGCAGCTATTGCTACTAATGAAACCCTTGTTTTAAGTAAAAAATAAAAGCAGGAAACTTACAACATAAGGCAGGGGATTATATGCATACAATGTGGAAAGGCTCCATTAGTTTCGGTTTAGTTAACATTCCGATTAAACTTTATGCAGCAACAGAAGATAAGGATATAAAACTGAGAACCCTTCATAAGAAATGTCATAGTCCCATTCAATATGATAAAACATGTCCGAATTGTGATGAAGAAGTAAAGCAAGATGAAATTGTGAAGGGCTATGAGTATGTAAAAGGAAAATATGTTGTACTAACAGATGATGAACTTAAGGAACTAAAGGATGAACACGAAGATAAAACTGTAGAAATAATTGATTTTGTCAAAATGGATGATATTGATCCTATCTATTTTAACCGTTCTTATTTTATTGGTCCGGGAGAGAATGGTGGAAAAGCGTATGGTTTACTTAGAGAAGCGCTAACGAAATCAGAGAAAATTGGAATTGCAGAAATTACGATCCGTTCTAAGCAACAGCTCGCAATGGTACGTGTTTATCAGAATTGCATTGTCATGGAAACTGTTCATTATCCGGACGAAGTCAGAAACGTAAAAGAAGTGCCTAGTGTTCCTGAAAATGTAGAAGTCGGTGAAAAAGAACTGGATACAGCTATCATGCTTATTGATCAGTTAACCACCACCTTTGAACCTGAAAAATATAAGGATGATTATCGTTTAGCTTTACAAGAATTGATTGAGAGAAAAGTAAACCAGGATGAAGGAAAAACACCAACAGAAGCAGCGCCTCGTCAAAATGTAGTTGATTTAATGAGTGCTCTTCAAGCAAGTATTGAAAAAACAAAAAAACCGCAAACAAAAGCAAAACCAGCAAAACCAAAGGCAAAGTCCGCAAAAGCAGTTGGTGATGATAACCCACAAACAAAAACAGCTCATACTGGTGGGACTACAGAAAAGAAAACAAAAACCGTTCGAAAAAAAGCCTAGTTATTAAACTTTATCAGGTTTCACTTGGACCTCACCCTATATCAAAAACGTAAAAACTTGGTGATTGTGCTCATCACCAAGTTTTATTTCGCCTTTTCAATTACCTTTCGACTCTTCTTCTTTGAACATATACATATGCACATCCAATTACTATCATAATTCCTCCAACTATTAACCAATTGTAATGAGTTGATGCAGTTAATGGTAAATAGTTTCTTTCTTTTGACGAAGAATCTGGTTTGTTACCATTGTTGCTGTCATTCGATTTATCGCTAGTATTGTTACCAGACTTTTCATCAGATTTATCCTCTGGTTTATTACCTGGATTTTCTGAATTTTTATCTCCAGTATCTCCTTCCGATTCTTCATCCTGATTATCTCCCGGATTTTCTCCTGGTTTTTCGGTAACATACGTTAATACTGCTGATCCGCCGTTATCTTTCGAGGGAAGTATAATCGTTACTTCTTGCTTGTCGTTTACAACGTATTCTTTGTTGTTATATAGGTCTGTGAGTATTGTATTCGCAGCATAATCAACCGGAAAGGTTGCTTGTTTTTCTTCGGTTGCTGTATTTAGACCTACCAAAATATTTTCATCATCATATTGTCGCTTAAAAACAATGTATTTCTCTGCATCTCCACCTGCTATCTTTTCCCTAGTTCCTTTTGAAAAGACTTTTGAGTAATCTTCTCTGATATTTAAGAGAGTAGAATAGTGTTTGTGGAGAGCCATAGCTTCCGGATCCTCATTTTCATAAAGGTCCCAAGGCATATCATCACGATTTTGACCAAATGCCAATACATTTCCATCAGCATCTTTTTCCCAATCAGACTTACCAGATCTACCTAATTCTTCACCATAGTAAATAACTGGCTGACCTTTTGATGTGATTTGTAGTGCAGATGCAACTTTCAATTTCCCTACATCACCATGGACATATTCTGTTAAGAAGCCGTTTTGATCGTGACTGCTTAGGAATTGGCCAAGTGTTGCTGAATTTGTTAGTCTATTGTTTCGATCTTGTAAATAAGATTCCACACTATCAATATTTCCGTCTACAAATGATTTTGCTTTTTCTTTAAAATCAAAATCTAACAGAGAATCCATTTGACCTGTACCTAAGTAGCCTCCGTCATTTGCAATACTTGCACCCCAATATTCTCCGATCATTTTGAAAGACGGATCAATGGCTGTTAGCTCATTTTTTAGTGCTTGCCATGTTGCATCTTCAACATGTTTTACTGTATCAATACGGAAATAGTCGATTGTATCTCCCCGATCTGTTCTTGCCTTTTCAAGCCATTCTGTTTGCCAATTAATGATTTTTTGTCGTACTGCTGGATCTTCTGTTTTAAAGTCTGGAAGATTATCAAGTTCACCCCTTACCGTTGTGTCCTCATCCACAGTTCTTAACATTCCTTTAAACGTTGCTAATTCATCCTCTGTAGGAAGATTTTCTGCATCAGCTTTCCATGTATCCCAAATGTCTCCATCCATTCCATATCCAGCATGATTTACTACTACATCAAGCATGATTTTAATTCCACGATCATGAGCTTTTTCAATAAGCTCCTGGAATGTTTCCATATCACCTAAATGTTCATCTAAACTAGTAAAATCCTTTGCCCAGTAACCATGATAACCATACTGCTTTGGTTCAAGACCTGCAGCGGTTTTAAAATCTGAACCTTTGTTGAATTCAATATTATCGACAATTGGCGAAATCCAGATAGTATTGATTCCTAAGTCATCAATATAATCTAATTCATCAATAATCCCTTGGATATCTCCACCATGATATGCTTCTGAGTGAGCTGGATCATATTCTCCCTTACCATTATTAGATGGATCACCATCTTTAAAACGGTCTGTTAGCATAAAGTAAATACGTGCTTCATCCCAATCAAAGCTTAGTTTTCCACCAACAGATTGCTCTGGTTTAACGGTTACTTTTACTGATTGCTTATGCGTGTTACCAAATTCATCGATAACGACGATTTTAATCTCTTTTTCACCAGCCGTAACAGATTGATTAGCAGCTATTGAAACAGCGCCTACATTTGGATCAATATCAACCTTTTCCTTGCCGCCAAGTGCTCTAAAGTCGGCATATATTTCTCTAATGTTTACCTTATCTTCAGAGGTTACATCTACTTTTAAAACAGCATTTTCATCAAAAGAAATTTCAGAAGGAGAAACGTTTGTCTTAATAGTAAGATTTGGACGTGTATACGTAATCGTTGACTTGCCATTTTTTATATTTTTTGGATCATTTACTTCGACCGTTTCACCTTCTTTTGTAACTAGGAATGTATACTCATGGGTTCCTTCCTCTAGGCCTTCAAGTTTGTATGAAAAATACTCATTTTGCTTATTGTATTCTAATGGATATTCTTTTCCATCGATTTTCACTTTTACTTCTTCGATTGAATGCATTTCATCACTTTGAAACAATTCTTCGTCTCGATAATAGAACGTAACATTCCCATCTTCTAAAACAGGTCCGTTGACAGATGGTACAACTGTTTGTCCTGGGACACCAGTGACAACGGTCACTTTTGTAAGGATATCATCCCGGTTAATTTGAACGTTATGGTCATCACTGTCTGGAGAAATTTTTGCTGTATTCCAATCAGTACCCTTTCGTATTAAGAAACCAATTGCTTCTGTTTCAGGAGCAATTTCAACGTTTGCTACTGCTGTATCACCATCAATTGTTTCAAAATCGATTTGATCGTTTTTCACACCTGTGTTCCATACCCAGAGGTTCCAAGCACCAAAGTCACCTGTAAACTCTCCATCAGGACGAACATATTTAATGCGAACATAACGCTTTACATTTTTCTTTACTTCAATATCAAATGTTGCATCTGCATCACCTGAGGTGGCAGTGATTGCAACGTTACCTGGTTTAATTCCAGTAACTTTCCCCGTATTATCAACGGTTGCAATAGATGTATCAGACGATGACCATACTACTTTTGCATGAAGCATATCTTGGTTAAATTGGTCTTTTACATGAGCTGAAAGCTGAGTAGAGTATGTCTCAAAAACAGAATTATTGCCTACAATAGAAATTGTATCAGCAACTAGTTTTTCAACCGTTACTTCAATTGAAGCCTCAATGTCACCAGCTTTAACCTTTATTATAGCAATACCTTCAGCTACTCCGACAACACGTCCATTGTTTACATTTGCTACTTCGTTATCAGAAGTTGACCAGACAAGCTCTTCTCCGAGCATCACACGACCGCTTTGATCCTTTACATATGCAGTTACACCTTTTGTGTCGCCAGGGTTAATAGCAAATGTATCAGGATTTATCTCAATGCTGGTTGGTACAGGTGTATATTCTGCTTCAGATTGATCATATAGTACCATCATTGAAAGACCCTCAACAGATACTTTGTCTGAGTTGACTGTACGTATTGTTTCTGTTCCAGCTGAAGTATGATCAACGACAACATTCCAGTTTCCGACTGTTGGTAGAGCTACTTCTTTTGTTGTTTTATTTGCATTATAAATCACAACAATATTTTTCCATGTATCATTGTTTGCATTGTCTTTTAATTGGTATGCGACAATGTTATCATTCTGATTAAAAACTTGAAGATGTTCTTCAATTTTTTCCTTTGATTCCATTTTAAAAGCGGCATGTTTTTTTCGTAATTCTATTAAGCCTTTGTAGTAGTTAAAAACTGAGTGATATTCATCTTTTAGTTCCCAACGGATTTGGTTAATTGTATCAGGACTCTTATAGCTATTGTGTACACCATATTTACTTCTTAACATTTCTTCACCCGCATGAAGAAACGGGATTCCTTGTGAAGTTAAGACAATTCCATTGGCCAATAAACTGCGTTTAACCCATTCATTGTTCAATGCATTTTCTTCTGTGATGACTGCATGGGGATCATACTGCTCTGACTCATGATTACCATCAGTTCCGGCAGCTCTCATTAATTTGTCCCAAAGGTTTAAATTATCATGTGCTGTAACATACGTAATACTTTCTTGAGGCTTACTTGTAAATTGATCGATAGCACCTTTTAAGCCGGCAACGATATCTCCTTCTTTACCCGAAGCACCTGTTGCAAAACCAGTCCCAGCTCCATCACTATCTCCTTTGATAGCACCTCTGATATTATCGTTAAAAACAGCATAGCCTTGATCTTTTTGCGATCCTTTTACATGCTGCATTGAATTTGGCAGGCTAGTTGTACCACCAGTCCAAGGTTCACCATAAATCAACATATTCGGATCTACATTGTTCTTCAATTCTTTTGTTAATTCCTGCATTGTTTTTTGATCAATTAAGCCCATTAAGTCAAAACGGAAGCCATCAATACCAAATTCTGTAGCCCAATAATGAACAGAATCTTTAATATATTTACGAACCATCGGTCGTTCTGAAGCTACTTCATTTCCTGTACCTGAGCCGTTTGTAATTTCCCCTGTATCATCTGTACGATAATAATAACCTGGAACAACCAAATCAAATGGAGAAGTGCCTTCTAATTGTGTTGATTCGTTCATATACGTGTGATTATACACAACGTCTGAAATGACACGTATTCCATGATCATGTAAAGATTGAACCATTTGCTTGTATTCTATTATTCTACTAGTCGGATCAGCAGGGTCAGTAGAATAAGATCCTTCCGGCACATTAAAATGTATTGGATCATAGCCCCAGTTAAACTTTGCATCTGTGGAGTTAGGGTCATTAACCGTTAGTTCGTTTACAGAACCGAAGTCATAGGTTGGTAATAAGTGCACATAGTTCACACCTAATTCATTTAAGGAATCTATGCCTGTTTTCACACCATTTGGTCCTGTTGTTCCCGTTTCTGTAAATGCTAAATATTTTCCTTTATTGTCCATTCCAGATTGCTTATCAATTGAAAAATCTCTTACATGGAGTTCATAGATGATTGCATCAGCTGGTGATACAATAGCCGGTTTGTCTGCCGGGTCAAATCCATTAGGGTTAGTGCTATTCAAATCAACAACAGCTGCTCTTTGGCCGTTTGCGGACGTTGCACGCGCATATGGATCAACCGCATAATGAGACGTTCCATCAGCGAATTCAAGCTTGTACATATAATATTTATTTTTCAAATTACCATTGACTGTAATAGACCATACACCATTATTTGCTCTTTTCATGTCTGTTTCAGAACCACCTGAGTGGTCTTTAACAAAAGCACCTTCATATGTACCTTCATCTTCATAGATTGCCAGATTCACCTTAGTTGCTGTAGGTGCCCATAACTTGAAGGTTGTTTGACTGGAGGAGTAGGTGTAACCCAAATCATCTCCATCATAATAGAAACGATCATCATTCAAGACATTACGCATCGTTACTTTTTTGCCTTCTGATTGCCCCAATGAAACTTCATACACGTTCCTTACATCGATACTTTCACCATCGGCAATCATAATTTTTGCTTTTTTATTTCCTATAGTTGTTGTTGTCGTATCAATGACCTTGTTAGTTTTCTTGTCCGTTAACACAAATTCTTGTTTCCCAATTTCTTTATTTGTTGTAACCAAAATTTCATTTAGTGAATCCATTAATGCAGATTGCACCTTAACCGGCTCCAATGATTCGATTGTGAAAGTTGAATTTCCATCGATTGTATTTGGATTCAACGGATCTGTACTGTTTTCATTCCAATTACGATTGTTAAAAATAAATTTATACTGATGCTCACCTGGTTCAAGATCTAAAATAGTGGTAGAGAATATACCATCTTTCTCTGTCAATTGGACAGCAGTTGTTAAATCCCAGTTATTAAAGCTTCCAATTACGTATACTGCGGTTTCCCCATTACTTTCGTAATTGAATGTAACCGTGCCATCCTCATTTAGAACAGGGCTATTCATAGCTGGTAATCCGGGCGGATCACCAATCGTAAATATAGAATTCCCGTTTGCTTGTTTAGAATTAGACGGGTCCATTATCCATTCTTCATCAACAATAAACTTATACTCATATGTTCCCTTTGTTAGCTCTTTCGTTAGAGTCCATATTCCATCTGACTCTTCCGTCATATCAATAGCCTCATTTTGCCAATCTGTAAAGCTGCCTGCAATCTTAACAGATGTTGCTTCCCCCTCATATAAAAACGTAACAGTCCCATCATCATTGATTAGTGGACTCGTCACTTCTGCGCTAACGCTTTCATATGAAAGAAATCCCGAAAAAAGTTGTAAAACGAAAGAAAATACAACCAACAAAGATAACGCTCTCAATTTTGACCTCTTCAAGTTCCTTTGCCTCCCCTTTAAATCAATCGGTTTTAGCGGAAACGTTTGCGCAATATAAAAAAAGAAATACAAAACATATTCTCTCTATATAACCCCTTATGCAAACGCTTTCTACACAATTTAGAATATCATCTTCAGAATATTGTTGCAATACAAATTATGAATCATCCTCATTTTATCACCTAATTAAAGCTATCAAATTGGTGTAGATTGCTCTCATTGAGTTAAAATCCATTGAGCTGCCATTAATAATGAAGGAAATTGAGCATCTGCTAATCCTTCTTTATCACCAATTAGAATAGTTTTAGTGCCCGCCTGTTTGCCAGCCAATATATCAACATCTCGATCTCCTACCATATAACTTTCCTTCAAATTCACCTCATGTTTTTCTGCTAATGAATAAAGCATTTCTGGCTCTGGCTTTCGACATGCACAACCAGAGTTCGGTTTGTGGGGACAATAGATAATATCATCAATTTTTCCACCATTTTTTGCAATATCCTGCTTCATTTTTTCATGAACCTTTCTTAGCATACCTTCCTTCATATACCCTAAACCAACACCACCTTGATTTGTCACCACAAAGACAAGATAATCTGCGTTGTTTAAGAGTTTTATTCCTTCAGCAACTCCTTCTAATAAATGCATTTGCTCCGGCTTGTTAACGAATTTTACACGGTGACTTAACACCTCATTAATGACACCGTCTCGATCAAGGAACACAGCTTTTTTCACAATTAGAATTCTCCTTTCATGAATCGTCAAGAATTTGATCATATTAATGATATAGAAAATAGTATAAATTTTGAAGGATGATGCTCTTTGAAACCGATGCTACCAACATTACATACTGATATTCCTAAAGGTTCAGATTGGATTTATGAAACAAAGTATGATGGATTTCGTTCAATCTTATATGTAACAGATTCAACAATTGAATTTATGAGCCGAAATGAAAAGTCATTAAATAGCCAATTCCCGGAAATCATTTCTGAACTTGAGAGAATTAAAGACATTTTCAAACCACATTTGCCCATTATTTTGGATGGAGAAATTGTCTACCTTACCTCAAAACATTTCTCGGATTTTGAACAACTCCAAATTAGAGGAAGATTAAAAAATCAAGACAAAATTGAAAATGAAGCCAAAAAACACCCTTGCCGGTTTCTAGCCTTTGACCTTTTGGAGATAAGTGGAGAATCTCTATTCGCAAAGTCACTTAATGAACGAAAAGAACTGCTTTTTAAATTATTCAAAACGATTAAATCTGAGTATGTAGATCAAACTTCATCCAATCTTTTACAGTATGTTCCTTATACAACGAACTATTCCAAGTTGTGGGAAGAAATACGTCTTGAAAATGGAGAAGGAATTATTGCCAAGCAATTAAATAGTAAATGGGATGCCGGGGTACGTACACAACAATGGTTAAAAATTAAAAACTATAAGTATGCAGCGTTTTTTATTACGGGTTATGACAAAGAGAATGGATATTTTCATGTTGGTGTTTTTCAAAATGAAAAAATTGTTCCATTAGGGGTGTTCTCACATGGAATATCAAGTACCGAACGCGAAGCACTTCTTACAATAATACGTGAAAATAAAACAGCTGAAACAACTTCTTTTATTGAGATAGAACCAGCTATTGTTGTAGAAATTCAATTTTTATCTCTGTATAAAAATCAATTGCGTGAACCTTCTTTTTCATCGTTTCGATTTGATGTCCATATTAGTGATTGCACATGGGATCAATTATTGATTAAAACTGCGCCTATTCGTGACGAGATTTCCATTACACATCCCGATAAACCATTGTGGGAAACGGTTGATGTTAAGAAAGAGAATTTTTTAAGTTACCTTTATCAAATTTCACCATTGATGCTGCCTTTTTTACAAAAGCGCTTACTTACAGTTATCCGTTTTCCTCATGGAATGTTTGGTGAAGCTTTTTATCAAAAACACTGTCCTGATTACGCTCCTTCATTTATAAAAACGAGTAACCACGAAGGAATTGAATATATTATTTGTGAAGATCTTTCAACATTGATGTGGTTAGGAAATCAACTAGCATTTGAGTTCCATATTCCTTTCCAAACAATTGATACAACACAACCTACCGAAATTGTTTTTGACTTGGACCCACCTTCCAGAGAATATTTCTCTTTAGCGATAAAAGCTGCATTAGAAATGAAAAAAATTTTTGACCAATTTCAACTTAAAACATTTCCTAAATTGTCTGGAAATAAAGGTTTGCAAATTCATATACCTCTTACCAAAAATTCACTTACTTATGATGAAACTCGTGTATTCACAGAATTTATCGCTCATTTTCTCGTTACAAGTTTTCCTGACGATTTTACAGTTGAACGGATGAAAAAAAATCGTGGTAACCGACTTTATTTAGACTATATTCAACATGCTGAAGGCAAGACCATTATCGCCCCCTACTCTCTCAGAGGGAAAAAAGAAGGAGCATTTATCGCATCTCCCCTTTTTTGGGATGAAATAAATGAACATTTGTCAGTAGAACAATTTACAATTGATGAGGTGCTTCGTCGATCAAAAACAATTGGTTGTCCTTTTCAACATTATTTTGAAACACCTCAGGATAAAACGCTACGGACATTAATTGACCAAATCAACAATGTACAATAAGGAGAGCTATTATTCGTTTGCTCTTATCTTAGTTGGAGGTCGTTTTATGTCCTAAATCTTCATTTGCTTTATGATGAAAGACATTCTGTTTCGGTATCATTTCCATTTTGTCTTTCATTCGCTCTATAAGAGACATTCTGAGTTAGTTTCTTTTCCATTCTGTCTTTCAACCGGTCTATGAAAGACAGAATGGACTCAAATTCTTTTACATTTTGTCCTTCAACAATTCACATAATAAGATTAAAAAAAGTAAAGCAAAGTGGACAGTCTACATTGACTCCCCACTTTGTTTTACTTCTTTTTATCTTTCATAATATCTATCATTTGTTCAAGCATGTTGACCATATCATCCTTGTCAAATTTAGAGGATCCAGGCAAGTCTTCTTTCATTGAATCCTGTTGGACATTTTGATGAAAGATTGGATTTTCTATTCGATCGGCTGATACAAGACGGCCCTCTGGTGTAACGTATTTTTTATTCATTCTTCTTGTTTCACGATCAACAAAGCTATAGACAATCGGGATGATGAATAGTGAAAGAAATGTGCTTGAGATTAAACCTCCAATGACCGTGATCCCCATGGGTCGATTGATTTCTGTTCCCTCACCTAAGCCAAGTGCTAAAGGTACCAACCCCAATATAGTCGTCAATGCAGTCATTAGAATTGGACGAAGCCTTACTCTTACTGATTCAACTAGTGCATCATATGTTTTAAAACCTTGTGCCTTTTTCTGATTAATGAAGTCAACAATCACTATTGCATTATTTACAACGATGCCAGCTAACACAATAAGACCTATAACGACTGTTAAACTGATTGGAGATTTTGTGACAGTTAAAGCTACAGCTACTCCAATTAGCATTAATGGGACAGTAAACATAATGACAAATGGATATTTAAAGGACTCGAACTGTGCCGCCATTACAATGTAAATAAAAATAATTGCCAGGATAAAGGCAAGTAACATATCATCCTTTGTTGACTCGAGCAACTCTCGATCACCACTAAAACTAATGTCCGTTTCTTCAGGTAAATCCAGCTCTTTAATTTCTTTATCAACTAATTCTGAAAAATCACCTAAGTTTGTTGAGTTACTATATCTTACTGTGTATTGTACGGCAGGCTGCTTATCTATTCTTTGAATGGATACCGGTCCTTCGCCAACTTGAATTGTGGATACATCCCCAAGCTCTACAAAGCTATTATCTGGTTTTTTAATTAGTAAACCTTTTAGAGCATCAACATCCTCACGGACAGTCTCATCATACCGGACATTTACCATATAAATTTCTTGATCACGTTCATTTGTTATCTGTATGGCATCTGTCCCTCTTGTTACATCATTTACGACCATCCCGATTTGGACAGGTGTTAAGCCGTTATCGAGTGCTTTATCTCGTTTAACTGTAATCTGAATTTCTTCAACAGTTTCTGTAAGATCATTTGATATTTCTTCAGAATCTGTCAACTTAACAAGCGCTTTATCAATTTGTGCAATAGATTCTCTTAATCGAGTTTCATTCGTATCTTTTACATAAAATGTTAACGTGTTAGGGGTAGATCCTGTTGAAGATTGAGTATGAAATGAGAGCTTAGCGGTTTTATTTTCTCCTCTTGCTACATTTCCCAATGTTTTTTGAACATTATCGATCAACTCAAATGTCGTGACATTGCGAGACTCCAGATCTTTTAGTTTCACGTAAATTTCAGCAATATTTGTTCGTCCGGTTCCTCTAAAGGATTCCTCCTGTGTTGTGCCAATTAGACTAACATATAAATCAACACCGTCCTCTTCCTCTAGCTCTTCTTCAATCGCTGTTACTACTTTAGACGTTTCTGATAAGGATGATCCATTTTCTAGTTCAACATCAATTGTAAAAAACCCTTCATCAGTATTTGGTAAAAATACTGAGCCAACTCTAGTTAACCCATATACACTTCCTGCAAAAACGAACAACGTTATACTTAACACAACTGTACGATTACGCAAAGACCATTTAATAGCATTGTCTAGAGAATACATAAATGTAGACTCTCTACGGACCTTTTCTATGTTTTTGGCAGGGTTTTTTAATAGTTGACTTGCAAGCATAGGCACGATTGTCAAGGCAACAAATAAAGATGCAAACAAACTAAAAGCAATTGTCAAGGCAAACTCTGCAAAAAGATCACCGATAATACCTGTAATAAAGACGACAGGTATAAATACCGCAACAGTTGTTAAGGTAGAAGCAATAATAGCAGGACCAATTTCTTTTGCTCCTTGAAACGCTGCCTCTTTTGGTTTTTTCCCCATTAAGAGATGACGATAAATATTTTCGATAACCACGATGGCATTGTCGACAAGCATCCCGATCCCAAGAGCTAATCCACCTAGAGTCATTATGTTTAACGTAAAATTCGCAAAATACATGAGAACAAATGTCACAATAACAGAATATGGAATTGCCACTCCAATAATAAGAGGACTTTTCATGCTTTTCAAAAAAACAAAAAGAATAAGCATGGCCAAAATTCCACCTATTATTAGAGTATTGAGCATATTTCCAATCGCTTGATCAACATAGTTTCCTTGATCAAAAATGATATCCGCATTTATGGATTCATATTTCTCCTCAGAAAGGATAGTTGTCAATTTCTCCTGAAAGGCGTCAGAAACTGAAGCTGTATTTGCATCAGATTGTTGTAAGATACTAACTAGCAAAGAGGGATTTTGATTGGCACGTGTTATGGTATTAGACTCCTCTTTAGCCATTACAACATCCGCTATATCTCCAACCGTAACATTGTCACCAGTTGCAGGATCTTTCTTCACAATTAAACTTTTTAATACGTCAATAGAATCGATCGTACTGATAACTCTTGTTGTTAACTGTTTTCCATCCGACACGACTGGATCTCCAGGTGTTGTGACAGAGTTAGCTCTAATAGTATTAACAATTTCTGATTGACTAAGTGAGTATTGTTCCAGCTTATGTTGATCAAGATTTACACTTATTTCATCCGTTTGTAACCCTGAAAGGTTAACACTTGCTATACCTTCCGTTTTACTTAATTCTTGTTCTAACTCCCCCGCTAAATTCTGAAGTTGCTCTGTATCTTGTGAAGACGATAGAGAAAGTTGTATGATCGGAAATTGAGAAGGATCAAATTTTAAAAATCTCGGCTCCCCTGCATCATCCGGTAATGGTGCATCCTCCATTCTTGTAAGAATTTCATCTTGAATATCATCAATATGAGTTGTCCAAGTGAATTTCATGATAACAAGACTTGCACTTTCCTGTGATGTGGAAGTTATTGTGTCAATACCTTGAACAGTTGATAGTACCTCTTCTAACGGTTTAGAAACTTTTTCTACCACTTCTTTTGGATCAGCACCCTCATAGTTGGTAACAACCACTCCGATCGGCGGGTTTATTTCCGGTATCAACTTTAACGGTATATTTATCACTGATACAGTACCTAATATTATTACTAAAAGCATTGTAACAATGGTAAACACAGGTCTATTAATTGAAAAATGGCTAATCTTCATCCCGTTCCCTCACATTCCAACTGCTTTATGTACAACCCTATGGTCTATTCAGCATTTAGGTAATAATTTCTAGTTTTAACAAAATTAAATCAATCCATTCTTCTATTAACATCCAAGCATTAAGCAGACATGAATGGAGTTTAATTTCGACGCCTATCTTTGTATTAAGGACACACAAAAAAGAGTGACCATTAAATGATCACTCTTTTATAGGTAAACG
Source organism: Metabacillus niabensis (assembly GCF_020524345.1). GTDB lineage: Bacteria > Bacillota > Bacilli > Bacillales > Bacillaceae > Metabacillus > Metabacillus niabensis_B. The sequence goes on from NZ_JAIVLH010000023.1 coordinate 73,532, forward strand.
TTTACAATCAAGCTATATAGCAATCTACCTAAATAGTAAATGCTGGCTATGTACTCCAGCTTTCTTTAATAACGCTTTCAATTCTGCCTGTTCTTCAGCACTTAAACCAGAAAATGCACGAGCCATCCGAATTGCATGAATTGGATAGATTTCATCTAAGTATGATTGACCTTTATCCGTTAATTTTGCATAGATCGAACGTTTATCCTTTGGATCCTGTTCACGATAAATGTAGCCGTTTTTTTCAAGCTTATCAATCACATACGTAACATTTCCACTAACTAACAGCAGTCTTGAACCAATTTGTTGAAGCTTTTGCGGGCCTCTCGTGAACAATAATTCCAAAACAGCAAATTCGGTTGGATTAAACCCATGTTCCTTACTATCACGGATAGAATGCTCAGATACACTTTTGAAAGCCCTTGCAAAAACTCGAAACAAATCTAATGCATTCTGTAATTCTTCTTCAGTAAATGATCTCATCCCATCGCCCTCTTGTTTAAAATTAGCCAAAGTAACATGATTATTAGGAATTTTGGGTGGAGCCAAGTCCTAATAAAAAAGCCTAATAGTATAAAAAAATAGCACTCCCTTTTCATTTTACTATTATTTAACCTAAATTTGAAGGTTTTAAATAAGAAAAGTATGTAATTATAATAATAGTCAGACAGAAATGAGGTTAAAGCATGTACAAGGAGATACAAAATATCTTATATGAAATAGAGAAACAAGAAAAAATACACATTTTATTCGCCTGTGAATCTGGAAGTCGAGCATGGAATTTACATGAAAAGAAAAGCGATTATGATATTAGATGCATTTATAAGCATGAAAAAGAGTGGTATTTGCAATTATATGAAGGTCGAGATGTTATAGAAAGTTCGTTTAAATGTTTTGAGGTTGTTGGATGGGATCTCAAGAAGGCCTTGCGATTACTGAATAAGTCAAACCCTACTCTTATGGAATGGCTTTATTCACCTATCATTTATCGAAATAATTTAATGTTTACCGAAGAATTAAAAAGCTTAGCCAGTCAATCGTTTTCACCTTATTCTGTACTTCATCATTATCTTGGTATGGCTAAAAAAAATTACATACGTTTAAAACAAGCTGACAATTGTACAGCTAAAATGTATTTGTCCATCATAAAACCTTTGCAAATTTGTTATTGGATTATTGAAAAAGATGATTTTCCACCTATCGGCTTACACATTTTTTATACAAGTCACGTCACCCAAGACATTGAAGAGGAAATAAAAGAAGTTATTCTTCAGAAACAATCGGGACAAAACTTCTCCTCAAAAACCCTGCTGCATTATATAGAATCAAGCATAAAGACACTAGGAGAATTTGCAAAAGAAAGTCGAAAAAATGATTCAAATATATCAAAGGAATTAACTGATTTTTTTATTAAGATGATCAATTAAGGAAAGGACTCCACCCAAATAAGGAGTCCTCAAGTTGTAGAAGCTTTTCTCTTTACTTTTGGGATATTGTGATAAAAATAATTATACTCATTTTTTAATTCAGTTAATGTCATTTTATTCATTACCTGGCTATTATAAACGCCAATAGCCAGTAGTTTTTGTGAGTAATAGTTTCTTTGCTCCTCAAGTGCAGTTTGTAACATTTTGCTCATAGCACTCAACTCCATTTTATTTTTTACATATTTAAATTTACCTCAAAATTGTTATGTGACAGTTAACGCAATGTTAAGATTTTCTTTAAAGTTATTAAGATTGTATTAATATGATTAAATTTTCAAAACTTTGTCGAGAATAGTTTCAATACCACATGGAGTTGAAACGTATGACAATTAAAGTGATTGCTTTGAAACAACATCTTTCTCAAACAAAGGTTTATTATCTTAATTTAGCAGAACCAAAAAACCAACAACTGTATATGATGATTTTTGAAAAAGGAGAATTATTGACTTTAACCTCCTACAATACACGGAAAGATCAATACGAAGAGGTTACTTCTTTATTCCCGAAATCCTTCCTTCAAAACCTTTCAGAACATATCAATTTTCAAATAAATAGTAAGTCCTATAATGATAAAGAAGACCCACATAGAAAATCTATCCTCTAATGTTATAATCCTCAACTAAATATATGCCCTTTCACCTCTCACTATGTCCCATTTACTTCCGTTGTAAAAAAACCTCACATCTTTTACAAAAATATATTTCCATGTTAGAATTTCTTACATAAGAGAAGTCATTAATGAAAAAACAGGATATACTTGTAAAAAGAAATGTTTAAGGGGTGGAGATATTGAATCATCAAGACCGCTCTTATAAGGATAAAAAGGTGATTTCAATAGGAACAGTAAGCGAACTAACCGGATTAACTTTGAGACAAATTCGTTATTATGAAGAAAGAAAACTAATTGCTCCGTATCGAAATGATCGTGGTACGCGTAAATATTCGTTTTCCGATATTGAAACATTAATGGACATTGCTGATAAACGAGAGGATGGTGTACAAACAACAGAGATCTTAAAAGAAATGCGTTTAAAAGAAAGGAAAAGGGAAAGTGAAGCAGATGTTCGGAAAAAGATGCTTCAAGGTCAGTTAAATGCACAATTCAGATATGGACGTGGAGGACATTGATTACATTAGGCTTCCCACATAGATATGCAGGTGAAATCCCTGATTTTTCTTATATGAACATCCTTAAAAAGGTGATGAAATTAATTAGGAATAGTAAAATAGACGCTACAGTAAATCATCATACCTCCTGTAGCGTTTTTACATATTCACCCCCTCTTTTCAGAACATTTCTCATATACACATTACACCCCCCCATCTTCTACTCCCCAACACAAGATCTGTATCCCACTTACTTTTAGGTTACTACATATAGTATTTCGACTTTTTTTTGCGTAAATAGGAAAAAAAACACAGTAATCTATTTACTTTTTTAAATATTATCAGATAATAAAGGTACTAGGATCATTTTACCTAGATGTTTACTGTGAGGTGTTCATTGTGAAAACACTAGATACCCTAATAGAAGAATATCGAAACAAAATGTTTTTGATTGCCAGAGAAAATGGTTTAAATTCACATCGAACATTAATAGTAAGTCAATACCTAGATGAATTATTGAATATAAAAATGACTGAATGCAAAACTACAAGTAAGCAAATAGAAAAACATTAGAAATCAGATGAATTAAGCAGAAATACATCAATGGGAAACCTTGATGTATTTTTTATCCTATTAGAAATCAGGAGTAAATGCCCCCTATCTTTACACACTAATTTTAGAATTGAATAAAGGAAGTGATATCATTGGATCGTGAAATTGTTTGGTTAAGTATGGGAACACCCTCTACTCTCACTTATAAAGGAAAGGAATTCAAGTCAGGTATCGCAAAAAAGCAAGTAACTGAACTAAAGGTCATGTCAAATGGAATTATCGGTGATGATGTTGAAAATCATGATTTTCATGGCGGTTCTGAACGGGTAATTTGCGTATATGCATATGAACATTATGGATTTTGGGAAAAGCTTTATCAAACTGTACTTCCCAAAGCAGCATTTGGTGAAAATCTAACATTAACTGGAATGACAGAAAAAGATGTATGTGTTGGTGATATTTTTCAAATCGGTGATGCAATTGTTCAGGTTTCTCAGGGGAGATTCCCATGCTCTACTATAAATAAATACACAAACATTCATACCCTTTTAAATAAAATTATTGAACACGGTTACACTGGTTATTTTTTTCGTGTGTTGGAAGAAGGAGTCATTTATTCTAACTCCTCTATTAAATTACTGGAAAAACATTCAGAGGAAATATCCATTAGCACCATCCATCATACTTATTTTCATGAAAAAAATAATATTAAAAAAATTGAATCAATCTTATCATTAGATGTTCTTTCTGAAGAATGGATGGTTAGAATGAAGAAATTACATAAATCGTTAGTAGAAAGTCCCTTTAACTTATAAAGTAGAATCAACATGCTGATTATCGTTCAAACTTACTAACTAATTTTCAAAAAATATCTGGCTTTCACTTATTTACGAGAGAACACCTTCACGTATTTTAAAACATTCAGATAGTACAAAAGATTCTGTTGACTTATCTCTTTACTGTGATATGATTATCCTTGTTTAAAATTAAATTACCATTATCTACTAGGGGAGTCCATTAGCCTGGACTGAGAGAAGAACGCGCTTGAAGTTCTTTGACCCTTTGAACCTGATCTGGATGATACCAGCGTAGGGAAGTGGGAAGAGACTATAAAAAGGGTTTTTGCATGCACCCCTTTTTTATTATTTTTCCTACATCTACCGAACGGGTTCTGAATTTCAGAACCCGTTTTTCTATTCTTCCGTTTCAATCAAGTAGATGAATTTCTAGGAGGAGATTTAGATGAAGATTACGGTAAAGCAACCTTTTCCGGGCAGTAAGAAAATTTATGTACAAGGTAGTCATTCTGACATTCAAGTACCTATGAGGGAAATTTCACAAGGAGAAACGCTTAATACTTTTGAGAAAAAAGAGAATCTACCTATACAGGTATATGATACTAGTGGACCCTATACAGATGAAAATGCTGAAATTAATATTACGGAGGGGCTACGTAGAATAAGACAAAATTGGATTAAAAGTCGACAAGATGTTGAACATTATGTAGGTCGGAAAACAAAACCAGAAGATAACGGGTATAAATCGGCACTTCCCGAAACAATCGATGTATTCCCATCAGAAGCTATAACACCACTTGTAGCTAAAAAAGGCAAAAGAGTTACCCAGCTTCATTATGCACGACAAGGAATTATTACACCAGAAATGGAGTTTATCGCGATTCGTGAACAAATGGATCCTGAATTTGTTCGGAATGAGGTTGCTTGTGGCCGTGCAATTATACCATCAAATATTAATCATCCTGAAAGTGAACCGATGATTATCGGAAAAAACTTTCATGTCAAAATTAATGCAAATATCGGAAATTCTGCAGTTTCCTCTTCAATTGATGAGGAAGTTGAAAAAATGACATGGGCAATTCGCTGGGGTGCAGATACGATTATGGATTTATCAACTGGAAAAAACATTCACACAACAAGAGAATGGATCATACGTAATTCTCCTGTTCCAGTTGGTACCGTACCAATTTACCAGGCATTAGAAAAGGTAAATGGAATTGCCGAGGATTTAACATGGGAAGTATATCGTGACACACTTATTGAACAAGCAGAGCAAGGTGTCGACTATTTCACTATTCATGCAGGTGTGCTTTTGCACTATATCCCTCTTACTGCCACCCGGACAACAGGAATCGTGTCTCGAGGAGGTTCCATTTTGGCCCAATGGTGTTTAGCTCATCATAAAGAAAATTTCTTATATACTCACTTTCGTGAAATATGCGAAATTTTATCAGCATATGATATTGCTATTTCATTAGGTGATGGGTTACGCCCTGGCTCAATTGCTGATGCAAATGATGAAGCACAGTTTGCAGAACTCGAAACACTAGGAGAGCTAACGAAAATTGCTTGGGAGTATGACGTTCAAGTCATGATTGAAGGACCTGGACATGTTCCTATGCACTTAATTAAAGAAAATGTCGAGAAGCAACAAACTATTTGCCAAGAAGCTCCCTTTTATACTTTAGGACCGCTAACAACTGATATCGCCCCAGGCTATGACCATATTACTTCAGCGATAGGGGCAGCCATGATCGGTTGGTTTGGAACTGCGATGTTATGCTATGTGACACCGAAGGAACATCTCGGTTTACCAAATAAAGATGATGTTCGGGAAGGAGTTATTGCTTATAAAATCGCTGCACATGCCGCCGATTTAGCCAAAGGGCATCCGGGTGCGCAACAACGAGATGATGCGCTTTCGAAAGCACGGTTTGAATTTAGATGGCGTGATCAATTCAATCTTTCTCTTGATCCTGAAAGAGCAATGGAATATCATGATGAAACATTACCAGCTGAGGGGGCAAAAACAGCCCACTTTTGTTCAATGTGTGGACCAAAGTTTTGTTCAATGAGAATTTCTCATGATATTAAAAACAAAGTCAATAATCTAGATTCAGATGAAGAAATACGTCAAAAGGGTATGGAAGAAAAAGCAAAGGAATTTGCTGACTGGGGTTCACAAATATACAGATAACATGTTAGGGATTTATTCGCTTGGATAAATCCCGTCCTTCTTCATCTTTTTAGCAGTTTTCTAAGAACCGCCTGAAAAATGGATCCACTCCAACTATATCAAGCGTTCGACCTGAAAACATGTGATCATGTTTCGGACGTCCACTATCCCCATACATTACACCACCATACTGTGATAAAACAGCCTCATCATAGTTATAATATGTACGGCTCTCAAACACATGATAGTGGCCACCATTTTCTAAAGGTATTGCAGGACCCGTTTCTCCATAAAAACGGTGATAATGGTTATTCGTACTCATCGTCACACCTCTAAAGTAATGCCGATGACGGTCAAAGCTATTTCCATTTACAGTTAAAGTAAATCCCTTTAATAAATGATGATGCTCTTTCGATACCGAAGTTTTCGTTTCAAACCGATGTGCGTGATGTGGCTTTACTGTACCTATTTGCAACAAATGAATCCACTCCTTATTTTGTGTTCATTTCTTCATATGAAGTAATAACAAAATAAGTAAGTTGTCCATACTATTCATTTCAAATAAATTATACTTTATTCCGGATATCCTTCTTGGTCCTGAATGATTCCAACATTTTTCATTTTCACTTGTGTATCCACATTAATATCGGCTAATGGATAAATACGTTCCCATTCCTCTATCTTTGCGGATTCCTTTCCTATATGTGAAGCACGGTACCTCAAACCAAACCCGACCGGATCAACTTTTTGCTTCTGAAACAAACGCACTATCTCTTCCATTTGACTTGTCACTTCTTTTTCGATATTTTTTTCATACTCCATTTTTTTCTGATCATTTAATACATCAAATGATTCTTCTACGACTCCACTTATTTCAATATTGAGATCTATGTTTGTTTTCTTATTTTCAGATTTTATTTCATATGTAGTTCGAACCTGATCTGTTGAGAAAACAAAATACGGTGCTTGATTTTCTTTTTCCACTTTTATTTCTGTTTTTGATGTATTATTGGTGATCATATTATAGTACTTTGTTTGCTCCCCTTCCAAAAATAGAACTTGTTTTCCATCAGAAAATACAGCTAACCGGTTTGTTGAAAAACTTTGGTCTTCCGCATCAATAATTGGTAATATCGGATCAATTCCCCGTTCATTACGAAGTCTTATTAATTTATATAAATAAACCGAACTAATATATGGTGTTTCTGTACCTTCATTTCCAAATGTTAAAAACAAAGAATTTGAAGGAAGCCTTTCCCCCATAGGTTTTGCTTCAAGGATTTTTTTTGCACTGGGGCTCCCGATAGCCGTCCATGCAATTTCTTGTATATCTCTTCTTCGGCTAAACCAATCTACAATATTTGATAAATCTTCTTTCACTAACGAACTTCCGAATATAATCATCTTGGCATGACCAAAATCAAGTTCCTTATCAACTTTGGATTTTATCATTCTAACAGCTTCGGATACCGTTTGTGCTGATTCAGTCAAAATCTCAGCTTCATTGCTTCCTGTTTTCACATCACTGCTTGGAACTGCTAGTTTTAAGGAAATTTCATACATATCGTTTTGACCTTTATCTACACCTATTGAAACGACAAAATATCTCTTGTCGATATCTTTGTAACCGCAACCCGATAAAAAGAAGATTGAACATGACACAAACATTACTAGTACTTTTTTCATTTTGCCGGCTTGTCCCTTCTTTTTAAAATGACTTTTAATAAAACGATGCCCAATACTTGTGCAGGTAATAAAATCATCATCCAAACCTTTGCTATCCTACCAACCATCTCAATATCAAGAAAGTATTGGCTTATTAGTCCCAAAAAAGAAAAAACAACCAATATAATCATTGGTGTAAAATCCTTTTTCTTTCTCTTAATACTTGGAAAAATCGATTTTAACTGCTCCATCCCCACATGCCAATGCAATGTTACACTCGCAAGTGAAATATTAATATACAAACCTAAGAATAAAAAACTTACCCGTTCAATAAAACCAAGCTCTATTCTTAAAGCTTCAGTTGTGGCAATCCAAGGAAACGTGTATATTCCTACTCCGTCAAATCCATGCACACCTATAGGTATAAAAAAAGTAGTAACTAAAGTAATTAAACCAAGAAAACTTAAAATAAAAATTGAGAAACCAACTTTCACCTTTTTAAAGTATCGATTAAAAATAACAAGATTTGCATAACCAGTATAAACAAACGATGCTGTTGATATCGTTTCAATATTCGGGATTTCCTGATAATATGTCAGTGCAACACGGGCTGAATCCCAAATAATTTCATCGTTTGTATAAGACTTAAATATGATGAATGCAATAAAAGGGAGGTTTAATAATAAAATGATTTCTATAGCATAAAGAACGTGTTTAGAATGCATTAATGCTCCAAAGAAGATAATAACCAAAAAGGAAATCATCATAACCAGTTCATCTAATTCCGGATTAATATATTGTTTTGAAATATGTGTAAATATGGTTAACGTTACAAAGCCAGCAATAAACCATAATAACCCCTGAAAAAATAGATAAAAAAAACGAAACCATTTATGGGTATACTTTTCGAGAATCTCAGGTATACCCTGTTCCGGAAATTCACTTATATATTTTACAAAAAAGAATATAAGTAACGTTCCAATCGGTAGACTGATAAACATGCCAAGTAAAGCACCCTTACTCCTGTTTTCAATTAAAACAGTTGGAACATATGCAACAATATTTGTAAGCATATTTAAAATGAGCATAATATAAAAGTATCGTTTCGACATCATCAACTTCCTAATCTATTCTTAAACTTCATATGCATTTTTATTTTCTGAATTGTTCTCCATTAAAAAATGCCAAATAAGGTTTGCCAAAGCTATTTAAACTTACCAAATAATAAATGATCCCGATTAAACCAACAATCACTCCGATTAATCCAGTAAAAGTGGAAACTATTAACAGCAAATACTTTGTGACCCGCATTGCGAATCCCATTTCATTAATCGGAATCACAAAATTAGAAATGGCTACTGCGGAAACAATAATAATCATAATATTACTTACCAGACCTGCCTCAGTTGCAGCTTGTCCTAAAATAAGCCCACCAACAGTTGTAGCCGTTGGACCAATCGCTTTAGGTAATCTGATACTGGCTTCTGTTAACAATTCCATCATAATAAGCATAAAAAACACTTCAATATAAGCAGGATATGGCACAGACATTCTGCTGCCAGCAATAGACAATGCCAACTGAACACGAAATAGCTCAGGATTATAAGCTGTTATACCAACATACATTGCCGGCAGTAAAAGGGCTGTCCCCAACCCCAGATATCGTAATAAGACTAAAAATCTTGCAACCCAGGAAGGTAAATAAAGATCATCCATAGAACTCATAAAATCATAGAAAACTGAAGGTAAAATTAACGCAAATCTCGTCCCTTCCATAATGACAATAACCTTACCTTTTGAAAGATTATAAGCGATCCTGTCGGGTCGTTCTGTTATAACAATTGTCGGAAACAGAAACGACTTATACCTAGTTATCATTCTTGATAACTGTGAAACGGATTGTACAACATCTTTATCAATTTCATTCAATCTTTGATAAAGCTCTTGTAATACTTCTTTATCTACTTCTTTCGAATCATAGAGAACCTTTAACCCCATCTGTGATTTCTTTCCAACTCTATAATCATCAAATGCAAGTGATGATTGATGATACCTGTGGCGAATAATATTCATATTTGTTTCCAGGTCTTCACTTAATCCTGTTTGTGGACCTTGAATAGTCGTTTCGATTGTTGTATCAGGTATCGCCTTATTAAGTATTTTTTTAACATCAAGAATGAAATGAAGATGATTTAAAAAAATAAGCACTGAACCTTTTAGCAATAGCTCAACGGGGTTGTCATTTTCCACAATCTTTCGAATTCCCGATAATGATAATAAATAGTCCGCATATCCCCCATTCTCTATTTCCTTATAAAAAGGTACATAAAGATCTTTGTGAATTTTCTCTACATCACAAATGCTGCTTATATACCATAACTCACATACCTTCCCATCGGTTTCAAATATTTGGTTCACCAAATCAGGAGAGCCTGTTAATTCTTTTTTTATTTCATTTATCATTTCTTGCTTAGATTTGAACATAGCTTAAGCTCCCCACCTGCTCTTACTTTAGATTTATCGTTTGCTATAAATGGAAAATCATGCATTAAAACCAAATTATTCACATTCCTTCCTTTTAAATGAATAGATCGAAACATTAAAAACACATACTATCATCATCTATATATGCTGGAGGGAAGGCTAATGAAAAAGTTTTTTGTAGTAAATCTTTTTTTCCTTTGTTTCTTATGTCAAACAACTCAAGCAGCACCACCGCAAGATGAAGTAAACAAAATCCTTTCAGAAGTAAATTGGACACAACAACAATTAACTAATTATCTCGAGTATTATGAATTAACCTTGGAAGATTTTGAAACTGGTGATGACCTGCGTATGATTTTAGGCACAGCAATTACACCAGAAAACTTAGCGGAACTTTTACAACAATATAAAATGAACAGACAAGAATTAGATATTGTTCTGGCTGAATTCGGTGAAAGAATTGAGGATTATTATTTTATTGAGGATCTTGATGTTGCCTTGAATTTTTACTTAGATCATGATGGTGAAATGGCTGAAATCGAAGAATTTTTATCTTTAATCGGGCTAACTGAGGAAGAAGTAGATGCCCTTTTTTCTCACTTTATGGAGTTAGATGAAAAAAGACTTGAACAACAGATGGAAACTATTATATCCCGATTAGATCCTTACTTAACGATGGACGATATGACTGTATTATCAGAAGCACAGCAGGATGAAATGATCGGTCTCTTTCAAGAGATTATGAATGCATTAAATCTAAAAGCCCAATTTACGTTGGTAGATAACAATGATGTCGAAACCAACGTCACATTCAAGCAATTAATGAATATGGAGGAATTGTATAATAATGACCTACTTATTACTCTCTATAGTCTTCAAGGAGAACTTATTTTAGATATGCGATTATCCGAAGATATGCTTAGCTCAGAATTTTTTATTGAATCAGGAATTGAATTTGCAAAGCTAGGAGATTTAGCAGGAGAATTAACGAATATACTCCATGATCGTCTACCTGATACAGCCTCAACTATATGGTTAAGTTTGATAATCGGTTTCATTCTAGTAGGTGTTGGTGTTAACGGTATCTTGTTTATAAGAAGGGGAAGACAGGTGGGGTAAAATGATCACTCGTTTTGTTTCATTTCTTTCCTTTGGGTTCATAATTGTTGGATGCAGTTTCATTATCTATCAATCCTATTGGCTATTAAATATGTTTCTATCGGTTGAACAGGATGTTCATGCACCTTATTCAAAGCCTGGTATAGGGAAAGCATTTCAGACAGTGACTTCACTTCCTGTAGAAGAAGGTGAAAAAATCGGTATCCTCTCCATTCCAAAACTTGAGAAGACTCTACCTATTTATGAAGGAGTAGGTGAAGACATACTAAAGAAAGGAATTGGTCATATTCCTTCTACACCCCTACCCGGTCAACAAAGTAATGCAGTATTATCTGGTCACCGAGATACATTCTTTCGTGGGCTTGATCGTTTAAAAACAGGAGATTCCCTCCTTGTAACAAGTAATAATAAAACATATCTTTTTAAAATTAAGAAAATACGAATTGTGGATAAGAATGACCAAACCGTTATCGTTCCAAAGCCAAGAAGCACATTAACACTTACAACTTGTTATCCTTTCACTTTTATCGGCCCTGCACCTCAACGATATATTATTGAAGCACAACTACTTACAAAGCCAAAGATCGAACAATAGTGTAGATAAGAACTGACAATAGCTTTTTTCTTAGTAAACTTCATATCGAACATTTATAAATTTATCATACACATCAAAGTAGCTTAGGAGGATACAAAGAATGACACAAAAGGAACAACTATCTATTTTTGCATTAGGCGGTGTGAACGAAATTGGAAAAAACATGTATGTTGTTCAATACTCGAACGAAATTTTCATCATTGATTGTGGAGGAAAATTTCCTGATGAAAGTTTATTAGGAATAGATTTAATTATTCCTGATCTCTCTTATTTAGAGGCAAACCAAGATAAAATTAAAGCGCTTATTGTTACACATGGTCATGAAGATCATATTGGTGGTATCCCCTATTTCCTAAAAAAATTGAATGTTCCTATTTATGGAACTCGTTTTACATTAGGCTTGATTGAATTAAAATTGATAGAGCATAACCTTTTAAGAGATACTGAACTGATACAAATTGACTCTACATCCCAAATTCCATTTGAGAAAGTAAATGTGAGTTTTTTTAAAACAAATCACAGTATCCCAGATTGCTTAGGAATTGTATTTCATACACCTGAAGGAAATGTTGTTCACACAGGTGATTTTAAATTTGATTTAACTCCTGTGAATAACCAACATTCAGATATTCACAAAATGGCTGAAATTGGGAGGCAAGGCGTTTTAGTACTCTTATCTGAGAGTACTAATGCAGAGCGTTCAGGCTTAACTCCTTCTGAAAGAATGGTTGGCGAGCACATGGATGAAGCGTTTATGAAGGCAAACCGAAAGGTAATCGTTTCTACATTTGCTTCCAATGTAAACAGAGTTCAGCAAGTGGTCGATGCTGCAAGGAAAACAAACCGAAAACTTGCCTTATTAGGTAGAAGTATGGTAAATGTCATCGACGTTGCTATGGAGCGTGGGTATGTAAATATCCCTGAAGGAATGTTGATACAACCACAGCAAATTCATGAACTTGAACCTGAAAATGTAGCCATTCTTTGTACAGGAAGCCAAGGGGAGCCGATGGCCGCACTCGCCCGCCTTTCGACCGCAAATTACCGCGATGCAGAAATACTTGCTGGTGATACGGTTATTTTAGCAGCATCTCCTATTCCAGGTAACGAACGAAATGTATCACGGATTATTGACAACTTATTTTCATTGGGGGCAAAAGTTATCTATGGATCTGGTAGCTCAACAGGTATGCATGTGTCAGGTCATGGGTATCAAGAGGACCTAAAGCTAATGCTTACCTTAATGATGCCGAAATACTTCATTCCAATCCACGGCGAGTACAGAATGCTTCATCAACATCAACTGTTAGCTGAATCGGTGGGAGTAGAAAAAGATCATACATTCATTGTCAACTTAGGTGATGTTGTTGACATTGTCGGTCAACAGGCTTATCAGACAAGAAAAGTTCCAGCGGGTAATACATATGTCGACGGTATAGGTGTCGGAGATGTAGGTGACATTATTTTACGGGATCGCAAACAACTTTCAGAGGATGGAATGCTTGTCATCGTTGTTACACTAAGTAAAACAGATCGTAGTATCATTTCTGGTCCAGACACAATATCAAGGGGATTTGTATACGCCAGAGATTCTGAAGCACTATTAAAGGATGTCAATCGTCATGTTGAAAGGATTGTAAAAGATCTGCAAAAAGAACGAGTACATCAATGGAATATCATGAAACAAAACATCAAGAAAACACTTGGACAATATCTTTATAAACATACGAAAAGGAAGCCAATGATTCTTCCAATTATTATTGAAGTATAAAGAGACGGTTATACCGCCTCTTTTCTTCGCTATACATCTTGACTTTCCCAGACTTTCATTTTATAATATTACACTGTTTGTTATTAGCACTTATTATCTAGTCTAATAAAATCGTGAAATCAGATAAATGAGAGGAGTGGAGGAGATGTATAAACTACTTGAAGCCGATCATCATTCTAAAAATCCTGATGTATTAAAGGAAGAATTAGAGGATCTGGAGTTTCAGGTATTTCGCATGCAAGATAATTTAAAAGAGATTGCGAAAAAAAGTAAAGTTTTAGGTGTTGACCAAGCAAATGATGAAAAGCTTGTGATTGTTTACACACCAGAAGACGATCAATCATGTAAAATTATGTTATGTGATTGTGAAACATCTTATAAAGGAAATTGGGATTTTTCAATTCAGGCAACATATGTTGATGAAAGTACAATTCATATCGGTGACATAAAAGGGCCTGCAAATAAAGGCTACGGTACAATCTGTATGGAGTATTTAAAAGAGCTGGCAATTGAACAAAACATACCAAAAATTACCGGCGATATCGCTGAAAGAGACTGGGACCATGTGGATCGACTTGTTCATTTTTATGAAAAAAATGATTTTTACGTAAAAGTAAATGACAAAGACAAGTCAGGCGAAATCATGTGGATATCAAATCTATAATAATAGGAATGGATCATTTTGAATCAGTTTACGTCTTCACCTGAATTAAAATGATCTATTTTTGTATACATAAAAATTAAATTCAATGAATCTTTACGTTATTTCTTATAAAAACATTTTCAAAAATGAAACCTTCTTATATTATAATCGTATTACATACATGTATCACATTCAATAGTGATGCTATAACCTACTAGGAGGAAATCAACAACATGTTTAAAAAATTATTTTCAGCAATGTTAGCACTTACTTTACTTCTTACCCCTGTTGGCGGCTTTATGTTAGGAGACCAAATGACAACTGTCCAAGCAAAAGGCTACAAATCAGGAAAAAAGTCTTTTAATTCAAACACAAATTCAAACAGTCCTTCATTATTTAAAAAGGAAGATTCTCAACAAAAATCTTCAACAACAAAAAGCACAACAACAAAGCCTAAAACTGGCGGTATCATGAAAGGCTTATTTTTAGGTGGACTAGCAGGTCTATTACTTGGCGGATTATTATCGAATCTTGGAGTTTTAGGTTCCATCATTGGCCTATTTATCAATGTGTTAGCCATTTTAGCAGTTATCATGATTATTCGTAAGATCTTCACTTATTTTATGAAAAAACGAAAAGCTAAGGAAGAAGAAGCATGGGGCAAATAAAAGTTTCGGAGCAAGATATTGTAAATGCATTATGTTTACACATTGCCCATAAAAGACAAATTAGCCCACAAGAGGTTGAAATCGAATTAATGTATGATGATGATTATGGTTTTTCTGCTGAAGCTTATGTGAATGACCGCAAGCAGGTATTGATTACAGCAAATTTAATTGAAGCTTTAAGATTCTGGCTCGAAAATGAATTGAATATTGATCCATTTTCAGCTGCAATTGAACTGCTTTTAGATGATAATGAAGGAATTATAGCCTATATAAAATAAAAACAGAGTCAGACTCTGTTTTTATTTTTTCCTGTTAAATCTGCTATACTGTAATAGTCTAACTTTTATCAAAGGAGCTAATGATATATGAGATCCCCGAAAGGACTTCTTATCGGTTCAATAATTACAGATATTGTTTTAATAATCTATCTTTTTACTTTAATAGAAGAAATCGGAATAGGCTTTGTTATATTACTATCAGCTTTACTTATAGGAGCCACATTTCTTACCTATAAATTAACCTCAAAGATATAAATGTGTTAATCATTCATTTCTGATAGAACATAGCAGTAAAGTAGTTTGGCTGTATGTTTTAATGAAGAAGTGTGAGTTCTTTCAAAAGCATGTGAAGCATCAATTCCTGGTCCAATTAATCCGTGTACAAGGTCATGACCTGAGCGGATAGCTGCTGAAGCATCTGAACCATAGTATGGGTAGATATCAACTTTGTATTCAATATTATGCTGATTCGCAAGTTCTACTAATTTTTTTCTTAACCCATAATGGTACGGCCCGCTTGAGTCCTTTGCACAAATCGATACCGTATACTCATCTGTTGCTTGCCCGTCACCTATCGCTCCCATATCTACTGCTAAATATTCTATTGTTTCAGTCGGTATGTTTGAGTTACCTCCATAACCAATTTCCTCATTATTTGAAATAAGAAAATGGGTCGTATATGGAAGTTCGATCGATTCAACCGATATTTTCTTAATTAAGTCTAATAATAAAGCTACACTGGCTTTATCATCCAAGTGACGGGATTTAATAAAACCACTTGTTGTGATTTCGACTCGTGGGTCAAATGAAATAAAGTCTCCAACTTCTATACCTAGTTCACGGACATCTTGAGCATTATGTACGCATTCATCAATCCTAACTTCCATATTTTTCTGATTTCTCTCCAACTTCCCTGCTTCCTTATAAACATGGACAGATGTTTGATGCATTAAGATCGTTCCAGTATAAACTTGACCATTTGATGTTTCTATCTGACAATATTCACCTTCAATTGAGTTATAATTAAAACCTCCGATAAGATCAAGCATTAATCGTCCATTGGATTTAATATCTTTTACGATTGCACCTAATGTATCGACATGAGCAGTGAGCATCCGGTGTTGACTATCAATTTTTCCCGGTATTGTAACAATTAGCCCACCTTTATGATTTCTTTTCATTTTCACCTGTAAATCTCTAAGATACGATTCCACAAATGAAATTACTTTTTCAGTATTTCCTGAAGGACTTGGAATTTCCACTAATTTCTTTATTAATTGAAGTGTTTCTTTCATGAACATATCTCCTCCTTTTTCATCATGTTGAATTATATTGTAACGCAGATTGGTAAAGAAACAAATTATTCAATTGTCATGATTATATTCCTTCTTGCGATTTCCCTTTTCCCACATGAAATTACTGTACCGGATAATTTTTCTAGTTAAGGGAAACATTATAAATAGTTTTGATTTAATGTAAAAGGAGATATTGTCATGGACTTACATCATAATATGGAATTTAAACTAAGCGGAAACTTCCTACCGAATATCAGTAATTCCGATAAGCTGAAAATAGTGGAAATCTCTGATAAAAGTATTGTTATCCAAATGAATAACTCAAAAAGAAGAGGTGTTTTCCCAAAAGACAGTTTCCATTACTGGATTAATCGAAAATCACTAATCGCAATACAAGAAGACGAGAAAAAAACATCTTAAACATTAAAGCACAAAAAAGGACCTGAGAAATCAGGTCCTCAGCTTGTAGAGAAAGTGGGTGTTTTTCTCTACAAGCTTTTTTATTTTCTTAAAATGTTCTTATAAAGATTAATAAATTTCCTAAGATAACCAAAGAAAAAGCTTCTCACACACCTA
>NZ_JAIVLH010000024.1 GCF_020524345.1 Metabacillus niabensis
TGTATTGAACATAAATATCACCCTCCCAATTAGTTATCTATATTATACCAAATTAACGCGGTGAAAAGTTAAAGTATTCAGATGAAAATAATAGGCTGCCGAGGTTTCTCGACAGCCTGGCCACTCAAAAATGAGTGGTCGACGTCTTGCTACAAGTATTAAAATGGTACCTCAAGGATACCACATATTTAAAAATAAACCTAATTCTTATCCTTCCTTTTATTCTATTCCTCTTTTCAAGTATATTTCATCTTAAATTTGTAAACGATTTTAGGGTATAGAATGGAGGTTTACATTAATGTTTTCAACACGTGGGGATGCACATAAATTATACTTGAAATTTAAAAGGATATCAGAAAACGGTGAACCCTTACATGAATTAAATGAATTAAGAGAAATATCTGCAATGAAATCTTTTTATAAAAAAATCGATACCGCAACGTTGGAGAAAATCTATTACCGAATGTTAAAAGAAAAAAACGGAATGGGAATGATACCTGTCTTTGTTTCGGCAGGACCTTGGCTGCTGTTTCTATTCTCCAAACAACTTCAAGAATTTTTATTTAAAAACGGAAGTATGCCGTTTTTCATTTTTATTACAGTTTATCTGTCCATTTTAATCCTTAGCGTAATCTTACACTTTAGAGAAAAGGCATGGGCCACGATTCATTTGACCTTAATCAAACATATCCTGGAAGGTCGGAATAACAGCTTTATTTAAAAAAGCATGCATTGTTTGCACGCTTTTTTAGAATGTAGCTTTTTTATTTTTTCTAAAAACAATAATAGAGAATATAATCCCGGTCACGATTGTTGTTAAAGTTGATATCATGGCGTTTACATTTGTCGTGACAAACAAGGAAGGAATATCACCATATACAGTGTCCTCCATTGTTAAAAATAGACAGAGAAACATATTATTTGCTGCATGAGCACCAATTGAAAATTCAGAACTATTTGTTTTGATCGAAATATAGGTCCATATAAAGCCCATAGAAAGGTAATCTAACGCAACCCAAAATGCTCCATATTCCATCTCGGGATTAAAGAAGTGAAGACTTCCAAAGATTCCCCCAACAATAATAGTTAATATTATTGGATTTTGAGTAAATTTCCCTCCCCATTGTAGTAAAAATCCCCTAAACAATAATTCCTCGGAAGTTGTTTGAATAGGTACAAGGAAAATAACAGCTACTAATAACCATAGAAACCTCGACATATCAAAGTCATTTAAGTGATAATCATTTGGGAAAATTATATAATCAATAAAAGAAAAAACACCCAGAATGACAAGGAAAACCAGAAAGCCATACCCAATTTTCCCCCAATTAAGCTTATCGGCTGGAGTAATAATCGAAATAAATCTTCTTTTTAATATACATTTAACAGCAATAAATATCCCAATAACCAATAAGATACTCTGAAGATGCAATAAATAAAGGTCTACAAGCGGATCTGTTACTAAACCTGTTTCGATATCAAGAAGACCAGGGTTTATGACTTCACCAATAATTAAAGCAACTATGTATGCCAGAGTACCTAAAATAACCATAAAAGCTAATATAACAAGAAGTGAACTAATATAGCGTTTATGAGTATTTTTTCCTTCTTCAATGTTTATAAAATTTTGACTCATCATCAATCTCCTTTTATGAATGTTTTACCTTACTAATTTTAACTTAGTTTTACATAAATTAACATCATAAAAGATTTTAGGACAATTTAGATATATATTTAGTTTATTAGTAATTGACGGGGTTTTGAAGCTATTCAATAAAATGATTAATCTGTGAATTAGCACCGTTTACTGTTGTTCATTAAATATTCAAATGATTTAACGATGCTCCATGTATGTTCATTTACTTTACCAAAGTCCTCGATATCCCAATATAAACTTAGGATAGAATGGCAAAAGCCCCATAATATGATTCGATATTTTTTTAAAAGTAATTGGTCTACTAGTATGTCAATCCGCCTTTCCAAAACCTCTAAATAATTCTCTGAAGGTACTTTATTCAAGAGAAATTGAATAACATCATATTCTCTTTCTCCAATAAGGCCTTTAGGATCGATAGCAATCCATTTATGATAATTTGAGAATAAAACATTATGATGATGAAGGTCACCATGTAGCAAAAATAACTTCTCAATTGAACTTGTAAGTTCTGAGAAAATTTTTTCTGCTTCAATTAACATATCAGCTGTAATCGGTCCTATTCCATCCTTATGAAGGAAACGAATCTTTTTAAACTCTTCTTCTCTTTCAAAAATAGTTAATATTGAACTTTTTGGAGGAGCATCAGTCCACAAATTTTTCATAACATCTGCCATAATGAATGTTGCATCATCATCATCGTTAACGGTATATAGCTTTTCTCCTGGCGAAATATGTTCCAAAACCATTATCCCTTTTTCAACCTCTACATCTAGTAATCTAACTATCGTGCTACTCTGTAAATATGTTAACGCTTCAACCTCTTGTAAAAATTCTTTTCCATAGGGCACAACGAATTTTACAACAATAAAACTCCCATCTTTTTTTACTGCAGGAGCAACAAAATTATAAGATAATTCATATGGTTGGAGAATGTCACAATCCCATTTAAATTCACAGTAACGCTTTAAATTATCAAAATCTTCTAGCCATTTATCTCCTTTTTGCTGATGAATTGACTTAATAGTCCTGACAAAGTGATCTGGTAAATAACTCATCGCTTCCCCCATAACTTTTATTTAACTATATATTCGATATCCGTCTCTACAATCCTTTCTGCCCAAATTGACCGTTATTCTCAAAAGATACGATTTACTTAAACAAAGAAACAAACTATGTTAAAATAGATTATCTTAATCATATGAGGAGCTACAACATGAAATTACATACACTTATTGAATATTGTTTACTTATTCTTTTTTCCGGGATTTATTTTGCATTTCTTGGCTTTCAATCAAATGGAAGTACCTTTATTATTGGTGTAATCTTTATTTACATAATTATCACATTGTTATTGAAACGGCTACTCCCACATTACCAAATTGAAAATAAAAAACTTTCAATTTTAGTAAGTGTCGCTTTATTAAGTGGAAGTATATTTATTACAATGCTTATTTTAACGATTTTAGCAACTTAATGATAACCTATTCTCCTTTATTTTCAGGTGGTTCTTCTTGCTGTCTTCGCTTTCTTTTTAAAATGAACCAAATGCCAATGAGAATGCCACCTAATACAATGAATACAGGTATACTGCCTACAATAAATACAATAACTGAAGATATGGCTCTTATGACGAAATTTAGAGTTTCCATAAATTGCTTTTTCGTTTCATCCCAGGTATTTAAGTCATTGTTTTCAAGCTCGGGAACATTGACCTTACTCTCTTGTATATGAATTGTTATGGTTGCTAAACTTACCTGATTATCTAAATAATTCATTCTACCTTTTATTTGTTCTATTTCTTCCTGAACAGCAGCTAAATCATTTGATATTTTTAATAGGTCCTCTGTCTTTTCGGCTTTCTCCATAAATTCAAGTAAACGCTTTTCAACTACTTCTTTTGATTTAAGCCTTGATTCCAAATCCACATATTCTTCTGTCACATCTTGACCATTTATGGATTCATCTATTACTTTTGTACTTTCACTTTCAACAGTCTTTAAAAATTTTTGGAAGTTTTCTTGAGGAATTCTTACCGTAATTGTCCCTTCCATTAATTCATTTTCTACTGAATAAGAATTTGTATTTACGATATAACCGTTATATGTTTGAAGTTCGTGTTGGATAGAGGATATAGCATCGGTATAGCTGTTAACTTGAATGGAAAGGTTTGCAGTATAAATGACCATTCGATCACTCATATTTGTTACCTGAGAATTAGTTTCCGTGTCCTTTTGTTCAGTAGGATCTGACGTTATCTCTGCCTTGTTTTCTGTTTCAACTGTCTTTTCTTCTACAGTACCCCCTTCAGATGCATAATTAGCTTGATCTGCTTGACTTTCTTCCCTAGAAATATTGCTGCATCCGCCAATGACAATTGCTAGTAAAAATGAACATATGATAACCATCCAATTTTTCATTTCACAACACTTCCCCTAATAGGTTTTTATCTCTTAGAAGTAGACGTATGAAAAGATTCAATGTTACAAAAATGTGAATAAATTAAAAAGCCGACACCTAAAGTATCGACTCTTTGTTTTACTCTGTTTTTTGAAAATGATCAAATGGATAAAAAATGAATTCAGACTTACCAAGTATCCTGCTTGATTCAATAAGACCCAATCCGTTCCGACTATCCATGCTATTTAAACGATTATCGCCCATCACAAAATAACTTCCTTCAGGTACTTCAACCTCTTCAAAATCTCCTGTTAGCATCATGCCTAGCTGCTCAGCTTCTTCACGATTTTCTGTTAAATAAGGTTCCTCTATAAGCTGATCATTCACATATACTTGTCCTTCTTCAGCACTAACCTTATCACCTGGCAATCCGATTATTCGCTTTACATACCGAATATTTTCTTCTTCACCATCAATAATAACAATATCACCCTTATTAATTTCACCGATAAATTTTAAAGTTTTATTTACAAATAGACGATCACCATCATGTAATGTAGGGTCCATTGATGAACCTTCTACAAGATACGGCTCAAATAGAAAGAAACGAATAATCATTGCAAGCCCCACAGCTAAAACGATGGCCTTAGTCCATTCCCATATTTTAGATTTTGTTGTTTCAGTTTCTGTTTGTGACATGAAAAGTCCTCCTAAATTCAATCCTCTTCTATATTATAACTCTTTATATGCCTATTTGTTAAATATTTAAAAATCCTTTATCTTTTATTGAATGATACTTCCAAAAAGAGTATATAAACATAAAAAAGCAAGCCCTACCAGTATAACTAGGACCTGCTACTAAATGTTTATATTTGAAATGTTTATATTTGATTAGTCAACAACCTCCAGCTCTACATCAATATTACCTCGTGTTGCTTTTGAATAAGGGCAGAATTCATGAGCTTTATCAACTAGCTCCTTTAGCTTTTCTTTTTCAATGCCTGTCCCTTTTACTTGCAAGGTTACCCCTATTTTAAAACCATCATCTGTATCATCTTTCAATAAAGATACATTTGCTGTTACTTCAGATTCGAAATGAACTTTTTCTTTTTTCGCCATTAATTGGAGTGCACCATCGAAACATGCAGAATATCCTGCTGCAAATAATTGTTCTGGGTTTGTAGCATCAGGATTTTCTTTAGCCTGAGGTGAACCAGGCATAGCTAATTTCAAGTTAATTTTCCCATCAGAAGACTCTACTCTTCCATCTCTACCACCAACAGCTTTTGCAGTTGATGTAAACAATGTTTCTGACATGAATATATTCCACCTTTCCATTTTCTTTAGTTTGACCATTACTAGAATGTACCCTATTTTACGCATTCCTAATCAAAAAAGCTGATTTGTTTCGAGTTTATCCGAGACAAATCAGCTTACTTATTATTATTCCTTAACTGGTTTTTTTAAAATTCCAAGCATAATAGCTGTTATAACTGCACCAATGACAATTGCAAGAAGATATAAAAATGGATTTCCCTCTACCAATGGAATAACAAATGCGCCACCATGAGGAGCACGTAATCCATTTCCGAAAAACATCGCTAATGCACCAGCAACAGCTGAGCCTGTTACAATTGAAGGAATGACACGACCTGGATCGGCCGCCGCAAACGGTATTGCTCCTTCTGTAATAAAGGATGCACCCATTATATAACATGTAATACCTGATTGACGTTCACGTTTTGTAAATTTGTTCTTAAATAAAGTTGTTGCTAAAGCGATTCCCAACGGTGGAACCATTCCTCCAGCCATTACTGCTGCATGTGGAGCAAAATTTCCTGAATCAATCATCGCAATACCAAAAGTAAAAGCAGCTTTATTGACAGGACCACCCATATCAATCGCCATCATTCCACCCAGCAATAATCCGAGTAATACTAAGTTACCAGTTCCTAATCCACCTAAGAAATCACTAATACCAGCATTTAATGCGCTTACTGGTTTGTTTACCACGAAGAACATGATCATTCCAACAGATAAGATACTTAAAACTGGATATAAAAGAACAGGTTTAATTCCTTCTAATGATGCTGGTAAACCTGAAAGTAGTTTCTTCAAAAGAACAACAATATAACCCGCTAAGAAACCGGCAATTAAACCTCCTAAGAAACCAGCCCCACCTTGTGCTGCCATAAACCCACCAACCATACCGGGTGCTAAGCCAGGGCGATCAGCAATACTTAATGCGATAAATCCGGCTAATACTGGTATCATTAAACCAAAAGCATTTCCGCCACCAATCGTACTTAACGCTTCTGCTAAAACATTATGTGAAGGATCATTGGGATCTGAAGCATGAATACCAAATAAGAAAGATAGTGCAATGAGAATACCTCCTCCAACAACAAATGGAAGCATGTTTGAAACACCATTCATTAGATGTTTATAAAAACCGGTTCTTTCACTGCTGCCCTCTTCTTTTCGCCCGTCACCCGTTCCTTTATATATAGGAGCATCTTGTTTAACAGCTCGATCAAGAAGTTCCTTTGTTTTACGAATTCCGTCTGCTACAGGAACAATAATAACATGCTTTCCTTTAAAACGTTCCATTTCAACTTGCTTATCTGCCGCAACAATAATGGCAGTAGCTTCTTCAATTTCTGATGCTGTTAACACATTTTTTGCTCCACCAGAGCCATTAGTTTCAACCTTAAAAGAAAGATTCATCTCTTTTGCTTTTTCTTTTAACGCGTCTGCTGCCATATACGTATGGGCAATTCCTGTTGGACAAGCAGTAACTGCAAGGATTTTCCCTTTATTGGTGCCTTCTACCTCTCCATCCTCATCTTGAACATCGTATTTATCGATAGTAGCCAACACATTTTCAATTGTTTTTGCAGCCATTAATTGATCTCTTACTTCCTGTTTCATTAAAATACTGGATAGTTTCGATAATGCTTCTAAATGAGTATTGTTCGCACCATCCGGAGCTGCTATCATAAAAAATAAATAGCTGGGCTGACCATCTAATGACTCATAATCTACCCCTTCAATTGATCGTCCAAATACAATAGACGGTTCTTTAACAGCTGCTGTTTTAGCATGTGGAATTGCAATCCCATCACCAATTCCAGTTGTACTTTGCTTTTCACGTTCTAAAACCGCCTGTTCGTAAGCAACCTTATCAGATAGCTTGCCGGCACGGTTTAATACTTCCACTAATTCTGTTACAACATCGCCTTTAGATGATGATTGGATATTTAATATAATTGTATCCTTTGTTAATATCTCTGTTATTCTCATCTTTCTTCCCCCTCTATACCTTCTTCACTTCAATTTGAGGCAATAATTCTTCCATTTCCTCTTTTGTACATAACTCAATTGAAAAAGCTGTTGCACTTCCTGAAGCGACTCCAATCTTAAAAGCTTCTTCAATTGGATGATTTGTTGAATACGCACTAATAAATCCTCCAACTACAGAATCACCTGCACCAACTGAATTCAACACTTTTCCCTTTGGAACATTCGCAACAAAACTATTTTTTTCAGTTACAAGCAATGCGCCCTTTTCAGCTAATGACACAATAACATGTTGAACTCCTTGTGAAACTAGCTTCTTCGCATATTCATGTGCTTCTTCCACCGATTCAATTTTTGTACCGAATAATTCGCCCAATTCATGATGGTTAGGTTTAATTAAGTAAGGTTTTCCGGATACAACTTCTTTCAATGCATTTCCTGAAACATCTGCAACCACTTTTATCTCTTTTTCTTTACAAATATCCATAATTCTCTTATAGATGGAGGATGGTAATGTTCCAGGGATACTTCCTGCTAATAAAACGATATCTTGACGATCCATTCTTTCAAATTGCTGTAAAAACAGATTTAATTGATCTTCTGAGACACTTGGACCTAAACCATTGATTTCTGTTTCAACATCGGTTTTTAATTTAATGTTAATTCGTGTATCACCAGATACTTTTATAAATTGATGATTAATATTCTCAGCAGTTAAAAAATCTTCAATAAAGACACCCGTAAAGCCACCTAAAAAACCTATTGCCTTAGATTCTACTCCTAGTCGCTTCATAACTCTTGATACATTAATTCCCTTTCCTCCAGGAAACTTAGAATCATCTGTCATTCTGTTCAAAGAGCCTATTTCGAATTGTTCTAGTTTAACAATGTAATCCACCGAAGGATTTAGCGTAACAGTATAAATCATGAATTCACTACCTTTATTGCTTTATTTTTTATATATGGATAAAGTTTTTCCCCTATTATCCATTACAAGTATTTTGTAACTTTTCATTGCAACTAATTTTTGTAAGCGAATTCACCGCTTGCTTACATCTTATTATACTTTCACTTTCAGTCAAAATCAATCGTAAAATATCAAAAACTATCATTTTTTATATCTATATAGTATTTTATCAATCACAAACAATCATAGTTTAGAATTTTAATACGATTATCACTATCTAAACCTGTATTTATTCCTTCGAATGTATAACAAAAAACCTCACACAGAAATAATCTGATTGTGAGGTTCCCTTAATTCATTCATATTCATTCATATTTATTCATATCGTAAAGATTCTATTGGACTTAATCGGGCTGCTTTATTTGCAGGGAGCATGCCAAACACAATTCCTATAATCATGGAGAAAAGTAGTCCACCGACAACAACTTCCCACGAAATCAATGGTGGCCATCCAGCAAAAATGGATACGATATTCGCTGCCACAGCACCTAAAATTATACCTATAATCCCTCCTATTAGAGTGAGGGTAACAGATTCAATTAGGAATTGGGTTAGAATTTGCCGCTTAGTGGCACCCAGAGCTTTTCTTATACCAATTTCCTTCGTTCTTTCTGTTACAGAAACAAGCATAATATTCATAACACCGATCCCTCCAACTACAAGGGATATTCCGGCAATTGAGCCAATGATTAACGTCATTATCGTTGTAATTTGTCCTATTCCTTCTGCCATTTCTTCCATATTAAACACTTTGTATGACTCTTCTGTATTATGGGAGGTATTTAATAGAGTTGTTGCCTTCTCGCCAACTTCTTTCATCACATCTGCATTCTTGGCTTGTAATGTCACCTGGTTATATTCATTTTTACCAAAAGAATTACGAAAAGTATTCCAAGGAATATATACTTCCATAGCTCCAAAGGCAAATAACCCACTCGGTTTTTCCAATACTCCAACAATTTCAATTGGCTGACCTTTAACCCAAATTACTTCACCTATTGCAGACTTATCGTCGAAAATTTCTGTGCTTAGCTCATGGCTAATAACACCTACTCTGGTTCCTCCTATATATTCACTTTCTAATAGGTTTCTGCCAGATTGAACATTTAAATTATTCACTTCCATATATGCTTGGTTTACACCATAAACACTTGTATCAGCTGTTTCTTCACGGAAACTTGTTTGGAAGTATTCGGTTGATGATGCAACGACTTTTTTCACTTCAGGAATCTCACTTAATGCATTTACATCAGCTTGGGTGAATGCTGCATTCATATAGGCATTTGGGTTTGATAACAATTCTTCTTCACTCGGTTCATAATATACTTCTATAGTATTTCCCGGTCCTGTTATCGAAGTTTTTAATAATTGTTCGCCCCCCTGTCCTATTGCCACAACAAGAATGACTGACGCAACACCAATAATGATCCCTAGCATAGTTAAAATGGAACGTAATTTGTGAGCGAGAACTGAGCTTAATGCCATTTTAATATTTTCCATTAAACTCATCTATACTCTCCCCCGCTCTTCATCAGAGAGAATAATTCCATCTCTAACTGTAATAATTCGGTTTGCGTAATCTGCAACCTCTTGTTCATGGGTAACAAGGATGACAGTGGTACCTTCTTTGTTCAATTGTGTAAATTGCTCCATAATGGAAATACTTGTTTTGCTATCCAGAGCACCAGTAGGTTCATCAGCTAAGATAATTTTCGGTTCATTCACAATTGACCTAGCTATAGCAACCCGTTGTTTTTGTCCTCCAGATAATTCATTTGGCAGGTGATTTATTCTATCACCTAAACCTACCTTTTCAAGAGCTTGTTTTGCTCGTTCCTCCCGCTCTTTCTTCTTGTACCCGGCATAAACCATTGGAAGTTCCACATTTTTCAAGGCAGATAACCTGGGTAATAATTGAAATTGTTGAAAAACAAATCCGATCGAGAGGTTTCTTACTTTTGCAAGCATTTCATCCTTGTATGTTGAGATGTCCTCTTCATCTAAAAGGTAGGTTCCTGAAGTGGGATTATCTAGACAACCTATTACGTTCATTAAAGTTGATTTTCCGGAACCCGATGGACCCATAATGGCAACAAACTCTCCATTATGAATCGTAAGATTGATATTTTTTAACACCTCTAACGTATCTTGACCTACTTTATAGCTTTTTGTAATTGACGTTAGCTCAATCATTTTTCGTTCACTTCCAAGTTATCCCGGACTTCTTCTGAAGGATTAATAATGACTTTTGATCCTGATTTAAGACCTGATTTGATTTCCATATACTCATTACTGGTTGTTCCAATTTCGACCTCATTATGAACGGCTTTTCCTTCTACAACGGTGTATACATAGTAGTTTTCGCCATCCTGTTTTACAGCCTCTAAAGGCACAGCTACTGCAGATCGTTTCTCTGTTTCAATATCCATAATTAGCTTAAATCCAGGCTTTGCCTCAATATTTTTATCATCGATAGAAACTTCAATTGAATATTGAACAGCCGTTTCTTCACCTGATATCGCTGTTTCACTTTGTACAGGTAAATAGCTAACTTTTGCTACTTTTCCCTTCCATTCCTTGTCAGCAAGAACATCTGAACGCAAAGTAACGGCTTGCCCTTCATTTATTTTCAAGGAATCGTATTCCGATATTGTCCCTTTAACAATTAATTCTTCCGAATTACCTATATGTAAAATAGGGGCTTGTGAAATCCCTTTTATCGCTTCTTCATTAATAGTAAGCACTGTTCCAGCACTCTCACTTTTGACAACAAGATCTTCAAGATTATTTTCAATCGTTTCCTTTTGAAGTAGAATCTGCCTTGCATCAAGATCTGCGACTTTTAAATCCGTCTTAAGCTGATCTCGTTCAGCTTCTATTTGCTTTTCAGCTTCCTTTTCTCCTACTTGTTCCTTTAAATCCTTTTCTTTATCATCTAAATCATCAATTTGATCTTTAATTCGATTAATTTGTAAGTAGGAGGATTCAAGGGAAAGAGCATTTTGTTCTTTTTCTAATTGTAACTGTTCATTTTCATATTTTATTAATGGGGTATCCTCGGCTACCTTATCTCCTTCTTTTACAAGGACCTCGGCTACCTTACCATTTTCAGGCACATAATATACAAAGTTCTCTTGACTTAAAGAAAGTGTACCGGGAACCATAACACTCCCGGTCAATTCTCGCTTCTTTACAGTCTCCGTCTCCACTGAAAGGACTTCCTGATTTGATGCCCTGTAGATGTTTACTCCAACTAATAGTATGATCAAAGACACTACAGCAATTGATATCCAAACTTTTTTCTTCATTAAAATTGTGCCAGCCCTTCTAAAGCTCTAGAGGCTGCAGCAAAGATAAGACCTAATACAAAGAAGATAATTGTAATTGTATATGCTGCCGGTTTAGAAAGTTGCGCTACTTTCACTAAACCGAATCCAAGTAAAATATAATACCATATTTGGAATACCTCGATAGTACCGAGAATACCTCCAATTGCTCCTTCAGCACCTACAAAACTGTTAATACTTGTTAACATGATATATGGATCTGAACCAATAACATAAATAATAACTTGGTTTAATATTTGCCCAATAGTAGAAATAAAGCTTGTAAAAAGGATTAATGATAACACTTGTTTAAACGTAACTGTTGATTTAGCGATCTTTGTGATCCCAAATAATATACCGCCAAAAATTAAAAATCCAATCGGAGTACCAAACAATGCTCCAATGCCACCGAAAATAATCCCAAACATTTTTGAAATTTCTATCTGATCATCCGGCATTCCTTCCATGCCTGGCATTGTTGCGTAATCAACATTTAAAGCGGCTAAAACACCCACAAGTGCACCTAAAATAGAAAGAATAATTAAAGGAAGCCAAATTGTCGGTTTTTCACGCATTCTTTCAAACTGTTCCCCAGGTTGAAAAATCATTCCAAATAATGATGGTTTCTTTGTTTGTATCGTTTCTTGTTCCATCTTTTTTCCCTCCAAAATATATTTTCATATACTTATACGAGGGTGATTGGAAATAGTTTCATAAAAAAGGTGTTTATTTGTAAAAAATTTCTTAAATACTAATTTTCCATTAGAAAAACTAAACTCATCACCTAGTTTTATTGGAGATATCCTTAGAGTTTATTATATTATCAATCAATAAAAATCTTACACTTACTGATTGTATAAAAAAACTCTTAAGTAACATGATCTATATAACCTTCAAATATGCCATCATGAAGATTATATAGAAAATGTACCTAAGAGTATTAACGCATCAATTTTCTTGGAAACTATTTTCTTCTTTATACAAATCTTTTCTTGCGACACCTGATTCATGAGCAGCTTTGACAACTGCTTTTCTAACTTTCTCAACAACCTTTTGATTAAAAACACTTGGAACAATATATGTTTCACTTAATTCATCATCTGAAACAACATCAGCGATTGCTTTTGCTGTAGCAATCTTCATCTGTTCATTGATTTCTGAAGCCCGACAATCTAATGCACCTCTAAAAATACCTGGAAAACATAAAACATTATTAATCTGATTTGGATAATCGGAACGTCCGGTGGCCAATACTTTTACATACGGTTCTGCAATTTCCGGATCAATTTCTGGATCCGGATTCGCTAATGCAAATACAATAGGATCCTTTGCCATTGATTGAAGGTGCTCTACTGTTAAAACTCCCGGTGCAGATACTCCAATAAAAACATCAGCGCCTTTAATGACATCTGTAAGCGAACCCTTTAAGTTATCCGGATTAGTCATCTGAGAAAAGGCTGTCCAATTTTGATTTTCATAGGATTCATTTTTGTTGAGGGCACCTATGCGATCAACTCCAATAATTTGACGGACACCTGCTGCTAGCAACATTTTGGCACAAGCTGTCCCAGCAGCTCCCACTCCATTAAGAACAACTTTAATTTCTTCTATATTCTTTCCTGTCAACTTCAATGCATTATAAAGCCCTGCTAACAATACAACAGCTGTACCATGCTGATCATCGTGAAAAACAGGAATATTTAATTCAGATTTAAGTGTTTCCTCAATTTCAAAGCACCTTGGTGAAGAAATATCCTCCAAATTTATACCACCAAATGCAGGTGCAATTGCTTTAACAATTTTAATAATCTCATCAGGATCTTTCGTGTCAAGACATATTGGAAATGCGTCAACATCTGCCATTTGCTTAAACAACATTGCTTTCCCTTCCATTACCGGCATCGCTGCTAATGGACCAATATCACCTAGGCCTAAAACGGCTGTACCATCTGAAACAACCGCAACGGTATTTCGCTTAATTGTTAATGAGTGAGCTTTTTGTGGTTCATCTTCAATCGCACGACAAACCTGTGCAACACCTGGAGTGTAAACTCTTGATAAATCATCGCGGTTTTTAATAGGATTTTTTGGTGTAACTTCAATCTTCCCTCCAAGGTGCAAGAGAAATGTACGATCGGAGACCGAGATGACTTTTACACCTTTTAGTAACCCCAGGACATCCATTACATTTTGACCATGCTTCTGATTTTTTACTGTTATCGTAATATCTCGTACTGTCTGTGTTTTGCTTGTAGAGATCACATCAATCCCTATTATATCTCCACCAACTTCACCTATTACTTTTGCAATTTCACTAAAGGTAATTAAGTTTTTTTGAAAGTGCAATCGAATAATAATATTTGTGCTAGCATTACTTAATTGTGACATCTCTGACCTCCATATCTTTTACTTTTAAATGGGGATAATTTAAAAATGATACAACTCACTAATAAACTTCCATTGTAAGCGTTTTAAATATCCTATTTCCATTTTAGTACAACTTTTATAAATTGTAACTGTTTTCTACATGTTTATCTAAAAACTAATTTTCACAAACAAAAAACCGGCACCCTTTTTAGTAAAGGGTGCCGGTATCATCATTTTATGGATGAACAGCTTCTAAAATTTGATCATTAAAATAGACAACATGTGAGAGAATGGTTTGACCTTTCATCTTCTTCAAAGATTGTTTTGCTTCTTCTTCATTATCAAACTCATACATTTTAATACTCTCTTCATCATACAAGGTTATGACCCACATTTTCCTGTTGTGCCTCCAATAATTAGTGGATTTAAAAATAGTTTTACTTCCACAAAAATAATATCTCTAATTTTAAGTATTGTAAATAGGTAGATATATATTTTACATAATGTTCAAATTTATGGACTATAGCATTGAAGCTAGATTACTTAAGCTTTATCACCGTTAAACGAATAAAACTCTTTCCATTGCAAGAAAAAAAGCGTCAGGTTGACACTTTTTATCCTACTTCTAACATATTAAATTGTGCTTTCACTAATCCATAGTAAATACCTTTTTTCTCCATCAATTGTTGATGGCTTCCCTGTTCCATAATATGACCATGATCAAGGACAATGATATTATCAGCTTCTCGAATGGTTGAAAGTCGATGCGCTATCATAATTGCAGTTCTTCCTTTTAAAAGTGTTCTCAATGCATGTTGAATTTTCACTTCTGTTTCTGTATCAATACTAGCCGTTGCCTCATCAAGGATGATGATGCGCGGATCTGCAAGCAGTGCTCTTGCAAAAGAAATTAATTGTCTTTCACCTACTGATAAAATGTTGCCTCTTTCTTCTACCTCAGTAAAATAACCATTTGACAAATTTTCAATAAAACCATCTGCACCTACTGCTTTAGCTGCTTCAATAACATCTTCATCAGAAGCCTCAGGACGACCAAAGCGGATATTATCAATAATCGTTCCTGAGAATATAAAAGTATCTTGAAGAACAACACTTATTTGTGACCTGAGTTCCTGAATCGATAAATCTTTTATATGAATGTCATCAATTTTTACCTTTCCAGCTGTTGCATCATAAAAACGACTAATTAAGTTCGCTATCGTCGTTTTACCTGATCCTGTATGTCCTACAAGGGCTACTGTTTGCCCAGCATCAATGGAGAGAGAGACATCATGTAATGCCTTTCGAGAGGAATCATAGGCAAATTCTACAGATTCAAACGTTATTTTCCCATCCATATTTGTTAGAGAAATCGGACTATGAGATTCAGCCACAATCGGTTTTTCATCCAGAAATTCAAAAATCCGTTCAGATGAAGCCATCCCCATCAGTAACTGATTATATACCTGCCCTAAACGTGAGATAGGTTCCCAAAACATGCCTAAATAAAAGGCAAACGAAACGAAGATTCCGATCGTAATTGATTCATTTGCTATTAGACTAGCACCGTATGCAATTAAAATTGCTGTTCCAATTGCATTCGTCATTTCAACCATCGGCGTAAACATTGCATTTCTTTTTGTTGCATTTTGCCAAGCACGGAAGTTTTCACTATTCACACCATCAAAGAATTCTATATTCTCTTTTTCTTGTGTAAATGATTGTGTTACACGGATTCCCTGAATGGACTCATTTAAATGAGAATTTAATTTTGATTGTTTTAATCTAACTGTTTGCCAAGAACGGCGTATTTTTTTTCGTAAGCTTGTAGAAATAAAAAACATTAATGGAACAATAATTAAGATGGCTAACGTTAGTTGTGGACTTAACGTAAACAATAAGGCAACTACACCAATTAAAAGGATAAAATCCATCAATAGATTAATA
The DNA here is from genome assembly GCF_020524345.1 of Metabacillus niabensis. Lineage (GTDB taxonomy): Bacteria > Bacillota > Bacilli > Bacillales > Bacillaceae > Metabacillus > Metabacillus niabensis_B. The sequence continues at coordinate 15,962 of NZ_JAIVLH010000024.1, forward strand.
ACACCACTAGTAAACAATTCCTGAAGTGAATTAATATCATTCATAATTCGCACAAGAATCGAACCTGCCGAACGTTGATCAAAAAATCGGTGTGACAAGGTTTGAACATGTGTAAATAAATGCTTCCGTATATCATATATTACATTCTGACCCAACATATTCATCCATTTAATGCGGAATTTATTTGCAATATAAGACAAGATATACAACCCTGCAATTGTAACAACTAATACTGTTAATAGATTTATATCTTTATTAGCAATAGCATAGTCAAGTGTATATTTTCCAATTAAGATTGGAGCAACTAACCTGACAAGTGCTGAAATGAATACCGCAACAAATGCTGCTGGAAGCAAGTTTTTTGAGTACGGCTTTAAATAGCTGAAAAGTCTCCACATTTGCTTCCAGTTAAATGGTTTATCAATAATTGTGTCTGTGGAATAGTGAAACCTTTCCATAATTTTTTCTTTTTTTTGCTTATGATCCATTCTTTCACCTACCCTGCCGTTGACTGTAAAACAGCCTTTTGGTCCTTATATTGAATATCATAAATTCGTTTGTAATAGCCATCATTTCTTATCAAATCCTCATGCTTTCCTCTTTCTGTAATTAAACCGTTTTCAAGAACAAGAATTTCATCAGCATGTTTTAAAGAAGAAATTCGATGTGCAATAATGAAGGTTGTTCTACCTTTCATGACTTCTTTTAACGCTTTTTGAATATTAAATTCTGTAGTCATATCAACCGCACTCGTGGAATCATCTAAAATTAAAATACTTGGATTCAAACAAATAGCCCTAGCAATCGCAATCCTTTGTTTTTGTCCACCTGATAAACCTAACCCCCGCTCACCAAGCATTGTGTCATACCCATTAGGAAGTTCCATAATAAAGTCATGTGCCTGTGCTCTTTTTGCTGCATCAATAATGGTCTCCATTGAAGCATCTGGTCTGCCATATGAAATATTGGATTTTATTGTTGAAGAAAATAAAAATGATTCTTGTAAGACTACGCCAATATTTGAACGTAATGCATGTAAAGAATAATCTCTAATATCTTTGCCATCGATAACAATCTGCCCACTTGACGGAGTATAAAACCGTGTTATAAGTTGAGTTAAGCTCGTTTTTCCAGACCCGGTTGCACCAATTAATCCTATTGTTTTTCCAGATGTTGCGTTAAATGAAATGTCATTTAAGGCAAGCTCATCCTCATCCTTATACCGAAGGCTAACATGATGAAACTCCACATTGCCATTTATCTTTGTCTCGGAAATGGATGTATCCATATCTCTAATCGTCTCATTGGCATCGAGAATTTCCAGCAATCTTTCTCCAGAAGCTTTTGATTGAGAGAATAGATTAATAACAAATCCCAAGTGCATAATTGGCCCCATTAAATACCAAACTAAGCTAAAAAATGCGACAAGTTCTCCCGGTTGAAGACTCCCTTGAATGACTAAAATACTTCCGTATGCGAGTAAGGCAACAACACAAATATTCCCTATTAGCTCCATAAGCGGGAAAAACTTCGCCCAAACATATGAAGTTGTTAAAGATTTATCTTTATAATCCCCATTTGCTTGATTGAATTTCCCTATCTCAAATTCCTCACGAGAAAGTGCTTTTACGGTTTGAATCCCACTAATATTCTCTTGAACATTTGTATTCAATTTCCCAAACGATTTACGAATATTCCGAAAGGCCGGATGAACTCTTTTATCAAAACGATAAACTGTCAAGGCTAAAAACGGTAATGCAGCAATCGTTGCAAAAGTTAATGGTACAGAATAAATAAACATCACCGTTAATGTCCCACACACTAAAAGGATAAAACGAACTAGTTCTGAAAACCCGAAAGATAAAAAGAAACGAAATCCTTCTACATCAGCAGTTAGTCGGGACATTAAGTCACCCGTTTTTGCATTGTCATAATACATAAAAGGCAACTTCTGGAGCTTCTCGTACAATGCATTCCGAAGTCGGTAAACAGATTGAATTCCAAACATATCTCCTAAATATTGATGAAAAAATGCAGATACCCCTTTAACAACCATTAATGCTAAAAATCCACTTACAATCCATGGAATATATTCATACTGTCCTTTTAAAACAATTTCATCAATTGTTAATTGAAGAACAATTGGATAGACCACAGTAATGGTGGTAATAAATAAAACAAAAAACAATGACCATAAAAAATACTTTTTATATGGCCAATAAAAGCTTTTCAGCTTTTTAAAGGTTTCCATATATACCCTCCCCGTTCACATGTTCCATTTTTAACACATTATCTATACATATAACGTGATACGTTTAAATATATCGGGAATCGAAATATTTTTCCATATATTTATCTGAATCTTTTAAAAAACACAACTATAGAATGAACGGACCTACTCCAAAGGACGGAAATCAAAAAAACATACTAAACCATCTCGACCTCTAATTAGTGTTTACTATGTACAATACATATCTTCTAACTCCCCTTCATCACAACACTTGTAATTACTTATTAAAATCACGATCCTCCCAATTTTATGTTAAACTTTGAGCATATTACTTTTTCCTGAAGGATGTGTCATATTGAAAAGGTTAAAAATCGTCATCCCTATTTCAATTATTGTCTTTATTTTTGCGATTAGAATTCTTGATCAAAATTATGGTGAGGATATTACAATCGGTATAAGAACCTTAATAGCGTTAGGAGGAGCTTTATTTTCTGGTGTTATCTCCTATTTTCTATTTCCAAATAATCAGAATCAAAAACAACATTAATTATTATTTCGAAGGTACATCAATTATGTTAACCTTCGAAATGACGATCCTATCCCATATTCCTTTAAAACAAAAAAACTAGCTAATTCAACAATTGTGAAATTAGCTAGTTTAGAAGATTTATACATTATAGCGATCAATAATTGATTGAAGTTCTTCAGCCATATCCGTTAATGATTTAGCTGCCATCGTAATTTCCTCCATGGAAGCAAGCTGCTCTTCTGTTGTCGCAGCTACTTCTTCAGAAGTGGCTGAACTTTCTTTCGCGATAACAACTAGTTCATTGGCTGAAGCACTTACTTCCTGTACAGCAGCAGAAATTTGCTGGACAACTGCTGATACTTCTTCAATCTGTGGAGTCATCCTATTCATTCGATTCATTATTAAATCAAACTTTTCTGAGGTTTCTGTTGAAATAGAAAGTCCTTGTTCAGCGTTTTTGGATACTTCATTCATAACCTCAACAGATTGGTCCGTATCATTTTGTATAGAAGAGATAAGTGCAGAGATTTGCCCGGCTGATTGTTGAGATTGTTCAGCCAATTTCCGTACCTCATCCGCAACAACTGCAAATCCTTTCCCATGTTCTCCAGCTCTTGCAGCCTCAATAGCCGCATTAAGTGCTAATAAATTTGTTTGATTCGCAATATCTGATATTGCGTCTAATATTTTTCCAATCTCTTGAGAACGAATAGAAAGTGACTGAATGACCTTGTTAGATTCTGTAACAGAGGCATGAATAAATCTCATCTGTTCTAAACTATTCTTTACATATTCCCCACCGATTTCAGCTTCATTAATTGTATCTCGCGCTAAATTCGAGACACTTTGAGAGCTTGAAGAAATGCGAAAAACCCCTTGAAGAACTTCTTCTAACGCTGCATTATTTGCCTCGATTTTTAAAGTTTGCTGTTCCGCACCTGCAGCAACTTCTTGGATAACTTCTGTTACTTGCTTTGTCCCTGCCGTTGTTTGATCAGCACTTGCAATTAGTTCTTCAGAAGATGAACTAACTCGTTCAGAAGCAGACTGTAAATTAGTGATCATACTACGCAGGTTTTCAACCATTATTTTAAAGCTTTTAGACAGTTTGCCAATCTCATCATTTGTGTTTGTATCAACCGCTACGCCTAAATCACCATTCGATATACTTTCAGATGTGTGAACCAACTTACGAATCGGCTGTAAAATTGATCGTATAATCATAAAAATGATGATCCCGCCGACTACAAAGGAAATAATAATGACAATTAAAGTGTCTTGCAGAATTTCATTCGCACTCTCTGTTGTTTCACTTGAATAAAGGGTACCAGCAATTTTCCATCCAGTAAGCTTATTAGTAGTAAAATCCATTTGCATATCATTACGATCTATTCGATAGGCGAAAACCCCCTTTTCACTTTCAAATAATTTATCTATCCAATTTCCTTTAACCTTTTCGCCTTGCATTGTTGGATGAATGATATAGTTTTTAGTCTTATCAATAATCGTGACATATCCTTCACTCCCTACCTTTACCTCACTAGTCAACTCACTTAAAGAGTTAATATCAATGTCAACCGCTATAACACCAGAAGCATCGTTAAGAACTTTTGCAAACGTCACAGATATTTCATTCGTGTCGGCATCAATATATGGATCTGTTATGACAACTTCCCCCTTATTTTCCATTGCTAGGGTATACCAAGGACGATCTCTTGGATCATAGTCATCTGGTAGCTGGACAGACATAGGCGAAACAACCATATCACCTGTATTAAAGCCGATATAAATTGCCTGAGCACTTGGCTTTGTTTGGATATACTGATTAAATTTCATCATGATTTTCTCAATATCATTAGTTTCTACTTTTGAGTTAGCTGTTTTTGCAGTTTTAGCAAAATATTCGATATCCTCTTTTATAGGCTCAAGTTGAGCATTTAAAGAAGAATTAATAAGTTGTACACTTTCCCGGGCGGTTTGCAACATGCTTTTTTCCAGCTCTGATTGTGCCGATTTATACGAAATTAGCCCTATCATAGAACTCGGTATCAGTAATATAGATACAAAAGCAATGATTAATTTTTTTCTTATTGTTAAATTGGAATCCCATTTATTTTGAAATTTTTTTATACGTTCGAATAAATCTTTCAAGATGCCATTCTCCTCTTTTTCATTTGTAACTTTAAAACTTTCATTTCCATCGTTATATTAGACTAACAATCCTATAGGTCAATCATACTATGGTGAACTCAATTTGACTACAAAATAATCTCAATTATGTATTTTCTGAATTTAATGACAACTTCTTAATATTTTACTACTATTATTATCTACCTATTTTTTAGGAATACAAAAAAAGAGAGACAGCCCCGGTTTTATGATCCACCTAAGACTATCCCTCTAATAATTCAAGCAATCGTATATCTCTCATAAAGATCATTTAATGAATAACATTCTTTTTGACGAAGTTTATTTACGTATATACTCCAAAGTTCAGCCGTTAATTTTGCGTCATATAGAGCGTGATGTCTTCCATGGATAGGAATACCATTATGCTCACAACATTCTTCAAGAGTGACCAACTTTTGATCAGGTTCTGCAATTCGATACAGAAAAGACATATCAACAAGACGATGTTTAAACGGAGCACGATATAACTTCCAAGATGCATGCTGAAGGAAGATTTTCTCATGATTTGCATGATGTGCGACAAGCGTGAAGTCTTGAGTAAATTGAAAAAATTCAAATAGTACCTCAGATAATAATGGAGCATGATCCAACTCTTTATTTGTTAATCCTGTTAGTTGACTTATTTCTTCAGAAATCTTTTTTTCTGAGCGGACCAAAGAATAAAACGTCTCACTCTCTTTGATTTTATCCCCCTTTACCTTAACAGCACCAATCGAAATTATTTGATCTCCTTGATCAGGATAAAACCCTGTTGTTTCAATATCAAAAACAATGACATTAAGGTCTGTAAGCGGAATATTTAACGTTTCTTCAACCTTCATTTCTCGTTGCAATTGTCTCATATATGCAACTTGCTGATGAGATTGCTTCCCTTGTGATCCACCAAGCCTTCCTTTCATAAAAAAAAACGGGTCAAATGTCATGATAAACACCCTTTGTCAATAATCCCTTCTACATAATAATGAAGTTTTTTCCCATCCCTCAAAATACTTTTCATGTCACGTTTTTCTTCCTTTGACATCTTTTTTATATTCAAGTAATGGACATCATCATAAGAAGTAGCACTTTTAAATAACATTACTCTGTATTTGAGTAATTTTTCAAAGTTATGTTTGTAATAGAGCATATCATTTTTGTATCTTCCAATTTCGGATAGACACTCTAACCTGTCTAAAGTTGAAGTTTTTAAAATACCTTCTTTCATTGCCAATACTCTTATAGCATTTACATAAGGTAAAAATGCTGTTTTCTTTAAATCAATCGATCCTTTGTATTGACCGCTTTGCTCCACATAAATTTGCCCCAGTGGCCCTACGGATTGTTTAATATGCTGTATATTATCCATAAGCCGCTTCAAAAGCTTTGGTTCCTTTTGTTGATAATCAAAGATGATTTTCTTCAACTCTTTCACAAGGTCATCATTGCCTATCAAACTTCGGGAATCATAAAAAATTTGCAAATATCTTATGGACTCCCAACTTCTTTCATCCATCCAATGAATAAGCTGATCTTTCCAATCCTGAAATGATTTACACCACAACGGATTTGAGCTCATAACTTTTCCTTCACAATATGGATAACCGATGAGAAATAATCCTTTAGATAATTCTTCACCAAGCTTATTAAAATACTCCTTTGCCTGATTAGAATGTTGCTCATAAATTAAACCATGATCCTGATCACTTATAATTCCTTGTTCATAACGACCTCCACTTCCAGTTATAAACCAAGAATAAGGACATGGAGGTTTTCCATAAGTTCTTTCATGATGAAAGAGTGCTATTTGACTAGCACTCCTCATCATCTCATCATGAAATTCATTCAAGACTCTTGTTTCAGACTCATAATTGTGGACATGTTCGTCTTTCCATTTTTTAATTGATTCATAGGAATCGAAATTTCCTTTCATGAGAGACACTTCCTCACGTTTTGTCAAAATGAGTGTTCTAGACCACTTATCCTGATTATGAACCAACATTTTGATCTTTGGAAGCAAATAATTCAGGATAACCATAACTTCCATGCTCACTCATGTCTAATCCCATCACTTCTTCTTCTTCAGTTACACGTAAACCGTTCATCACTTTCTTCGCAATAGCAAGGATAACAAATGATACAACAAATGCATAAATTCCTGAAACAGCTACACCCATGAATTGTACACCTAATTGATCGAAACCACCGCCGTAGAATAGGCCTGGTTTACCAACAGTAGCCAGCTCCGGTGTTGCGAAGAATCCTGTTGATAATGTGCCCCAAACCCCTGCTACACCGTGAACAGAAAGTGCAAAGATTGGATCATCAATTTTTCTCTTTTCGAAGAATCTTGCACTATAGAATACGAGAATACCAGCAATAAATCCAATTACAACTGCTGCCCATGTGTCTACAAATGCACATGATGCCGTGATTGCAACTAATCCTGCCAATGCACCGTTTAGCATAGTAGGTACATCTGATTTTCCTAAAACCATCCAAGAGATTAGAAGTGCTGAAACTGCACCTGCTCCGGCAGCTAAGTTTGTATTCAGTGCAACAAATCCAAAGAACCCTTCATCAACTGCTACAGTACTACCTGCATTAAATCCAAACCAACCTACCCACAGAATTAACACACCTAAAGCTGTAAAGACTTGGTTATGTCCTTGAATATTGTTTGCTGAGCCATCTTTATTGTATTTTCCGATACGCGGTTTTAAAAGAATTGTTGCTGCAAATGCAGCCATTGCACCAGTTAAGTGAACAACAGTTGATCCTGCAAAGTCTTGCTTACCGTGTTCAGCTAACCAGCCGCCACCCCAGATCCAATGAGCTATTACAGGATAAATAAGTGCTGAGAATAGAATAGTAAATACAAGATAAACAGATAATTTAGCACGTTCAGCGAATCCACCTAAAGCAATTGTAATTGAGATACAAGCAAACGCACATTGAAATACAAAGAATACTGAAGTTGAATAACTTGCACCTTCTGCTTGAGCTCCTGAATAGAAGAAATCTGTTAATCCAACGAAAAAGTTACCATTTCCACCAAATGTAAATGCATAACCAACTGCCCAATAAACTAATGATGCCAAACCAACTGTGAAAATGGTTTTACCAGCAATATGACCGGCGTTTTTCATTCTTGTTGATCCTGCTTCTAGTAAAATAAACCCACCTAACATAAAAATAACTAAAATTGCTCCTAACATAATCCAAACACTATTCATCAAAAACAAAGTGTCTTCCATACTATTTCCTCCCGTCTGTATACTTAACTTAAGATGTTAGAAAATATAACATCTGTTTCTTATTTACTATTCTATACGATATTTCATAAGTGTCAACCTGTTTTTTAAAGTTTCTGATAATTTTATGTAAGAATATCTAACACTACATAAAAACAAAATAAATAAAAAACACCCCAAACAAAATGGGATGCTTCCTAAGACGATTCATTGTTTTATGATTTTCTTCCTTTTCATTTCCTTACTAAAGTCCTTAAGAATTGAAAACGACATCGCAATTAGGACAAAAGTTAGAGGAAATGCACTAACAATAATTGCTGTTTGCATCGCATTTAATCCACCTGATAGCATTAAGACGATTGCAGATGCCGATAAGAAAAATCCCCAAACAACTTTCACGATATTTGGCGGGTTTAAGCTTCCGTTAGTGGTTTGCATACCTAAAACAAATGTTGCTGAGTCAGCTGATGTCACAAAGAATGTGGTAATTAACATTAGTGTTATGACAATTAATAATCCTGTTAGTGGTAATTGCTGATAAACAAAGAATAGAACGGTCTCCAATGTCTGGCCACTTACATCCAGCCCTTCAAAAAACTCATAGTAAATACCGGTACCACCAAATATAGCAAACCAAAAAACACAAACAAGTGTCGGTATAATCAATACAGCTATCATGAATTCTCTTACCGTTCTTCCCTTTGAAACACGAGCAATAAATGTTCCTACAAATGGCGCCCAGGCTATCCACCATGCCCAATAAAAAATCGTCCAATCTTGAATCCATGCAGCGTTTTCCTCGTTAAATGGAGCAAGCCTTAATCCCATACTTGGTAAATTTTGAATATAACTACCTAAAGTTGTCGTAAATAAATCCAATAAAAAACCAGTAGGTGCCAGGAATAAAAAAACGATAAGAAGAATAACAGCCAGTATTAAATTTGCATTACTTAAATATTTTATCCCTTTTTGAATACCTGTCGTTGCTGATAACATAAATAAGACAGTCACAATTGAAATAATAACTAACTGTACCGTAAAAGATATCGGAATTCCTGTTATATAGTTTAATCCGCTATTAATTTGTGCGGCTCCCAGACCAAGAGATGCGGCTACTCCGAAAATCGTAGCAAATACTGCTACAACATCAATAATTATCCCCAGTGTTCCGGTTGCGCGTTTCCCGAGCAAAGGAGTTAGTGTTACACTCATCAATCCAGGTTGCTTTTTTCTGAACTTGTAATAAGCTAACACAAGTGCAATCACTGCGTAAATCGCCCATGCATGGAATCCCCAATGCAAATACGTATAGCGTAGTGCGACCTTAGCAGCATCAGCGGTCCCTCCTTCTCCGATTGGAGGACTTGCAAAATGCGATACGGGTTCCGAAACTCCAAAAAACAACAATCCAATACCCATCCCTGCACTAAATAACATCGCAAACCAAGTGGGTCGTTTGAATTCCGGCTTTTCATCATCAGCCCCAAGTCTAATTTTTCCATACTTACTAAATATTAAAAACAAAGCAAATATCAAAAAGAATGTTGCCGACAATTGATAAAACCAACCAAAGCTACTTAAAAAATAAGCCTTCGTTTTATTCATCACTCCCCCTAGATGAACAGGAGCAACAACACCCCAACCAACAAATAATGTTGCAATTACGATAGAAATCCAAAAAACCTTTGTTACTTTTCCCATTAGATTGTTCTCCTTTTGATGTAAATCATAGAAAAAACATTAAAACAGTACGTGTATTCATTTTGTAGCATTTCTCTTTTTTATAAGAATTACTAATCTCTCCGATAGGGAAAATTTACCCATTTCACTAGAACGAAAATAACATAAAAACTGGAGCTTTTAAGTCAATACTATGCACCACTCCTTTCAATCAATTTTCTTAAATTTGGCTTAACCCAATGAAAAGGCTATAATATTAATGCAAAATAAAACCTTGTATATGGATAATGAAAGAGGTATTAATATGAACATTATTGAATCAACAATCGAAACACTGGAAGATCCATTCGGCATCCTATCTGGCCAACGTTATGAAATTTTCCTAACATTAGAGGTTGATGAGGAGGATGAGTTATATAGTGAACATGGCATTAAATTGAAACTAATCTTTGCCATTGATCAAAACGAATCAAAAATTGCTCAGTATGATTTTATCGAGAGCACAACAGAAGAAGTTTTAGATTTCGCTTTAGAAGAAGAGGAAGAACAGCAAGTAAAAGCCTATTGTGAGAAACTTGTGGCAGATTTATAAACAAAAGTGAAAGTGCTTTGGGGCTAGGCGCTGGAGCTGGATGCCGAGACTTATCCAAAGCACAAAGAATTTTATAGTTTCCTAAGCAAAAACAAAAGAGGACAACTTAATGTTGTCCTCTCAAACCATCTGTTTATTCCGCGTAAGTTTTCTTAAGAAAATTAGTTCATTCTGTTTAGGCACTTTCCTCACGATTATAATGAGCTGGATGATAATAATAACCAATACTGATTTTTTGTAGACCAAATACCGAGGAGTCCAATTAGTCGCAAACTTTCCTTTATATTTTCTTAATCCTTTAAAGTTATAGTATTTACACCCATTCAAAAAAGCATATCTTGCCAATTTCTCCTGGTAAGGTGAGCTGGGATCTATACCAACATTAGATAAAGGAGACATCCCCAAACCGCAAACTGAGTATCCTTTTTCTTTCGCCCAAAGAATAGTTGAAATGAACACCATATCCATCGTTGCTCTCGGACTGTTTTTTCTATATCTCATTAAATCAATACTTATCGTTTGCTTCTGTTGAAAATCAGAAGGAAGACTAGCGAACGCTAATAAAGAGCCATTAGGATCACGAAATATGGCCACTGAAAAATGGCCGATATAATCCTCAGAAAAAGAACTTACTGAAAAACCTTTTTCTTCACGATCATTTAACCACTCGTCTGAAACAAATTGCATTTCCTCTAGTAATTCTTTTCTAAAAGGAGGATGAACAACCGAAAAACGATAACCTTCCTTCGTAAATTTATTTCTTATGTTTCGCATATTACTGAATTTTTTCCCTTCAATAGTAAAGGTATTTAAATCAACTTTTGCTTCTTCGCCAACTTTAAATAAACGATAACCTCGCTTTAGATATTTTGAAGAATACTGTTCAGATGCTTGATAGAAAATTGGTGTCATACGTTGCTTTAAAGCAAATTCAAAAAACTCGTCTAATCCATCATCAAGCTTTTCTTTATCACCAATCGGATCACCTAAAACGAATAGCTTTTTCCCCATTTGTTTATATGAAATTAACACAGAATCATCTTGCGCTAAAAATAACTGTTTATCTTCTAAAAAAAGCAAGTGTGACAATGTATTTCCACCAAATCTTTTTATAAAAGACATAGTAAAAGAAACATTGATTTTATGGTGATCCTTCTTGAAAAAATTGGTAAACAGAAAGGTTATTACGACCATGATAGTAAAAAATATGACAATTGCAAGAAACAATACACTTGATCCCCCTTTTCCTCTATAAAAGATAACACATTCACTTGTTTTAGAAAATACATTTTAACATCAGTTTTTTTGGCATAATTTAACCGGTTTAGGAAAATGTATAGATAGGCTATTACCTTTAATACTTTTTTCGACTAAAAAAGGAGTGGAGAAAATGAATGTAAATCGAGCGAAAGAAATTGCAAATATGGGAGAAATGGTGAATGTACAATTCGAAGGTGAATCAATTTATATCCAATCTGTAAATGAGGAGCAAGGAACTGCTCGTATTTTCTCACTGAGTAATCCCCAAGCTGAAAGAAATGTTCCAGTGGATGGGTTAATTGAAGAATAAATGGACTGACATTTGTCAGTCCATTTTTAATTATGCTTATAATTTCCTACGTCTTCCGCTTGAGGACCTCTGTTACCTTCAACTATGTTGAACTCAACTTTTTGTCCTTCTTCTAACGTTTTAAAACCTTCACCAGTTATAGCACTGAAGTGAACGAATACATCATTTCCTTCAGCAATTTCTATAAATCCAAAACCTTTTTCTGAATTAAACCATTTTACAGTACCAGTTGTTTTCATAAGTAGAACCTCCAAAGATTTTTTCAAACGTTGCTCTATATTATTACTAGAATATATTTCGATTGTTTTATATTGAAATTGCCGTTACTCAAAACAACGAAAGCCCTACCTCTCTTCCGTCCTTACGGCTCCTAGTCCGCGCCAGTGTGAATTGAAAGCACATAATATGTTTCATTCACAAATCACTATATAGTGAGGATTTTAAACAAGCATAAAAAACTATTTTATATCAATACAAGGTTGTTGTCAAATTAAATCCCTTCTTATTTTATATCTAATACACTTGAAAAAACTAAGATGATAAAACTATGAAAGAAGGATTACCCGCCACTAACAGGAGGAATTAAGGCTACTATATCCCCAGCTTTAACCATATCATCTTCCAAAGCATACTCTTCATTCACAGCAATCATGACATTTTCTAAATTTCCTAGGTCATAGGCGGATAACATATAGTCTCTAATGTCCTTCACTGTTGTCTGGTTTCTCTCAATATTGATACTTTCTTGTCCAACCTTTTCTTGTAAATGTGCAAACAAAAGTACTTTTATCATTGATCTTCCTCCATTGGCTTTCCTTCTGGATAGGGTGTTTTTTCTAATTGATCTCCTATCCAAGCCTCTCCGCTTTCCCAAATTTCTTTTTTCCATATTGGAACAATTTGTTTAATTCTTTCAATCGCGTATTCATTTGCTGCATAAGCATCTTTACGATGTGGGGTTGACACAGCAATTACAACAGCAATATCCGAAATTTCTAATTTCCCGATTCGATGAGTAATCGCTACCTTCGCGTCACTCCATTTCTCTTTTATTTCTTCCCCTATTTGTTCGAGCTTTTTCACTGCCATCTTTTCATAAGCTTGATATTCAAGGGATAAGGTCCGTTTTCCATATGTAAATTCTCTTACCGTTCCAGTAAAAGTTGTAACAGCTCCAGCCTCATTTCGTATAACTTTATTAGTTATTTCTTCTATTAAAATTGGATTCTTTACGATTTCAAACATTTGTGTTGTCAATATATTCACCTACTTCATTTATCATAAGCCATTCAATACACTTATCTTGAGAAGTAAAGATTAAATATTTTTCTCTAACTTCAAGAGGTAATGAGAAACTGGCCAATACACAGTTAATATTAACTAATTTTTTTAACATCGGGAGATCTTCTTTAGATCGAAGCATTACAACTTTAGGATATTTCTCGAATTTATAGCCTTCAATTAAAATTACATCTAAGCAAAATGTATCATACAAAGATATCATCTGGGAAAGCGTTAATTTAATCTGATTTGAAGATAAAATAAAAGATTCATTTCCTTCAACAAACGTTACTTGCGCGCCTGCTTCACGATGTTTTTGAGTATCTTTCCCATTATCATTTTGGGTTAATGCTCCACCATGTCCATGATGCTTGATGGTACCCACTTTTAATTTATATTTAACCGCTTCTCTAATATACTCCGTGACAAATGTCGTTTTTCCACTGTTTTGGTAACCGACTACTTGAAGGATTCTGCCCAATGCATGTCACTTCCTAGTTGATCTTCAAATAACAAGAGATCAATCATATCTCCAGTTTTATATCCTCTTGATCCTCCCGGCAAGACAATAAAGACATTAGCATCAGCTAATGATGATACGACATTTGATTTATCCAAACCAACAGGACTTGCGATAACTTGTCCATCGATTAGTTGAAAAGATCCTCTAACAAATCGTGTGAAAGGATTTGGTTTTAAGAAATCCTTTCCTAAAATAGCTGTTACCTTTTGCAAATGTGGGCGGGTTGAGTATAAGTAATGTCGAACAATTGGGCGAACAAACAACTCAAAACCAACATAACATGCAGATGGATTTCCAGAAAGCCCAAATAATAATTTACCTTTGTATTCAGCTACCGTTGTCACACTCCCGGGTCTCATGGCAACTTTATTAAATAAAACATTCGCCCCTAAACGTTGATAAATATCCGGCAAATAATCATAATCTCCAACAGAAACGCCTCCCGTTGTGAGTAGAATATCTACCTCTTCTAACGCGTCAACTACAGCTTTATAGCAAGTTTCAAAGTCATCAGCTAATTTACCGAGGTAAATCGGTCGTGCCCCAGCTCTTTTTGACTGTGCTTCTATCATAAATGAATTACTATTTCTTATTTTGCCGGGTTCAAGTGGCTCACCAACTTCCAATAATTCACTACCTGTTGCAATAATGCCGATACGCGGTTGCCTTACCACTTGAACCTTTTCATAACCAAATGTTGCAAGTAACGCAATTGTTCCCGGCGTGATGTATGTACCTTTTTTAACAAGCACACTTCCTTCTGGTGTATCTTCACCTTTAAAAGATACATTGTCACCTTTAGAAAAGGGTCTTTTTATCGACATATATACTTTATTGTCCTTTGTATAAACCTTCGTTAATTCCAACATAACAACCGCATCACTGCCACAAGGCATTTGCGCACCTGTCATGATGCGGATCGCTTGATTTTGACCAACACTTTCCTTGCTAACACTACCAGCACCAATTTCATCAACCACCTCAAATTCAACTGGTTGATCAGCTTTGGCATTGACTGTATCATGAGCTCGTATAGCAAACCCATCGTAAGGTGATCGATCAAAAGGTGGTACCGGATGAGTCGCAATTAAATCCTCTGCTAAATACCGTCCATAACTTTCCTGAAGCGATACTTGCTCTATGTCCCCAACAGTCGCAAAACTCATCACTTTCTTTATTGCTTCTTTTACAGGTAATGGCTTTCTTTTTTTTATCATATAATCCTCTCCGCCACAAATATAGTTTACTATTTAGATTCTGATATTTTATCATTATTTAATAGCATACCATAATCTTTTTGTGAGTTTATGTTACTAAATATCTTAGGATCTATATTTAATTCCTTTTCCGTAACAAACAATACGTTAACATGATTTAGAAGTGTCATCATTTTTCGATCTTTATTTTCTAATTGCTTTTCAATTAGTGGAAAAACGGAGTGATGATATACTCCAACTAAGGGATGTACCTTTCCTTCAATGTTTGGAATAATGACTTTATTACCCGAAGAAATATAAGTTAGTAATTTTTTAATTACTTCTCCAGAAATGAAAGGAATGTCACATGACAATATAACAAACCACTCGGACACTTCGTTTTTCATCGCAGTATATATCCCAGCTTTAGGACCATCTCCTACAAATTGATGATCATCAGTTATTACTTTTACTTGTGTTTCTTCAGTAAATTTTGTTAACAAATTTTGATGACTTACGATAACCTGTTTTTCAGTTGTTTCTTTTAAAGCCTGCATGGAATAGTGCCAGAACTTTTTACCATTGTATTCTGCAAATGCTTTAGGCTGACCAAATCTCCTTGATTCTCCTCCCGCGAGTAAAACCCCTATTATTTGTTGCATTCTCCACCATCCCCCCTGATTTTTTAACTTGGAATTTAAAAAGTCAGTTACCGACATATGGTAACCGACTAGTTTCATTTTTTACCGCTATCCATTCACTTTCATTAAAGCGTAGATTGTCCCGGCTTCCAGTTTGCAGGACAGAGCTCTCCTGTTTGAAGTGCTTGAAGTACCCGTAATGTTTCATCAACATCACGCCCAATATTGTTGTGATTTACAACTGCATATTGAAGTTCTCCACCAGGATTTATGATAAACAACCCGCGAAGGGCAATTCCTTCTTCCTCAATTAACACACCATAGTCACGAGAGACAGAATGATTTGTATCAGCCGCTAAAGGATATTTAATAGCACCTAAACCATTATCTTTTCGATCCGTTTTAATCCATGCCAAGTGCGTATGAATTGTATCTGTTGATACACCAATTACTTCTGCATTCAATTCTTCAAATTCTTCATAACGGTCAGATAGTGCAGTAATTTCAGTCGGACAAACATATGTAAAATCCATAGGATAAAAAAACAAAACAGTCCACTTATCATTTTTCATGTTGTCTTCCAAGTTCACCTTACCAAATTCTTTAGAAGCTAATACAGCGTCCATTTCAAATCTTGGAGCTTGTTTACCAACCATTCGTTCTGTCATTATACCATTCCTCCTAATCATGTGATACCATGAAAAGCGCCTTGATTGATAGATCCGAGGGCTAGGCGCTTGCGCTAGACACCAACACTAAGTTTATAATTTTATGCTTACTTACAATTTTCCGGCTTTATTTATCTTAGATGTAAAAGGAGACATTTATGAAACAAACCCTTTAAGTAGTTTAAGCGATATTCAAATCTGCTATACGTATTGCCCGTAATTTAGACAAATTAGCTTAAACTCTTCATTTTTGAACAAAATATGTTTAACATGGTAGATGCAGGGTATTAATAATGTGTTCTTTCTTTAAAAATTAGAGTGTAATACCAGCTATTGCGTGCACTTTGAAAGAACTCTATTTCGAGAAAGGATGTTGAATGATGGATTTTTTTGAAAATATTGAGTGGTCAGAGCTCATGACCACTGCAGGAATTATTATTTTGAAGTTACTTGGAATCATTATTGCTTTTTTAATAGTTAAAGCAATCGGAAACAAAGTGATTAGAAAGATGTTCAATAGGTTGCAAGAACGGGAAAATATCTCGAATGGACGAGCTTTAACGTTACACAGTTTGACCTTAAACATTTTTTCCTATGTGTTAATGTTTATTTTTATTGTCATGATTTTTGAAGTTTTTAATTATAATGTTTCTGCTTTAATAGCTGGAGCAGGTGTTGTAGGATTAGCGATCGGCTTTGGAGCTCAAGGATTAGTTAGTGATGTAGTGACTGGTTTTTTCCTGCTGTTGGAAAAGCAAATCGATGTTGAAGACTATGTAACTGTCGCGGGCTTTGATGGAATTGTAGAGCAAGTAGGACTTCGTACTACACAGATTAGAGGTTTTGACGGTACACTTCACTATGTTCCAAACAGGGAAATAACTAATGTAAGCAATCATTCACGTGGTAACATGAGGGCATTAGTTGATATTGGTATATCCTATGACGATGATATCGACAATGCAATTTCAGTATTACAAGATGTATGTGATAAACTTTCTGCAGAGGATGAAAATATTGTGGATGGTCCAAATGTTTTGGGTGTGCAAGCACTTGGATCTTCAGATGTTGTCATTAGAGTTCTTGCAAAAACAAAAAATATGGAGCAATGGGCAGTCGAACGTAATCTTCGTAAAGCCATTAAAGAAGCATTTGATGCTAATGAGATTGAAATTCCATACCCCCATCAAGTGAACGTGGAGAAAAAATAAATTTTGTTCAAAAAGAGCCTGAGGTTTTTTTCAGGCTCTTTTTGTAGTTTGCAACATTCTTTGCTATTAACGATTTACTTTACTTTCAACCTGTTGGCAGATTTCATCTGCTGATAAACCACTAGCTTGAATAACTGAACCAGCAGTTACTGCATTGCTAATCCCCATTATGTTGGAATCTTGACCAGTGATAACACAGAAATCACAGCCTTTTGCATCATTTTCATTGTTTAATTGGACAACATCATACCCTTTTTCTTGTAATGCTGAAGTAACATCAGATAATGACTGTTCTACACCGATTTTTGCCATCATTTATCCACCTCCTACAAGTATTGTGTACACAGTTGGATAAAATATACTTTGTAAATTGGTGATAAATGTGGCGATGAGCGAAATATATTAGTCCTTAAGATTTTTATCTTTGATTTTAATGATTTATCAACGATTCTCCGGTTTTATCTCCGATTATTGAATTTTATCTTCGATTTTTATGATTTATCTACTATTAGACATCATTCATCAAAATCCCACACCGCGGATGAACTCAAAAAAAGCAATTGGTTCCCACCGATTGCTTTTTCATATTATTGTTTTGCTTTATAAGAAATATATTTACACATTATATCAACTGCAACTCCAATGGCTGATTCATCTGGTTGTAATTTCGCATGATGTAACCCATATGGCGAACCTACACCTAGCCAAAACATGAAGCCTGATATTTGATCTACCATATATCCAAAATCTTCACCTGTCATCGCTTCTGTACACTCTCTTACATCATAGCTCGTCTGATCTGAGATATATTCCATAAATTCTCTCGTTAACATCTCATCATTGTCTACTTGATGATACATTGAACCATAATCAATCATTGTTTTACATGAATATCCTATTTCAATCCCTTTTACAATTGATTCGATTCTTTCCTTGACTTTCTCCATAGATTCTACGGATAACGTCCGTATTGTACCTTCTAATCTTGCATTTTCAGCAATGATATTTTGTACCGTTCCACCCGTTATTTTCCCAATAGTAATAACAGCACTGTCTAATGGGTCTATATTACGGGCGATAATTGTTTGAAGCTGAGTAACTAATGAACACGCAGCTACAACCATATCATTTGTTGTATGTGGATATGCAGCATGTCCTCCTTTTCCTTTCAGATCGATAAACAACTCTGAGGTGTTGGCAAAAAGCAGGCCTGGTTTTGTTGCAATTGTTCCAACTGGGAGTTCTGGAGCAATATGGAGTGCTGTGATTATATCTGGTTTCCAATCTTTAGCTATATCACTATTTAACATTGGCTCTGCTCCACCTGGCCCTTCCTCAGCAGGCTGGAATAAAAATAGGATATTATCTGAAATGGGATTCTTTACAAAATATGTTACTATACCAATCGCAATTGTCATGTGAAAATCATGTCCACATGCATGCATAAATCCCGGATGTTCAGAGCTAAAATCGTAGTCTGTTTCTTCTGTTATTGGCAGACCATCGATATCAGCTCGATAGCCAATCGTCTTTTGTGGATTGGTACCTTTCACCAAAGCAAATATACCCGTTTTCCACGTTTTTACTTCCAAACGGTGTTCCGGAAATTGTTTTAGGAGATTTAAAAGATATTGTTGTGTTTTAAATTCCTGAAAACCAATTTCAGGTATGCGATGTAGATCCCTGCGTATTTGAATAAGGTGTTCTGTCCCCACAATGACCAATCCTCTCTATACAGAAGAGGATGACTATATGAAATAGTCTGCTATATAGACCATCCAGAGTCATCCTCACCATTCTTATAATTGTCTTAGTTCTTGCATAATTTCAGTTTTTGATTGTGTTTGAGCATCGATATCTTTGATTTTTCGGGCTGGTGCACCGTATACAACTGTATATGGTTCAACATCTTTTGTTACGATTGATCCAGCACCTACAACAGCACCTTTACCAACTGTTACACCTTCGAGAACAACACAGTTAGCACCAATCAAAACATCATCTTCGATAACAACCGGTTTTGCAGAAGGTGGTTCAATAACACCTGCCAATACGGAACCTGCACCAATGTGACAGTTTTTACCTACTGTAGCGCGTCCACCTAAAGTTGCGTTCATATCAATCATTGTTCCTTCACCAATGACAGAACCGATATTGATAGAAGCACCCATCATAATAACAGCATTATCCCCAATTTCAACTTGATCACGAATAATCGCACCTGGCTCTATACGTGCTTTAATTCCTTTAAGATCCAGTAAAGGGATAGCTGAATTACGACGGTCATTTTCAATCACATAGTCTTCAATATTTGCTTTGTTGCTTTCTAATGCTGCTTCGATTTCAGCCCACTCACCAAAAACAACCCCTGTATTTCCTGTAATAAATGTTTGAGCTGAATCCCCAAAGTTAATTCCTTCAAGGTTTCCTTTAACATAAACCTTTACAGGTGTTGATTTTTTACTGTTTTGTATAAATGAGATAATCTCATTTGCATCCATCATGTTCATATGTATTTCCTCCTTGTACTATGTCAGTCATTCTTTACTGTATCAAAGGAACAAACTGTTGACAAGAGATCTGTTAAATTTGTCATATTGTCGAATTCTTATTTTTCTAATAACATTCATACCTTTGATGTTCTTCAACAATTTCGACAAAAGCTTTTACTTGTTTTAATTCAAAGGAGGACTCAAAACCCAATAACCAAGTATGTCTTTCAATAGGCTTCCCATCTTCTTCAAGAAGTGGTATTTTAAACACCTCTTGTTCCTCATCCTTTAATGTGACGGAAGGGAGAATGGCATATCCAATTCCATTCAACGCCATCTGTTTACAGGTTTCAATTTGATCAACAACAATCGTTCTCTTCGGTGATGTATTAAATTGGCGATGCCACCAGTCTTGTATTTCTTGATAATACGAGGAATCGCTTTTAAACTGAATAAAAGGTCTCTCAGTATGGAGGACTTCTTCAATATTCTGTATCTCGGTATCTACAAGGTAAAGCGTGTCTGTTAACAGATGTTTTTTCATCCCTTTCCATTCAGGATTTCCACGTATAATTCCTAAATGAACATGATCCTCATACATACTTTTTAAAATTTCACTACTCCACCCGGTGATGAGTGATATTTTTGCATGAGGATATTTTCTAACATATGTTTTTAATACACTTGGTAGCCAATGTTGTCCAATGATAGAAGCCACTGCAAGTTTTAATGTTCCGTGTACCTCACCTTCCAGCGCTAGTATTTCTTCTTTTACTTTGTCTTCTTTTAGAACGACTTCCCGTGCATAAGCAACAATTTTTTCACCCGCTGGAGTTAGAGTAAGGCCCTTCTGTGATCTGATAAATAATTGTAATCCCCAAGACTTTTCAATTGTTTGTAAACGCTGTGATAATGCTGGTTGAGAAACAAACAATCGTTCAGACGCTTTTCTCATATTCATTTCTTCTGCTAAAACAACCAGCATTCTAAGTTCAGAAGTTTGCATCCACTCACCCTTTTACATAATAAGTTTTCCTTATAGGAAGAATCAAAATGACAATAATTTAGTTATTGAGATATCAATTGTATCATAAGGTTATAGGTGATTTTTGTAAAGGAATTAGATTAAAAAAGAAGGACTGCCAAACAGATTTGGCAGTCCACATTATATATTTTCCTTTTTAGGCAAAAATGTGATCAAGATAAAGCTTAAAACAGCAAAACCTAATATAACTAAAAAAACATTATGAAGAGCTATTTCAAGGCCTTCTTGGAGGAGCATTAGCGCTTGTGAAGTTAGTGATGTTCTTTGTTGATCATCTAAAATAAGTGTTGTTGAATCAAGGTTTAATTCATTATCTACACCTTCGCTTTTAAAGAATGAAATCAACTGACTGTTTAAAATCCCGCCTAATAAAGCTGCGCCTATAGTACTGCCAACATTTCTCATAAACATATTAGTCGCTGTTGCAACTCCTCTTTTATTCCATTCAACCGTACTTTGAATCGAAACAATAAAGGCTGTAGTAGTTAGTCCCATACCCGTACCTATTAAAAAAGAACCAAAAGCAGCAAAGACTGGGCTATCACCGCTTGATAAGAAAATGAATACAATACTTCCCAGAATTAGTGATATTCCACCAAATATTGAGGTTGTCCTAAAGCCAATCTTCAATATGGCTCTGCCAGATATCATTGCGGCAATTGGCCAACCAATCGACATTGTTGTTAAAGTGAATCCAGCTACGATTGGCTTTTCTTCCATAACTCCTTGTACGAACGTTGGGAGGAATGTCGATAATCCTATTACGATAACTCCGGTAGTTAACGATGTTAGATTTGCTACTAAAATAGACCTCTCTTTCCAAAGCTCAAAAGGCATCATCGGGTCGTCAACTTTTTTTTCATAGTAAACAAAAACAATAAAGCTGAATAATGATAGCAAACACAGCAATAAGACTGGTAAGGAAAGCCATGCAAAGCGAACTCCGCCTTCTACTAGGATAAACATAAAGGAGGTGACAGCAATTGTTAAAAAAATAGCCCCACCGTAATCAACCTGAGGTTTACGTTTTTCGATATTTTCTTGTAGAAATAAATACAATCCTATAATAGCTAGAATTCCTAGGGGAATATTAATCCAAAAAACAAATCTCCAACTAACAAATTCCACTAACAATCCACCAATAGCAGGACCCATAATCGCTGAGATTCCCCACACACTGGAAAGATACCCCTGAATCTTCGCTCTTTCTTCTTTTGTATAAATATCACCAACAATGGTTGTGGCAATCGGCATTACCGCACCTGCACCAAAACCTTGCACAAAACGTGCAAAAATAAGCATTTCCATTGATGAAGCCATTCCACATAAAATTGAACCAATTAAAAAGATGACAATACCAATGGTTAAGACTGGCTTCCTGCCAAATAGATCAGATAACTTTCCATATATCAACACAGTAACAGCATTCATTAATAAATACGATGAAAATACCCAGCTATAGAGGGAAAAATCCTCTAATTCTGCCACGATGGCAGGCATGGCTGTTGCCACAATTGTCGCCTCAATTGCTGCCATAAACATGGCTAACATTACTGTAGCAAGCACATAGGGCCGCTTTGTTTTACGTTCTTTTGATTTTATAACTAATTGTTCTTGTCCCATTGATATTACCTTCCTTTTAGAAAAACACGTCACACCGCCAAGAATGACGGAAGCGATGTCTTTTCTCTACTATTATCCTATAAAGAGTTAAACTTTCTTAAAGTATTAAAAAGTAATTAATCAAGATAAAAAGGACTGTCATTTTGTGTTGCAAAATGTGGACAGTCCTCCTTTTTCATCATTCAATCTTTCTACATATTTATTCACTATCATTACCATTATTAGCAAGTTGAATTTGTTTTTTCACTTTTTTTAGTATTGCTCTTCTTGTGAATATTCCTTCAAATATGTTGTTTTCATTTATCACACAAACAAACGGATGATTCACAACAAGGTCTAATCCTTTTTCAATGGTATCATGTAAATACAGCCTTGGGATATCCGTATTCATCACTTCTTCGACCTTCATATTCTCTAACTTTTCAAATTCGATTCGTTCCAATCCGAATATATTGTCCATTATTAAGTTCATCCCAATAAGTCCATGTAATGTAAAAGTCGGATCCAAAACAGGTATGGCTGTATAGCCTGTTTTTGTTAATACTAGTAATGCATGCTCTAAATTATTTCCTATCTGGACATGTGCTACTTTATCCCCTGAAATCATTAAATCTTGTATAGTTAAACCCATCAATTCATTGGCACCTAAGCTAAACATGTTGTTCTTCCTCTCTAAAAAAGCTATTTTTATCCACAAAGAGGTGTGTTAAAGTTTCCTAATCTATCATATCATAAAATGAATTTGTATTTCTTCGTTTACTCTCCTATATTCTGAAAAAGATAAGAAAACGTACTATTTTAACTGTTATGATGCGTTATTCACAAAACATTCAGCTATACAATTTGCTTTTCTGATGACAAAAAAATGATACTCTTCCAGGAGTATCTACATTCAAGACTATTTAATTCTCATTTGGTATATCTATTTGCATAACTAAAAGCTGTGTAGGATTCCGGTTTTATTTTTGCCTCGATTCCCATTGCCTCAATCCTTCCAGTCATTTCTTGAATTAATTCCTTTGTCACTCCTCTTCTGCCAATATCCAAGTGTATCTCAAAAATTAAATCTGCTCCTTCATCTGCAAACGGAATTAAAATATCTGATAATTCCACTAAATATTTTGACATAAAATAAGAAGCAATTTCCTGGCTTAGTGCTGTTTCCATTGAAATCTTTTCTCTAATGCTTGTAATCGGCCGCTTCACAGTTTGGTTTTTTAAACAACCCCACGCACCTTTGCCAACCCTATGAAGGTGAACAGCTGTAATAAACTTTGTTTCCGTTTGATGAACATGTGAATCTGACCCAATAGACAATACATATTCTGAACGTGGGTCCTTTAACATGAAGCCTTTTATACGCTCAAGTACAGTTTGAAAGGACATCATCTTCTCAGAGACATTATAAAAGGTGAAAGAATCGTTCATCTTACAACTCCTTGTCATGTTTCATTGTTAGTATTTTCGAAAGCAAATTTTCCGTTACTATACTGTATGAAGAAGACAAGACCTAATATGAATAAAAAATAGCCATACCAGGTGGTATGACTATTTCCCTTTACTTGTTTCAATGTTTCTAATGGACTCTTGACATTGAGTACAGGTAAAGATCACATTTTGATTAGATTGTGCTGTTAATGATTCTGAAAGTGGTCCTTTTCCTTGACAAAATGGACAAATAATAAAAGGATCTTTTTTCATTTTGCCTCCTTAGTTTTAAAACTATTATTGAAGGAGATCAAAAATTTCCATAGCAATCATATCAATATTATCGAATTGATATGATTGAGGTTTTTCACCTTTTTGATAAACCTCAAGCTCAAACGTACTATTTTTGTCAAAATATTTTACACTGCAACGTTTTTCACCTTCAACCTCAAAAAAGCGCTGAACAGGTTCTCCTGAACCAGAATTTTCTTGAAGATTTTGAAGTCTTGTAATAATACCTAAAAGTTGTGACACCAGATATCCCCCTTCCGGAAGAGTTAACGTATAACTAATTCCTTCGTTTTATTGTTTACTCTACCACTCATTCTATCCACTAAACGACGATTCAATAATCAGCATCTTACTTTTGTGCCATGTCAATTTTACACTATGTATGTAGGGATTTCCAAGGAAATTATCAAAGTATGTAAAACTTCCTTTATTTTGTCCACTTTTTCAACATATTATATTAAAATGTCGTTTATTTATTTACCCTTGAAGCAGTAGCCTGTATAATTGTAACACATATTCCTATTAAGTTCATAAAACAGATTATCTTCTAATAAAATATGTTATAAATGATTACATAGGAAATATTTATTGTTTGGGGAGATAAACGTGAAAAAAATAATTGTATATTCTCAGCCAAGTTGCCCTCCTTGCCAAGTTGTTAAACAATTTTTAGACCATCACAACATCACATATATTGATAAAGATATTAGTGTCGATAAAGATGCATGGAACACCCTTGTTGAAGATTTACAATCATCATCAACACCAACTGTTACTGTTGGCGACGAGGTTGTTATTGGGTTTGATTTAAAAAAGCTAGAGGAACTATTAGGTTTGTAAAGGAAAAGAAAAAAGCTTGGTGACCAGCCAAGCTTTTTTCGCTCTATTAAAGGGGTTTGGGGAAAACGAGAGTTTATGACTAATCAAGTTCCTACGTAGCAATAGGAAGTAGTTGATTATCTTTCTCATTTATAATGATAATGATTATCACTTTCAATGTCAATGATTTTTTCAAAAACTCACATAATTTTCTCATAGAAAAAATTATGCAAAATTGTTTTTGAGTAAAAATAAGGTAACAAGATCTGGCTTAAGTGTTGATTTAAAAGGTATTCTCTTTCACTATGATCATCAGTTTTTTGTGTATCCACTTCTGTATTTTTTGTACCTTTAACTTCTTGTCTATTTGTTTTATTTTGTCCAATTTCTTCTAAATTTTTTGCATAGTTTTTAATATCAGTTACCAATATTCCTTTTTGTGTTTCCGTTAATTTTACCCACTCATAATGGTCATCATAGCTAACAGGACCATCATTAGAGGCAGGGAAAAATTCATAAACAACGATTTGGTCATTTTTTTCAACAATCTTTGTTCCTTCGTCATAGGTAAAAAATGGAATCGTGTAAATTGGAAAGTCAGTACCATAAACAATATATTTCCCGTCTTCTTCAAATAGATTTTTGTTTAAAAATTGGATTGTTATATCTTTATTAAAATATTCAGAAAGAATTTGGACCATTTCCTCTTTTTCTCTTGGCTTTTCTGATAATGATTGTTGTGCTTTAAAGGCATCTTGTAGATGAGATAAGATGTTTTCTCTATTCACATTTTCAAGGTCTGAAGCTAATACTGGATGAGAAAACAATAGGAGAATAGCTATGATAAGCAAACTGCAACATACTTTATTTTGTCTCATTCTTATTCCATCCTTTCTCATTAATAATTTGGACAATCTTTATCTCTTCCCTATTTTACCAACAAATTTGTCAATATAGAGGTATGAACGTTCGTGAAATCCAATCAAATTATGACAACAACTTTCATTATTCTCTACCCATTTTGACAAAGGTCTAATCAATCTTTAAAATTCAGAACAAAAGCGCAAGCGCCTTGTTCAGCCTCGTGAAATAAGACGATTTAGAATAGAAGGCGTTCTTTTCATTCAACTCTAAATTGGCTTATGACCTCGAGGGGCTAGCCACTGGCAGTCTGAGAACGGGACGTCATCTCCACGACTGCACTTGCACGTCCTGTGCTTCGGAGCTGGAATGTCGCGCACTTATCCACCGTTCAAAGAATTTTATCATTCCCAGACGACAAAAAAACAGTGAACCATTGTCCACTGTTTACCAAGATATTGTAAAAGCCAAATAAAAAATATATGCTAGTGAAAGAACTGCTGCAATCATATAGGCCAGAAAAACAGGATTACGTGAATAAGGATGATCCTGCACCTTCTCATTTAATTGTGTATCATATTTCGCTTTTCTTTCACTAACAAGCTTACCTATTTTAAAGGTATATATTAAGCTTGTTACTAATATTAGTAATGCGATTACACCAAGAACCATTGTTAAATAGGTCACCCTGCTGTCACTCCTTTTATAAATAGGATGACTCACTCAATAAATAAATATGCCTTGGAAAAACTTATAAAAGACCTTCTTCTTCATAGAGGTAATCATAAGACAAATCAATAAATAGGTAATGCTTTTGATTTAAGGGAAAGGAAAATGTCCGAATTAATTCTCCCGTTTCAATATCACTGTATACATCACTTAAAAACCCTTTTTGATCAAACCTCATTCTCATAATGTTGGCTAAGAAATAAGGTCGCCAACTCCAGTTATTTAAGTAATATTGGGGCTGAATTTGCCAATTATTCTGTTTGAAAATGTTAACGGATTGTTGAAAACCATCTTCATCACAAATATAAATTCTAAAACTACAGTCATCTAGCTGCTTTGATAGCTGTAGTAGCAGGTCTTCGTAGTCAATATATTGCTTCCCTATTTTATGAAGCACTTGTTGCACACGGTTGTTAAAGGCTTCCGTAAAAAGATAAAGATTTTCAAGCTTCTTTTTCTCGGAGGATATATAGGTCTGGAACTCATATTTTAGCATATCTTTACAATCATCAATTTGTGCAAATTCCCGTTGTGGTTTATTTAAGTAAAATCCTTGATAATAACGGCCGCCGTTCTTCCACGCATATTGAAGCTGAAAATTGACCTCAATATCCTCATACAGCAATGTAGCCCCAATTTTCCTTGCTAAAAGGGAGATTGAATAAAGTACATCATAATATGATTGGGATGGAGAACTTAATCTTAATGGCTGTAGATCTATTTTTAAAATATCGGGAGATAAAAGACCAATCCGATCAAGATTACTGCTTGCCTTACCTATATTATCAATCGCTACTTTAATACCGTATGTTCTGTAATATAGTAAAAGATGATAAAGTTGTTCAATATCACCTCGAAAATTATGTTCGGTAATCTCTAATACAATCTGATTAAGTTTTAACCCTTTTTCCTCTTTCTCCCGTAAGATGTTTAAAAAACTTTCACCATGATCCATCATTAATAAGTTTGCATCACGGTTAATAAAGAGGTGAAGATGTGATTCCTTTAATTCCAGAAATTCATCTATTGCAGTATGTAAGATAGAGTCGTCGACTTCAATCCGATATTCATCTGGAATGTTTTCATCCTGGAAAAATTCACCCAAACTTATAATCTCATGATTTAGTTTTATTCTTCCTAATACTTCATATCCGATGATTCTTTGTTCATCAGCGCTGAAAATGGCCTGGTAGTAAGGTATAACCTTATCTATATTCGTTAACACATCTAACGGATCCATTGCAATCCCCTCACATATCTCTATCTGTATCTGTATCAACATTATTATAGCATATTAAGGGGAATGATTAGATGTATTTATACTTTGTGAAAAATGGTTTCACTTCATTTAATAAATGTGTCAACGATATTAGACTTAATTCTCAGTATTAGAAAGGATGTTTATTTAACCATTGAGCACCATCCATCGTAATACATTCTCCATTAATATAAGCTGCATCATTTGAAAGAAGAAATGATGCTAATGCTGCAATTTCCTCCGGCGTACCCAAACGACCTAGTGGAACACTATCAATCGTTCTTTTCGCCGCTTCCTCAGATTCCCATAATCGCTCAGCTCCACCTGTTCTTTCAATAGGTCCGGGTGCAATAGCGTTCACCCTTATTCCATATTTTTTTCCCCATTCTACAGCTAAGGTTCTCGTCATTGATAACACTCCGGCTTTAGCAGCAGCTGAATGAATAACACCTGCACCTGCTCCCCATGCATATGTAGCCACAATGTTTATAATCGAACCTTTTTTTTGTTTATCAATCCAGTATTTTCCTACAGCTGATGAACAATAGAAAGTACCATTTAGGACAATATCAATGACAGATTTCCACCCATTAATTGTCAGCTTTTCAGCTGGACAAATAAAATTTCCTGCAGCATTGTTAATTAATGCATCTATTCTTCCACATGTTGAATCAACATATTGAATCAATTCTGATACTTTTTCAGGTTCTCTTATATCTGCTTGAAAAGAAAAAATTTTCCCGGCTTCTCCTTCGATATCTTTTCGAGCCTCATCAAGTCTATTCTGATTTCTCCCTACTATAACAACATTAGCCCCTTCACTTGCAAATCGCTTTGCCATCACTTTACCCATACCGCTAGAACCACCAGTAACAATTATCACTTTATTTTTCATCTTCATTCCCCCTGCCTCATTTATGAATGACGATTCATTCATCTATTTTATCATAACTTAGCCCTATTATCTAATGAAACTGAAGATTCATCTTTACTTTTTAATTAGAACTTTGTCATAAAACCGTGCTATAATTTAGTATAAAATAAATGATCGATTGAAAAATGTTTGAGAATGGTTGGTATGTAATGAAAAAACTTTATTCAAGAAGATCTTTTCTTAAAGGACTTTTTTCTATATCTATTGGAGGGATCTTGGCTGGAGCCGGCGGATATACATATGCTCGATATTTTGAACCTGGTTTCTTAGATATAAATCAACTAAAAATTACACATTCAACGATCCCAAAATCGTTCGATGGATTTAAAATTGTCCAATTTAGTGATACACATCTTAGTGAATACTTTACGATTGGAAGATTAAGAACAATCGTCGATAAAATAAATGATCTATCACCTGATTTATTGTTTTTCACTGGAGATTTAATGGATGAGCCTAATCAATATACACAAATGAATGAAATTGTTCCTGTACTTGAAAAATTAGAAGCTCCATTTGGAAAATTTGCTGTTTATGGAAATCACGACCATGGAGGATATGGAACTGATATTTATCGAAACATTATTACAATGTCAGGTTTTACATTACTCCAAAACCAAGTGCAAAATATTTCCATGTTAGATGGACATAAAATTTCAGTTTCCGGGATTGATGATCTAATGTTAGGGAAACCCAGTTATGAAGGAACTTTAGGTAATTTAAATAAGCATACATTTAATATTTTATTGGCACATGAACCGGATGCTGCTCTTGAGTCAAAAAAATATCATGTTCATTTACAATTGTCAGGTCATAGTCATGGTGGTCAAGTTCAGGTACCTTTTTACGGCCCTCTTATTACCCCTCCATTCGCAACTGAATACTTTGAAGGAATGTATGATATTGATAACATGAAGCTCTATGTTAATAGAGGCTTAGGAACAACAAGACTTCCGTTTCGCTTTTTATCTGTTCCGGAGATTACACAATTAACTCTTTATTCAGAATAAGTAAAGCACAAGAACATATTTCATATCTTACCTCAAAATAAAGGACAATTTCTAAGAAATTGTCCTTTTAATACTTTAAGTTTTTTACTTATTAGGTTATCAGAAAAGACAGCGACTCCCTCTATTCTTGGCGTCAAGTCGTGTCTTACTGGATCTTCATTTATTCTTCATCCTCTAGCACTTGATAGGCTTTGCTAAATAATGTGAGCTGACTATCAACTAATGCTTCTTGTTCATTACGTTTAACGTAATGATATACACCATGTTGATCTTGTTCTCTTGCCTTCACATTATCGGCTAAGTTTAGAGCCAGTACCTGGTTTAGACGCATTTTTATATGCCCCTCATAGATAGGGAACAAAATTTCAACACGTTTTTCCATATTCCTTGTCATCAAGTCTGCCGATGAAAGAAAGGTCTTCTCTTCTCCATTATGATGAAAGAAATAGATTCTACTATGTTCTAAAAATCGACCAACAATGCTTCGAACTCTAATATTTTCACTTACGCCCTTTATACCTGGACGTAAGCAGCAAGTTCCGCGGATGATTAAATCAATCTGTACACCTGCATTTGATGCTTCATATAGTTTTGTTATGATCACTTTATCTGTTAATGAATTCATTTTTGCAATAATACGTCCGTTGGAGAATCTCTTTTGAAATTGAATCTCTTGATCTATTAATTTTATAAAATCTTTTCTAATATCAAAAGGCGCCACTGAAAGATGATGAAAGTCGGGCTTTTCAGTGTAACCACTTAAATAATTAAAAAAGTTTGTTGCATCAATTCCGAACTTACGCTTGGAAGTGATAAGTCCCATATCTGTATAAATTTTTGCTGTTTGATCATTATAATTGCCTGTGCCTAAATGAACGAAGCGCTCAATCCGATTATTTTTTCTTCTTACGACAAGTGTTATCTTACTGTGAGTTTTTAAATATGTCATTCCATAGATAACATGACATCCGGCTTTTTCCAATTCCTTAGCCCACTGTACATTATTTTCTTCATCAAAACGAGCCTTTAATTCAACTAAAACTGTTACTTGCTTACCGTTTTCAGCCGCACGTTTTAATGCATCAATGATTGGCGAATCTCCACTAACCCGATACAATGTCTGCTTAATCGCTAATACATCCGGATCATCAGCAGCATCCGAAATAAACTC
This sequence comes from Metabacillus niabensis, assembly GCF_020524345.1. Lineage (GTDB taxonomy): Bacteria > Bacillota > Bacilli > Bacillales > Bacillaceae > Metabacillus > Metabacillus niabensis_B. Next base: position 47,164 of record NZ_JAIVLH010000024.1, read on the forward strand.
TACTACCGGTTCAAATGATTCATATGGATGATGAAGAAACACATCCTGTTCTGATACTTTTTCGAAAATGTCCTCATCAGAAGAAATGTCCACCGGTGGCTGGGGAATGAGAGCTTCAAATATTAAATCTTCTCTTAGTATTGACATTTCCTTTGCAAAGCTAAATAGGAAGGTCAGATCAAGAGGTCCATCAATTTCATATACATCTTTTTCATGGATTTCAAGTTCTTCAGTTAAATAACGCAGGATGTTTTGGTCAAATCCATTTTTTTGAATTTCTAGCCGAACCGCAGCTCCCCATTTACGTTTCTTTAACTCTTTTTCAATTTCTTTCAATAAATCCCGAGCACCTTCTTCATGTATTGTCATATCTGCATTTCTTGTAATCCGAAAAACTGAAACTGAAACTACTTTATACCCATTGAAAAGCTTATGAATAAATGTACTGATAATATCTTCTAATAAAACAAACCGATTTTGGTCAGAGGAAGTATGTAATTTCACAAATCGTTCTAGAACAGCAGGAACTTGAACGATTGCTGTCTTATAGCGATTTTCCTCGAACTCATCGTTATCCTCAATAACAATGGCCAAGTTTAAGCTTTTATTGAGCAGCATCGGAAATGGGCGATATGCATCCACTGCCATAGGTGTTAAGACAGGGAAGATCTGCTCGTCAAAATATTCCTCGAGAATTTTATATTGTTCAGATGCTAAGTCTGACATATGTAATATTTCGATGTTTTCTTCCCGTAACTGTGGGATAAGCAAATCATTGTATGAATCATATTGCAACCCAACTAGCCTATGTGTATTATGAGCAATTTGATTTAATTGTTGTTTTGGTGTCATCCCTGCTTTATTTTCAGGCTTATTAAATCCAGCTTTTACCTGATCTTTTAATCCCGCTACACGAACCATAAAAAACTCATCTAAATTAGAGCTAAAGATAGCTAGAAACTTTAACCTCTCAAATAAAGGGTTATGCTCATCTAAAGCCTCTTCTAAAACACGTTCATTAAATGCAAGCCAGCTTAATTCTCTATTGTTATAATATAGCGGACTTTGAAGATCCAAAGCTTTTTGATTGATTGTATTCATGTACCTTCACCCTTTTTCGACAATTTCTATTGTTTCATAATAGCACTAAGGGACTAATTCAATTGTAAATATTTTGTAAATTATTATTAATTTTTTGTAAATAGAATCTGTTTTGTCATGATCCCTTTTAAAATGTCCTCCTCAGGAAAAAATAATGGTTATTGACCTTTTCAATAGTTTTTCTAAATGCTTTTTTTGCTTTTCAGCTTGATATTGTTCCGGTTTCCAGTCATGATGACATGTAATAGTAAAGGTTAATCCTTCTTTATATGTATGCAAATCAATTGATTTAATAATATTCCTTTTTGTTGCATTTAGGCTGTAAGCAAATTTTAAGATTGCCCCTAATATCCTATATGTTTGTAACTCTTCTCTTGAGAACCATTGACTATATGGTGTTACATATCTTTTAAACCCTGACTTGCTTGTATAAGAAGCGATGAGGGCAACAATCATACGATCTTTATGAAATAATCCATCAATTGTACGATTTGCTAATAAATAAAACGTGTGCTGACTGCTTGATTCAGAATCAATATATGATCCAAGATTATAAACAAATGCACCCCGTTTTAAAAACAACTTATCCTCAGTTGATGTTGAGATAACTCCAGCTTTATTTAATAATTCCGTTATCATTACAGCACTATTTGTAACATGAAAAACATGATTCAAATTAACGTTATAGTCTGTTGCAAGCTCATAAAAACTTTCCTCAATAACATTAGGAAAAACAGATATACCGAATTCCCTTGTTAATTCCTCAAAGAAAACTCCATCTCGTAACCCTTTTCGACTTAAGGCAAAATGGTCCGCTCCTACGATGCTCATTAACTGACGAAACACCTCAACAGCAGGTATAATAATATCTGCACGATCTTTTGAAAGTCCTTCTACCTTTTGTAACTCACTAAATGAAAGGGACTGTAGATACTGATTCATTTCAAAAACATCTTCTGTGCTCATTAAATATTGATGAACCCCGGCAATTGGATAGGAAACGAATTCCTGATGAATTTGGACCAGGTTACGTGCACTACCTCCGATACCGATAATAGGTAGACATTTATCTTTCACCCATTCTAACTGGTCCAATTGATTTTTAATGAATTTACGAAGGGTTATTAATTCTGATTCTGTGGGGAATTCCCCAGATATAAATTGTTTTTTTAATGATAAAGCCCCAAAAGGAAAGCTATGATAGTTAATTAACTTCCGGTCATGAAAGTACGTTACTTCTGTGCTTCCTCCACCAATATCAATGGTAATTCCACTTTGAAAGGGTGTTGTGTTGACCACAGCTAAATAACCAAAATAAGCTTCTTCATATTCAGATAAGATTTGAATTGTAAATTCAGTTTCATTATTTACGCGTTCAAGAATTTGCTGTTGATTTTTTGCTTGTCGAATAGTAGCAGTTGCAACACACTTAACATCATCTAAAGAATGATGGTTCGTAACTTCCCTAAAACTTAATAGTGAATCAATAAGTATACGAATCCCATCCTCTGTTAAGTCTCCTTCATCGGAAAGAAAATTTCGTAACCGTGCAACAACCTTAACATTTTCTATTTCTTTTAATCTACCGCTTTTCTCACGTAAATAAATAACCAAACGCATTGTATTTGAGCCGATATCAACAATTGCATATTTTTCTCTATTCAAATTCAACACCCTTATTTTCAGAATAAAAAATACATTTACTTTTTCATACAAGCCATTGAGCTTCAACTTATAGAGATTGTCAACTAAAAAGAAAAATAAACAGTCATAAATTAATGTACATTATAACATATTCATTCATAAGGTATATTAAGTTTTAACCTACAAAATCCCTGTTCCTTGGGCAATTTAATTTCAATTGGAGTGATGTTAATGATTCATACTGTTCAACGAGGAGAGTCATTGGCCGTAATCGCTGCTAATTATCGAACATCTTTACAACAGCTGATAGCTGTTAATAGTATTTCCAATCCAAACTTACTATTTATAGGTCAGAAAATTATAATACCGGGTCTACCTGATCCTACTAGTATTCCCTATTCTATAGAAATTTCAATCTCACTGAAAAGGTTAACTTTAATAATGAACGGACAGGTAATGAAACAATATCCAATTGCAGTTGGTAAAATGGTTACTGCTACACCTGTAGGAGACTTTGTGATCGTAAATCGGGAACCAAACCCTGGAGGACCATTTGGAGTAATGTGGCTTTCTTTATCCAAAATACACTATGGTATTCACGGTACAAATAACCCTGCTTCTATAGGAAAAGCCGTATCGCTAGGTTGTATCAGAATGTATAATGAAGATGTAGTAGAATTGGCTTCCCTGGTTCCAAATGGAACTAAAGTTTCAATTAGACCTTAATTAGACCTTAAGATTTTATTAAGATTTTGTAATTAACGTATCAAAATGAGTAATATTACCTTATAATGACAAATGGAATGATGTCATATAAGGAGCGGACCAATGAAAATCTTTCGTAATCGAAATTTTGTAAAATTATTTTTTGCAGCCCTCTTCTCTCAAATGGGTACAACGATTGGAAACATGGCTTTTGCCTTTTATCTTTTAGATCACTTTAGTCATCAACCTTCTTACGCAACTATAGCTGAATTAATGTATTCACTACCAACCATCCTTGTGTTTTTTATCGTCGGAGTTGTTGCAGATCGATTTGATCGGAAGAAAGTGGCTGAAAATTGCGATTGGATTCGAGCTGCCTTAACAGTTCTTCTTTTCGGAGCTCTTTTCACCAATTCTATTCCATTTATTTTTCTTGTATTATTTTTAAGAAGCGCTGTTACAAAATTCTTTTTCCCAGCAGAGAACAGCCTTGTTCAAGGAATATTAAATAAAGAGCAGTATGCACAAGCTGCTGGATTAAATCAAATGCTTTTTAGTATCTTTATGGTGTTTGGAGTTGGTTTAGGAGCTGCTATCTATAAAACAGTTGGCGTTCATGGTGCGGTCATTGTAGATTTTTTAAGTTTTATTTTCTCTGCGTTGTTAATCCGATCATGCAAAATTCCTACTTCTGCACGACTGCCTAATGGGAAAGTAGACTGGAAAGATGTAAACATAAAATCATCACTTGGAGACTTTAAGGCTGGTATTCTTTATATTGTCAAAAACCGATTGCTTTCCGTCCTTATTTTCGGATTTTTTATTTTCGGATTTTTCAACGGGGCTTTCGCCATTTTACCAATGTTCACTATGAAATATGAGTTATCACCAACGAACTATGAATGGTACGCTTCTTTATTTGCTGTTTCATTAGGCTTTGGATTATTAACAGGAAGTGGTTTAGGGACCTTGATTGCCTCAAAGTTCAAGCCTCATCAATTAATGATTTTTCCGATTTTCTTAACAAGTTTACTCATTTTCTTTTTAGGCTTTACAGATAAACTTTCTATCTTCCTTGTCATCGTGTTTATTATTGGGACATGCCTTGGACCAATTAATATTGCTATAGGCGGGTGGATGCCAAAAATAGTACATCCGAAGCTAATGGGACGTGTCAGCGGTTGGATTGATCCTTTAATGATGTTCGCTCAATCCGCAACACTCGGATTAATTGCACTCCTTTTCCCTAAGTTTATTCAAGAAATTGATTACTTATATTATGGTATTGCATTTGTTATATTATTGGTTTCTCTATTCTATGCTTTTACCTTACCTAAGTTAAGCGAAGCTTTTGAAAAGAAACAAAGACTACTACAACGCAAACAAAAATCACAAAAACCAAGTAATATCCCATCTATGTAAACAAAGTGTCTCTACTCAACTGATATACAATTGAGGAGAGACACTCTTATTTTTTACCATTTCAACTGTAACGATTTATATAATAATACGAAATAGCTATTGAATTATTCAAAATAAATACCGTAACTTGTTGCATTTTACTCTTTACTAAGTATAATTTAAGTAAGAAAGTTATAAAATGAGAGTGTAAAACGAAAAGGAGAGAACCAATGGAGGATCATAATCGACTCGATCCAAGTCATCAACAATCTACAGAAAACCTCGCCCGTGCTATTTATGTTGTAAATAGACATGCAAAAACTGCGCCAAACCCTAAATTTCTCTATGCATTAAAGAAGAAAGCATTATTGAAACTTGTCCACGAGGGAAAAGCTGTAAAAAAAGGACTACATTTTTCAAACAATCCTAAATTTAGCAAACAGCAATCAGATGTTTTAGTTTCAGCTGGAGAGTATTACTTTCATATGCCTCCTACAAAAGATGACTTCGATAAACTTCCACATTTAGGTTCATTAAATAAAACCTATCGAAATCCCAAAGCACATATGTCTTTAACAAAGGCTAAAATTCTCTTACAAGGTTATGTTGGTATGAAAGAAGAAAAAGCTCAATCCTTTCAATCAAAAAAAACACGTACATACGAAAAGCCCGTGTTTAAAAGATTAGGTGAAAGTTACAGGTAATAATAGCCACACTTTTGAATTACGCCCTATTATAAGTGGCTATTCTCCACATATAATCTACCACCCCTAAATTTTTTATATTTTGACAAAAGGCTATCATGTATATTACAACATGATAGCCTTTCAATTATAGGATATGTTTGTCTATTTGCTCTACAAGAAGATTTATTTCAGGTTTGCTAATTTGTGCACTAGCCCCAACCATTTGTCCTTTATGACGAAGGTCATTTGTAATTAACGATGAAAAAATTACAACCGGGAGAACACTTAAGGACTGATTTTCTTTAATTTGCTTAGTTAGATGATGTCCATCCATTTGCGGCATTTCAACATCTGTTATGAGAAGCTGTACTTCATCTTCAATCGCTTTCCCAGATTCTACAATTGAATTTAAATAGGATAAGGCATCCTTGCCATTTTCAAAAAACTCAATATGCACAAAACCTGCTTCATTTAACGTTTCCTGAAGTAACTTCCTAAGAAGTGGTGAATCTTCAGCCACGACAAGCTTCTTTTCAGACCGCTCTCTTTCACCTAATTTTTTCACATTTTCAATGTTAATCCCTGAATCCGGATTTATATCAACAACGATCTTTTCAAAATCCAATAGTAATATCATTTGATCATTCATTTTTACAACTCCGGTTATTTGACTCTCTAACCCCTGGTACATTCCAGATGGTTTTTCAATATGTTCCCAAGAGATACGGTGGATTTGTGTAACAGAATGAACATGAAAAACCAATTTCGTTTGATTAAATTCAGTTACAATATATTTTTCTTCTAATGGTCTATCACTTTGAGGGTATCCCAGAGCTTTCGCTACATCCACCACAGGAAGAATCTCTCCCCGGATTTCTATTATTCCTTCCACATTTGGGTGAGAATGTGGAATTTTAGTAACTTGTACAGGCTGAATAATTTCTTTAACTTTAATTACGTTAATACCAAACTTACTTTGTCCAATACTAAATTCGACTATTTCCAGCTCATTTGTGCCACTTTCAAGTAAAATACCTTTTTGTTGATCCATATAAAACTTCCTTCCATGAAGATACATTTGTATATTTTATATCGGCATTTTATTGAAAAATTATAGCCTCTTTTTCATATAATATGATTGATAGGAAAGAAGGCATTTAGATTCTAGTTTGTACAAGTATTTCTATAAATAAAGCTTTGTTTAACTTCCACCCTTTTTTGTCAATATAAGAAATTTAATATTCTTTCATCTGCTAAATTTGTATCAATCTGACCCTTATTCATATCTCGACCATATTGCCACAACCAGACATTGGCTCTGCAAGTTGGAGTTGCAGGATTAAATCTTGGTGCCTTCCTTTCAGTTGAAGTTCCCGCTTCAGGTTCAACACTCCAAAGTATTGTTTGTGTTGCAATGTCATTATTATCTTTTACTGCCTGGCAAAATGCCTGAGCAAAACTTCCTTTTTCTGAATCATGATAAAATCCTGCTCTATAGCCTGATGGAATAAGGGTTTCCGCCCACCCACGTATCCATAAGGCATCGACATTATGTAAATTCTCTAGATTCGCAAACAATACTGTTTCTTTTGGAAAACCTAACCTCCTTGCATGATATACTGCATTTCTACCTGCAACTTGAGCATGTTCGAAGCCTATTTCTTCACTAATGATATTATATATTGGCAATATCTTAATTCCGTTATTTCTAAGAAAGTTCATTTCCTTTTTTGTTAAACCACTTGACACATTGGGGATTTCTGTAAGATATCTCCCCCAATATTTTGGTAAGCCTAAATTTTTTCTTACCCAACTGAAGAAATCCTGATTAACCGGGCTAGTAGAATTTACTCCCCAAACCTTACGTGCCAGAGACATCACGCCCTTTCTCTCCAAGCTCTACACATATATATGTATGGCTATGGTTGTCTAAAGCATGCAAACAAATAAAGTTTGATCTTTTTTTACATTAAGCTTTTTGATTTTTGCATTTGTTACACCAACTAAGGTCATAACAAATTATACAATCTGCTAAAATGTACATGTTTCGATTATTTTAATGCCATCCTACATGTAAATGTATGAAATTTTTACACTTCATAGATTAAAAATAATGCAAAGTTGTAACACTCCTGATATAATCCATTTGTAAATTGTTTGAATACAAATTACGGGTTGGGTTGAGGGTTACACACATAAGGAAGGGTAACATTGGAAAAGTTTTTTCGATTACATGAAAACAATACCACTATAAAAAAGGAAATACTTGCAGGGACAGTATCCTTTTTTACGATTGTCTACATCGTTGTTGTAAATGCTTCTATATTATCAGATGCGGGAATACCTTTAGAGGCTGGGATTATTGCAACAGTTCTGACTTCAATAGCAGGTTGCCTTATTATGGGTTTCTTTGGAAACACTCCGATCATCCTTGTACCAGGCATGGGTGTCAATGCTCTCTTTACGTATACAATTGTCATGGGAATGGGACTAACATGGCAAGAAGGTTTAGCAGTTGTGTTTGTATCCGGGATTCTTTTTACTCTAATTGCCTTTACAAAGCTGTCTGTTATTATATCAGAATCTATTCCTCTTTCATTAAAAGAAGCAATTACAGTGGGTATTGGTTTCTTTTTAACATTTATTGGATTGCAAAAGGGTGGAATTGTTGTTCTTAATAGTGATACCTTTGTTGCTTTAGGAGACTTTAGCCAACCCGGAGTGATCGTGACACTTTTAACTTTACTCATTACGGTTGGCTTATTTACCAGACAAGTGCCTGGAAATTTTCTAATCAGTATTTTTGCCGGTACAATTTTAGCTGCATGCTTTGGTTTGCTGGAAGTTGATTTTTCGACAAAACCACATGAGGCTTTTCTTGTCTACAAGGATGTCTTATTTGCCATGTCTTTTAGCCGGATAGTGGATCTTGCATTTTGGACTGCTACTTTTTCTTTAACAATGGTTATTGTTTTTGAAAATATTGGGTTAGTATTTGGTCAGGTTCATATGATCAATCGCCCTGATCGCTACAAACGTTCTTTTCAAGCTAATGCCTTATCTACTATCACTTCAGGCATTTTCGGATCGAGCCCAACTGTTAGTACGGTTGAGACTGCAGCTGGCATTACTGCAGGTGGAAGAACGGGTTTAACTTCTATTACAACAGGTTTGCTCTTTTTAAGTTCTCTGTTATTTTTACCTATTATCAAAATAATCCCGGATAGTGCTATTGCACCAATTCTTATTTTAATTGGTAGTTTAATGATACAAAATATCCAGCACATTGATTTACATGATTTTAGTGAAAGCTTTCCAGCTTTTCTTATCATCGCTTTAATTCCTTTCACATACAGTATCGTAGATGGTATGGCATTTGGTTTTATTATGTATCCTATATTAAAAGTCATTTTAAACAGAAAAGATGAAGTAAAACCAGCTCTCTATATTATCGCTTTGCTATTTTTATTTAATTTTGTTTTTCATACTCTTCATTAAGGCAGACACTTGTCTGTCTTTTTTCATTACCTTTAACCTCTACATCATCTTTCGTATAAAATTTATTCCTTTTCACAAAATATAGATACTGTGAAAAAAGTATATTAGAGGTGAAACATGAGAAGATATGTCGTATTCTTATTAACTTTATTAATGATGACAGCGTGCAACAATGTGAACGAGAATGAGGCTATAGGTGAGAAGCAAGAAGAGGGATTATTACAAACTGGAAATAATCGGGTCAAAACAAATGATGATCTTCTTTTAGAAGCAAGAGAAGAAGTAAATTATGATAATGACCGTGACCCTCTTCATCCTACACAAGCAGAGGAATTAGTAAAAGAGAAGCTTGGAGTTAGAAGAGATAAGAATACCATCGTCCAATACGATCATGTTGAAGATGGGAATTATATAGTACATGTCTACTCTCTTGAAGGTAATCGTGAAAAAAGTGAAGCCTGGTATATGGTGGATTTACAAACTAGAACCGTCGAGACACTTGTTCGTTAATGTTCTCGTGAATGGGGCAGCTCATGCAAAATGAGCTTCTTCATTCACTATTTTCCAATCACTCTCTATGTGGACATTCACCTATTTTTGTCACTGGCATATTGTAAACGTGAAGGTTTTATGAGAGGAGAATTACACATGTATCCATACAATCGTCAGTTTACAACTCCCGGTTTCCCGCCATTTGGACCTCCTGGCGGCGGCTTTGATCAACAACCACCATTTGGACCACCGGGTTTTCAAGGAGGACCTGGTCAAGGTGGTCCCCCACAAGGACCACCACCTGGTGAGATACCGCCAGTGCAATCCCAAAGTCAAATAGGAACTTTTGCAGTTGATCCCGGTGGAATCCGTAGATGTTTATTCCGCTATACGTACATTCGTTTAAATAATGGTCGTGCCTTTTGGTATTATCCTACATTTGTAGGTCGTAATTCAGTTGCAGGTTACCGTTGGAGAAGACGTCAATATCGTTGGGTTTACTTTGGAATTGACCTTGATCAAATCCGCTCGTTTAGTTGTTAACAGCAAAATCATGAAGGCTTGTCATATGTGCAACCTTCATGATTTTTCATTTTGAGTCAGAAGTAAAAATTATTAAAATATAATCACCTTTATCTGTACATAGTCATTTTGCAAGGCCCAATATTTATTAGGAGGGCCCTATCATGACAAAGCACAATATTAAAACAAAATCCGGACTACAGTCGGCTAAACCTATAACAGATCTTGAAATTTCTAAAGATCTTACAACAGTTAATAAAAAAGCAGAAAAAAACTTGTCCTCGAAATCAGTAAATTATCACACTAAAAAAAGGTTCTCCTCTACATGATTCATAGTTATGAGAACCTTAACCTTTTATAGTTCATAAGCATATTTTGTTAAAAATGCTTGTCTTCGTTTTGCTTGTGAAATAATCGTTTGTATTTCATTTTTATAAAATTTAACATGTGCGCTCGAAAGGGCAAATAGCATTTCATTTTCCAACTTATCAATTAGCGCTTGTTCTTCTTTGGTTAATAATGTTTTTTCTTCACTCATCATTATCACCTCAATAGTTATAAAATCCCGTTTTTATAAATGATTCGTACTTTAGAGCACCTTTGTGTCGGTCATTCTAAATATGGAGGTTTATAGTTAGTTATCTATGTCTTATCTTTAAATCTCTTTCTTACACCCTTTACACTTTACCCTTTTATTTTCATACCTAAACACGTTTAAGCACATATAATCAATATCAGAAAAAAAGGTGACATGTCCAATAAAAATGGTAAAATAACTCCTATATGTTTAATTTATAGTAAAATGCCAAGCCTTAAAGCAATCATACAACCTTGCACACTATCTTTAGGAGGATTCATATATGGAGCATTTAGTTAATTCTAACGTAAAACAAATAGAACTCTCAGGTATTAGAAAGTTCTTTAATCTTGTAGCAGATTATGAAGATGTTATATCTCTCACAATTGGACAACCGGATTTTCCAACCCCTGAGCATGTAAAAGCTGCAGGAATGAAGGCAATTGATGAAAATTTCACTACTTATACTCATAATGCTGGGTTGATTGAGTTAAGAGAAGCTGCTAGCCAATTTGTGAATAAAAAATATGGTTTAACCTATTCACCTGCTAAAGAAATTATTACAACGGTTGGTGCTAGTCAAGCAATTGATTGTGCGTTCCGTACAATTCTTGAGACAGGGAGCGAGGTCATTTTACCTAGTCCCGTATATCCTGGATACGAACCGCTAATAAAACTCGCTGGTGGAACTCCAGTCTACGTTGATACAACGAAAACTGACTTCAAGTTAACCGCCGAACTTTTAGCACCATACATAACAGAAAAGACTAGATGTATTGTTCTTCCTTACCCGTCCAACCCAACCGGAGTGACACTTACTGATGTAGAATTAAGTGGAATAGCAGATCTTGTCAGGGGAAAAGATATTTTTGTTTTATCAGATGAAATATATAGTGAATTAGTCTATGAAGGAACTCATCATTCTATCGCTAAACATATATGGGAACAAACCATTGTCATTAATGGCTTATCAAAGTCGCATAGTATGACCGGATGGAGAGTCGGCTTTGTATTTGCTCCTGAAGCTATCGCCAAACATCTATTAAAGGTCCATCAGTACAATGTTTCCTGCGCTACATCTATATCTCAAAAAGCTGCCTTAGAAGCTTTAACGATTGGAATGGACGATGCTAAAGCAATGAAACATTCATACCAAGAACGTTTAGATTATGTATACGATCGATTATTTCGAATGGGATTCGATGTAGTAAAACCGAATGGAGCATTTTATTTATTTCCCAATATTAGCCAATTCAAGCAATCGTCGTTTGATTTTGCACTATCATTGGTGAAAAATGCTGGAGTTGCTTTAGTACCCGGCAGTGCTTTTTCGGAGTATGGAGAAGGATACGTACGCCTATCATACGCTTACTCAATGGATCAATTAAAAAAAGCAATGGACAGAATGGAAAACTATGTATCGAATCTGTCATGATCTTTTTTGTTCGTTTTCAATCAACCGTTAACTTTCTGAAACAGCGGCACTTGCCGTTGTTTCAGCTTAACGAAAAATTTTATCCACATGGCAATATAATTGTAAATATACTTCCTTTTCCTACTTCACTTTCCACGTACATATTACCGCTATGGTTTTCAATTATTTTATATGTAATCATTAAACCTAAACCATTTCCCTTTTCCTTCGTCGTTAAGAAAGGTTCACCTATTCTCTCAAGAAATTCAGGAGGAATCCCTTCTCCTTCATCCTTTACAATAATTTTAACAGAGTGGTTGATTTTCTCTGTCAATACTTTTACTTTACCTCCTTTAGGCATAGCATCTATTGCATTTTTAAACAAATTAATAAATACTTGTTTTAATTGATTTTCATCGCAATTGATTTGCAATTCCGGGAAAGAATGCTCTTGTAAGATTGAAACATTATTCATATTCCCTTGTGTTTCTAGTAGAATCGCAACGTCATTGAGTAATGTGACCAAATCCGTTTTGGTAAATTTTGTTTCCTGTGGCTTTGCTAACATAAGAAGCTCACTTAATATCATTTCGATTCGATTGAGCTCTGAAAAAATGATATGAAAATATTGACTATGATTAGAAATATCTGGTTGCATGATTTGCAAAAATCCTTTGATGGATGTTAATGGATTACGAATTTCATGTGCAATACCTGCCGCCAACTGCCCTGCAATAGATAATTTTTCAGATCTAATCATTAACTCTTCTGTTTTTTTTCGGTAAGAAATATCACGCAGAATCACTTGAACGGCCTTTTCCCCGTAGTAGGTTGTAGGAATGCATACCATCTCCGTATAAATGGTTGTTTCTTTTGAAATTAACCATGATTGCTTTGTTAGTTGTACATCTGACGTTCCGTCTAATATATGTTTTAAAGAATTTCTCATTGTCTGATGATCGTTTGGATGTAAATATTCATAAATATTTCGTCCCAACATATCTGGATAATCTTCTGCCTTAAAAAGCTTCACACCTGATTCATTCATAAACACCCATTTATCTTTATGAATAACTGCTATTGTGTCGATTGAATTATCAATGAGCCTTTGATATCTTTCTCTACTTTTTTGGAGAATCTTTTGAAAGTTCCTTCTAGAGGAAATGTCATTCATAACTACCAGCTCTGCTGAGGCCCCTTTATATTTCGTTAGCGAGGCCATTATCTCAAGATTGATTTCACGGCCATCTAACGTGTGCCAAGTTTCTTCAATAATACCGATTTTCTCCCCTTTGTATAATCGATATTCTCTATTTTTTATGACATCATGATATCCTTTATCCGTAAAATCAAAAGTATGTTTCCCAATTAGTTGTTCCTTTGAAGCTGCCCCTAATAAGTCCTGAAATGCTTGATTGACAAAACAAAGCTTTCCCTTCTGTGATATGAAAACAGGTGTAGGCAAATCTTCCAGTAGTATACGGTCTTGGCTCACAAATTCTTTATCATTCAATTTGGTTAAGTCTTTCTGTTTACGGTCAGTCAAACAGGTAGCTGCTTTGGTTAATAATCTCATTTTGAGGATGATTTCCTGCTGAACACCTTTAACTTTGCTGCGGATAAAGTCAAGGTCAGCTTCAAACCAGACATATTTACCTGATTTAGTAAAAAACCGGAATGAACAAGGATGAAGATGATGCTCATTAAAAAAGTAACTTTCAACTAAAAATAAATCCTCAATATGTAAAAATTCCTTCATGTACTTACCGATCAGTTCAGAACTTGAATAGCCCAGTAATTCTAATGAATTGGATGAAATATATTGAAAGCGGCCATTTGAAGAGACAACAGCATAAAGTTCTAAAGACTGACTCACTTCCTCTTGACGTACTAAGCCTCTTTCCATTCGTTCTCCCACCTTTTTCGTGACCTCTATACTAGTTCATAAGTTTTATATAACGAACAAACGTCTCGATTATTTAACCTAAATAATTCTACTTCTATAGTAAAAAATCCTTTTTTGGACCCGTATGTTTCTTTAAAATAAGTTTACATTGTTCTGTAAGTTTGTCAATCTATCAAATTTCATTATTCTATTCTTTTTTTGCAAAGATCATAAGAAAAAACTTGGCTTTTCGCCAAGTTTTTAGCCTTTATATTCCCCGTTATTTTTTGACGCTTTTTCTTTTTTAGCTTTATCTTTATGAATTTTATTTGCAGCAGCACTACCAAATTCATGGCTGAATTCCGAATCAAGTACACTGGAATCAAAGCCTTTTTTATTTTTTTGTTGTGGATCATTTTTTTTCGTTCGTTTTGCCATTTTTCTTCACTCCTTTCACACGATTAACCTTATTTTGCGATAGGAAGAATGAATTATGTGATAAATAAATTTCCATAAATAGCAAAAGAAGAGGGGATTATTCCTCTTCTTTTGCTATTTTTTCCGGATCAATTTCGGTAGTGGTGACATATTTCTTTTGTAGGTCTATATAAGCCTTAATAATTTTGTTAGCTATGTGTTTGTTTACAGGATCTGTGTCATTACTTGCCCATGGTACAACAACACTAAAGGCTATTTCTGGATTATCAGCTGGATAATAACCCACAAAATTCAAATTATTTGTTTTCTTTCCCCAATATTCACGTCTAGGTCCATAGTAATTTGTCTGTGATGTTCCAGTTTTACCTGCTGCATCATACTCAATGTATCTTGAAGCAGTACCGCGAGCTGATTGAACAACCATTTTAAACCCTTGTTGAACACGTTCAATCTCTTCAGAGGTATTGTTTACACGATTTAGTACTGTTGGAGACTTATCTACTGCAATTGGTCCTAGTGTCGATTCTTCAACAGGAGTATGGATACTTGTAACGATTCTTGGTTGAATACGTGAACCCCCGTTTGCGATAACAGACACATATTGGGCCAATTGAAGCGGTGTATACGTATCGAACTGTCCAATCGCAATGTCCAGAAGCTTACCGGCAGCATCAGGAGTACTTATTAAGCCCGCTGATTCCTGTGGCAAATCGATACCCGTCGGAACACCTAAGCCAAATTGTGAAAAATAATTACGAAGCTTTTGGAAGTCTTCAGTAGAAACATTTAATGGTCCGTTTTTAACATAGTTTACACCAGCTATATCTAAAGCAACACGAAACATATATACATTTGATGAACGTTGTAAAGCAGTCAAATCGGTCATATATCCTAGATTACTATACGAGCCCTTTGGTGGAGTTCCTTTAAAATATAGCTTTGTATCATAAAACCCTTGCCCAATAGGCAATCCATTTTGATAACCAGCTAGCACTGTTGCTCCCTTAACAGTTGACCCTGCCTCATACTGAGTAGCAAAGGCTCCATAAGCAAAGTCAAGCATTTCTCCACTTCGGTCTTCGGGATCAAGCATCTTTCCAGCCATTGCTAATACATCACCTTGATACGGATCCATCATCACGACAAACGCCCGATCCATTAGAAAGTGACTTCTACTGGCTTTGCGGAGCTCTTCTTCAATGATTTTTTCTACTTCCATCTGCAATTCCATATCAAATGAAAGCTTTAAATCATATCCACGTTGTCCTTCTTCAACAACTTGTTCGGAAACAATATTCCCATTATTATCGGAAATATATTCAATTTTTGCTTTTTTAGGATTTAGATAATCTTCATATTGATATTCAAGATAACTTTTTCCTACACGTTCATTTCTTGCATATCCTCTTGCATTGTAATAATCCTGACGTGATTGAAGAATACCCTGTTCAGCTGAAGTTACTCCACCGAAAATCGTTTGTAAGGAAGCATATGGGTATTCACGTCCCCAGTCCGTAATAACATCAACTCCAGGAAGCTGTTCTAAATGTTCAGCAACAAGCGCAACCTCATCATCTGTTAAATTTAGCGATTTTACAACTTGTGGTTCATATTGGTAGCCTGACGAAAAACGTGTGTAAATATAAGCTAACTCCATATCTTCCAAGCTGTTCTCTATTTTATTAATTTCAGCTTTCGGAACACGTTCTACTTGTAGCTTATAGGTTTCAGATGGTTTTAGCTCCAATTCACTTTCGGTTAATAATTCCTTTGCTTTTGTTGGATTTGAAGCTAACCAAAAATCACGAATATCTCGTTCTTTAAGCTCTTCTTCTAAGTATTCGGGCTCATAGCTAATATACTCTGCAAGCTTAACAGCCGTATTGATTTTGTCTTCTGCTTTAGTCGTCTTATCAACGGTATAGGTAATCGCCGGCACCCTTTTGTTATCAACAACAACACGATTGTACCTATCATACATTTTCCCCCGCGGAGCAGGCAGACTTGCGTAATCTGATTCAGTCTTTGAAACTTCCTTCGAAAATTCTTCCCCTTGAACAATTTGAACGACTCCTAATCGAACAATTAAAGCAACAAATAACAGGAAAACAACAAAAAAGAACACATTGGTCCTTATGTACCTTGATTTTCTCAGCTTTCGCTGTTCGGATTTACTTGTGTTTTGTTCTGTCAAAGAACTCCCTCCTATCTAATGTTTTTTCTATATAAAAAAATGATTTGTAAAATTAGGCTACCCTTTATTTTACCACTAAAAAGCACGAAGAGATAGATTGCTTTATGACATTCATGTGAAAGACAAAAAGTGAAATGAATATAAAAGGCTGTCCATTTTTTGGACAACCTCATATGTTTAGACGACATTATTATATGAAAAGTTTCATAAAATGATACTATTTGTGTTTTTTCTTCAAATTTCTTCCCATAATTTCACTAAAGCTTGTGTACCTTTATCTTCAAAACCAGCTTCAGCCAGTTTCTCGTACAATTGATGTGCAAGATCCAATCCAGGAGTATAAAGGTTCATTGTATTTGATTCATCAAGTGCAATGCCCATATCTTTTATAAAGTGCTTGATAAAGAAACCAGGTTCAAAATCATCTGCCAACATACGTGGTGCGAGATTGCTCAATGACCAACTTCCTGCTGCACCTGTTGTAATACTTTTCAGTACATTTTCAGGTTTCAGTCCTGATTTTTTCGCGTAAGAAATAGCCTCACAAACACCGATCATACCTGAAGCGATAGCAATTTGGTTACACATTTTTGTATGTTGACCAGATCCAGCTTCTCCTTGATAGACAATGTTTTGCCCCATCTTTTCAAATAGAGGAAGACAGGTATCAAAAGCTTCTTTATCACCGCCAACCATAATCGTTAACCGCGCTTCTTTAGCTCCTATATCTCCTCCAGATACAGGGGCGTCGAGAGAATATAGATCTTTTAATTTAGCTTGTTCATATATCGTTTTAGCTAACGAAGGTTGTGAGGTTGTCATATCGATAATATATGTACCAGGTTTTGCTGAGGAAACAATCCCATTTTCTCCCAAATATACTTCTTCCACATCTTTTGGGTAGCCAATCATGGTAATAATGACTTCACATTCATTAGCCAATCCACTAATAGAATCTATCCAAACGGCCCCTAAATTTATAAGATCTTCAGCTTTTTTCTTTGTTCTTGTATAAACACTTAGAGGATAACCTGCCTGTAATATATGTTTAGCCATGCTTTGCCCCATAACACCTAATCCAATAAATCCAACCTTTTGTTTCATCAGTAACTCCTCCTTAATTTTTTTACTCTGTAACTTGTTTTGTGAGGGTTGATTCCAAAAAGTTAAATTGAATTCACCATACCTCCATCAATTAAGAAGGTTTGACCAGTCATAAAACTATTATGATCAGACAAAAGAAATGCAACATAATTTGCGAATTCCTCTGGTAAACCATATCTTCCCAAAGGAATCGTTTGTCTCATTTTATCTTCTATTTCCTCTTTTGAAACCCCATTATTTTTTGCTGCTGTTTCATCTAGAAACGCTACCCGGTCTGTTGCAATTCGGCCTGGTGCCACCGTATTTATTAGTATTTGATATGGAGCAAGTTCTGAAGCCAATGTTTTAGATAAACCAATTATCCCAGTTCGAAATGTATTTGATAAAATAAGACCGGGAATAGGCTCTTTTACTGATGAAGAGGCGATATTGACAATTTTGCCACCATTCTGTTTCATGTGAGGTAAAACCGCTCTAATTATCCGAATATAACTAAGAAGGTTTAATTCAAACGAATGCTGCCAATCTTCATCTGTCATTTCCTCAAATGTACCTGCAGGTGGCCCTCCCGCATTATTAACTAAAAGATCAATGGATCCCAGATCGGTAACTGTTTTTGCAACCAGTTTTTCGATTTCCAGCTTGTTTTTGATATCACATGTTTGATAAATGATACGAGCATGACTTTTTTTACTTTCAAGCTCTGCTTTTATCTTCTCCAATTTTGCCTGGTCACGGCTGGATATCATGACATTAGCGCCTTGCTCAAACAATTTTTCAGCTATTGCCTTACCTAAACCTTGGCTCGAAGCGATTACTAAGGCATTTTTACCTTTTAGATTAAGATCCATTTTTTTCACCTCTTATGTATAATAAATTTATTTTATCATTTCATGTATTGAGTGATAAAGTGAGACTACTTCCTTCAGTAGATGATGTACTGCCCGTTAAAGATTAAACAAAAACTCCCATCTTTTGATGAGAGTATAGGCTTTACGTAAAATATTCAACTTTTGCTGTAGGAAAATAATGATCAACATAATCTTCAAGTGTTTCTCGAAGTTCCTGCTCCTGATCTTTTGGGTAAATATATTTTCCGATTCCATACCTGCCCCATTTATATCTTCTCTCCTCTTCTTTTAACTCCAGCTTTGTTTTAGGATAATTTTTTTGTATCACTCTTTTAGCCGGTTTAGTGAAACGATGCTGAATCATCTCAAACGTGATATCATCTCGAACCTCTTTTGGCAGGGAAGTATCGAGTTTTTCAAATAACACTTTGTATCCTTCTTGCCATCCTTCGTGAACATATATTGGAGCAACTATAAACCCTAAGGGATATCCGGCTTTTGCTACTTTCACAGCAGCTTCAATACGCATATCCAGCGGCGATGTTCCAGGTTCAAAATTTTTAATAACATAGTCAGCATTTATACTAAAACGAAATCTGGTTTTGCCATTATGTTTTGCATCTAACAGATGGTCTACATGATGAAACTTCGTCACAAATCTAAGTCTTCCCATATCGGTTTGTCCAAAAAATTCGATGGCAGACTTTAGTGAATGTGTAAGGTGGTCAATTCCGACTATATCTGATGTACACGAAGCTTCAAATCGTGTGACTTCAGGTGATCGCTCCTCCATATAATTTTGAGCTTGTTCAAGGATTTCATCTACATTTACATATGTGCGAATATACGGTTTACTTCCCATTGTTGTTTGTAAGTAACAATAATGACAATGCCCCATACAGCCAGTGGCTAATGGAATGGCATATTCTGCTGAAGGTTTTGAGCTATCAAATTCCAATGTCTTTCTTACCCCAACGACAAGAGTTGATTTTGCATTCCTATATTGTTGTAAGTGATTCTTACCAGGTATATTACGAACCTGGTTATGTGAAGTCGTTTCCCGAATTTCCAATCCCATCTTCTCAAATTTTTCTTTCAATTCAACACCACGGGGATATTCCAAAGCTCTTGGTTCTATATAAACTAATTGTGGAACAAACGGTTTAATCATGATTGTACCTTCCTTTGTTAAAAGTCACTAGAAAGAACTATACATCATTAAAATTTGCATTTCGTTCCACCCTTAGTCTTAAAAATAATTTCCTATTTAATCATACGTTTCATAATCGAATAATTGGTTATACAATTCCTCTGCGTCTTCAAACCTGGAAAAAACAGCATCATCCTCTGTAAGCGGATGGTATGCATCATGAAGAAACAGAGCAAGCTTTTTGTTGTTATGAGGATGTTCTACTATCTCTGCTTTTTCAATATTCGCTACATTGACAGCATGGGGATTTCTGTAAATGACATAAACCTCTTCCCCTACTCTAAAATTATTCATTATAGCACCTTCCTTCATTTGATAAAGGTAGTTTTCCCTTTTGATATATAAATACGCAAAAAGGACAGGCATTTTCAGCCCGTCCTTCTTTAGACATTAATCTATTTGAAATGTTTCTTTTACAAATGCTATAACTTCTTCTGTAGTATCCATAGATAATACAGTTTCTTTAATGCTTTGAGCTTGTTCTTTTGATAATCCTTTAATTTGTGTACGTGCCGGAAGTATTGATGTTGCACTCATAGAGAATTCATCAAGACCTAGTCCAAGTAATAAAGGAATTGCGATTGGATCGCCTGCCATCTCACCACACATACCAGCCCATTTCCCTTCTTTATGAGCAGCTTCAATAACCATTGAAACAAGACGTAAAATTGCAGGACTATATGGTTGGTATAAGTATGAGACACGCTCGTTCATACGATCGGCTGCCATTGTGTACTGAATTAAATCATTTGTTCCGATACTGAAGAAGTCTACTTCTTTTGCAAATTGGCTTGCCATAACGGCAGTTGAAGGAATTTCAACCATGATACCAATTTCAATTGAATCAGATACTTGAACTCCACTTGCAACCAGCTTTTCTTTTTCCTCTAAAAGAATGGCTTTTGCTTCTCTAAATTCAGATAGCGTCGCAATCATAGGGAACATGATTTTTAAGTTTCCGTAGCTGCTAGCACGTAGTAGCGCACGTAATTGAGTACGGAAGATATCTTGTTCCTCTAAGCATAAACGAATTGCTCTAAAGCCTAAGAATGGGTTCATTTCTTTAGGAAGATGTAAGTATGGTAATTCTTTGTCGCCACCGATGTCTAACGTACGAACAACAACCGGCTTATCTCCCATTCTTTCAAGAACTGTTTTGTATGCTTCGTATTGCTCCTCTTCAGTTGGAAGTTGATCTCTTCCCATGTATAAGAATTCAGTACGATAAAGTCCTACTCCTTCTCCACCGTTTTCTAATACACCTTTTACATCATCAGGAGTTCCGATGTTTGCTGCAAGCTCAACGTGTTGACCATCTTTTGAAATAGTCGGTTCGTTAACAAGCTTTGCCCATTCAGCTTTTTGGGCTTCGAATTTTGCTTTTTTCTCTTCGTATTGTGCAATTACATCTGATGATGGATTGATAATGACATCACCATCAAGCCCATCTACAATAACCATTACGCCATTCTCAATAGAAGAAGTTGCCTGCTTCGTACCAACAACCGCAGGAATTTCCATTGATCTTGCCATAATAGCTGAATGTGATGTACGACCACCAATGTCAGTTGTAAAACCTTTTACAAATTGACGGTTTAACTGAGCTGTGTCAGAAGGTGTTAAATCTTCAGCAATGATCACAACTTCTTCTGAAATTAAGCTAGGATTAGGAATCTGAACACCTAACAAATGAGCGATAACACGTTTTGTTACATCACGGATATCTGCTGCGCGCTCCTTCATATATTCATTGTCCATTGATTCAAACATTGAAACGAACATGTCTGCTGTTTCTTTCATAGCAGATTCTGCATTTACACCATCTGTATCAATTTTATCCTTTACAGGATTTAATAACTCGGGATCACTTAAAACTAATAAGTGAGCAGCAAAAATCTCTGCTTTATCTGCACCTAATTCACGGTTAGCATGCTCTTTAATTTTTTCAAGCTCAGATTTTGATGTAGCAATTGCCGCTTCAAATCTGCTTTTCTCTGCTTCTTTATCTGTTACAGTTTTTTGTTCTATCTTTAATTCTGGTTCTTCTAAGCGGTATGCCTTTGCAATTGCAATACCTGCAGAAGCTCCAATCCCTTTAAGGTTAGTACTCA
Source organism: Metabacillus niabensis (assembly GCF_020524345.1). GTDB lineage: Bacteria > Bacillota > Bacilli > Bacillales > Bacillaceae > Metabacillus > Metabacillus niabensis_B. The sequence continues at coordinate 68,997 of NZ_JAIVLH010000024.1, forward strand.
TTATTCGCCTAGCCCTTCATTTTTAAATGTTTCTGCTAATCCTGCAACTGCCTCTTCCGCATCTGAACCAGCAGCAATAATTTTAATTTGAGATCCTTTTGGAATACCTAAAGACATAACACCCATAATTGATTTTAAGTTAACACTTTTACCATTATATTCTAAGTTAACATCTGAATCGTATTTGCTAGCAGCCTGTACTAAAACTGTTGCCGGACGTGCGTGAATTCCTGAATCTGCTGTTACTGTGAATGTTCTTTCTGCCATTTTCATCAATCTCCTTTAAAATTCAACATTTTTTCAAGTTTTTATTTTATCAGCCACACTAGTCAAATGACAAGTGTGGCATCTTTTTTAATCAAATTAATCTTCAATTGAAATAACATCAGCATCTTTTGCCGTTACATTACCTTGGGCTTGAAGCTTAATTGATTGACCATCTTTTAGGTTTGTAAATACGATTGGTGTCATTACAGATGGTGCATTACTCTTTACAAAATCAAGATTTACTTCAAGAATTTTTTGACCTTGTTCTACAACGTCACCTTCCTGAACAAACGCTTCAAAACCTTCACCTTTTAAGTTCACTGTATCGATACCAAAGTGGATTAGTATTTCTTTCCCACCATCAGATTGAATCCCAATTGCGTGTTTAGTTGGGAATACATTTAGAATTTTACCATTTACAGGTGAAACAACCGTTCCATTTGAAGGTAAGATAGCAAAACCATCACCCATCATTTTCCCAGAGAAAACTTGGTCAGGAACTTCTGTAATTTCTTTTATTTCTCCAGTAAGTGGCGCTACAAATGTTTCATTAACAACTTCATTTTTAATTCCGTCAGCAACCACATCTTCCACTTGCTCCTGAACTTCCTGTTCTTGTGAATGTGTTCCTGTTGCTTTTGGACGTTTCCCGGACATAACGTCTTGGATTTGAGTTTTTAAGTTGTCCGATTTAGGACCAAAAATAGCTTGAATATTGTTACCAACTTCAAGTACACCTGAAGCACCTAATTTTTTCAGGCGATCCTTATCAACGTTTTTACTATCATTAACTGTTACACGTAAACGAGTAATACAAGCATCTAAGTGTTTTATATTTCCTGATCCGCCTAAAGACTCTAAAACTTGTGATGGCAAATCACCAGTAGATGGTTTTACTTGACCTTGATCAGAAGTCTCGACATCTGCCGCTTCACGACCAGGTGTGGCAAGATTCCATTTACGGATGGCAAAACGGAACCCAAAATAATAAATGACTGCTAGTACCAACCCTACTGGAATTACATACCACCAGTTTGTTTGAGGATTTAATACACCGAATAGTAAAAAGTCAATTAATCCTCCGGAGAACGTCATCCCAATTTTTACATCAAGGATGTGCATAACCATAAATGATAACCCAGCAAATAAAGCATGGATACCAAATAACACTGGTGCAACGAATAAGAAAGAGAATTCAAGTGGTTCTGTAATACCAGTTAAGAAAGAAGTTAATGCAGCTGAGCCCATCAAACCTGCAACAACCTTTTTGTTTTCTGGTTTTGCTTCATGATATATTGCAAGAGCAGCAGCCGGTAAACCGAACATCATGAATGGGAATTTACCTGTCATGAATGTACCTGCTGTTAAGTCTTGAACTCCGTCACGAATTTGCGCAAAGAATATTGTTTGGTCACCACGAACAGTCTCACCAGCAGCATTCACATAACTGCCGAATTCAAACCAAAATGGTGAATAGAAAATATGGTGTAAACCAAATGGAATTAGTGAACGCTCGATGATCCCGAAAATAAGGGCAGCCAATGTTCTATTTGCGTCTAAAAGATTTGTTGAGAATGCATTCAACCCTGTTTGAATCGGAGGCCATACAAAGTACATCGCGATCCCTAATAGTACTGTAGAGGCAGCAGTTACAATTGGAACAAATCGTTTTCCTGCAAAGAATCCTAAATATGAAGGTAATTCAATTGTAAAGAAACGATTGTACATTGCAGCAGCAATAATACCAACAATAATACCTCCAAATACCCCTGTTTGAAGGGTTGGTATACCTAAAACATTTCCGTAAGCAGCTCCATTATTAGCTAAAAAGTCGGTAAGTTCCTGTCCACCTTCTGGAATAGTCCCTACTCCTTTTAGAATACTGCTCATGGTAATATTCATTATTAAGTAACCAATTAACGCTGCGATACCCGCAACTCCATCTCCGTTAGCTAGACCGATGGCAACCCCAACGGCAAATAATACTGGGAGATTTGAGAATACAATATTCCCCGCGTTTTCCATTACACTCGCAATTAACACAACCCAATCAGCTGTTAAGAATGGAGCTAAATCAGTTAGTGTTGGATTTTGGAGCGCATTACCTAATGCAAGTAATAATCCAGCAGCAGGTAGTAATGCAACTGGTAACATTAGGGCACGTCCAACTTTTTGCAGGACGCCAAATGCATTTTTAAACATAAAACAACCTCCTATTTCATTACATATTTGCTTAATAAAAGTCTCTTGAAGCCAAAAACACCCTTAATATTAACCGTTTACAATCTCCCTACAGTGAGGTATCAAATACAAAAAAGGCATGGTGAACATGGTTTTCATCAGCTATTAGGTATAGTTCCCCAAAATAGCAAATAAAAACACTTTGTTCACTCATGCCTGATCGAATCAGTAACACGTGAATAATATCGGTTACAATTATATATTTGTTAAGCGGTATAAGTGCATTGTTAAATAAACTGCTTCAGCTTCATAAACAGGTTTTTGTAACACCTGTTGCATCACTTTTATCATTTTCCAAGAAGTATTGTAGCATAAGGGATATTCCTTTTTCAACAAAAAAGATAATTTTTCTGGTTCTGATACAGTTTCACCAGCGTTAACTCTTTCTATCGTGTAACGAAGATGACGAATTAATCTTAGATAATTCACACTGTCCCGGTCCACTTTCACCTTAAGTGAATCCTCAATAACCTCAGTTAAACGGCTTATTAATTGTGAATATTGATTGACTTCAGATAATGGTTTATTAGAAATGGAGCTATGAATATGAAGAGCAATAAAACCTATTTCACCTTCCGGCAAGTCAACAGATAACGACTTATTTAAAAACTGTATAACTTCTGTTGCCAGCTCATATTCAAAAGGATAAAGAGATTTCGTTTCTAACAAAAAGGGATTTTTCAAATCCATCCCTTGTTGCAAACGCTTTAAAGCAAAAGTTATGTGATCGGTAAGTGCGATATGGATATGTTCATTAAGTGGCTTTTCCACTCGCTCAAAAATATACCGAATAGCATCTTGAACAACTTCGAGCATGTCTTCGTCAATGTCTGATAATAACATTTTATATTGCTCTTGTTCTTTTTGGTTTGTAAGCACAAACATTTTTTCATAGCTCTGCTCTTGAATAATGTCACCATTCTTCTTACCAAAACTTATACCTTTACCGATTAAAACCACTTCTCCGTAAGAGTCATGTGAAGCGATTAATACATTGTTATTTAATGTTTTTTTTATTTTAAAGGACTCCTTCACGAAATCCACAACTCCTTTACATTCAATCTTACATATCGTACAAAAGTTAAGCATGGACGTCAATGAATTTGTCGATTTTTGTAACAAAGAATTATTATAGTGAGTTAGATACAATGAAAAAATTTTTTTCGATATAACTTTACAGCTGTTAAATACTAGTTAATATGAGTAGGGTTCCGCTATACCGTACATTTATTTAGGAATAAATTCAAAAGCTGGGGGAAGCTATAAAAGAGGTGACAAACATGCGAAAATCAATAATCATGATTCAGCTATTTTTTTTCATAGCATTTATGACATTACACCACGTTCAAGCTGCAGATCAACCCGTCGTAAAAGTGCTAGATATAGAGTCTAATTCTGTTATTCTTGAGAAAGAAAACTCAGTATTATTTGACCGTGAAGTTCAAAAAGCAATAAAAGGAATTAAAAATATTACAATTCAAGCCAGCCCTCTTCCTAAAAAAGGGTATCTCATTAAAGTTCCTTTAACCAATTCAGTAAAAGTAAAAAATAAATGGTTTGATGACTTTATTACAGAGGCATTAATTATTTATAATGTAGAGGATAAAACCCAGCATAGGCTTATTTTGTATAATGATGAAAACACCCCTGTCTTTTTTGACATCTTTTTTGAATTCACAACCCTATCTAAAGAATTAAATTTAGAAATGAACAGTGAATAAGGTACAAAGATACTGCTACATCTTCCACTTTGTGTTATAATTAAATCCGAATTGACCGTGGATGTTGCCGCATCCACAGTCTGCAGTTTCTTATTGGACCTAATCTTGTGACATAAGTAGACCTCTTTCATAGGGTCTATTTTTTTTGTGAGAAGGCTAAAATAGCGATAATTAATGAGGCGAATGTAAACATTGAAATTAAACTTTCATAAATCGTCAACAAGCATCACCTCCTTCCAGAAGGGGCTTGTTCGATCCTCATGAAACTGCAACCTAATTGTACCATACCACGCCTAAAATTAGAACACACGTTCTTACTTTAGTAATATTAGCCTACATCATACTCTTTTGATCACCACTTTTGGCTTTTTTACTTCATCTATTATGTTTGAAGCAATTTTTACTTTTGCTAAAATTCCTTTTAGCATTTCATCGTCGTCTGCATTTTTATTTAGATATATTTCTGAAAAGTCTTGAATAGCACTAGCTAATAATTCAACTGCCCTTTCCTGTTCACTTTCTTTTATTCCTTTATTATCTTTTACATAAAGTCTAATTATTTCATTGGTTATCTCCTTAATTCTCCTAGCTTTTTCGGTCGTTGTCATTCTCTCTCCCCCATCCATATCAATATACTTTTTCACGGATTGCTAATACTCATCATACGCTATTCAATGTTCAATTATGGCAGAAAAAAACCAGAATAAACGTTCGCGTTTGTGGATAAAAGAATATATGTTCGTATATAATATTAATGAATACATTGGAGGTGGAGGAAATGAATAATTTTTTTACACAGAGTCTGGAGCAAAACCATCCGATCACGATTATTTATCTTGCTAAGGATCGTTCAATTACTCAGAGAAAAATCATCGTAAAGAAAGTCACACCAAACAGATTAGTTGCATACTGTTTACTTCGCAGGCAAATAAGGACGTTTTCAATTGATCATATTTTATCAGCAGGAACCCAAACATCATCAAAAGCTGTATAACCTTATACTGATTACTTCGACATGTAGCCTTTTTTCCTCATTTTATATTTTCAATAACTTGTCTATAGGTTTTACCCTGTGTTATTTGGGTAATACATAATTGAGCGCGTTACTATTGACATTACCTTTAACAAACACACCTAGACGCATAAACACGTGGCGCGGCCTAGGAGCCGCAACGATATAAGAGAGGCAGGGCTTATATCATAAAGCGTCAATAAATTTTCATTAAAACATTCCTCCATTTACATAGGAATTTAAAACACCAAAAGAGGCTGGTCAGTACGTTAAAAATCAACGTACTTGTCAGCCTCTATCCAACAATTAACAAATTGTCTTATATGGACAGCTCTTTAGAAAGCGTGTACACATCTTCTTGGATTGGATCCCTTTTCTTTAAAATTTCAGTAATATCATGATCTACAATTTCCTGTTTTTGCATTCCAATTGCCCTACCCGATTTACCTTCCAGTAAAAGTTCTATCGCTCTTGCTCCTAATCTAGATGCTAATACACGATCAAAGCAGGTTGGAGTTCCTCCTCGTTGAATATGTCCTAAAACAGAAATCCTTGTTTCCAATTGATAATTATTCAATAATTCTGCTGCAAGCTCACTTGCGGAACAAACGCCTTCAGCCAACACAATGATGGAATGTTTTTTTCCTCTCTCAATTCCTTTTTTCAGCTTTGCAACTATATCTTGAATTTCATACGTTTTTTCAGGGATAATGATTGACTCCGCTCCTACAGCTAAACCAGAAAACAAGGCAATATCCCCGGCGTGTCGTCCCATTACTTCAATAATAAACGTACGATCATGAGATGTAGCAGTATCTCTTATTTTATCAATACTATTAATTACAGTATTTAACGCCGTATCATATCCAATGGTATAATCTGTTCCCGGTATATCGTTATCAATTGTTCCAGGCAAACCTACACAAGGGAACCCTTTATCTGATAACTTCGCAGCTCCTCGATATGAGCCGTCACCACCGATTACAACAAGTCCCTCAATTCTTAGCTCTTTTAACTGTTTAATTGCTTTATATTGTGATTCATCCTTTTTAAATTCCTCAGATCTAGCAGAGTATAAAATCGTGCCACCTCTGTGGATAATATCACCTACTGATCCAAGTTCCAGCTTTTTCATCTTTCCTTCCATTAAACCAGCGTATCCTTGATAAACCCCATATACCTCTAACCCCTCATGAATACCTTTTCTTACTACAGCCCTGATTGCAGCATTCATCCCTGGTGAATCTCCACCACTTGTTAGAACAGCTATTCTCTTCAAGTAAATCCCTCCATTCTAAGAACCATTTATATATATCCAGAAAGAAACAAATAAGCCTTAGTTATAAATCTAGTTTTATTTCATTTTCAATAAATATATTCACCATCACGGAATGTATCTATAACTTTTTCACCAAATAATTCCTCTTTATAGATTTTCCTATTTTTCTTTTTCTAATCAAAAGTCTACTTTTAAACGATTCGCAACCATAATGATAACTTGTTTAAATCATTGATATAAAGTAATGTAATCAAACTTTAGTACATAAAAAAGGTGACAAGAACGTTTTAAACGCTCTTGTCACCTTTTTATCTTTTCACTGGACGATAGCCTGCTTCTACCGCTTCTTTTTCTGTACAAAATAATTCTTCAGGCTTTGTCACATTGTAGGAAGGAGATTGCACTGTATGATAAATCTTTTCTCCTTTTGAATTTATGTTTCCTTTAATTGTACAACCAGAATTAACTGTATCGTCATTTACAACTTGTGTTTTATCTTGAAAGCCTTTGTCTGAGGCATAGTTTTCAAGACTCCAAATCCCTACTTGTTCATTTTGGGCTTGTTTTTGAATTTCATTAAATTCATCAATATATTTTGTATTTGGTTCAAACACATACGCCACCCTAGCTAACCCTTTTTCCAATAATCGTTTATTGATCATCTGATTATCATGATAAACATATGCGAGCAAACGTCCATACTTGTCTCTTTCTCCTATACCAAGTTCAACTTGTATTTCTTCACCATTTAATTTTTCTTTCATATAATTGCTTGCTTCAGGTCCGAATGGCTGGACCTCCTTTGATGGATGAACTGTTTCAGGTGTGTCTACTAGCAACAGTCTAATTGTTTCCTTCTTTCCACTAATCATGACGTGAAGTGTATCTCCATCTACCACTTTTGTTACTTCTGCATCCAATAAGGTTGAATTTGTTTGTTCACTTCCACAACCAATTATAAGAGTAAAAGGTAAAACGATAAGGAAAAAACTGTATAATCTTTTTATTTTTATCATTATCAATAACTATTACCTATTTATAACGGTAAACTCTTTCGGAAATTTTGTTAATGTTTCATAGCCTTGTTCTGTAATAACTACATCATCTTCAATCCTCACGCCACCAATTTTAGGTAAATAGATTCCCGGTTCAATTGTATACACCATTCCAACTTTTATACATTCATCATTTGTAAAACTCATGGAAGGATACTCATGAACATTGATTCCTAACCCATGACCTAGACGGTGTGGAAAATGCTCACCAAATCCTGCTTCTTCTATTATATTTCTCGCAATGGTATCTAAATCACCAATTCTAGTTCCCACTTTACTTGCTTCTAATGCAGCCATTTGCGCTTTAAGTACAGTGTCATAAATGTTTTTTTGTTCTTCAGTAGCTTTTTTAAAAACAACAGTTCTTGTAATATCTGAACAATATCCATCCAACACAACTCCAAGATCGAACAGAACAAAATCCCCTTCTTTTAACACTCTTAGTCCTGGGTTTCCATGAGGATCACCAGATTTTTCTCCGAATAAAACCATGGTAGAAAAAGACATCTCACGGATACCTTTTTTCTTTAATTCATACTCAATTGTTGCTAAAACTTCCATTTCGGTGACACCTGTTTGTAAGGCATCTATTCCCACTTGTACTCCAAAGTCTGCAAGCCTGGCTGCTTCCCTCATGATTTTTATTTCATCATTATCTTTTATTAAACGAAGTTGGTTTAATTTTTCTTCTGCTGACACAATTTGAGGATGACCAGTCATTTCAAGTAATTCTTCTGCACGACTGTAGGATGTCACATCTTTTTCGATGGCAACTTTTTGAATAGAAACTTGACGCTGCTTTAAGGCGCTTGCAATTAAATTCCAAGGATTTTCGTGGTCACTATATCCTATCACTTCAAATGACCATCCTGCAGCCCTCGCCTGGTTCACTTCCATATTTGGACAAACAAAAAGTGGATCCTGCTCTTTAAATAGAAAAACCCCCATTAAACGTTCGTGTGGGTCTGTATAAAACTGTGTGAAATAGAATACATTCTCCTTTGATTGAACGAAACACAAATCGATATCTTGATCTTGTAACCACTCCATTACTTTATCTAAACGCTTATTCATACTGTCACTACCCTTCAAAAAACTTCATTTTTTATCATAACAATGAGTAGTAAAAAGTCAATCGAACAACATAAAAACGATTCAATCTTCTCATATAGACTTTTAAACAAAAGGAAGATTAACGCTATCTGCATACATTTTTCACTCGTCAAAGAAAGAATAAATCCTTATATTGTTATGAATGTAGAAATGGTGGATAGAATGGAAGGCAATAGAAACATATTTAAACTCAAAAACGATGATTATTTTTGAAATAAATCAAATGAAAAGCAGGAGGTTATAGGACTTGGAAAAGAAAGTTGTCATTATAGGTGGCGGTCTTGGTGGTATGTCTGCAGGCATTCGTCTTGCCGCAGATAATTATGATGTTACTATTTTGGAAAAAGGCGGACGTCTTGGCGGTAAATTAAATAAGCGTGGAGGTATGGGGTATACCTTTGATATTGGTCCCACCATTTTAACGATGCCATGGGTGCTTGAACAACTTTTTCATCATGTAAACAGAAATCTTTCTGACTACATCCATATAAAAAGAATTGAACCTCAATGGAAGACTTTTTTTGAAGATGGAACTGTTATAGATTTAACATGCGATATTCCGGAATTAATTAAACAACTGGAATCTGTTTCAAAAGATGATGCCAATGAAGTTTTTAGCTATTTAAACTATTGCAGCAAAATGTATGAATATAGTTTAAAAAGTTTCTATAAAAAGAGTCTCACCGGTTTAACCGACTTACGATCCATGCATAGTGTAAAGGAGCTCCTATCTATGGATCCACTGAAAACGATAAGCCAAGGGACGAAAAGATTCTTTAAAAACAAAAAGCTTCAACAATTATTTAACACGTTTACCATGTATATCGGTTCTTCTCCATATCATGCACCAGCCTTCTTATCTCAATTAGCTCATATACAATTAGGTCTAGGTATTTATTATGTAGAAGGCGGTATGTTTCAAATTGCCGACGCTATGTCCAGAGTGTTGCATGAATTAGAAGCAAATATACACCTAAACGCGCGAGTAAAAAGAATTTTAACCTCTGGAACCAAAGCTATTGGAGTTGAATTGGAAAATGGAATTGTCATTGACGCTGACCTTGTTATTTCTAATTTAGAAGTTATCCCTACATACATGACTTTATTGAAGGATTCTTTGAACAGTAAACAACTTAAGCAGGAGGAAGAGAAATTCCCTCCGACAGTGTCAGGTTTCGCTTTATTGCTCGGTATAAAAAAGCCATATCATAACCTTACACACCATAACTTTTTCTTTTCAGATAATCCCGATAAAGAATTCGATCAAATCTTCAATAAGGGTGTTCCAGCAGATGATCCTACAATATATGTTGGTATTTCCTCGAAATCTGATCAATCCCAAGCACCTCAGGGAAAGGAAAACTTCTTTGTTTTAACACATGTACCACCATTAAGCGAAGGAGATTGTTGGGAGAACAAAAAAGAAAAGTATCGCAAACTTATTTATGATAAGCTTGAACGAATGGGTCTAAAGGAACTGAAAAATAACATCGAGTTTGAGTACACTCTAACACCAAATGATTTTAAAAATTTATACGGGTCAAATGGAGGATCTATGTACGGTGTTGTCTCAGATCGCAAAAAAAATGGCGGTTTTAAATTTCCAAGCGAAAGTACACTACTAGAAAATCTATACTTTGTTGGAGGTTCTACCCACCCTGGAGGAGGAGTTCCCAATGTCACTCTCTCAGGTCAATTAACTGCCGATCTTATCCTTTCTAAAGATATTAAATCCAATCTAAAAAAAGAAATAAGCTAACCCTCTTACTATTATTGTCATAGGACTTTAATAGAACTTCAACTTTTAAAACATCGGAGTTTAAGGAAGGATTTCATCAAATAAAATTGTAATCTGTTTTTAACAATTCGTTGATACTACAAAAGTTCTTTTTCTTGTATAATAATCCTATAAAGCAATCTTTCTTCCTATTAAGGAGTTGTTCTTTGTGCTTCAATGGGTAAACCGTCATTTAATTTTAGTACTTTGTATTATAGGGATTCTTTCTCCAGTTGTAGGTATGATGTTAATAGATATCTTTTACTTTAGTACGATCGTCGGGTGGATCATTGGCTTTTGTTGCTTCGTTACATCCTATATCATCCTTAGCAAACGCCCTGATGAAGAAGAAATTTCCGTACAAACTTCAGAAGAGACCATTAAAATGTAGCACTAAAAAGAGAGATATCTCAGATATCTCTCAGCTTGTAGAGAAAGTGGGTGTTTTTCTCTACAAGCTTTTTTATTTTCTTAAAATGTTCTTATAAAGATTAATAAATTTCCTAAGATAACCAAAGAAAAAGCTTCTCACACACC
>NZ_JAIVLH010000025.1 GCF_020524345.1 Metabacillus niabensis
GCTAGGTGTGTGAGAAGCTTTTTCTTTGGTTATCTTAGGAAATTTATTAATCTTTATAAGAACATTTTAAGAAAATAAAAAAGCTTGTAGAGAAAAACACCCACTTTCTCTACAAGCTGTAAAGTAGTCCTATGGGCTACTTTTTTTATTTATCTTGCACTAACCTGCCTTAATCTTTTAGTTCTAAAAGTATAGGTGCTATATTTAATAAGATAGAAACAATTGTCAAAAACCATAATGCCCTTTCCAAAGTAGGTACAACATCCAATAAAACCGACCAATCTTAACCTTTTACCCAATTAGATACAAGGCTATGTTCTGCAAAGAGTGTCAATGCTGTAAATGATAATCCCATTGCCATCGCAAGTTTATAATCTTTTCCTGTTTTATACATATAAAAATTTATAAAAGTTGCTACTATGGCAATAAGTCCTAATATTAACCACATAATTATGCCTCCATTATATTTTTAATTAAGATGAAAATTTATCTAAAATATATATTAAAAGGTCCAGTTATCCTATTTTGAAATCCTGCTCCTTTAGTCCAATAACTTCATCAAAAAAGGGCACTTCTCCTTTTAAAGGTAAGCACCCGTACGCAGCAACCCCTTGTAAAACTCTTGCACCCGTTACTTGGATAAAGGTGTTCCATTTACCTTTACATTTTTATAAGCGAATATGAATAAAAACCACCAAACTACTAAATACAAATAGCCTAAAACAGCATAGAAGGACCACATTGAACCTTGTTGTAATTGACTTATTAAATATTCATATTCATTTAGTCCTTCTTTTCTTCCAACACTATTTAGCAAACTAATTATTGGTACAGTAATTACGATAACGATGGCGACTAAGGACATTCTTAAATTTTTTTTAGAATCAGGCTAAATATTACAGTGCCTAATGTTATAAACAAAAATAGGTAATAAATAATCCAAAACCAAGTTGGAAGAGTTTCTGTACTCAAATTTCCACCTCATTTTAAGTACATAATTTCACAAACCCACTTAAATTTTTACATATATATCCAATTAAGCAGACAGGTATTGTTCATCAATATGGCCCTATTATGAAAAAGAGCGACATCCTAATTCAAGAATGGCGCTTCTATTGCTGAAGATCCTACCTTCACAATTTCTTTGAACTGTCATTAACATAATTGTTTTTTGATTGGTAATTTGGACTCAAACATGCTTTATTCTGAATAAATAAAACGTGTCATTTTTAGTAAAATAATTTATTTAGGAAATAATATCTCCATCTATAATTTTGGAGGTGATAAGTTCAATAGCAAAAGCAGTTCATTGTTTGGCGTTGCAATCTTGAGCATACTTTTAACCACTATTTACACTGCAATACTTGCATCACAACTAATGGCCACTAAACATAAGGTTGATTACCTATACTTCAAGGATAAGTTCGATGGACATAAGAATTAATCTAATTAGACGATGTAGATTCATCGTCTTTTCCTTGAACAGAATCCACTTCCTTTATTTCACTTTTAAGCGACGTCCGCACTAACTACATATTTTTTCTTGTTTTGTAAAACATACAAATAACCACAAAAAAGGAGATTGAATATGTTTCCAAATTACAAAGGTAAGCTTTTAACAATTATGTGGATGGGTGTTGGCTCTGCATTACTTTCCAGTATTTTTAGTGCTATCCTTATAAAAATTGCTCTTGATACAAACAAAAGGATCAAAAGTAACTCCAAAAACTAGGGCTATCCTAGCTTTACCTATTTCGCAATTTAAATCGATTTATATGCGAACTGTGCATTACTACATGAATATTTAATTTAATCGTAACTTTTTAATAGTTATGATTCTACATAGAAGGGATGGTTCAGATTGTTAAATAAAAATGTAACTAATGGACTTCTTTATAGTACGATTCTCTCTACGGTTCTAAGCCTTATCGGTATTGCTTTAACAATTTATAACCATACTAAGATTGAAAATTTAATAATTAAATCTAATCAGAATATGAATTAAGAATAACCCTACTTATTTGGTTGTTCTTAGTTCTCTATTTCTCTATTTTCGTCAATTCAATATTTTCCAAACCATAAATAAGCACTTTTCCTTGTTCAAGAATAGCGCTTAGATTGTGGAAAATAGTTTATTAAACTAAACATCAAATAGGTTAAATCTTATTTGTAGAAAAGGCGACCAATTTCTGAACAACCGACATCAATATTAATTAACACCCTTTATTATTAAAAAATCTAATGTTGAACTATGTTTAAACCTAAGCTTTCCAACAAAGCAAAATACTGAGGGCAGGTTTAAGATACACATCCTGGATCATTTATTTGTATACCTTCAACTCTTGAACCGATAAGTGCTAATGACATAGCGACTCTATGATCATCATGCGTATTTAATAAAGTTGGTTTTGGGTTACCTGGGTATACTTTTAATCCATCTTTAAATTCCTCCACTTTAATTCCTAACATAGATAGTGATTCGCATATCACACTAATTCGATTTGATTCATGATGACGAATATGTTCAACATCTTTTATGGTTATTGGCCCATCTGCGAATGGAGCAATTGCTGCCAATGTTAATGTCTGGTCAGACATCTCCCTCATAGAGATTTCAAACCCACCTTTTAATTGTTTAGCCCCTTCAATTTCAATATAAGACGACCCCTTTGTTACTTTACATCCCATTTGTTCAAGAACATCAACCATTTTTATATCTGGTTGTTTTGTTTCATAAGTTAAATTATTAATTCGTATTCTACCATTTGTTAACGCAGCTAGAGCAAGAAAATAACAAGCAGTTGAAACATCTGCTTCTAGATTTATATCTTGTGCTGTGTACTTGGATGGATAAACGACTATTTCTTTTAAATTATGATCATATTGAACTTTCGCACCAAACTTTTTCATTAATTCTAAAGTTAATAGTACATATGAGTGTTGCACAATATGATCCCTAATTTTTACTGTGATTGTATCTTTTAAATTAGGTGCAGCAATCAATAGACCGCTTATAAACTGACTAGAAATCTTACCAGAAAGACTTATCTCGCCTCCAGTTAATTCTTTTCCTTGAACTAATAATGGGTAGTAACCTTCATTACTTAGATATGTTATTTCAGCACCAAGCTCCCTAAAAGCATCTACTAAGGGGGAAACAGGTCGTTTACTCATACTTTCACTGGCTTCTAATTTCCATTTTCCATCACCAGATACTGCTAAAGCTCCAGGCAAAAATCGAGCAATTGTACCTGCTGCACCAATATATAAATTTCCTGATTCCCATTTGCCTCCATTTCCCTTAATGAATACTGTCTCACCTTGAATTTCTATATTTACACCTATCTTTTTCAAGGAATCTAAACACCAAAACGAATCATCACTCTTTAAAATACCTCTCACTTTAGACTTACCACTGGCTAATGCACTTATAATTAGTGCCCTATTAGTGAAACTTTTGCTCCCAGGAATAGTAATAGATCCATCTATTCTCCTTTTGCTTGGTGAAACATTTACCATCTTAACATCTTTTAACGGTGTCCATGGGCTACGGGCTCTTACATCAAAATTATACTTTTCCAATTCTGAATTCCCCTTTATTAACAATTCATTTATTATGTTCTTATTTATTATTATAATTAGAATGAAGATATAAATGAAATTAATATAATATACAACAGTTATAGGTGGTATCTATATCATGCAATTAGATCTTTATCGAGTTTTTTATGTTACGGCAATAGAAAAGAATTTCAGCAAAGCTGCAAAAAAATTATTTATAACACAACCAAGCGTAAGTCATGCAATCAAACATTTAGAAGAAAGACTTGAAATAGAATTATTTGTTAGAACATCAAGAGGAGTATTATTGACAAATGAGGGTGAGATATTATTCGGATATATTAGTCCAGCTTTTGGTCTAATTGATAATGCCGAGCGAAAGTTGTCGGAGTTAAAAAATTTAAAAAGTGGTCAGGTTACGATCGGAGGTAGTGATTCAACTTGTAAACACTTTTTATTACCACATATACAAACATTCCAAGACATCTATCCAGAAATACAGATTAAGTTACAACATGGTTCTACGCCTCAGATAGTAGATAAATTAAAAAACGGACATATTGATATAGGTATCATTCATTTACCGATTGATCAAAATCAAATAAAACTAACCGAATTTTTAAACATCAGTAGCACCTTTATTGTAGGCAAAAAATATAAAGATTTAGCTGAAAAAACACTTTCCCTTGAAGAGATTCTCAACTACCCCATAATCTCTTTTTCAGAGAAAAGCAGTTCAAGAACATTTCTTAATCAACTATTTCAAGAGCAAGGGCTTAAAGTAACCCCCGACATTGAAGTTGGAAGTGTTGAATTGCTCATTGAATGTGCGAAAATTGGAATGGGAATTGCATTTGTTACAAAAGAATTGGTATTTAAAGAATTATCTGAGGGTGAATTAATTGAAGTACGTTTTGAAGAAAAATTAGAAAACAGAAAAATTGGGCTAATAACAAAAAAAGAGATTCCTTTGTCAGTAGCAGCAAATAAGTTTTTTGAACACCTAGGTGAATCAAGATCAAGACAATGTTGAAAAGGGCAAACTGATATTTTGTTTGCCCTTCTATATACTTCGCGAACTAACCTGTCTTCTAGTTGATAATACAATAAATTGTGCTTGACAACCAATTATATTTCAACACTCGCGCCTAGATTGTTGAATAAGATTAAAAATGTGAATTTTTTGATTAACTATTTTAATATATCCCAGTTAACTTAATCTTAACTTTTTACATAATGGAAACAATAATATAAATCATGTAATTGTTCATGATTACCTTTGTTTAACCTGCAACTAGATTGATTTGAATCAGAAAATTTAATGTTGTTTGACAATAAAATTGATTAAAAAACTAATACTTTTATATCTCTCTAAATCCTACGCTCTTCCTCCCACTTCGAATAATTCGTTTGATTGATTTAATCGCATCAAAGTGCATGCCTTCATGGTATAAGCAAAAGCTAAGAAATTCTTCTACTGTCGATAATGTAAGACCTGTGGATGTTGTATAAGGTTGTTCTACAGCTTCTTTGATCCTAAATTTCAATACTTTCTCAATCCTACAAACTTGATTTTCGAGCAAAAAGATTAATTCATGAATTGGTGGCACCTCTTCTCCCCAATCGCTTGGTTTAGTACCTGGACTGAATAATTCTGTAAATTGATCAGGTAAGTTCATTTCTTCTCCAGTAAAATGAAAGGCGAACTTTTCTTGGACGACATATATATGCCCGAGATTCCATTTAATATTGTTATTAAATCCTTCTGGAATGGAAAGTGATGTTTCATCATTCATTTCTGCCACATGACCAATCGTTTTATCCCGAACAAATCTTAATTGTTTAAAGATATAGTTTTCCACTTTATTCCCTCCTGAACATTCTTAATCATATCCAAAATGTAGGATATTCCCGGTTACTGCGCAAATTATTAATAATCAACGCAAAGAAAACAATTATCACCGAGCCGATTAATACCGGTGTAATTAAGTAACTCCAACTGTACGCGCCCAGCATAACAACAAGTGGGTCTGCCCCTGCTGGTGGGTGAGTCGTTTTTGTAATCATCATAAATGCAATCGCTAAGCCGACAGCTAAACCAATCGTCCAAGGTTCATTACCCAATAGCTGATATATGGCTAATCCAACGAATGTTGAAACAAAATGCCCCCCAATAATATTTCTCGGCTGTGATAAAGGCGCGTTCCATGCACCAAATGCCAACACACAGCTAGCACCAAAGGGAGCCATTAACCATACGGCTGCTGTCATGTTTGTTAAAAGTACTAACACAAAAATGGTTAAAAATCCACCGATTAACCCGGTTATTATGTCCTTTACATCTACCTTTAATGGACTTCTTCCTTTCCCTTTCATTTTAGATAAATAGCGTACGTGAAATAAATTTACTTCTTCTCGCTTTACTGTTATAGCACGATCCATTATTTCCCCTCCTTCAACTTAATTTTTACTTTACACCAATATAACTAACCTGTCAAAACCTATTTTAAGGGTTAGTTGTATTGTGTGCAAAAAAAACCAACTCTTGAAATAAGTTGGTTCTCATCATTCATCGGATTTACTTTGTTGAAACCGTGCTACTTTTTTTCTGTTTCCACATATCTTCATTGAACACCACTTGCGTCTTCCACTTTCATCAATAAATAAAAGTACACAATCTGGATTGGAGCATCGTTTGAGGAAGGCAAGTTTATTTTCTCCAATTAAAGTTAATGCATCAAAAGCAATCAACGATAGAAGAACATCTTCTACCTCTCCAAAAGGAATGGGAGTCAGTTTTTGATTGATTAATTTATAAGTGAAAGGTGCTTTATCGATCTTTTTTTCTAGAAAATTAATAAAATCATCTTGAATGGTCTCTCCATCTGCTATTGATTCAAAACTATCTCTTAAAACGGCACGAATTTCTAGCACACATAACAATACCTGTCTGATTCTCTCCTTAACCTTTGAGTATAGCTTATCATCCCAAAAGAAGCTTTCTTTGTTAATTACATAAAGCCAGTCCAAAACATCCCCTTCCGATAACAATAAATCCTGACGCTGACCACGCCTTACTAGTTCCGTGTTTACCAAATCAAGAGAAAGCTGACCTGAAATGAGTGGGAATTTGTTTGTTTCAGTCATTAAGTTTACCTCCCAATTTCCCTATATAATCTAACCAATAAAATAATCGTTGAAAGGTTATATAATCATTATATCTTATTTTAGATTCATATTTGCCAGCAACTTATCAAGTAATGATTTCATCAACTTCTTTAGCAAATAACGTATACTTTTTAATCAACTTTATTGGAAAATAGTTGACTTTATTTTAAATACTGTTCATTTAACTCCTTTCTATACTTGTTACATTACACTATTCAACAATCTGGCCTTTTACATAAAAAACGCAAATGCTATTACACATTCGCGCTTCGTTCGTAATATAAGTTTAACCAGGTTTTACTGGTTGAACTTTTTTTATTTAGTTTTATTATAGCGGTAGTCGGAGTAGAACGAAGCGCTCGTGGGACATTGATCCCGTCAGCAAAACTGTTCACTCCCTACTTGTATTAGCATGTTTCAGGCTGGTTGGGACAAAGATCCCGTTTAACAAGCGAACCTATGACAGTACAAGCAGCTCTAGGGACAACCGACTAATCTTAATTTTAAGGAGGAGATGATGATGAATCCAGTAGTAGGTCTGGATGTATTTAAAGGTGAGAGTCAGGTACAAGCATTCTTGGATAAAGGTCAACCTTATCGTAAAAGTTTTAGTATAAAGCATACTGTGGAAGGCATTGAGGTTTTATTAGAATTCTTAACAGAGATTGAAAGGGTAGCTGATAGTAAGAAACCTTCGGTTATCTTAGAATCGACAGGACATTACCACTCTCCTATTGTTCAATTTTTGGAGGGGCAACAATATGTTTATATTATTGTAAATCCACTTATTTCTCATCGAGCAAGGAGTACAAGTTTAAGAAAGGTAAAAACAGACGCTGTCGACGCCTATCTTCTATGCGAACTATTCTATAAAGAAGAAGTTGAGCCGTATAAGAAAAGAGGTATTCAACTCTTAAACCTTCGGAATCTTACAAGACAACAAGAGACAATTTCAGGTATCTCTACACAGACCAAGGTACAGCTTCTAAGTACTAGATCAGGTATTTCCAGAATATAGAGGTGTCTTTGGTGATTTATATTCGAATGTCTCTTTACAGACGCTTTCCTTATTTCCTACTTCTGAACATGTACTAAATACGACCGAATCCGTCTTAACTGACAAGATTGTATCGTTATGTACCAGACGTTCTGAAAAGTGGGCAAAAGAAAAAGCACAAAAGCTTATGGAAGCAGCATTAAGAAATCCATTTCAAACCAACTTGTATGAAAGCCATATTTTCAACCTAAAGATGTTAATATCCATCGTTCTTCAATATCAAGAGCATCTATCAAAATTAGAAGCAGAAATAGATGCCCTCGCTAAAGAAATGGAAGATATAAGATTATCGAGTCTATTCCTGGTATCGGAGGTAAGATTGCGGCAACAATCATTTCCGAAATTGGAGAAATAGATCGGTTTAATCATCCTAAAAAATTAGTTGCCTTTGCAGGAGTAGACCCAAGCGTTTACTCTTCTGGAAGATTTACCGCAACCCAGAATCGGATAACGAAGAGAGGATCCAGAAGGTTAAGGCAAGCATTATATATGGCTGTATACTGTGGAATTCGAGATGCCCGAAAGCAAAAGACCAGTGATACTGTTATACCTCGGAATAAAAAATTAAGAACGTTTTACGATAAGAAACGCGAAGAAGGTAAACCATATAGAGTAGCAATAATCGCTTGTGCTAATAAGCTTTTACACTTGATTTATGCGCTTTTAAAGAACAAGACCACTTTCCAAGAATTAGCTTAAAAACTATATTTAACAATAAAAAACAAAACCTTCCAAATTATAAAAACAGGAAGGTTATTCGGCATACTCATTTTTAGTATATCATCTATATTTTAATTTTTTCATTGAAAAATGTTGACAACTATTAGCTGGTTTTGCTGTGTACCCTGTAGAGTAGATGCTATGAATGAAATTTAGTGCTATTGTTCTCTTTTTTCAACAAATAACAAAATTAGTGTTGCCAATGGACCTAATACTAGTGAAAGCAAAAACCAGTTTAATCCTGTCCTATTCTTCCCTTGTGCAAGTGCAGCATTTATTAACGCAAGTGTACCCCAACCAACAAAATATTGGTTCTCCATCATCTGTCCCCCTATTTACGTTAAAACCACTTTACTTTAAGTACTTTTTTCAGAGAAAGTAGTACAAATATATGTTTTTTATATACGCAGTGTTTCTATACTGCGCAGCAAATGTCTTTCTTTGTTTTTATTCTTGTTCCAAAATAGCGCTTAGATTGCTGAAGATCAGTGGCTGCTGAAGATGGCTAGCTCTTATTGAACTCTAGCACTTGTTATTTCGGAAAGAAAAAATCGTCATTTGACTTTTTTAAAAAAATCGTCAACTTCTTTTGGTGATTTCAAGATGATAACTTCTTTCTTTTTAGAAAGCTGTTCAAGTCTGTTTAAAATTTTAGGTCTTTTCGTTTTTGGATATTCCCAAATCCATTTAAAAAACTCAAATGAAAACCTCTCTTCACAACCTTCACCCATATCTGGTCTAGTCTTATTTCGGTATTGAAGCATTCTTTTAAATGCACGATACACGCAAATTATTCTAGGAATATCAAGGAAAATTATTGTATCAGATGCATTCAGCCTTATATCTATTGTCCCACCATAGTTCCCGTCAATTATCCAGCTTTCTTGTTTTACTAAATCATATTGAACAACAGTTTGTTCATCTTTAGGAACACCTACCCAATTAGGCTTCCAAAATAATGCGTCAAGATGAAAAACTTTTATTTTCAACTTTTCCCCTAATTGCCTCGCCAAAGTAGATTTTCCTGAACCGCCAGAACCAATTAGTACGATTTTTTTCATTACAAACCCCTTATAAATTTGAATTAAGTCTATAAAAAATATTATTTCCTTGTTCAACTAACCTTCGTTACCTTAAGTACAATTATTCACAATGATCTAACTAATTTCACATTGATCCTCCACAATTAATAAAGAGCTTACATACCTATTTTAAGAATGGTGCTGATTATTGAAGATAGTAATTAAATTAATGCATCCAATCTTAATACAATAA
The DNA here is from genome assembly GCF_020524345.1 of Metabacillus niabensis. GTDB lineage: Bacteria > Bacillota > Bacilli > Bacillales > Bacillaceae > Metabacillus > Metabacillus niabensis_B. Next base: position 9,782 of record NZ_JAIVLH010000025.1, read on the forward strand.
ATTAATACTATCATCTGCTTTTCTTATGATTCTATAACCATACCTAAAATTCTATCAACCCATTCAGAATTTTCTTCAATTTTAACTTTTTCACATAAACTTTTATGTGTTTTTTTGAATTCAGGAATGATTAGCTCGATTACTTCCATTAAATTATCTGTTTCTCGACTGCTTTGCCAGTCTGCTAAGAGTGAAAATTGCCAACTCTCCAATTTACTTCTTTCACCTTCATATTTTGCCCAATCTCCGAATGCATTGGGTTGTATTCCTTTATCCATGTACCAAGCAATTACCATAGACATTCTTAAATTATCCAAGCAATTTAGTGCATAATACAATTCTTGTCTGTTTACCCTTCGATAAGCTTCATGAACATAAGCAAAAAATTTAGATCTCCATAGCTCAACATCTTGTACAGACGGACAATAAAATAATTTCTGAGATTCCTCTATTATCTCTTCTATAAATCCTTTTTTATCATGTGCGATACTGATATTTTGCAGCCAGATAGAGGGTTGAATATCTACTGTTTTATAGTAGAATGTATCAACCTTTATAAAAGTGTCATAGTGAGCAATACTATGAGTTGTCGAAGGATAATCTTCAAAATACAGTACCTCTCCCCAATTTTTAGCCCTCTCTTTTTTGTTCTTCCTATACCTTTCAAATTCTTCATCTTTAACAACTATACGAAGGTCAATATCAGAATATATGTCTGTATTTCCATTACCTATAGACCCGCCGTAAAAAACAGATAATACATTTTCATCATTAATTAAGTCCTGCTCAATCTTTTGCAACATAATTTTACGATACTCAGGAATTTTCAAGTCTCTTTGACGATATTTAGTTTCTAATCCCACACATAAAAAAACAGCTCCTTTTAAGAATCTTTTAATCCAAATTCGCCATAAGGAAATGAATTCCTTCTAACACAATGTTGTTGTAAATTGAAAAAACACCTTTTCTATTCCAAAAAGGTGCTTTATTGTTGAAGATTTTAATGTAAAATAATAAAAATTAGAATATATCTTTATAGTAACTGAGTGTTGGCACAATTAGATCTGAATCATGCATACTATCAAGCTCTAATCTGTTTACCCACTTAATATCTACAACCTCATCTTCTTGCAGAACCGCACTTGAAAGATTGAAGGTTTGATCAAAAATCCAAATATCACAGAAATTATTATATAGATCTCGTCTTTCACTTTTTACTAGCTTACCGTTCGATTTTACTAATTCTATTCCTATTTCTTCTTTTACCTCACGTAAAGCTCCTTCTAAGCTTTCCTCACCTGCCAATACAGATCCTCCAGTACACTCCCACAGATTTGGATGTGTCTTATCAGGATGACGCTTAGTAACAAGAATTTCTCCTTTTTCATTTCTTATCCATACATGAACAACTATATGATATTCACCTTCTAGTAATGGAATTCCGCGTTTATGTGTTCTATTTAACTTATTCCTATTCAAATCATATAGATCCCATAGCTCCAAAATATATCCTCCTAACAATTTAATATTTTCAATTATTAAACATTTTATATTCCATACACTAGGAAACATTCCTTCTTGAATATGAAAAAGAGAAGTTAAAAAAAGTACATTCTTTCTTAATAATGCGATTATGTATTATATAGACTACTGATTACATTTATCATGGGTTTGGGTTCCATTCTTCTTTTAATAAAACGCGTAAATAACCCTATCGTGGTATTCTCCAATCTGGCCTTTAACATGAAAAAGCACTTACCTTTTATTCAAGATAAGCGCTTCTATTGCTGAAGATCAGTAATTTTTTTGGGTATAACATCGGCATTGCATGCTTTTTCATAAAATTCAAGGGGACCAGCTTCTCCTATAACAGCATATTCATATCCTATTTCCTTCATCTCAACTAAACAATAATGAAGCAGCGTATATCCTATTCCTTGTATTCTATTTGAAAATGAGGTACCCATTGGACCAAATAATCCTTTTTTTCTTCGAACTACATCAAAGCAAGCGAAACCTATAATTCCTTGGTCATCTTGAGCTATAAAAATAGGTATATCTTCTTTTAAAAAACCGTTTTTAATTGAATCTAGCCATCCATTCCCAAATTCTTTTTCCACAAAGATTTTTAAAGATGATGCATCACTTAGTTTTGCTTTTCTAAATGTTATACCACTTGTTGGAATAGTAGGAAACGAATAATCTCTTAAAGAAACAATCATATCTCTAGGAACAGACACAATTTCAAGGATGCGAGAAACGTCCAAACCATCAATTATTGCTTTAGTTATACGGTCATTATTTTTAAAAATGGCATCTACTATATGTCCTTCATTTATATAAACTTGTTTGAAACGTTTCATTTGAAAATCTGCGTGCTCCAATACTGTTTTCGTGGTTTGCGAAATATTAATATTAAAAGGTTCATAAATAATCCCTTTATCTTCTATATCAAATTGCATTTGCTCTATTCGATCATTTAATATCTCAGTAAGACTTGGATAATTAATATATAGCTCAGCACACACACCTGTCTTATCGAGTAATATCCCTAATAGTAAATGAACTGGATAAACAACCTTGGTCGTCCTTTCAGCTTCCATTTCTGCATATTTTAGAATTCTTAAAGAACGATCAGTGTATCTCAAGAACATTCAACCCCCGTTAATTTATTTTTGGTTCTATAAATACGTGAAAACGCTTCAGTAATAAGGCAATTTGTAAATCGCGCTTATTTGTTGAACATGGTTGTTGAATTAAAATGCTTAGAAAATACCATTAAAGTCTTTCAGCTCTATATTCACACAAAAACCTTTCTACTCCTGGATATTTTTCTCCTAAACTTGTTATAAAAAAGCCATATTTCCGATAAAAATCTACGGCATCCTTATCCGTTTCAGCAGTGATAAATGGGTATTGATCGGTAAGAAATGTAATCATTTTGCTACCAATTCCCTTTCCTCTTTGTTTTGAAAATACAGCAATATGTTTAATTACACACTCTTTTGAATTTATAATTTCAACCCCTATGCAACAACAATTTCCTCTTTACGTTCAAAACCAAATAAAATTCGGTTTAAGGATCCCAAGTATTTTTCATAATCTTGATCGATCTTATGATCTGAAGTGGCAAAGGTAAGAAGTTCCCGTATAGATGGATCAATTTTTTCACTGAGTATTTTTTTCATATAATTATCCTTTTCTTTATTAAAGAGCATTGATAAACCATTTGACAATCTGACTAGTAAGTTTTCAAGTTGAAAGTAAATTGATTATTGAATGGGAAATTTCCTTTTCTTACTTCTTCTTTTAACTTTGCGAGAGCTTTTATAGCTCCATCTTTTAGCTCTTCTGTATACTTGTATTTAATACTATTTGCTTCAAATTCATCCTCATCAACTACTTTCCATTCATTGTTCTTTTCCCAAACGGAATCCAAATCCAAATCAATAAAACAGATTTCTTCGTTATTAAAAACGCAAGGTTTTGCGATATTACAGTAAACAGAAACAACCTCTTCCTTTTCAATTTCCATAGCAGCAGTGTACCATTCTCTCAATGAAAAAAATTCTATTGAGGTATTGTTGAAAGTAAAAACCTTATTTTTGCTATGATGAATCAGTTTACGGCCTGGTCTACAAATGAGAAGTAAATAGTCAGAGGTTTGGTGAAGTAATTCTCCTTCCCATTCATAGTGTGGAATATCAGGGAATTTAAAAGCCTTAATTTTTAGAACTTTACCCAATTTAATCATCCTTAGAATAATTTATATCCTAAATATTTCTCCTAATTATTAGGAAGTTCCTTCTTTATTGGACAGGTTGTAACTTCTTAGAGAAATTTCCCATAACTTAATTGCCATTTTTATAAGTGAGATCATTCAATCAGGAGCTTTAAATACTAAGAAGCACACATCCTTGTTCCAGAATGGCGCTTTTATTGTGGAACATGATTACGATATGTAGATTCGTTCCTGATACAATAAAAAAACGCCTCATATCCTGTACTATCAAGGATTTAAGGAGTTTTAACTACTAAATCTTAGTTGTCTTGATAGATATTTTACACGAAGTTAAGCTTTAAGAATAAAAAGGGAGTTTCCTCCCGCTCTCCTAAACTGTTCATTATTAGTCCCTCTGGAAAAGTATTAATTTAGTTTAGTTAGATAAAATGTGAAATTAGATCTTCATCACTTGCGCTTGGTTGCTGATAAATAAACCAGTACATATAACCTATTATCGGTAATTATTATGTCTAGGTTTAAATAAGTCTTCATGTGAACTTCTAACATCAGAAAAATGATCAACATTATAATGACCATCAAGTATTTCATTATGATGCATGATAATCTGTTCGGCAGATAAAATTGAGGAGTCCGTAGTTGAATGTCCATCCTGAACTAAAGTGACATCAAAATTATTGACTGTGGCAGTTCTTACCGCTGTGTCAATACAATGTTCTGTTTTGCACCCCATAATAACAAGATGTTCAATCTTTTTTTCTGTTAAATAGTTTAGTAATGGGGTTCCATAAAAAGAATTCGTTGCTTCTTTATCAAATATTTTTGAATCAGCAGGCACTTTAATATCCTGATGTATTTGAAATCCGTTACCTTCGCCATCTGCTACATCTTTATCTCTCATAAAGACCACTAAAGAATTGGATTTTATAGCCTTATCAATAACCAAATTAATATTTTTTACTAGCTTTTTCTTTTCGAAAATGCTTTTTTCATTCTGATTACCTTCAATTAATTCTTGCTGTGCATCAATAACTAACAAAGCTTGCTGCAATAGAAAAACTCCTTTTCGTTATTATTCTTATATGCTCTCTTTAACCACTATTCGATTCTATTGTAGATACAATGGCACTTCATACCATTAATACTAATTTCGTTCATAATCCGATATACTCCTCTTTAAATTTGGCATTATTTCAAATTTACTTCTCTCTATTACTAAACAATCGTGCTTGATCGTAAAGAGCCAACCTTTTCGTAAAAGCTTTTGTGTAAAACATACAGTTGAGGGTTTCGAGAATTTAATAGAATTCTTAAAAGAGACTGAAAGAGTTGCTGATGGAAAACAACCTTCCGTAATCTTAGAATCAACAGGACATTACCATTCTCCTGTTTTTCAAATTTTTGGAGGAACACCTATGTATTTATATTATTGTGAATCCCCTAATCGCTTATCGAGCAAGAAGTACAAATTTAGGAAAGGTAAAAACAGACGCTGTAGATGCCTATCTCCTATGCAAACTATATAAAGAAGAAGTTGAGCCATGTAACGAGGTCCATCCATTCTTACATAAGAACCTATTTCATTGTAATCTGAGGATCCTGCCCAACCTATATACGTTTCTTCCAGAGCATCCTCAGATAAATAAGCATCCAGTAAACAAAAATTTGTTGTGCTCTCGCTTAACACATTTTTCTTTTCAGCGCTCCATGTATGCGCTGTTCCCGAAAAACTAATCGATCGTTGAAGTTGACTCCTTTCTCTTAACATGAAATGCGTATTTTTATCCTCCTATCGTAATATTTTCACGAACGTTTATTCGTGTATAATTAAGGTATACCTTTTAAAGGAGGATTTTGTATGAACTCTGTTGATTTAATTATTTTAAACTTTAATGAAATTCGAAGAAGAAGTATAAAGGTTTGGACATCTATTCCAGATGAATACCTTCTATGGAAGCCAGATCACGAGGCCATGAATTGCCTAGAAATGATTAGACATGTACTGGAAAGCGAATATTACTATCATTTGGCCATTCAAAATAGAGGTAGTTTATCTATTTTCAACTCCCCTTTCGAAAATCGGCCTTTCACATCTGTAAAAGCAGAATTAGAATTTGCAGATACATATAGAAATCAGTTTATCGATACGATCAAAGATTTTTCACAGGAAGATTTAGAGAACATACTGATAGACAGATCTGATGTAGGCTACATAAGGAAATTAGGTGATATGCTACTTCGTGTTGCCTATCACGAATCTGTCCATACAGGACAGCTATTGGATTATTTAAGAATAGCAGGCGTTCCAAGAATACGTATTTGGGATTAATTTGTTTGATTGGTGTATTCACAAAGTGATACACCTTTTTTCTATCTTTTCTAATCCTGCAAAAGTACTCTTTTTAGTTACAGAAAAGTTGAGTTTGCTACTTCATTCTTTAAGCGAATTGCACGTATTAATAACCCATTTTTCACAAAAAAAATAAAGTTCCATTTTATTGCCGATATACATTTAAGTGTAAACGAAAGGAGCAAGATTTATGGAAAAAACGGTTTCGCAAGGCAATCAATCTAATCCATATGATCTACTCATACAAATAAATAGTTTAAAGAGTTTTGTCAACAATCCATTTCTTAGGTGAAATGCCCCCTCAAGAATCCATCGTTCCGAAGTGTACTCTGATAGTATGTAAAATACTTATTTACCTAACCTGCCATTCTAGACATTTCCTAGATAACTTCGCGTAATGTTTTGGAGTACAATGTTTCCATTTTCACTGTACCTTTCGAATAACTCTGAAAGAAGATAAACAAAACGTTTATACTCTTTGTCAGTTTCTTTCGGAGCATAGGACGCTGATAAATTCCTCCCTAAAAACCCTTCATAATCATATTGCAAATCATTTTGATACTTCTTAAATTCATACTTTCCTTTCTTAAAAAAACAGTTAAACATTTCTGGAGATTCCTCCATTCCACCACTAAATCCTTTGAAATTCGGACAGGTTTTTTGGCAAATTACTGCAATTTCTTTAGTCATTGGATTAGTTAAATCTCTACTATTCCAAACAAGAGCGACATTTGCCTTTTGTTTCAATATCCGCTGGCATTCAATTTTGAATGCTTTTTTATCGAACCAATGAAATGCTTGGGCAACAGTTACTAAATCAATACTTTCCCCTTTTAATGTGGTATGTTCAGCTGTTGCTTTAATTGATGTATAACGAGAATATTGTTTTAATGATTGCTCAGCCAACTTTCTCATGTCATCATTTGGCTCTACTCCAATAACATTTAAACCTTTTTCAAGCAACTGAAGGCTAAAAATCCCAGTACCTGAACCAATATCGGCAACATTTTGATCCTCTTTCAGTTGGTTTGATGAAAATAAATAATTAAAATATTCATTTGGGTAATGTGGCGATATTTCGCATATATATCGGCTTTGTCGGTAAAGTTTTCTGTTGTTTTTTTCACAATACTACCTTCTTCCCCTCGATAGTAAGTTCAGATCCATCTACATAAGTACCCCCTTCTAGTCTCACTAGGTCTACCACTTATGTAGATGGATCTGCCTCCGTGATTTAAGATTCCCAATAATATCTCGTGATTTTTGTGAGAACGAACTTTTCTCAATATATAACGTAAAAAATCGGGTTTTTTCCTTACGCTCCCGATGGTTGCTTAATACAACCATATTAAATTTCCTTTATAAAAGAAGTTAGAGAAAGGCGGTCTGTTACTTTTGTTTCTCCTGCTTTTATAAATCCATTTTGCAAATAGAAGGTTACAGCTGGTATATTTTTGGATCCAGTTGACACGATCATTGTTTCATTTCCTTTATTATTGCTTTCAATGAACTTCAATAGCATCTTGGCCATTCCTTTTCTAAAATGTTTAGGATGCACTATTAACCTATGTATATCAATTACTCCATTTTCTGCTGTTATAGAAATGACTCCGCATAACTCTTCATTGATAAAATAGCCAAAGAAAGTCTCTCCACATTGTTGTAGAGTGTCAACTGTGTCTTTTAATGGCGGTATTTCATAAAAGTCAATTATTTCTGCCTCTATCTTATATGAAAGTAGTTGAATGTGTAATACTTCTTGGGCAAGTATTGGATTCGTCATATCAATTTTTTTAATCATAGCTTTCCCCCGTATCCTTTTTAATTAGATTGCCCATTTATATATTGAAGTCACTGGTTTTATTCAAAAACAGCCCTTCGTATATTGAAAATTATTGGCTCTTGAACTTCACCAAAGATTTATAAAACTCGTTTATATAAGAAAGAAGAATAAATTGTTCTCCTATGAGAAATACTTACCTAAGAAAAATCCAATATTATGAGGAGTTCTTCAATGAATACTAAACATACTGTAGGTTTATCATCAACTGAAATTGCAGGATTATGGGCCACTTATATTAATGATAGCATGTCTATCTGTCTCTCGAAGCATTTCATGGAACAGTCGAACAACGAAGATGTTAAACCTATTATTCAATTAACGTTAGATATATCACAAAAACATATTGAGGAAATCAAGAATATTTTTAAAAAGGAGAATTTCCCTATTCCAAAGGGATTTTCCGATGAAGATATTGACCTTTCAGCTCCACCTTTGTTTTTTAATTTATTTCCTGTCAGTTATGCTTACGGGATGAGTCGTATGTCTATGGTAAACTATAGTATGCTAATTTCTAATGTTGCCCGCGAAGATATTCGATCTTTCTTCTCTAAGTGTTTAACTTCCACATTGGATCTTTATAATACATTAGTAAATTTAATGCTTTCAAAAGGAATATACGACCGCCCAACAATGATCCCTTATCCCGATAAAGTTGAATTTATTAAGGAGAAGGAAACTTTTTTATCCAAATGGTTCGAGAAGAAGCGTCCTCTAAATGTTCTTGAACTATCTGAAATATTTTTTAACATTGAAAGGAACTATTTTGCTTTCGTTTTACTCACTGGATTTATTCAAGTTGTAAAAGATGACCAAATAAAAAAATTTTTGACAAAAGGAAAAGAATTAGCACAAAAACAAATTCAGTTCCTAAACCAAACTTTAATCAAGGAAGATCTGCTTGGCACTATAATGGTTAACTCGGAAGTGTCAACTTCTACTTCATCTCCTTTTTCAGAAAAGCTCATCATGAACCTTGTGACTATACTCAATACTCAAGGAATAACCTATATTGGTCATGCATTAGCTTCATCAGCACGAATAGACCTCGCTACTGAATATTCAAAACTTATTCCTGAAATATTGCAGTATGGTAAGGAGGGCACCGACATTTTGATCGAAAGAGGATGGCTTGAAGAACCACCACACACTCCGAATAGGAAGGAGTTGGCGGAAAATTAGATTTCAAATGGAACAAGGGATCCCAAAGATCTCTTGTTCCATTTTTAGCAAAATCCATCGTTTTAGCAAATTAGTATTACATAAAACAAAAAAATGTTTTAACATTAATATTTACATTCATTCTAATTCGTAAATTACTCAACAGGTTCAACAGTAGTGTATTAATTTGTAATGGAAAACTTTCCATTATCGTACCATCATATCCTACTTTTATTTTGTCTCCTAGTTGAAATGTTTCTGTAGGGTTAACCGAAAGATTGACAGATACTCTACTACCAGAACTAAGAATTTCTCCTTCTACAATGTCTACAAGTCCGATTTGATTATCCGTAATTTCTTCAATTGTTCCGATAAATGTTGCTTTTACCTCTTTCTTTTCATTTTTGGTATCTTCTGAATTACATCCATATAGTAAACAACTTAATAAAATTGCAATGAACAAACTCCTTCTTTTTATCAATATAAATCTCTCCTTTAGTAAAAATCTCCTTCCCTAAATTAGTTGAAGAAATGGGCATTAAAGTTACAGTTTCAAAAGAAAGAATAACGGATAGAAGGTGTCCATCCTCAATAAGTATTAATAACACTCATCCTTAGTTACTCATAATGAAAGTTTTTATGAAAAAACTTACAGATTTATCGTCTGTAACTGATTATTTCGTGTGAAGTTCTAATTGTCTCAAAATCCATTGCATACGTTCTTTATAAGCGGTATGACATTCTTTGAAAAGATGGTCCGTTTCATACCAAGCAACTTCCTTCGGTGAACTTGCAACATCGTAAAATGTATGTGCTTGGTCTTTTGATATAAATTCGTCATTGCGGCTAAATTGAAAGAAAAGTGATGCAGGTGCAGCTTTTTTTATGTAATGAACTGCATCCAATAGCTCAATTTCAGAGATAAATTTATTAAACTGTTCCCTGGTTAGCTTATTACGAATCAACTCAGCTAATGGGTGTTCGCTTGATTTATGCCAAGTAGATACATTAGAGAGTCCTGCCATAAGAACATATGCCTTAATGCGGTTCTCAACTCCAGCAAGCACCCCGCCCCAAGTAGCCCCCAAACTATGACCAACATATGCAAGTCGATTAGAATCTACATTTTCTAAGCTTGAAAGCAGGTCAATTCCCCTTTGAAGGTCTACAACTGTCTGAATGTATCCCTGAATGTTGACCACTTCCTCAACCATAAGGTTTAGCTTATGTTCTTGAGACAAAGATTGAGGCGGAGTTTTTCGCATAGAAGGTGCATCAATTAAAAGAGAAATTACCCCTTTCGAAGCTAAATCCACAGCTTCCGATAGAAACGTTGTTCGATCCCCTTGGCCAGGGTGCAAAAAAACCGCTGCTGGAAAAGACTTCCCTTCTTTATTGGGAACAACTAAATAAGCAGGTACGTTCCCACTAAGCGGGCTTAAATAGGATAAATCCCTAACTGTATACCCATCCTTCCTAATAATTGAAAGTTCTTTAAAACCTAAAGGCAACGAACGCTCATACTCAAACACTAATACCACTCTCCTCGGATAGTTTAGTAATGTATGAATCTACAAATCAAATATACCACATTTTCCCATTTCTAGACACTTATATCGTTTATTCAACAATCCTTAAACATGCTCAAAAAAAACGCTTTATCTTTGATCAAGATAAGCGCTTCGTTACTGAATTTTATTTTAAGAAAGTAACCTTTTGATATTATAGGTAAGCTTCTTTTGGATCAGAAGAAAGCTCTTCAATAGTAAGAAAATCAAAACGCACAGTAAGATCCTTTCCTTGAGGGCTGCATGCGAATAATCCGGCTGAAATTGTTGAATCAGACGGAATATCCAAGTGAGCTATGCGTATTTGCATCCATTCTTTTCCATCCAAGGAAAAATCAACATAACAATTTTGATCAATCCTGGATACTCGAAAATATTGGTCAATCTCTTTAGACTCCATATATTGTGTGGACCAGTCAGAGTAACCCCCATTTGTAACTACTGTCCCCATTTTACTCAAAGTATTTGTTATAAACTCTAGAGAAGTTTTAACCCACACATTCTTTGAAAAGCGAATCATCAACCCTGCGTGATCATACTTTGACTTTGGATAAGTTTTGACCTTTGTTGTCATCCTAAAATTCTTGTCTGTATTCATATAAAGAAAATGACCATTATCTGCTTCAAAACCGTAATGTGTTTTTTGCCAGTAATCTGTTTCCTGATCGGTATTTAAAACCAATTGAGAACTCGTTGTGTCAATCATCCATTTCTTAGGTTCACAACGCCATTTTAGTAAGCTATTTAATTGTTCACTTTGAAATTTCTCCTCAAGAATCCATTGTCCCCCCAACTAAACCCCTCCATTTTTTTACAATTATTACCTTTCTTATTCATTATACTGCATCTGTCCTTATTTATAAAAGAGTTCGTAATTAAACTAAATTCTCTAAATATCCCTTTCTCTTTTTCATCTTTAAATAAATTAAAAATGCTAGAGCTAAATGAATAATTCCAAGAGAAGTAAAGATCTTGGCAAAGTATCTACCTCCTATTGTTGGGGAGTCTGTTACAATTGCTCCAATTAAAAAGGTTATAATACACAGGAATAGGTAATATGTCATTCTTTTCCTATCACTTTTTAAGAGCAAGTAACCACTTAAAGTCAATATATAAAATAAGCTTAAAATAATAAACGACGGATAGATAGGGCTAAATTTTGCTGCATATATAAAATGATCTAATTGTGATAAATCTGCTCTACTTGTAATTTCACCATTTAGTAATTTCGAAAAATAGGCAGAGTATTTCCATTCCCAAGGGTTTTCTCTTATAGCACTTCCTTCATACCATGCAGCAAACATTGAAAAAACCATTACCATAAATGCTATTAAGTACTGAATCAAATATTTCACAAAAACATTCCCCCTTTAATGAAAATGACATTTCTATATTACAATCTATTTACCAGAACGAACGGTGTTATTGGAATGGCAAAGAGAACAAGTAAACCCTTCTTTACAATTCCCCTCTGAAACCTCTTTAAATAGAAATAATACCTTTCTACCTATTAATCAAAATGATAAATATTACTATTGTGATTAATAATGCTATGATTACAGAAGCAATTATAAACTTACATCGTTCAACATTATTCATAAAGTATACACTCGACACTCTTTTACATTCATTTCAACATACCACCTATAATTTTAACATAAATATCCATATTTCTTTAAGTGGTTATTCAATATGTTGAAGGTTTAAATTAATCTCTAATTACCTCCATCCTTTTTATTGTTTTGATATATCTTTTTCAAAGTATGATTTATGTTATTAAGGCTCAATAAAATAAATCCAAGCATAATAAATGTTACGATCTCTCCTGTAAAGAAAGATAATACTCCTAGTATTAAAAAATAAAAACCATACCACCAATTACTCATTATCTAACCTCGTTTCTATGGTATATCTCCTAAACTCTTATTTTTCTCCAAAATCTAGTTTCATTCACATTTACTACTGTTTCTCTAACCATTTGTTTCCTACAGTATATTTTTCTTCTTTTTTTACTTAACCCAATTACTGCAAGTATAGTTTTTGTACGTTGCTACACTATTCCTTCCTAATATTAACATATTATGTCTATTCGTTATTGCAACAACTGGTTCAATAAATAAAAAAAGCGACTATCTTTATTCAAGAACAGCACTTGATTGCGGAAGATTGCTCTTGACTGTGATACTGTTTGTTTTAGCGCTAATCCATCATACTGGATTTTCCCAATAAAGAGTAAAAAAGACCACTATTTTTTATTAGTGGTCTCAAGGCCTCTCTCCCAGAAGTCGGGGATTTCTTCACCCCCTCCTACCAGTTTCAAATCACCAAACGCTATTATTTTACTTTGATATGTGCAACGACACTATTATTTCTGTAAGTAACCGTTACCTTGTAACCATCAGCAGTTACATGATCGAATTTACCTTTTACCTTGTTGGCAGTCATTAAAGTAATGTTTGTACCTTTTTCTAATTCATAATTCGAAAGGTCCAAATTCAAGTTCCCACCATCAAGGTATAACAGTCCATCTATAGTTAGTTGACTTTTGTCATCATCCATTGCAATATCAAGGTTTCCAGCTTCCATTGTTAAATTGCCATTTATTTTTAAAGGTCCATTTCCATTAACTAAAACTGTACCATTTTCTACATAAAGATCGCCTTCACCAAAAGCAGTCTTAGAAGTAGCTTCTAACGTACCTCCTTGTAGCAATGTGCCTCCTGAATAACTATTATTTCCTGTCAGTGTAAGCGTTCCTGTCCCTTTCTTGGTAAGCATACCACTGCCAGTGATATCATTTTTCCACCAATCATGGGCATTAAATCTTCCTTTTGAAGCATCCATATCCACTGTTACATTGCTTAAAAACGCACCATATCCATCAGATGCTGTTACCAAATCAAGTCTTCCCCACCCATTTGACTCGTCGATGACAGGGTAGCCTGATTCAATTTCTGTGGTATATAATACTTCTCTACGTTGTTTATCTGTCAAATAAGGTTGACGAGTTTCCAATAAAACTTCTGCCCCTTTGGGAACTACAGGGTCTAAACCTTTTGTTCCTGTTTGAGGTAATCCGTACGTAAGTTTTTCCCGATAGAACGCTTTATTTGCTTCATAATCTTCCCACTTTTCTTCATCGTACGCACTTTCAAACTTATAATCTTCAGTTACCGTATGTGCATATTCGTACAAGCTCATATCTTTTGATTTAGCTAATTCACCGAATACTTCTCCAGCATTTTCATAAGCCTTATCCAATATCTCTTTGTTTTCTGGAAGATTGTATGCATAAGCAGTCATAGCTGTAGATTGTATTCTTGCTCCTATCACATCAAGTGGAGAGTGCATTCCAGTCACTATTCTGTTTTCTCCCATTTGAGCTGCTCTTGTTAAAAATTCAGCATATCGTTCCGGTGTTGCGTAGGCAAATCCGAATGTTGACAAATAAGATGCGCTTGTATGCCCACTTGGAAAAGCTCCGTCTTTGCCTCTTCCGTCTTCCGCTTCTCGTTTTACATATTCTAATGCAGGAATGACTGCCACATTCGTTTCATATTGTTGGTAATGTCTTTCTCCCGTTTCTTTTTTGCCACCTGAAGGTAATTCTTCTACTGTACTTTCGCCACTTCCGATTGTTTCCCACACAGGTAAACCGTTCTGATCAACAACTTCTTTCACTTCTCCATTTGAATTCATTCTGTAAGGTCTTGGAGAAGAGAAAAAGTACTTAGAAGGGTTTGACGATGAAGGGCTCCTGAATCGAATTAAATGAACTAAATCCATCGCATTTGATAATTCAGATCCCTTCCATTGTCCCATTCCTTGACTTTCATCTTCAACAGTTGTTTCCTCCAATACTTTATTCATGTCCTCTGTTGATCTTACAACACTTGTGATCGGGTTAACGATATCAACATATGTATTAGCTAAAGGCCCATAAGCTTCCATCATACTATATATCTTATCTCTTTGATCATCATAATAAGCCGCTAGAGCCTCTTCATCCGTTCTGTTATTGGTAACGTCTTCTACATATTTAATATTAGCTTCCCAAGTCTCTGCATCTCTAATTTCTTCGTTAGCATATGTTTTCTTATCTGCTACTATTTTTGTCATATCATTTTTATATCCATCAAAATAAACGGTAGGTCCGTCCCCATAGTTTGCAACCTCACCGTTTGCACCTGGTTTTGTTAACGCTGTTCCGTCTCTCCAATCTGCTTGATTCATAGACCATATTTGATCAAAACCATCTAAAATAGTAATAAAAGGATTAGTCGCAGCTATATTCTTTAAGATCGCATCATTTGCATTTCCACCGTTATCCACTGCTGGTAAAGTGTGATCAACATCAGGAGCATCAATATTTACTTCTTCAGTGGTCCCTTGTGGCTTTGCAGGTTTTGAAAACTTACCTTTTTTAAAAGAATTAGTTGATGTAATTACTGCTTCTGTACGAGAAACTTGAGGATATCCTTTTATTGAGACATTATCAAACTCAGTTTGAATTTCATTTTTCGCAGTGCTCCGCTCGATAGTAGAATATTGACTGGCGGCTTGAACAGGCAGCGTAGAAGATGCCATCGTTAGTGTTGTAAGGATTATGATTGATTTTTTGTTCATAAATTTCATACCATTTGTGTTCTCCTTTTCTGCTACAAATTTTTAAATGACTAATACTACATATTTATTCAATCTCCTAGACGAAATGTCAGACACAAATTTCACTATAAGGATTGGATGTTATTTGAATATAGGGAAAATGTTAAAGTTATGTAAATTCAAATAGCAAAGTACGAATTTCTTTGAAAAATTGTAGCTTTTTGCAGAAATCCCTAAACAGAAAAGGAGTGGCTTTAAAACTAAAATGAAACTAAACAAGAAATAACGTTCCTACTTTTTATAGGAACGTTTAATTTTGAAATGATCACCTACATTTCATTTGAAGATGTATTCTCCTTTACTGCTAAGATCATTAAAAACATGGGTCTTCGGAGTTCATCAGTCATTCCGGGTATATTCTTTAACATTTTATCAGAAGGAGTTGGTTCTTTTACTGCTCTTATACTAAAGCCTGTACCAATTAAGTTATTTAAATATGTCGAGAATGTCCGGTGATATTTTATAACATTTTCTGTTAAAAATGTCGTTTCACGTACTCCTTCTGATTGATAATGGTCTACTGGCCAATGTAGCGGATTCCCTTGTTCATCGTAATACCAATCTTGATCGTTTCGTGAAGTAAAGATTGGATGTTCAACTGAGAATAAAAAAGTCCCGCCAGGTCTTAGACATTTGTAGACTTTTTTGCAGATTTCTTCAAACGACTTAATATAGTGAAAAGCCAACGAACTAATGACCACATCAAATTGATCGTCTGTAAAATTGATTTCTTCAATTGGCATCTTTAAATAAGAAATTAATGGGTCATCTGTGTTTTCACGAGCTTTTTGAAGCATTTTTTCCGATATGTCTACACCTATTACTGAACTTGCTTCTTGCTCACGAACATAACGGCAATGCCAACCAAAACCGCAACCCAAATCAAGCACATTCTTATTCTTCAAATCTGGCATCAGTGCTTTTAAAACATGCCATTCTCCCGCCCCTTCTAGTCCTTTGACCGATCGTGGCATTTTTTCATATGCAGAAAAGAAATGTTCATCATCATATTTGTTTTGTTTCATCATTCATACATCTCCAATATAGTAAGGTAGAAAATACTAGTGTGATGTGGAAGTGCTCTATTTAGTTAAATAGTTCAATAAGAACTACTTTACTTCTAGAACTAATGCGTAAAAAGCATCTCCATTAGATAGGTTCTCTTTCTTTTCATCCATCCACCATACACCATAAGAATAATAATAAATTCCTTTTTGTGTTGGTGCGGAAAAACTATTTTCTTTAACTTTGATTTCATTCTCATTATTTTCATTCATTTGGATAAGATGAAATTCATTTGGTTTAGGTTCATAATCCATTATAAAAGATATTTTCTCACCAGGTATTACTTTGATTGGTTCTTTTCCCTTTAAAAGCTCAATAGGTCCAGCCGTATCAATGCATGTACCTTTCCAACAATAAGCACCAAGTTTTGTTTCATACCTTTCATTTCCAATAGTTATATATACCTCAGGAGGTTTATCTCCAGACATGTCCTTAGAGCATCCCATACTGATAAGAACAAAAAGCACGATGAATAAATAAAAACATTTTTTCATAACCAACCCCCTTTATAGTTAAAGACGTATAAAATAAAGAAAGGTTACTCATTTAGAAATTAAACCAAACTGTTCTGTTATTAGGTCTGCCCTATAAATAAAAAGGCTATATTCTAAGGTAATCCATCTGCTGGAAAGCTAATTTTTTTCTTGGGTCTTTGTTTGGATACTAAGCACAAAACTAATAAATGCTGCGATGCTGCAAACATACGGAAGGAAAGGGTATCCCCAGTTAGATATAACATAGCCACCTATCATTGAACCAATCGTAATACCAATATAAAGAGCCGTATTATTCCACGCCATGACAATTCCTCGTTCCTTTGGATATTCGACTGCTAATCGCGCTTGGTATGACGTAAATCCTGCATACCCAACCAAAGCCCATATAAACAGAAAAAGATAAATCCAATCGCCAGACGAAAAGAATATTCCTACACAAACGAGTATTACACTCAAAAAGATAAGTGTAGCTTTCGAAATCTTCCTTACTCCAAACCTATCTGTGAATTGTCCACTTGTAAGACTTCCTAAAACCGCACCAATACCATAAAAAGTAACAGCTATTGCAATTTTTGATGATGAGAATCTATTTTCGGAATAAAGAGCCGCACCTAAGTAAACATAAAGAGCATACATTGAAATCGCCCAAATCGAGGTAACACTTACTGAACCAAGTATTCTTAGCAAATTTCCTTCTACTTGATTTCTTGTCAAATCACTTATTGAAACATATTTCCATGTTTTGAAATTTACTACTGCCATTATCATCCCGACAACAGCCATTACAACAAATACGGAACGCCAACCAAGAAAATGCTCTAGTAACGTGCCGATAGGTGCTCCTGCCCAAAGAGCTGTTAAATGTCCTGAAACAACAATAGAGAGCCAAGTTCCTCTCCGATTAGATGGTGCAATATCCCCGATAATGGCATAAATCAAAGGGGTAATCGCAGCTACCGACAAACCAGCTAAAATACGACTCATGATTAACCAGGAAAAAGAAGGTGAGAAAGCAGTTAAGGTATTAGAGAAGGAAAATAACAATAACCCAAACGTAATAAAAATCCCTTTTCCATTTTTATCTGAAGCCCAACCAAAGAGAGGTGCTGCAATTGCATATGTTACAGCAAAAACCGTTATCATCCATCCTGTCATCGCTGGATTTACATTATACGCTTCCGAAATGAACGGTAATAACGGAGATACGACAAATAAATCTGTACCTATTAGAAACAAAGTGATCCAACCAACACTTAAACTAACTCTCCCTCGTGAGCTCATTCCATCCCCCCGTTTACCATTATTATTCTATGTATATTTTTTAGAATCCTAATTGTTCAAATAAACTGAACGTTAGATAAAGGACGATAAATAAAAAAGGCTGCTTAATAAGCAACCGATCTTCTTCATGATCATCCCATTCAATTTTACTGTCGTTCGGGTTTATTTTCTTCACTAAGACGGACGATCACATCAACGACTTCTTCAATCGGTACGGTGGCGTCGATTATGATTCCGTTTTTGGGGATGTCTTCTTTCGTTTGGTGTAGTCGTACAATGAGTTCCCGTTCCGTTTTTCTTCCCTTTCCGCCCCACTCATCTTCTGGTCGCTCGTCAAGGCGCCGGTTCAATGTGTCAAGGCCGACCTCGAGGACAAACACGCCGTCAAATAGATCTATGAATTTCGAAAAGTTCCTAGAACCACCGCAAAAAAAGGTTACCTCCTCATCCTTGTTGGCGACCAAATCTTTTACTTTATCTACATGCCAAATGTGGTGCTCGTGCGTGACACCTTCTGTCCGTGTTCCAGTTTCCGGATCACCTTGATAAGCCAATTCACGGTCACCATTAATAGCATTGTAGCCGCGCCGCTGCAATTCTTTACAGACCGAAGTTTTGCCAGTGCCTGAAACGCCTTCAATTAAATAATTCCTAATTCCCATGACTATCCCCCCGTTTCTGTCGCTAATCCTTATTCCCGTACTACTGCACTCTTTAAGTGAATAGCGGCAAAATAATATTCAATCCTTTTTTCACAATAAAACCTAAAGTTTCCCATTTAAATGCCGATAAACATCTTAGAGGAAACTAAAGGAGCAGACTTAAGATGAAACATACGGTTTCGCATGGCAATCAATTAAATCCATATGATCTCCTAGTACAAATAGATGTATTAAAAAGTGAATTGATCGAATTCGGGCTATACTTAGGCCTAAATCACCCTATTACAGTGTCATTGAGTCAAAGTTTAGACGAAAAGCTTACAGAGTTTCAAAAAATTGATTTTATGGAGATAAAAAAATTACTAAATGATCCTTCTGAGGCTCTTGTTCATCAATAGAGTCTTTTTTATGTCTTTCAAAAGCAGCCATTCACAATTACTCATCATTGTGAAATGTTGCTCTTGTTATTTCTTCTTTATTGTTTCCAATTATAATGATTTCGTAGGTTTCATTTTCTTTTAATAAAGCAGGTAAGTTATTTGAAGTAATACTCTCATTAGCGATACTAATAAGCTCATTTAGATGGTCATCACCCATTACATTCGTTTTTTCAAATGATGTTTTTACTATTATTTTAATAGGTTCAGGACTGAAGTCTATGGCTATCCCCGTGTATTCACTATTATTTTTTAACGTATCGTCAATTTCTTGAGTAACGTCCATCCATTTTTTCTGATAATCATACGGTGGAACAGGCTGAATAGCATCTTCTTCAAAGTATGGAAATTTAACCCCAAAGAATAGTAGCAAGATCATAAAAAAGATAATAGAAGCTACTACTAGAGCGTCTTTCCCTTTTTTATTCTTTGCTTCTATTTCAGTTTTATATTTTCGTTGAATTTCCCTCATTTTTGAATCTACTTTCATAGAAAACCCCTTTATAAGTTAATTAAGTACATTAAAAAATTGATAATAAAAAACCTACATATAAAATTTACCATATTTTAGTTAGTATTAATTATTTTTTATAAAATGTTCCATTTCGTAAAAACTGTATTCTGGCAGATTGCTAGCAAAATGCGTTTATATAAAATGATAAAAAATAGTAAAGGTGAACTTCTTTTGTATTAACGCCAGTTAGATTATTGATAACACTACCTTATACTACTCATAAAAAGAAATCGAATTAGATTGCTACTTATTTTTGTGTGCGTTTATATCTCATATGGAGTTAGCAGATCACCCATTTATATACGAGAAATAAAGGTATAATGACACTATGAAAGTACCATTATACCTTTTAATGTTTGGTTTTATTTAGAATCAGCGGACCTCCAAATTTGCCGCCAATTTATTTTCTTTTGCCACTTTCCCTAAAAGATACGCGCTATTCTTAGGAATTCTTTCTTGTGTGGTACGATCAACTTCAATTAATCCAAACTGCATGCCATACCCTGATTGCCATTCAATAGGGACATGGGTAGGGACATGGGGACAGGTCCGTCGTCCCACCATTTATTGGAAATCAACAAAGATTACATAAGATACACATAATTTTGATTAAAAAATTCCCCACTTATCAAAAAGCAGGGAATTTTTTATTTAGGTTGATAAATATAAAACCTTGACCGAACACTCAACCTACCTTCTCAAAAAGTTCAACACAATTTCTTCCCTTCCGCTTTGCGGCATAAAGGGCTTGATCAGCTTCTCTTATGAGAGTTTGCAAGGCTGCTTGATCAGCTTCACCACTTATCAAGACAGAAGATATACCAAAGCTTGACGTAACCGTAATTTCCTTCTCCAAATAGCGTACAACCGTCTGAGATATATTCCTTCGAATAAAATCTGCCATCTTCTCCGCTGCAAGTAAGGACGCATCAGGCATACATAGGATAAATTCCTCCCCGCCATACCTCCCAACAATATCACGAGATCCCAGACATTTCTTCACCACACTAGCAACACGTGCTAAAACCAAATCTCCTGCTTCATGTCCGAATGTATCATTAATGCTTTTAAAATGGTCAATATCAAACATGATAATGGATATGTTTTCACCCTTTTTATTTAAAGAATCTACAAGTCTCTCAGATTCTTCCATAAAAAAGTGACGATTATAGAGTTGTGTTAACCCGTCAATACGAGCTAAATATTGTAACTTTTCTTGTAAATCAACTCTCTCGCTCACATCAACAAACGTGATAATTTTCATGAGTTTATGTTTATTTTTCACATTTGAAAACCGAATATGATAATAGGTGTTTTCAATTGATGAAGTTGATTGAAAGTCACATTCTTTTTCAAGTAAGACGATTTCAGCAAGGTGTGTCCCTCTTCCTATAACATCCACGATAGGCTTTCCAATACATTGAGAGCTTAAGGTTGAAATGATATCAAGCATAGCGTGGTTATAATCAACAAGCAATCCATCTTGATTTAAAACAATAACCCCCTCTCTCATATGTTCAAACACTGTCTCTCTCGCAACAGGTGTAACCCGAAACATTTGATAAGAAAAAAGGGCTGCACCATGAAGGATAAAAGAAATACTCATAGAAACCGGTCCCAAATCAATACCATATGGACTCAAATTATTTAAATAAAAATAGTTTGCTATGATTGGCACCATAATTCCTGCTACCATCAATATCATTTGCATACGAAATCGAAATAATGTTGTTTTTCTCAATTCCAAACCTAACGAAATCATACTCACCATGAAACACAAAAAGAAATAAATCGAATGAACATAAAACCAAGGACCGTATTCCAACTTCAAGATCGGAAATGGACTGTCACGATTTAATTCAATCGATGTGTAATAAAGGTGATGAAGCTCGTTTGTGGCATGCATAAAGATTGTCAAAATTGGAAGTAGAAATAAAAGATAGTACATCCATTGTTTTAATTTTTGCCCCACATACCCTAAGCACATCAACAGGATGAATGTCGGAATGAATGGCAAAACAAGATATTCGACACTTAACCAAATGAGGATTTTCTCCAAAGTTGTACTTGATAACTCAACAGCATAGGAAAATGTGAAAATAGCTGAAAATAAGGTGACGAATATATACGGCTTACCCCCTGGAACATCCTTCAGGCGAAAATAAGCGTACAAACATAACAAAGAACTTAAAATTCCGGCTAAACTAACGACCACTATGTATACGAAAGCTTCATTAGGCATAAATTCAACTCCATTGATTGGAAAAAACAGACTTTCAATTCATATTATAAAGCAGAAAAGGAAATATTGACTAGTACGAAGGTATTACTAAAGTTGTTTTTATTAAAAAAATCTACAACATCATTCGTAATTTTGTCGTTCATACTGGTGACTCAGGTATATATTCTTCATTATGTGAAAAGATGTAAAAACAAAAACCATTTATGATCATTCAATTAAACTTTATACGAAATATGATAAACAGGGGGAATCATATCATGATCTATGTGTATCATGATTTTGGCGGGACACACACTACATCATTAGCAGCAGCATATCATCTAAACATTGTAAGTAATCCGGAGAAGGTATTAGATAAAAAAGAAATTCTAAACATTCCATATTTTAATAAATTATCAAAACATGATGCGGGCAAATTTATCTTTCATGGAATTGATCAAGATGGCCATTCTGTTTATACACTTGGGAAAAGATCGTCCAAACTTGTGCTCCCCTCCCTTTCTCACTTCAGTGAAATATTAACAGAGCGTAATCAGCTTAACGAGAGAATTATTTTTTCAAACACATCACCTGTTGTACCTTTCGCAATGACTGTCGGCGGTTTTTTTTCACGGGGATTAAAGCTCGATGCTATTGGTGTACCATTGCTCATTATTGGTGCTAAACAATGCTGTCTGCATATTAGCCAGCTCGTTGAACAAACAAAGGAAATCGCTAAGAAAACAGCAGAACAACAGGTCATAACGATTGATAATCATAAGTTTCAAGCGTAATGATCGTTTTACATCCTACATGATCTATACGTTTTTCAAAATGCTGCTTCTTTCTCAAGCAAAATTGACTTCATCCTATAGGCGGAATATAATAAAAATACTACAAACGTAAGTTTAAAGGTGGTTATGATGAAAAATATCCCGCAAATTTCAGATGCTGAATTAGAAGTAATGAAAATCGTATGGAAACACCCTTCGATCAATACAAATGAGGTGATCGAAAAGTTATCTAAAACGAGTGATTGGAGCCCTAAAACCATTCAAACGATGCTATTGCGATTAATTAAAAAAGGCGCCCTCAAAAACCATAAAGAAGGCCGTATCTTTGTTTATACAGCAAATGTTGAGGAAAGTGATTATATAGAAGTAGAGAGTCATAGTTTTTTAAATCGGTTTTATAATGGTACTCTCAATTCCATGGTCTTAAACTTCTTGGAAAAAGATAAGCTGTCAGAGCATGAAATTAATGAGTTGTATCAAATTTTAGAAGGTCGCAAGAATAAAGGGAAAGAATAATATGGGCAATTCTTTCTTCACTCTTTTCTTCATTAGTAACATAATTGTATCTGTGATCTTTTGTATCATTTTTGTTATTAAAAAGGGATTAAAAAAGCAAATCACTGTCAATACCCACTATCACATCAGTCTAATTTCACTTTTGGTTTTGTTTGCACCTTTTATCCCCTTGCAATTCCTTGAAATCAACTCATTTTTTCGTCATTTCATAAACTTTGGAGTTGATCATTTAAGCAAAACCAACTTCGATTCTACAGCAAATATGTCAGAAACGTTTTTTCAACATGGAAATTGGCAACAAAACTTTTCCAATTCTATCGAACAATCACCGTTAAACATGCTGGATTCTGTCTTTATTTGCCTATGGGTAATAGGAATGATTGTCATTTTGCTGGCTACTTTTTCTAGTAATTTAAGAATCCATAAGATAAAAAAGAGTTTACTAGTTAATGAAAACCGAGATTTAACAAACCTACTTACAGCCTGTAAAAAAGATATAGATTTTCATAAAAAGGTCATTTTAGCCTATTCACCTTTGGTAAAGTCCCCCATGACGTTTGGGTTTTTCAAACGATATATTGTCTTACCAATCGATCGTTCAATGCTTACTGATGACGATATGAAAAGTGTGTTACTACACGAATTGGTTCATTGTAAACGTAATGATATTCTCATCAATTATATAATGGGTCTATCCAGAATTGTTTATTGGTTTAATCCTATCGTTTGGTACTTCTTAAAAGAAATGCAAACAGAGATGGAGATAACTTGCGATTATGCTGTTTTAAAAAAGCTTGATGAAGATTCTCAGCTTAAGTATGGTGAAGTTATTTTAAAATTTGCTTCCCAATCAAAACAAACTACACCATTAGTTGCTGCATCAGAAATTAGCAGCTCGTATAAACAAGTAAAACGACGTATTGTCACCATTGTAAATTTCCAAGAAGAAACAACAAAGCAAAAAGTAAAAAGCGGACTAATCTTTACAGCTGTTCTTGCGATCATTGTAGGTAGTATTCCTTCAATACCTGTACTTGCTTTCAACAAAGACACACATTCATTTTCGCATCAACATATTGTTAACAAAGATTATTCTCCTTTTTTTACAGATGTTACAGGAAGTGCCGTTTTATACGACACCAATATGGATCAGTACATGATATATAATGAGGACGAAAGTACTACGAGGTATGCTCCCAATTCTACTTATAAAATTTTCAGTGCATTGTTTGCGTTAGAAAATGGGATTATTTCAAAAGAAAATTCCGAAATAGCCTGGGACGGAACAATACACGAATATGATAAATGGAATCAAAACCAGGATTTATTTAAGGCTATGAAAAACTCGACCACATGGTATTTTCAGCATCTTGACAAGCAGATCGGTAAAAAGAAGTTGCAAACTTACTTTGAACAATTGAATTACGGAAACAAAGATATGTCAAATAACATAACTGATTATTGGATGGATGGCTCACTAAAAATCTCCCCAATTGAACAAATCGGTATGTTGGAAAAGTTTTATCATAATGATTTTTCTTTTGATCCATCTACTATTCAAACTGTCAAAGACTCAATACTACTAGAAGAAACAAATGAACATCGATTATCCGGAAAAACGGGAACTGCAGAAGTAAACGGTAAAAATATTGATGGGTGGTTTATTGGATATGTAGAAACTGCAGATAATACGTTCTTTTTTGCTGTACACATACAAGGTAAAAAAGATGCTGGAGGAAGTACTGCATCTGAAATCGCCCTTTCCATATTGAAGAAGGAAGGTATTATTAAATCATCGTAAATCTTGAAAGAATCAATTATCCCCACAGATTAACATCTGTGGGTTTTTTATTATGATGATGTAAAACACTCACAATAAAAGTGTTGACTACAAAAACTTACATGTGTAATATTTTAAGTATTACATATGTAAGTTTTATTCGAATAAAGCAAAATTAACAAAGAAAGAGGTAAATTGTAATGAAAACAAAAAACAAACTGACATCTGTGTTATTCCTTTCCTTTCTAGTTCTGATGGGATGTTCAAATGATCCAGCACAATCAACTCAATCTGAACAACAAAAAAATGAACCTGCTGGTCAGGATGAATTTTCTAAACTTGAAGAAAAATATGATGCTAAGCTGGGAGTTTACGCTCTGGACACCGGAACAGACGAGGCCATTTCCTATCGACCTGATGAACGATTTGCCTATGCATCAACTAGTAAAGCTTTGGCAGTAGGTGTCCTATTGCAGCAGAAATCTATTGAAGATCTGAACGAAAAGATCTCCTATTCCCGTGATGATCTTGTTACATATAGTCCAATTACAGAACAACATGTCGATACCGGTATGACACTTCGGGATCTTTCTGATGCATCATTACGCTACAGTGACAATACCGCTGCAAATCTCATTTTTGAGACAATTGGTGGAGCCGAAGAATTTAAACAAGCCTTACGACAAATCGGTGACGATGTTACAAACCCTGAACGAATGGAACCAGAATTAAACGATGTATCCCCCGGTGAAACCCATGATACAAGTACAGCAAAAGCACTTGCTGCAAGCCTTCAGACTTTTGCACTTGAAGATGCTCTTCCACCTGCGAAACGTGAGCTTTTAGTTGACTGGATGAAGCGAAATACAACCGGTGATGCATTAATTCGTGCCGGAGTACCAAAAGGTTGGGAAGTAGCAGATAAAACCGGAGCAGCATCTTACGGCACTCGAAATGATATTGCAATTATTTGGCCACCAAATGAAGATCCAATTGTTTTAGCCATTCTATCAAGCAAAAATGAAAAAGATGCCACTTATGATAATAAGCTCATTGCAGAAGCAACAAAGGCCGTATTTGCAGCTTTTGAGAAAAAATAATTACGAACTTTCATAATCCCTCTCCTCTCAAGACAAACTAATCTAAGCATTGTATTTTTTTGTCTCGGGAGGAGTAACTTTTGAATCAAACCTGGCTCTCATTATTACCTTTCATTATCGTTATTGGCATGTCTGTTTGGCTAAAAAATATCCTGCCTGGTTTAGTTGTTGGAATATTAGTCGGATCGATTCTGGTTTCCTCCGATCTACTTTCTGGAACAGAGCAAGCTGTACTCTACATTGTCACCACCCTTTCTGATGAAACAAATATTAAGATCATCGTTTTTTTATATTTATTTGGCGGTCTTGTCGGGATGATGAATATATCTGGCGGCATTAAGGGGTTTTCAGAATGGGCCGGATCGAAAATTCGCACTGAACGGGGGCTTCTCGTCTTTATTTGGCTTACCCTTCCCTTCACGTTCATGATGCCAATGTTTCGGATTATGATGATAGGACCGATTATTAAATCCCTTATCAAAAAAATGAACCTTTCCAAGCAAAAAGTAGGGTTAACATTGGATATCTCAACAGAGTCCATCATCGTACTGTTGCCGGTTGCAACAGCTTTTGTGGGTTTTATGGTGTCTTTAGTGGAAGGCGGCATAAGTGAATTAAATTTAGGTATGTCTCCTTATGAGGTATTCTTATTAAGTATTTTGTTTAACTTTTATGCGATCGTTATGCTTCTCATCGGAATTGTGCAGACGTTTTGGACACCTAAAAAATCTAAAACCGACAAGCGAGGAAAAAAAGATTTGGAAGATGAAGAACACGAATTTCACCGCATGGGAATTAAAAAAGAATTGTCCCTTGTAAAAGCACAGCCATGGCATTTAATTGTTCCTGTCTTTTTATTGCTTTCATTATCTTTATCTTTATTATGGCAAAACGGTATAGCTCAGGGGGCTAAAACGATTTTCCAGGCCTTTTCTATGGCGGATGCTACATTTGTCATGCTTCTGGCTGTTTTTATCACGCTTATTTTAACTTTTGTTTTTTATGTATTTAGATGTGTGAAAATGAACGAAACGCTATACCATTTTTACGACGGCGGTAATCAGATGATGGAAGCGATCAGCCTCCTTATTCTCATATGGGCCTTAACCTTAGCAGCTGAAGATCTTGGTTTTTCCGAGTTTATTAGCAGTTCACTAGGAAGCTTTTTGCCAGCCTATCTGACTCCTGCCGCTATATTTGTTCTTGGATCTGTTGTCGGTTACTTTATCGGAAGCTCCTGGGGAACGTGGGGATTGTTCATGCCACTCGGCATCACACTAGCCGTATCCACCGGAGCCTCCATTCCATTAACAGTCGGTGCAGTATTCGCCAGCGGAGCATTCGGTGCACTAACCTCCCCGCTAGGCGACACAACCATCACAACCGCATCCATTCTCGACATGGACCTCATCGATTACGCACGCTATAAACTAAAAATCTCCACAATCGGCGGAATTATTGCAGCTATATTATTTGTTGTAACTGCCTTGTGGACCTGAGGGACAGGTTCGTTGTCCCTCCATTTATTGGAAAATCAAATTAAATAATTCCACTCTCTTTCATAAGTTGTCTCCTCAAACTCCTGAGCTGAACTTTTTCTACCTATACCTTTCCCTTTTACAAGTTTGATAGTAAAAAAGAATTTCAGTTATCACGTGTATAATTAACCTATATAATAAGGAAAACATTACTAATTATAAGAAGGAGACATTCTCTTGGGTAAAGCTATGTTTTTTAATATTCCAGCTCATGGTCATACAAACCCAACTCTCGCTTTAGTCGAAGAGTTAATTCACCAAGGAGAAGAGGTGCTTTACTACTCTTTTCCTGATTTAAAGGAAAAAATTGAAGAAACTGGTGCTACATATATGCCTTATAGCATCAGTCGTTTAGAGGATACAAATTATACAGAAGAACAGCTAAAATACTTCCCCATTGTTTTTAGGGTTTGTATTGAAAGCACCGAAAAAATGTTAGACTTTTTATTACACGAAGTCGACAGAGAAAAACCTGACTATATTATTCATGATTCTTTAGCAACTTGGGGTAAATATGTAGGTCAAATTAAAAAGATCCCTACCATTTGTTCCACAACTACCTTTCCTTTTCATGAATCATTCTTAAATATTCCAAAAGAGTTCCTCAATTTAATGGTTCAGTTTGCAAGAGGAGATTTAAAACATCTTGTTAAAGCATTAAGCATTCAACACCATTTATGCAAAAAATACAATATAAAGAAACCTCCTCTTTTAGATGCTTTGAGTAGTAGTGAAAAATTGAATATAGTCTTTACTGCTGCGGAATTTACTCCAAACAAAAATGTGTTTGATCATACATATTGTTTTGTTGGCCCTTCTATATCGGACCGAAAAGAAGGAGAAATCGTTACACTATCTAAAAGTAAAAAACCAATCGTTTATATTTCTTTGGGAAGTATATTTGGAGATAACAAAAAATTTTACGAAGACTGCTTTCAAGCTTTTAAAGATATCGAAGCAACGTTCATCTTATCTTTAGGAAATAAAATGAACGAATCTGATTTTTCTTTTATACCTGAAAACTTTATTCTTTATAACTATGTAAACCAAATAGACTTACTGCAAAAAGTAGACATATTCGTTACACATGGAGGAATGAATAGTGCTCAAGAAAGTTTGTATTTTAAAGTCCCTTTAATCCTGTATCCTCAACAACAGGAACAAGAAATGATCGCACAACAAGTTGAACGTTTAGGCTGTGGCATCCATTTAAAAGAATGTAACTCAGAAACTATGAAACAATCATTACTAAACCTATTAAACAATAAAAAATACAAACAAAACTGCACCGAATTTGGAACCCTCCTCCAAGAAAAAGGCGGCTACAAACGCGCCGTATCAGAAATCATGAAATTTGGACACAGGGACAGGTTCGCTGTCCCACCATTTACTGGAAATCACCAATGAAACAACATGTCAATAAAGATGCAGGTTAAAATCTGCATCTTTATTTCTGTTCACTATATTCTTTTTCCGTACCATCTGCAAACTCAACTTCTACTTTGATTCTCGTATAATCATCGTTAATCTCAAAGACATCTTTCACTTCACTTAGGACATCTTCATTTTTTGTGTTTTGATCAAATGTTAATTTTTCAAATTTTGGTTTCAGCTCTTCAAAAGCCTCGTCACCTGTAAGATTGTTTTGATTTAACGTATCTTCAATCTCTGCTTCCATACCTTCCTGCTCATTATCATAATCAACATCATAATTTTTGTTATCCGGATAATCTACGTCTAAGTCAAAATTAGTAAAATGAAACGTTGCTTCAGCATTTTCATTTTGATCAACGGTATCTTGATTTGCTGAATCATCCTTCTCCACAGGAGCTGCCGGTGGAGGATCTGACACTTCATCATTGTTACAAGCTTGTATAATGCAAACAGTTGCTAATAATAAGGCTAGATTGATTAACTTTTTCATTAAAATCACTCCTTTTTTATTGTTAGCTTTGACATTCCCCTTTTTATTCATACCACTTCCCGAATTCTTCTCTTTACCTTTATTTGGACTCAAAATTAAATAAAAATAGGGAACCCTTATATACTGGTTCCCTATTTTTATAAAAAAATTCCTCTTTTGATTATTTTATGGCTATGTATATCTCAATTTTTCCATCAGGATCATATTTCTCAAAATCGTATGTGTACGCTCTTTTCAATGTACCTGAATTCTCACGTTCCCAAATCAGTTTCCAAGTGTTTATAATACCTTGTTCATCTTCTGTGTCCACTTTGAAGATTTCATACTTTTCATGATCTGGTATTTCTAGTGAAGGGTCACTTTTGCTATCTTCAATTGCAATACTTAATCGGTAATCACCTTTATAGTCACTTTCGTAATCATGATAAACACCGTAGATATTCATACCTTGATCAGGTAAATGATTAGAAGCTTCCTTCCACAAACCTGTGATCTTTTCCACCAAGAGGTTATCGTTAAAATTATTTGTTTTTATACTATTAATCATTTTTAATCTCATTCAGTTTCTTCACTCCATCCTGTATTTATCTAAATGATCATTCTACAAAAAACGATCATTTCCTTCTTTTTCCTAATAAATAAACAAATCTTTAATTGGTCAAACTTTAATTTTACATCGAAGCAAATTCAGTCATAGTTTCTGTCATATTTTCCTTCCCCCACTCCCTCTCAAAATACCCGACCACAACCGGAAAACTCTCAAACTCCTTCCTCATCTCCCGAAACGAAATCACACCATTCCCTCTTGTAAGCTTAAAATCCAAGGAATATTCCATGCAGTTTATTGGGATATCTTGAAATGTTTTCATGTAGAATTTGGTAGCTTGTTCCTTACTTCCAGCAAAGATAAAAACAAATTCATTCTCATTCATCTTCAGTGAATAAATATGTATCTTTTGAAAACCTAATCTATTCTCTTCAATTAATTCCGCCACTTTCCGCTGATCAGCTTGATCAAAGTCTATTTTGGATACATCGTCTTCTAATGATATTTTCTTTTCCTCAAGTAAATGGCATATATAATGGGCCAATGAAGATTCCTCATCACGTATAGATTCCAGGTAAAGGTCTTTTACAATCATATATAACACCTCGATATAAGAATTTTACATCTTCGTTCTTGCTGTTATTCAAAGCGAAACTTTGTACGATTACTCCTCAATCTTTCCTGTAAACTCGTTATAATTCACATTGACTGAGCCAACAGGACCATTACGGTTTTTTGAAAGAATAAGTTCAAGTGACCGATCCTCCGTTTCCTTGTCGTAATATGCTTCACGATACAAAAACATGATGACATCGGCATCCTGTTCTATACTGCCTGATTCCCGAATATCTGACATCATCGGCCGTTTATTTGCTCTTGATTCTACCGAGCGATTTAACTGAGCCAAGCAAATAACGGCACAATCAAAATCCTTTGCCATCGTTTTGAGTGATTTTGAAATTTCTGTTACTTGTAAATGAGCATTCCCGCCATATGTTTCACTGGATTGAATGAGGGTTAAATAATCAATCAAAAGAATTGGTTTTTTCGTTGGAAATTGGTTGATTATTTTTCTGGTTTTCGCTCTCATCTCAGCGATTGTTTGTCCTGCTCCATCAAAAATCTGCATAGATGTTTCATTCAGTTCACCAATGACATCTGACCATTTCTTCTTTTGTTTTTCACTTAGCATTCGTTTAGGTTCCCTCATTTTACTGCGGTTAATGTTACCTGTTGATGCAATTAATCGTTTTGTTATTAAGGTTTCCGGCATTTCCAATGAGAAGATTAGCGGTAAATATCCTGCCCATCCCGCCAATTTGGCGAAGTGAAGCATAACATCAGTTTTACCCATTGATGGTCTTGCTGCGATGATTGTTACTTCCCCACTCTGAAAGCCACCCGTCATTTCGTCGAGCTTTTTGATGCCTGTTGGCACACCTTTCGAAAATGGTTGATCCTCCCAAGGTGCATCATAGATATTTAGCAACGCTTGTTCCAGTGATGTATGATCATCCATCTTGGCTTGATTAATTTTATCCAGTTCAGAAATGACCTTAGCAATCTCCCAATCATTCGCTGCCGCAATGGTTAAAATATTTCGCTTTTCCCGTTCCTTCCAAAGGTCTAGCATGAGCTTTTCTAGTACTTCAAATTTATCAACATCTGCAAATGATTCAAGCTCCCTAAGATAAGTCATACCGCCAAAAGATTCAAGGTCTGGTAAGGTTGTCAAGGAGACTAAATCCGTGCTCTTTCCCGCTCGGTTTAATTTCACCATTCTGTGCATTAACTCTTTATGACGTGTACTTTCTAGTTGCTCAGGTTGAATCACCGTATCTTTAAGCAGATACTCAGCCTGCATCAACGTTCCTAAGAAACCTTTTTCTGCAAGATTCATCACTCTTCACCAGCCGTTAGATCAAGATCAAATCCACGCGGGATATCTCTCCCGGTTGGAAAAGAGTGAGTTGTATTTCTTGTGTTCTGGTCCTGCTTTTTGCTTTTTTGATAATCCTCAATTTCTTCAACGGTCAATAACGATTCATTCTCCCAGTTTTTAAGAATGCCAACAACATAGTTTAGCTTGCGCTTGTTATTTGAGCAGGCGATTATTAAGGCTTTTAAAATAACGTCTTTTGGCTTTGAAAAGGTGGAATCGTCCAACCAAGCTAACAGCTGATGTTTAGCATTTATGTTTGATAATCCAAACCCATTATTGTCCCAAAACTCAACAATCTCTTTCACATCATTTGGATTTTGATTATGCATTTGTCCTCGCGTATTAGGATTACTCTCTATATTTGTTTTAAGAGCTTTTTGTTGTTGTTTTTTTTCTTTTTCTTCTTCTTTTTTTTGCCTACGTATCGTTACATCTGGTGCAAACGTATCGTCCCTTGCCTCATAATGACCATTTCGGTCACCAAACTTTTCGTAAAGACTACGAATTTCAGGTCTTTTAATAGAATCCAAAACATATGAAATAAGCGTGGGATCTTCAACTTTTCTTAATTCTGAATGAATACAATCCATGACAGGTTTACCACCTCGACTATGAATCCTATCTGCCCAATGTGTTATTACAACCTCTCTTGTTTCTGGATTGTAACGAATCAAATTATGCTGCTGTTCTAAACTTTCCATTAACGATTCAACATGGTCTAACGAAAGCCCCATTTCCACTGCTATTTGTTTCTTTAAAATTCGATAGATTCCAATTTGAGTTGTATGATAATTTGTCAGAAGATAAATATATAAATACCTTTCATATGCTGACAACTCCTCCCCCACAATCGGTGTCATCCAAAAATCAGTGTTAAACATTCGGTATCTCGCCATAGTTCATCACTACCCTTTCTTCTGATAAGTTATCTTTCACCCTCTATATATAAAAATTAGGAAGAAGAGTAGCGTAATTTTTAAAAAAATATATAATTTTTTTAAAAATAAAAACTTATACTAGTCTCGGCAAGTTATTTGAAGTAAGTGGTGTCGAACTTTGACAAATAGTAAATAAATTTTGATAATCGAAAATAGATCAAAAAAAAAAAACAATAAAGCTTATTACTTATCTTTTTTATCGTCGAGCACTGTATGCGCTCCCTATTTGTATGCCAATGAAAGAAAGAGAGGAATCCCTCCTTTTAACTGCTTTAATATGCAGGTAAACGATTCCAACAATATAAATGAAACCATTCATGAACGTAAACCGTATTAAGAATATACACAAACCGAAGGGAGAGCATCATGATCAATATTCTTATCTTTTCTCTTATTATTGGGCTAATTTCAGCCATTCTGATTATTCCTTTTACAAAGAAAAAGCCATCAAAAAAAGAAACCAAAACGGCTCAAAAACCGCTCAGTATAGGGGCTATTAGCGCACTACTCGCCTTCATTATGATCGGTACGTTTGCGTTTTATTACATTAGCAATTTAGATCGAAATATATCATCATTATGGATTTTTATGATTGTTGTTTCTGCATTGGGAGCAGCGATTGCTTCAGGAAAGGAAAAAATAATAAAGGGCGTTATTTTCTTAGGAAGTTTAGTATTTGGTCTATATCTTCTCTCAGCACCTTTCTTTAATGCAAATGAAAAATTCGAATATGCTGATATGAAGGAGTCAGTTGAAATTAAAGCCTTTGATGAAACCAAAACACCAGCAAGTGTACCGCCGGAGTTTGCTAGAAATAAGATGAAAAAGGCATTTGGTCAAGTACCAAATACGAGTTATTATGAACTGGGACATCTACAAATTCAAAAAGTAAATGGCGAATTTGTATATATTGCACCTGTTGAATTTTCAGGATTTTTCAAATGGCTAAACGGTGATGAAATACCTGGATATTTCACGTTAAGTGCTACTGATTCATCTAAAAATCCTAAATTCATTAAATCTGAAATGACCTATACACCCTCCTCTTATTTTAATAAAAAAGTAGAGCGTCATATTCGAATGAACTATCCTAAACATATTTTTTATGGAGATGTTCAGTTAGAGATTGATGAAGAAGGAAAACCATATTACATCCGTACTTACGGCCAATTTGTTTCAGCACGTAATGGTTTCAAGGTGGAAGGAATTGTTATGGTTGATCCTAAAAACGGGGAGACTCAAGACTATAAACTAGCTGACGTCCCTTCTTTCATTGATGGAGCTGTTTCCCCTGAAACGGTTAGCTTACAGAACAGCTACTATGGAAATTATATACATGGATTTTGGAATAGTATGTTTGGCAAATCTGATGTAAAACTACCATCTGACGAAGGAACGGAAGCCAATGTTAGTCCAATTTTTGACGAAAATGGAGACATGTATTACTTTACCGATTTTACCAGCCCTAAAGAAGGCGTTGATTCTATGTTGGGATATTCACTCACTAACTCAAGAACGGGTAAAGCCACTTACTATACTGGAAATCTTGAAGAATCATATATGGATTCCCAAGGAGCTCTGCAAATCATCGAAAAGAAATTCATCGAAAAAAAATGGCATGGCGAAATGCCTGTTTTATATAATTTCTATGGAGAAGCCAGCTGGTTAACACCTGTTTTGGACTCGAACGGATTTTTACAAAATTACTTTATTGTTTCTGCTGCCAACCCGGAAATATCTGTATATGCCGCTACACCTAACGAAGCATTAAAGAATTATAAAATCGCCTTGCAAAAAGGTGGAAGCAGTGTAGATGGAACATCTAATGCAGAAGAAAAAACTGTAACAGGAACAGTTGTTCGTGTTTACAAAGAAAAAACCGGTGATTTTACTGTTGTTTCATTCCTTTTAGACAATCGTAAAAATTTCGTCATCTCATCTGAAAATCAACCGTTGGCCATATACCTGCAGGAAAACGATAAAGTCACGATAACCTTTCTCGAAACGGGTGAAAGTTTCTTGCCAGTGAAAAAAATGGTGATTGACGGGTTGGAATAAGGCCTTTAATAAAAACACCTAAAAACAATAGCCTATAAAAAAGAAACTCGCCAAATTAGGCGGGTTCTTTTTTTTTCACTTTCTCAACAAAAATTGTGATGAATTATATGAATAAAAATATCCCCAAACCACCTATTATAGAACGCAACACAATTGCTTTAGAAACGTTTATTATTTGCGTAAGCTCTTCCCATTGACGAAGGTGAAAACTTTATTTTATATATACCTCTGAGCTCTAACTTAACTTTTCCTGTTAAATAAGCACCTTGTCTGTTATGTTCTTCCTCTCTTTCAACACCATTTTCAATTAATTGATCTAAATCCCAATCAATCCATTCACCATACGTTTTTGCCCACTCGCTCAATTCTCTTTTTAACTCTATGGAGATTGGAATATCTTCTAAATTAAAATTACATCCGCATTGATTACACCAAATAGGGTCAGCTCCAACATCACCTTCGACCTTTAACTTATATGTTTCTTGTTGTTCACTAAAACACATCATTTTCGGCTCCTCTGTTAAAAACTTTTTTCTTTTTAGTATATATTCAAGTCAATTAGTTGCATATCCTTTCTCAACAAACCCCCAACATACTTCAAAACAAAAGGCGAATACCCTTGTTCAGCATTCGCCTCAATTTCAAACAACTACAAGAATAATTCTCTTTTTTAAGATTCAATCTTTTTAAAATAACATTTATTGTTAGTAAGACAATAGCTCCAAATCCATAAATGGATGAGTTGCACGAATCCCCTACTTTGTTTAGCTATTTAAATACTACGCTGTTTTACTTGTTGTACAACCTTTTGTTTAAATTCTACAAATAAAACACTTTCAGATTGTTGATTCCCATGCTTTCTTACATTTATAGCATTCTCTTCAACTTCCTTATCCCCAATTATGAGAGTATATGGAATTTTCTTCATTTGTGCTTCTCTAATCTTGTATCCTAGCTTCTCACTTCGCTCGTCTATATTTACTCTTATTCCTAATCGTTTAAGTTCTGATTGGATCATCAAACAATAATCCATATGGACGTTTGATACGGGAATAATTTGTACTTGCTTTGGTGAAAGCCATATTGGAAAAGCACCTGCAAAGTGTTCAATTAATATGCCAAAGAATCGATCAATCGAGCCAAAAATTGCACGATGAATAACAACTGGACGAACCTTTTCATTATTTTCATTTATATAAGTTAAATCAAATTTTTCTGGCATTTGAAAATCAAGTTGAATTGTTCCACATTGATGACTTCGTCTTAATGCATCTCTAATATGAAAATCAATTTTTGGTCCATAAAATGCTCCATCACCTTCATTTAACTGATAATTAACCTTTAATTTTTTAAGTACATTTTTTAATGAATTCTCGGAAACTTCCCAAAGGTTATCTTCGCCTAATGAATCCACTGGACGTGTAGAAAGCTCAACGGAATATTCAAACCCAAAAGTACGATATACTTCGTCAATTAACAGAAACACTTGTTCAATTTCACTTTCAATTTGATCTTCACGTACAAAGATGTGTGCATCATCCTGACAGAAAGTACGAACTCTGAGTAAACCATTCAGCGCGCCACTGTATTCATGACGATGAACTTGACCAAACTCTGCCATTCGAATCGGTAAATCACGATAGGAGTAAAGATCATTTTTAAATATCAACATATGTCCAGGACAATTCATTGGTTTCAACGCAAATTTTGTATGATCGACATCAGAGAAATACATATTTTCGTGATAATGCTCCCAATGACCTGATTTCTCCCATAGTTGTTGATTCATCATAAATGGAGTGCGAACTTCATCATAATAGGCTTTGCTTTGAATCTCTCGCGAAAATTTTTCTAGTTCGTTTCTAATGATTTGGCCATTTGGTAAATAAAAAGGCATCCCTGGTGCTTCATCCGAAAACATAAATAATTCTAATTGCTTCCCTAGCTTACGATGATCTCGCTTTGCAGCTTCTTCTAAAAAGTGTAGATGCTGCTTTAAATCTTTTTTCTGTTTAAAAGCAACGCCATAGACACGTTGGAGAACTTCATTTTCACTATCACCACGCCAATAAGCACCTGAGACATGAGTTAATTTAAATGCCTTTATTAAGCCAGTAGAAGGTAGATGTGGTCCTCGACATAGATCTATAAATTCTCCTTGTTGATATAGTGAAATTTTCTCTTCTTTCGAACGAAGGTCCTTTAATATTTCTAATTTAAATGATTCGCCCTTTTCTTCAAATAACTTTTCAGCTTCGTCAAAAGAAACTTCTATTCGGTTGAATTCTAAATTCTCGCTTATGATGTTTTCCATCTCTTTTTCAATCGCAAGTAAATCATCAGTAGTCAAGCTGTGTCCTAGTTTTAGATCATAATAAAATCCATTTTCAATGACTGGTCCTATTGCTAATTGCACATTACCATAAATTCTTTTAATCGCTTGTGCTAATATATGTGCAGACGAGTGACGAAAAATCGATAATCCTTCATCTGAATCGATTGTTAGAACTGTTACTTCAGCATCCTTTTCTAATTTGTAAGTTAAATCAACAAGTTGTTCATCTACTTTTCCTGCAACTGCATTTCTTCCTAAAATTGAGCTGATCGATTCTGCAACATCTGAAATTGTACATCCTTTGTTATACTCCCTAACCTGACCGTCTGGAAATGTAAGTTTGATTAATTGTTCTTTCATTGATAGAAACTCTCCTTTTATTTTAGTTATATAAAAAACACACCCATCCCTATATAAGGGACGAGTGTGTTTATTACCCGTGGTTCCACCCAATTTCCCATAAGCGAATAAGCTCATGGCTTTGGTGCTGTAACGCAGCATGTACGGTATTGGATACTTTAGTTCCCCAATACAGCTCTAAGGTGGTAAATTATTTTCCTAAGTTGGGAAGCTCTCACCTTTCCTTCCCTCTCTGAAAATCGTAAAAATAATTCTTGTCCTTTTCTTCGCAAATTTATCTAGTTTTAAATATAAAAAAACACACTCATCCCTAAACAAGGGACGAGTGTGTTATACCCGTGGTTCCACCCAATTTCCCATAAGCGAATAAGCTCATGGCTTTGGTGCTGTAACGCAGCATGTACGGTATTGGATACTTTAGTTCCCCAATACAGCTCTAAGGTGGTAAATTATTTTCCTAAGTTGGGAAGCTCTCACCTTTCCTTCCCTCTCTGAAAACCGTAAAAATAATTCTTGTCCTTTTTTTCGCAAATTTATCTAGTTTTAAATATAAAAAAACACACTCATCCCTAAACAAGGGACGAGTGTGTTATACCCGTGGTTCCACCCAATTTCCCATAAGCGAATAAGCTCATGGCTTTGGTGCTGTAACGCAGCATGTACGGTATTGGATACTTTAGTTCCCCAATACAGCTCTAAGGTGGTAAATTATTTTCCTAAATTGGGAAGCTCTCACCTTTCCTTCCCTCTCTGAAAATCGTAAAAATAATTCTTGTCCTTTTCAGTGCATTTATAAAAATGAAATGATATGTCGTAATTTATTTTTTTAAAATTCTATAATATAATTTCAAAAAATGCAATATCAAATTTGGAATTTTTTATAAAAACCAATTTCTTAGTTTAGGTACATTTTTCTCAAAGTTAGTACAGGCAGATTTTGTTTTAATGCTCATTATAGACTCTACCGTAACTAAAGTTCTGCTCCAATCTGGCCCGATTAAAAAATAAGAACTAAAGCTATTCATCAAGTAAACCCAGTTATTTTAAATGCAATGTTTCACAACCCTCGTTTTGAAGCTGTTTCCCAAGCAGATAGGAATTCTTCTATTGTTGAATATCTTTCCACTCTATCTAATTTAACTGCCTTAATTGCTACTTGATAAAGTTCCTGTCCAGCATCCCACTTTGAAAATGAGCGGTCAAGTTCTCCGCCCAACAGTCCAAATGCGATTGCTCCCATATTAAATACGTTTGTTCTTTCGTCAATTTTAGCACCTAATTCAAATTCTTCCGGGGACATAAATCTTGATGATCCCCACAGTCGCCCTATTGGATTGATAAATGGTTTTTTCTTGTATAAATCAATGTCACAAATCTTCGTGATATTATTTTTAAAGTCGTATAAAATACTTCCGTCGTAAAAATCAACTGCTACATAATCATTCCTTTCTACATGTAGATGGAATTCTACTATACCTTTAAATGACTTTAAACGTTGTTCAATTGGTAATTGTTTAAACCGATAAAAAGGTGAATCATGGTGAGTGTATTTATGTGGTGGCGGGAATGACCAATGGGAGTGAAGACATTCACCTTCAAACCACTCAAAAACCAACACATAACCTTTATCCATCTCAAAATGATCAAGTAAATTTATCAAGTGTTTATGTTGCAAATTTTCATACAGGGGAATTGAATTCTTTAATATCTCGATCGCATTTTCTGGTTGTCCCGTATATTCTTTTGTTTTTGCACCAGCAAACTTCACAAATTTTTTCACTCCATCTTTTTCAATACCAAAACATATATTCCCTGAGTCTTGCTCATCAAAAACACTGAAAACTTCTCCCATATCTGTTAGCCATTCGAAGTTATGTTTTTCTCTTAATTGAAAGGATACTTTATCTAAATTGATAACCTGCATATCACCCATTTAACTCCTCCATTTTCTTATGAAGATTTTTTCTATTCATGTTAAAAGGTTTACCTTCTTTATGATCTGTTAGTGCATGAAGAAAAGCTGCCACAAACTCTCCACCCCTCTAATTCTTTATGCATATTTCGTTTCTTGATCAGAAATTACCTTGTTATTAAACCAGCCTGTACATTTTATAATCATAATCGATTAAAATTGAAATAGGATGTCAACTAGTCATTTTTCAGGCATTAGATAGGAGGATCATTTTTGGAATTTAAAACGGAAAGATTAACAATTAGACCTTTTAAAAGTAATGACTTACATGATGTATTTACTATTTACAACAATGATGACACATGTAGATATCTTTTGCATGATAAGTGGTCACACGAAAATATGCATGAGGAGTTTAATAAAAAGTTAAAAAATAGAGAACTTACTAAAGAAACAACTTTAAGTTTGGCAGTAATCAACAACACGAAAGTAATTGGTGATTTATCTGTATGGTATACACCTATGAAAGATACGGTTGAAATTGGTTATAGCTTTTCTAATAATTCTTCAGGAAGGGGTTATGCTACAGAAGCCGTGAGTAGTTTAGTCAAGACGTTATTTGATACTTTTAATGTGCATCGTATACAAGCAAACCTTGATGCAAGAAATAAAGCTTCACAAAAATTATGTGAGCGTATAGGAATGAGAAAAGAAGCTCATTTTATTCAGGATTTTTGGAATAAGAATGAATGGACAGATAGCATTGTCTATGGGATGTTACGTTCAGATTTAGATTTACGGAACTAACGGAAGGTTTACACTTAGATATGTAAGGCTACATTATTAAATCTATGATACTCTAAAATATTACTCACGGATTGGGAATCTTTTTATAATCCGTGAGTGTTCCTTCACTTTATCTTTTATTTTTAAATTGAATTAGACCGAAACCAATTCCAACAGGGTCTACCAAATATGCGAGATAAAAGTCATCAAATTCCATTTTATCTCGTAAAATCATTGCCCCATTGTTTTTAGCTTTTGATAAAGCCTGATCAAGTGAGTCAACTTCAATTTGAATACGAGTTCCATGAGGAAAGTCATGTGGGCCTTTCCCGATGCCACCATCAATTCCTGACGTATCATTATTTCCTGTTGTAACAGCCCTATATTCCCATATAGGCTCAGCAATTTCCCAACCAAAAACATTCGAATAAAATGCTGCAGCTTTCTCAGGTTCTTGGCTACTTAGTTCAAATCCAATTACTCTCGCCATTAAAATTCCTGCTTTCCCAAGATCGATTAAAAATCTTTATTTCTATAATTCAATTCCATTTATATCAGTTAAATCGAAGTGTCAATAAATATATCTAGTACTTGTTCATTCATAAAACATAATCTCCTTTTTCTATGGATTTTTTGAAATTCACTAAAACAAACTGAATTATTATTTCTATAAAATCCAATAAATCCCTTTATATTTTAGAATAAACATTCGACAAACGATGGTTTCTCATTTTCCTCATTGAAAGAGCAACACACCACACTTAAAAAATCTTATGTAAACGACTCATTCCTTTTTCCGCAGTTAAAATCATTTCATCAAATAAATCTTGAACCGTTGGAATATGATCGATAAGACCGATTACCTGACCAGCCCAACCAAAACCTTCCATTTCATTCCCGTCATATATATATCTAGTATTAGCTTTACCGCTAATCACTTCTTTCAGATCTTCATAGGTTGCACCTTTCTGTTCACGCTCGATAATACCCAGCGCATATTGACTTTTCAACACTCGTCCCGGTGAACCTAAAGTTCTCTTTATCACAACTGTATCTGTCTCTTTTGCACTAAGAATTTCGTGCTTATATGTTTCATTCGCATGAACACATTCTTGAGTAGCTATAAAACGAGTACCCATTTCAATGCCTTCCGCACCTAGAGCGAATGCTGCTAATAGCCCTCGCCCATCACCAATACCTCCACTTGCTAATACCGGGATGGAAACAGAATCTACGACACGAGGAACAAGTACCATTGTGCCAATATCGTCACGTCCTAAATGACCTCCACCTTCCTGACCTACCGCCATGACAACATCTGCACCTAATTCTTCAGCTTTTTGCGCTTGTCTTACTCCTGATACTAAAACTAGTGTCTTTATGTTGCATCCTCTTATTCTTTCTAAAACAGGTTGCGGGTTACCTCCAGTTATCGAAATGGCTGGTACCTTTTCCTCAATAGCCATTTCAAGTAATTCTTTATACTGACCATCGTGTTTTGCAATTGCTAGATTCACTCCAAAAGGCTTATCTGTGAGTGTCCGCACTTTACGGATTTCCTCTCTAAGTCTTTCAGGTGTACGTAGTGTTGCAGCAGTTATTTGTCCAAGTCCTCCCGCATTTGATACAGCTGCAGCTAGTTCGGCGTAAGCTAGGTAAGCCAGCCCTCCTTGGACAATTGGGTATTTAATGCCAAATATCTCTGTTACTCGTGTTTTCATAACCTCTCATCTCCTTTTAAGGATGTTACCTTATAAGATTAGATATTCGACACCACGATTAATTAATCCTATAAAGGGAACAGAAGCAACACATTTTTATCATGATCCTTCCTCTAATACTAAAATTCTAATAAAGGTGAAGTAAACACCCCTAAAGTAAATTGAAGAGTTCCTTCACCGCGTCTTTATTTCCGTCAAGACATACTAGATACCATCTTTCTTACTCATGTTTTCATCGTCGGTTCTTTAATCTATAATGATTTATGTGTATAAAGGAATAATTATATCTTTTATCTAGATATACTTGATATGCATATCATAACTAAATTTTCTATATCATGAAAAAGGAGGATTATTTATGGAATTAAGAGTTTTGCGCTATTTTCTTTCTGTTGCAAGAGAAGGAAGCATGACAGCTGCTGCTGATTACTTGCATGTAACCCAGCCAACCTTATCAAGACAAATAAAAGACCTTGAACAAGAGTTAGGGAAAAAGCTCTTTACTCGCAGTAGTCATAGTATCATTCTCACAGAAGAAGGAATCCTGTTGCGAAAAAGAGCAGAAGAAATCGTTGAGATGGTCGATAAATTAGAGACAGAATTTCATTCCATGGAAGAAACAGTAAGTGGTGATGTATACATAGGCAGCGGTGAAACAGAGGCCATGAAAGAGATTGCGAGGGTGGTAAGAGATTTACAACTTCACTATCCACATATACGGTTTCACCTCTATAGCGGAAATGAAGAAGATGTGACTGAACGCCTTGACAAAGGATTACTTGATTTTGGTATATTAATTCAACCAGCGGATCTATCAAAATACAACTATGTCAATATCCCAGCCAAAGATGTTTGGGGAGTTGTTATGAGAAAAGACAGTCCTCTTGCTAGCAAAGAAACGATTCAAGCAATTGATTTAGTGAATATACCGCTCATTTGTTCACGTCAAGTGATGAAACAGACATCATCCAAAAATGAATTCGCCGATTGGTTTGGTGAAGAATTTACCAATTTAAACATCGTCACGACATACAATCTTGCCTACAATGCTGCCATTATGGTTGAAGAAGGAATTGGTTACGCATTAGCCCTTGACAAAATAGTGAACACGTCCAGTGATCGTAACCTTTGCTTTAAACCACTCGAGCCAAAACTTGAATCCGGCTTAAATATTGTTTGGAAAAAGCATCAGGTTTTTTCTGCAGCTGCTGAGCAGTTTTTAAAAGAAATTCAGAAGAAATTTTCAAATTCTTGAGAGAAAGTAATGGAATACAAACCAAAATAGGCAACTGCCAATGTAACAGTTGCCTAGAATACTTTAG
Organism: Metabacillus niabensis; assembly: GCF_020524345.1. Classification (GTDB taxonomy): domain Bacteria; phylum Bacillota; class Bacilli; order Bacillales; family Bacillaceae; genus Metabacillus; species Metabacillus niabensis_B. Next base: position 53,358 of record NZ_JAIVLH010000025.1, read on the forward strand.
GAATATATGTTATTACTCACTCTTCATCCAATCATAGATGTTTATGACACTTAATCATCATAAAATTTATTGAAGGTTTCCCTTTCATGTGCTTATTTGGCTCGTTAATGTCTGTACACTCTACTAGTCCGTATTTTTCAAAGTCTTGTTGTATGGAGTCAGTATCATAAAAATACATTTTTACTCCGTCCATAATCTCGAAATAATCCTCATCCAATTGTTTGCCCTTTCCGAACATTGGGGCTTTCTTTGAAACAGCTGTGAAAACCATATATCCATTTGGCTTTAACTGATCATAGCAATCTTGAATAAATTTTTTTCTTTCGTCTTTATTTAATAAATGAATAAGTGCATGGCTAAATATACCGTCATATTGTTTCTTTTCAAAAGGCATGTCCGACACAGAGCCATGATAAATATTGCAATCAAGGCCGTTTTGCGCTGCCAAATCAATTGCTGTTTTTGAAATTTCAATACCTGTTACATTTATACCATTATCAATAAACACCTTTGCATTTCTGCCATATCCAAAACCAGGTATCAGAATATCTTTCACATTCTTTTTTAGAAAAAAATCATTTGTTAGGATGGCAGAGTCTGTAGGTTCAAATCCCCACATCGTTTGTTTTTCGATAAAACTTGATTCCCAGAATTCCATTGTATATTTACCCCCCTTAATTATAGATATAATAACTCTTTAATAACTATAATAAGAATTAATCTATTTGTAAATAGATTAGTTCCTTACACGTCATTTTCTATGATTCATTCTTGTAAGATAAACTGATTATTATCGTGTAGTAAAATAAGAAAATGGTGCGTTATCACTCATGATTAACGCACCAATCTCAAGATTCCATATTCATGTGTATTCATCCTATCCCCGATAAAACCCACCTTCTGAATGGATAACCTGACCTGTTATCCAACCGGCATCCTCACTAGCAAGAAATGAGATGATACGGGCTGCATCGTCTGGTTGACCAATACGACCCATTGGGAATTTAGGTCGGAGATAGTCTCTTATCTCATCTGTCATCCAAGTCGAATCTGTTGGACCAGGATTCACAGCATTTACTGTAATACCCAAATGCGCCAATTCAGCAGATAAAGAGAGCGTAAAGGATGAGATTGCACCTTTTGTTGCAACATAGGCTAAATTTCCGGGCATTGGTCCTAATTGTTGACCAGATGTTAAATTAATAATACGTCCATACTGTCTATTCGTTTTCTGTATTAGTCTAGCAAACTCGACACAGAGAAGACTTGTCGCTCTCACATTCACAAAATAATGGTCATCCAAAATCTTTGCATCTAAATCCATAAAACTTGAATCAATTGAATGTGCAGCATTATTTATTAATATTGTAGGGATGCCTATCAATCTTGTGACTTCTCTAATCAAAAGCTCGGGAGAATCACTCTTTGCCAAATCTAATTCGATCCCCGCACAGCGGACTCCCGATTCAATCATTTCCCTTCGGAAATCCTCTTCCCAGTTAGAATCGGCATTCCAATGTGTAAAGAAAATGTCTATTCCCTCAGTTGCCAGTCTGCGACATATTGCAGCACCAATTTCTTTTTCGTTACTAACTCCAGTAATAACCGCAATTTTTTCATTATGACGATTCACTAAAACCCCTCCCAAATTAGGGACGGTCTGATTGTGTCAATAAAGATGTATTTTTACCCATTAATAAAAGCAGATATACAAAGGTATCTGCTTTAGAATACGGGAGTTTAATTGTCCACACCGTGTGTCCCTTGAATGAATTCAGATAGACAGTTCCGCACACTTAATAAGCACCGATTAGTCTTTCTGTCTCTATCCAATTAATGAATCATTACAAGGTTTTCCACATATGGATTCTTGATTCCCCTCTCATTACATCTCTTACTAAATTTTAGCAAAGAAACAACAGTAAAATCAAGGTGATTTCAGGCTTGTTATTAAAAAGTACTAATAAGCACGTTACTAAATGGAATGAAGTTTAATTAATTATTACTAAGTTTACTCTATTTCACATTCCTCAATTTAAAGTATTATCAATTCGAGATAAATTTTATAAAAAAACTTTTATCAATCAACCTATGACGTTAGGTTAATTGAAATTTCAACTAGTTTTTGAGATAGAATTATCCTTATTGAAGATTAATTGATTAACTGAAAACATTTTGCTTCCATTGATAACAAGATAAACTGCGATAGCCAAAAATGCTAAATCTAATTCATATCCTGCCATTTGTCCATTACCTAATAGTCCAACTGAGAGTTTCACTTTTAACGTTGCGCCAATCATTAATAAACCGAATAGGGCAGATATTAGTTTTGTTGCCAATCCAATGATTAAAGCCACACCACCAACCATCTCAAGCAATGCAACCCCATATGCGAGAAAACCTGGTAAACCTATTGCTTCAAACCATCCTACAATATTTTCAATTCCTCCTTGGAATTTATCCAGCCCATGGATAAAAAATAATACTCCTAACGTTACACGTAAAATAAGTGCTCCTAATTCATGTTTAAACATACTTTATTTATCCTCCAAAATCATTTTTCTTTTCATTAATGGTTAATAAATGACGATACCACTGTGCCGCAGCATCAACTTCTTCTCTTGTTAATTGATGACCCCTATTTTCCCAATGAATTTCTACATTTGCATACGCGCTTTTTAATAATGACTCTAGTTCTTTGGATTCCAAGGGGGAGCAGATTGGATCATTTGTGCCAGCCGCAATAAAAACAGACTTTCCAGATAAATTAGGAAGTTCCATTCCTTTTCTAGGGACCATTGGGTGATGAAGAATGGCACCTTTTAATGCATGTTGATAGTGAAATAATAAACTAGCAGCAATATTAGCCCCATTAGAATATCCAATGGCAAATAGATTATCACGGTCGAAATCGTACTTTTCTGCTGCTTCATCAAGAAACTCATGTAATTCCTTTGTACGAAAAATAAGATCTTCTTCATCAAATACACCTTCAGCTAATCTGCGAAAGAAACGTGGCATTCCATTTTCTAATACATTCCCTCGAACGCTTAGAATAGATGCTTCATCATCAATCATTCCAGCAAGAGGTAACAAGTCTAATTCATTTCCACCTGTACCATGAAGTAATAATAATGTAGGCTTAGTTAAATCTTTTCCTTTATTAAAAATATGTTTCATTATTTATCTCCCTCTAAATTACGTACTTCTATACTAGGCAAGTGTTCTTCTAATTCTTGTCGTTTTGACTCTAGCCACGACGGCAACATAAGTTTAGTTCCAAGTTCATCAATAGGTTCGTCAACTGAAAAACCTGGTGGGTCAGTTGCTATTTCGAAGAGTATCCCTCCCTGTTCATGAAAATACACGGCTTTGAAATAGTTTCGGTCACGGATTTCTGTCGGATAAAATTCCTTTTCTTTAAGAAGAGATTCCCATCTAAGAAGATCTCCTTCATCCTTTGCCCGCCATGCAATATGATGTACAGTTCCTGCTCCCATTAGACCTCGAACGGATGGAGATAACTTGATGTCAATGATATTACCTATGTTCTCCTCAGTTCTAAATCTAAGAAACCCCTCTTCATCACCGATACATTCAAGTCCCAATATATTTTCTAACACATCTGCAGTTTTACTAGGTTGGGCTGAAATTAATGTAGCTCCGCCAAACCCTTTAATCGCATTCTCTATTTGAATTCCGCCAAAGGTCCAACTATTTTTTGTTCCTTCATGTCGTTCTACAAGCTCAAGCTGAAGCCCATCTGGGTCATTAAATAAAATCGTTCTCTCATCAAACCGTTCAGAATGCTGGAATTCAACCCCGAATTTTTGTAAACGATGTTCCCAAAATGGAAGGGAACCAACTGGGATCACAAAACTAATTACTCCAACTTGACCAGTTCCGATGCGTCCTTTTAACTGCTTAGCCCATGGAAAAAAAGTAATGACGGTTCCAGGTTCTCCCCTTTCGTTACCAAAATAGAGATGATACACTTCTGGACGATCAAAATTTATCGTCTTTTTTATAAGTCTTAACCCAAGGACACCAGCGTAAAAGTCGATATTCCTTTGGGCATCATTCACCATTGCTGTAATATGATGGATACCAGTTGTTTTTTGCATTCTCAACCCCTCCTTACTTAAAAATTGTTTTATTTTGGTCGTTCTATGGAAAATATCTCACCTATTTTTGCGTAGTTTACACCTGCTAATCGACTAACAGCTCCTAAGCCCTTAGGATCAATTCTTCCTTTTTCATAAATACTATCTTCAATATGAAATTGAACAACTTTTCCTATGATAACATCACATCCTGGTGTATTGACACCGCCCAGTTCTAAAGAATGTTCTAGCACACATTCCATTCGAATTTTAGATTCTTTTACTCCAGGAACTGAAACTTTCTCACTTTCAACTGGTGTTAATTTAGCTACCATTACTTCACTCTGATTAGATGGAAGGTTAGCAGCTGTTTCATTCACCTTTTCCACATTGTCTTCATCAACAATATGAACAACAAACTCTTTTGATTCAATGATGTTTCTCGCTGTATCCTTTTGTCCCTCCTTTGATCGTTGAATGGATAATGAAATCATTGGCGGATTTGAAGATACGATATTAAAGTAACTAAATGGGGCGCCGTTTAGAACGCCCTCTTTTGAGCTTGTCGTGACAAAGGCAATAGGTCTCGGTATAATGCTACCTATTAAAAATTTATAATTCTCTCTTTCGCTATTGTTAGTAGGATCAATTGATAGCACAGAAATCACTCCCTTTCAAAAATTAGTTTAGCTCTCTTACTTTAATTGGTATTAAACCCTGTTCGATTCGTTCTCTATATTGTTCATACTGATGAGGTAACATCAATTTTTCTCCCATTGTCTCCAATGATTCATCATGTGCAAACCCTGGAGGATCAGTTGCAATTTCAAAAAGAATCTCTCCATGTTCTCTAAAGTAAATAGCATGAAAGTAGTTTCTATCTTGTACAGGAGTAACCTGATAGCCATTTTCTGAAACATATTTTTGCCAATCTAATTGATCTTGGTCATCAACTGCTCGCCATGCGATGTGATGTACTGTTCCAACGCCCATTTGTCCTCGCCCAATAGGAGTTTGTTTTAAATCAATGATATTTCCAATCTCTGCTGTCGAACGGAAACGACTAAAATCACCTTCTTTTGCAACAAGTTCAAGTCCCATTACCTTTTCTAATAATTCCGCCGTTTTATCTGGCTGGGTTGATAATAAGGTCGCTCCGCCAAACCCTTTAATCGCAACTTTAGGGGTTAATCCTCCAAAGTCCCATGTATTAGCCTCACCCTCTTCTCTCTCAACTATTTCCAAGTGAAGCCCATGTGGATCATCAAATTCCAGGTATTTCTCACCAAATCTATCCATTTCAGTAAATGTTACTTTGAATGATTTTAATCTTGTTTTCCAAAAAACCAAAGAACCTTTTGGAACAACGAAAGATGTAACTCCTACTTGACCGTCTCCTATCACGCCTTGGCGAGCTCCTGCCCATGGAAAGAATGTCATAATTGTGCCTGGTTTGCCACCTTCATCACCAAAATAAAGATGGTAAGTCCCTGGATCGTCGAAATTGACCGTTTGTTTTACTAGACGCAGTCCTAACACACCTGCATAAAAATTAACATTCTCTTGAGGGTGTCCCACGATTGCCGTTATATGGTGGATACCCATTGTTTTTCTATTCATTTTATTCACACTCCTTTTATTCATTTAACTAAGTTTCTATCTCATTTGTTATAGATAGGTAACAAATTCACTTATTGGTTTACGATAACCTCGTGCTCTTCTACTCTCTACTTTCTCTTTCCCTATTGTCATCATTAAAACCACTTCATGTTGATCATCTATATTTAATGTGTTCTTAACTGCTTCAGAGTCAAAGCCAATCATAGGACAGGTATCCCATCCTTTTTCCTGTGCAGCCATCATAAATAACATCGCTGATAAGGAAGCATTTCTAATGGCTTCATCTCTCTGGAAATCTTGACCTCTTGATTCATAAAATGTAACTGTATCATTGACCATTTGGTCGTATTCTTGTTTATTCACAATTCCTAGCATTTTTAACCCAGCATAAATATCTGATGCTAGTTGAAAAGCTTTTTTATCGCCGAGAACAATAATAACCGCAGAAGAACTTGATACTTTATATTGTCCATAAGCAGCCTCCCTTATTTTCTCTTTCACAACTGGATCTATTACAGTTACATATTTGGTATGTTGTAGATTAAAAGCTGATGGAGCAAGTTTGACTAATTCAAATATTTCATTTAGTTCTTCTTTTTTTATCGAATGATCAGGAAGAAAGTTATTTGCTGAACGTCTCTCTTTTACTAATTGAATAAAATCCATATTTTCCAATCTCCTTAATTAAAGAATCTTCATTTCGAGGTATATTAGAATAAAAAAATAAACATATTATAGCGGCCAGTACCGATTAAAGCTGAACAAATATCGATAAATGTTGCTTTCTCCAAAAGGATGATTTGAACATTTTCTTGATAACCTTATCATACAATTTATCTCGAATTAAATAATCTTGAATATGAGATAATGTTATTTAATTTATCTCATTTTGTCAATATATATATTCGTTTTTTATATTTTTTTCTAAAAAGACTTATTTAGTTTCTACCTTGCTTTAACATGAAAGATGATTGAAGCTAAACAAAGAAACCATTTCTAATCCAGAATTCCTCGCAAATTTTCAACAAAGTTTCTTTATTTTCTATTGCTATTTGCCCTTTAAGTAAACGAAAAAGACGATTACGTTTAAAGTAATCGTCCTTAATGGTCGTGTTGCTAGTATCGATATACAGCACTAAAAATTTCAACTATTCAAGAAAAATAACAAGACATTTGAGTGAAAATTAAAGGTTTTAACTCATCAGAATAGCCACATAGAATAAAGTTGATATTAGATCTTACTGGTTTTACTCACGTTCGACATGGACATAATTTATCTATTAGTTCGAAGAGCCAATAAGCGCTTTAGTTTGTCATCAATAAATGTATTATCGGTACTGTTAATTCCACGACCGGCAAAATGACCCCATACTGAGTTGATAGGATGATATTCTGCATTAGGTACAAGCCTAGCCTCATATTCGTTATTGTCTGCAGTGCAGAAGAGATCTGTACTCCCTGGCATGATATAAGTAACCGCATCGATGCTTTTGAGTGCCCTATCAAACTCTCCATTAAACGTGGGGTTTGCACTAATATCTGCATGTTGTCCTGTCCATAACATAGCTAGTACATTGTGAGGGTCCATACTCATAAAACTTTTTTCCCAAACCCCAACTGCAAAATCTTCCAATGAGGCAAATCCCAGTTCACGAAAAAGTTCTTCTTTATAGAAGGTCTGCGATAATCCCCATCCTGCATAGACACGGCCAACAGCACGCATGTCATCAGAAGTCAACTGGTTTAGCTTAGTAGAATCCGAGCCAACTGAGGCTAAGATCGCAGCCTTGAGTCCATCGAGGACTACATACGTTTGCGGCCAAGTTTTTGCATTTCCGCAGAAAGAGGCAATTCGCTCCACCATATCAGGATAACTTGCTCCCCATTGGAATGATTGGAGACCTCCCATTGACCATCCAACTACAAGAGCAATCTTCTGTATGCCGAATTTTTCCGTCACCAGTCGATACTGTAATTGAATGTTGTCATAGATGGTTACTTGTGGAAAATTAGCCTTGTCGAATGGTGCAGGCGTATTACTTGGCGAAGAAGATAATCCATTCCCTAGCAAATTTGGAATGATAATGAAATATTTCTGTGGATCCAGTGCCATGCCGTTTCCAATTAACCATTCATTATTAACATGTTTGTCGCTAAAAGCCGTTGGATAAACGATAACATTATCTTTCCTTTCATTTAATTTTCCATATGTCTTATATGCAAGAAAAGCACTTGGTAACGTCACTCCGGATTGCAAGGTTACATCACCTAAATTAAAAATCTCAAACTCCTCCATTGAGTTGTCACTCCTTTCTAGATGAAACACATACATGTAGATGTATTTCTTGTTATTAAGTATAAAGCTGTGCTATTTTCAATAAAAGTGAACAAAATGAAATATAGTTTTCAATAATATTGAAAGTAAAGGAGGAACCCTGATGGAATTGCGCCAACTGTATACGTTTCAAACAGTTGCAACAACTTTAAATTTCAGTAGAGCTGCTGAAGCATTAAACTAAGTACCATCCAACGTCACCATGCAAATAAAAGCATTGGAGGAAGAGCTTGATGTTCGTCTCTTTGATCGCTTAGGAAAGCAGCTCGTTCTCACCACTGCGGGTAAACGTTTTTTAACTCACGTCCACGACATTCTAAACAAATTGGAGGAAGCTCGCAGCGTCCTTCATGACAATGAAATTCTAAGCGGTACCTTAACGATCTGTGCCAATGAGGTTGTTTGCGCCTATCGCCTTCCAGATGTCTTTAAACTTTTTCGTTCGCGGCATCCGGGAGTTCGTCTTATTTTCCGATCCGTTCCAAATCAACAACTCAAACAAACACTCTTTGAGGGAACCTCGGATGTTGCCTTTATACTGGACGAACCGATTCAATCAACTGGACTTGCAACGGAATCATTGACGGAAGAAACGTTTCGCTTTTTCGCCGCTCCAGATCACCCACTTGCGAAACAACATGTATTACAGCTTGAAGATTTTCACGGAGAAGTGTTCTTGATTAACGAAAAGGGTTGTCCCTATCGAACCATGTTTGATCGAATATTTAAGAAAGGAGACATTGATCGTATTTCGTCTTTAGAGTTCCAAAGTGCCGAAGCCATTAAACAATGTGCAATTTCGGGAATTGGTATTGCCTTTCTTCCTGAAATAGTGACTAAAGTCGAAGTTGAACGTGGTGAACTTGTTGCTCTTCCTTGGCGAATTTCAGACTTGGATGTATATACACAGATGTCATGGCATAAAGACAAGTGGCTTTCACCAATCATATTAGCTTTCATAGAAGCAGCAAGGGAGGTTTGGAAGATAGAGGAGAACAATAGATCTAAATAGTTTACACTATTTAGATCTATCCAGGCTGTCGAGAAACCTCGGCAGCCTATTATTTTTATCTGAATACTTTAACTTTTCACCGCGTTAATTTGGTATAATATAGATAACTAATTGGGAGGGTGATATTTATGTTCAATAC
>NZ_JAIVLH010000026.1 GCF_020524345.1 Metabacillus niabensis
AATCTTTGGGAGCAAGCTCCCTCAGATTCGCTCGACTTGCATGTATTAGGCACGCCGCCAGCGTTCGTCCTGAGCCAGGATCAAACTCTCCAATAAAGTGTTTGATATAGCTCATAAAAGTTTGTACTATATAGTACGTTTTTGTTAATCAAAATTAACGTTGGCACGCTTGGTTTTGTTTAGTTTTCAAAGATCATTTGTTTGTCGTTCTCTCAGAAGCGACTTTATTAATATAACACTTAGTAAATCGTGTGTCAACTTCTTTTTTTATTGTTTTTAAAAGAAGTTTTTCTGGATCGCTCAGCAGCGACGTTTATTAATATAACATCTTTAATTTCTAAGGTCAACCTAATTTTCAAACTTTTTTTTAATACTAAATAAAACATTTATTCTTTCTTGAAGGGCTCTTCTTTTTACCCAATTGGAACTATCAATCGTGCCTATAAGTTCATGAGCTTCCCTAATCTCACGACTAATTATGCTTTCAAGTTCTATTTTCTCTTTTTCATGTAACAAGTAATAGATCATTGTGTAAACCTCCCCTTACATTCTTTCTAATTATTTGGGTTTTTAATCATTTTATTTGAAGTCCAAGCATAGACTTGTCTCAAGAGTATGCTGTTTTAAGGGGGATCCTAATGAATCAATTTCATGTCATTCATATGAAGAAAATTAAACAACTTGCACTCATTATGCTAGCTGCTTTTTTTACAGCAGGTATCTTATTTGTGGAGAATACTTTGAACTATCCTGTGTTTTCAACATCTGAAGGGCCGAAAGCAGTTTATAGAGGAGAAACGAAGAATAAAGAGATTGCTTTAACTTTTGATATTAGTTGGGGAGATGCAAAAGCTGCAACTGTTTTGAACACATTAAAAAAGCAAAACATAAATAATGCTACATTCTTTTTATCTGCTTCTTGGGCTGAAAGACATCCGGATGTTGTAAAACAGATCCAAGAAGATGGTCATCAAATTGGAAGCATGGGATACAATTATGAAGATTATCGGGATTTAGAACCGAACGAAGTTAGGAAAGACCTTGCATTAGCTAAGGAAGTTTTTACACAATTAGGTTTGAAGGACATCACTTTACTTCGACCACCTAGTGGAGGATTTAATAAAGATGTACTCAAGATTGCAGATCAACAAGGGTTGACAGTTGTTCATTACAGCGTAGACTCTGACGATTGGCAAAATCCCGGTGTAGAAGAAATAATAAAAAATACGACATCTACTATTAAAGGTGGAGACATCGTACTCCTACATGCATCAGACTCAGCAAAACAAACAGCTCAAGCATTACCAACAATTATTAAAGAAATTAGAAGTAAAGGGCTTCAAAATGTGACAGTCGATGAACTGATTGCAAATGCTGAAACAAAGTCTTCTGAGGTGAAATAAAATAGCATAAGAACAGATAGCCATAGACTGCCGATGCTATATGGAACTAACTCATAAAACTAAAACTCCCTTACTGTAAAAAAGAGCAGCTAGCGCTAGCTCTTTTTTGTTTGAGTGAATCTTGGCAGCATGATTAATTGATAGGCATTACATACTTGCAAAGGAATCAGCATTAACAATAACCAGTCTTCCTGATTAACTCGCAGAGCAGGGAACCATTCAATAACTGTGACAACAATCATAAAGAATAGAGCTGGAATAAATGCCCCTTTATTTGTATCTTTTCTTTTAATAAATGCCACCATCAATCCAACTATAAGCACATAAAGGGCCAAGAGTATGTACGAAATATAGGTGTCTCCTTCATTAGCGAATAATTGAAAACGGAAATAGGCCAAATCAAATAAGACGAAGAGGATAAGGATGATTTGAGCAAAATTCCATAGCGAAGCTGACTTAAATATCCCAAGTCCAAATCGATGAACTGTTAAGTAAGCAAAAAAGCCCATCTGACTAATTACACTAAATATAAGTCCTACACCAAATAGCCAAAATAAAACTGAGAGAATCTCAATGATTTCAAAGTTCAAAAATAAATCTTTATATTCTGTCCACTTTAGAAGAAATCCAATTACACTTGTTGTTAATCCTCCAACAAGCAGCGTGCTTAAAAACAACCGTACCCAATTTCTACTGTTCACGTTTACATCCTCCATCACATTACTCCATTTTGATTTTACCAATCCTTTTTAAAAAAAGCCATATGAATGCTATTTTCCTCGTATAAATTCTCTTTTCTAAATCAAAATATAACTAGTAAGTAAATATTGAAAGGAGCTAGGATTACCATGAAGAGATACTCGCTCCTCATGACTCTCATTGTTTGTATTTTGGCATTATCCGCCTGTGCTCCAAGGGAAGAATCCGGAACACAAATGGACTATGAAGAAACAAAGAAAATGGTTGTCGATATACTTAAAACAGATGATGGTAAAAAAGCATTACAGGAAGTTATGAAAGACGAAGAAATGAAGCAAGTCTTAATCATGGATCAAAATGTTGTCAAAGAAACAATTGAAACAACGATGACCTCAGACAAGGGTGCAGAATTTTGGAAGAAGGTTTTCGAGGATCCTAAGTTTGTCGAAAGTTTCGCAACAAGCATTAAAGATGAACATGAAAAAGTAATTAAAGGATTAATGACTGATCCTGAGTATCAAAAGATGCTAATAGATGTGATGAAAGATCCTGAAATGGAAAAGAGTATGCTCGAGGCTGCAAAAAGCCAGGAATTCAGAAAACATTTACAAGACATTGTAATGGAGACATTATCAAGTCCACTTTACAAAGTGAAGATCCAGGAGACTCTTTTAAAAGCAGCAGAAGAAGCTGGGCAACAATCAGGTGGCAGCCAACAAGGCCAAGAACAAGAACAAGGCAGTGGGGGCGGTCAAGAACAGGGTGCAGGTGGAGGAAGTTAACACCTGCATCCTTGCAAAATATAAAAAGCGCCTTGGGCGCTTTTTATGCTTTTACAGGTAATAACTTTGTTACTTCCTGTCCGATATCCGTATAGATTTTTCCAATCGGATGATCTGCAGTATATACAGAAGGTGCAAAATCGTCATCATTCCAATCAGGCTGTTGTAAAGGAATTTTTCCTAGTAAAGGTACTCTTAGTTCTTCAGCTAGCTTTTCTCCGCCGCCTCGACCAAATACATATTCCTTCTCCCCGGTTTTTGCACTTTCAAAATATGCCATGTTTTCTACAACTCCAATGATTTCATGGTCTGTTTGAAGTGCCATAGCCCCAGCTCTTGCCGCTACAAAAGCAGCAGTTGGATGTGGCGTGGAGACAATAATCTCTTTACAAGCAGGCAGCATAGCGTGCACATCTAAAGCAACATCACCAGTTCCCGGAGGTAAATCTAAAAGAAGATAGTCAAGATCTCCCCATTCAACTTCAGAAAAGAAGTTATTTAACATCTTCCCTAACATTGGGCCTCTCCAAATGACTGGGGCATTATCTTCGACAAAGAACCCCATTGATATAACTTTGACGCCAAAACGTTCAACGGGAATGATTTTTTCTCCTATAACTTCCGGACGTTTCGTAATCCCCATCATATCAGGAACACTAAATCCGTATATATCTGCATCAATCAGACCAACTTTTTTACCAAGGCGTGCTAAAGCTACAGCTAAATTTACAGATACTGTTGATTTACCAACGCCACCTTTTCCACTGGCAATTGCAACAAATGTTGTTTTGTTCCCAGGTGATAATAAGGAATTTGATTCACCTTCGTTTGTATCTTGATAGGATGAAATTGTCTCCTGCGGCAGCTCCTGAAAGCGTAGACCTACAGATTCAGCACCTTCTTCTTTTACTAATGCAACGATTTGCTGTTGTAACTGTAGTTGTTCTGGTGTATTTATTTTTGAGATACTTATTCTTAAACTAACGTGTTTTTTTTCTTGCTTAATTTTAATTTCTTCTATAGCATGTAACTCTTCTAATGATATATGTAAGAAAGGATCTTTGAGTTGTCCAATTACTGTGCGCAGTGCTTCTTCTTTTAGCATACTATTCCACCCTTATCATGAAGTCGTTTCCATAAGTATACCATATCTTAACTTGAAGATAGAATATCAGTGATTACTCGGGCGGATTCTTCTCATTTGAAAAATATCTTAACACTCCATTATAGATGGATGCAGCAACCTTCTCTTGATATACCTTTGTAGAAAGCAGCTCTTCTTCATTTGGATTAGACAAAAAGCCAACTTCAACTAATGCGCCCGGCTTTTCAACATTTTTAAGTAGGTAAACACCATCTATAGGTTTTGCAACTCTCGTTGTATTCTCAAGATTTCTCCTTAACTCATCTTGAATATACTTTGCAACATGTTCATTTTCAATATATCTCCCGCTATAAAACGTTTGTGCGCCACTCCATCTTGATGAGGGAATAGCATTAAGGTGGATACTTAAAAATAAATCAGCCTGAGACTCGTTAATAATATTCACCCGTTTTTTTAAATCTTCTCCTTTTCGTCTGCTGTATCCTTTTGTATCCTCATCTGCAAGATCTACATCCTCTTCTCGAGTTAGTAACACAAGTGCCCCTTGTTCTTGAAGATAATCTCTTATGATTAACGAAATACTTAATGAGATATCCTTTTCTAAAGAATTACGACCAACAGCTCCACCATCCGGGCCTCCATGACCTGGATCGATGTAAATAACTTTCCCTGTTAATGGTAAGTTCCAAGAATCCCATGAATTATTGTTCGTAAATTGCCATTGAAATAAAATTAATAACACAATAAAGCCACTTATAAAAGCCACCCATTTTATTTTCTTCTTCATCTCATTCCCTCCTGCTCGTCCTCAGGTTAAATATATGGGACAACCGGAAGGAATATGATAAAGTTCCATGGGTTTTCATTACTTTAATGAAGTCTCAATTTATATCGTTTCTCACCCTTTGTAAAGCCCTGTTCCCACCACGAATGGATAAAATACTCACACGCTAAAAAAAGTTCTTCAATGGACAATTCGCCTTCTTTTATTTTTCCCCAACTCATTAAATAGTCAAAAAAATCATCAATTAACCTTTTTTCTTCAAACTGACATCGTTTATTTGCAGACTGCATCGATTCTCCATAATAGCCAAAGCGACTATATTTTGCACCTAACAAAAATGCTTCTATCGCAAAGTCAATACACCCGTCTTCTATTATCGTCTTTTTGAACTTTCCTTCAAAGCTTTTAAAACAATGATCAATTTTGGCCTTAATCTCTGTTAAGTTTAAATCTTTGAGCATTTTCCTTTCATATTTTAATTCTTTTTGATGTCTCTTTTGCTTTAAAGAAATGATCTCAGTCAATGTCAATACCTCCCTTTCTATCTATTGTTTATCAGACCTTTTTTATCATTCGTTAAATGTCTTCCAATTTCATCTAGATAAGGGAGGGTTGGTCTAGTTGAGAAATAAAAATATTTCCCAAGAAATGAACAGTATTAAAAGTTATTGGTTAAATTAAAAATCACAATCCCCAAAAATAAAACGTAATAAAAATTAAACACACATTATTTAATATAGGAGCGGATATTGATGAAAGAAACAAAACTTCAAACTTTTTTACCTGCTATACAATTACTTGATATAACAAAACCATTGACAAAACAAGATTTATTAACAGATGCATTTTTAATTGAAAATGAAAATGAATTATCCATGTATTACTCACCACATAATGAATTTATAAATGATCAAGCAAAACTCATCATAGTTGGAATTACTCCAGGCTGGTACCAAATGAAGGTAGCCTTTGAAAAAATAAAACAATACTTAGCTTTAAAACAAAATCTTTCGCTCGATCACATCTTAGAACAAACAAAAAAGGCCGCTAGTTTTTCAGGAACTATGAGGAAAAATTTGATTGATATGCTTGACCAAATTAGGATCTCTCAAGTCCTTCATATACCAGACGCAGCTTCTTTGTTTGGTGTAAATAGAGATCTTATCCATACAACATCTGTTATAAAGTACCCTGTGTTTTTTCAAAATAAAAACTATACAGGACATAAACCAAAAGTAAAGCAGTCTCCTCTTTTAACAACATATGCCTATGGGAATTTTGTTGATGAGTTAAATCAAATAAAAAGTAGCGCACTGGTTATTCCTTTAGGAAGAATGGTTGAAGAGATTTTACAACATATTCTCAAAAGCGGAAACCTTACCAAGCATGTATACCTGTTCGGATTTCCACACCCATCTGGAGCAAACGGCCATCGAATAAGACAATTCAATCAGAATAAAACCCTATTTTCATCGATCATTCATAAATGGGAAAGAAATTCTTAACGAGATGCTTTTTTCTTACTTTTTCATGATGAAAAAACAACATGATAGGCATATTAAGAATAAACAATGGAAAGGACGTTTTAAAAAATGAAATTTAGTAATCGTGATGAAGTAATAAATGATCTTCAAAAGGCTTTTCAACCATTAATAAGTAAATATGATATTGAAGATATCGGTGTTTTTGAAGAGCAAGGCCAAAAGGAGCAATACCATATGGGATATACAATAAGAAAAGATGGAAAAACCTTTATGGTACATACCCCATATTTAAAAAATGAGAGTGGTCAGCTGTCAGCTGCTAATAATGAATGGACAGTGGAAACAGATGAGCCTAACTCAAAAGATATCAATGGGTATAAAGGATTGGATGAAGCTTTGCGTTCACTTTAGAATTGAACAAATTAAGGAGATGACACACTACTTTAAAAGGAGGAAATAACCTTGAGAAATGAAGATGAATTTTATACTGACTTTTCAAACGTCGAGACCCAAAGAACCTTTTTAACTGCAGAGGAGCATCCGGAAGGTCCTTACGGATCACCTGAAGGAAAAACAGAACCTGTAAAGAATAAGGAAACTCCATGGAAACATGGACAACAATTCTATAGCAATTTTGTGTATGAAGATCGTAATTTTCATGAAGACTTACCTAGACAGGATCCTGGAGCACATCCAACTCACGATGAAAAAAGCAAAGAAACAGAGGAACCGTATAATGAAGCAACTAGTGGTAGAAAAAATTAAAAGGACATCTCTTTCCGATGTCTTTTTTACATTCTAAAATATCAACTTTTATTCATATCAAGGGAATATTCCCCCCTAACATTTTTATGCCATGTTAGGTGCTGGAGAAATTTCTTAATATATAAAAAAGGCCCCAAGCAAATAACTTGAGAGCCTTTGAACCGTAAAATTAACGTTTTGAGAACTGAGGTGCACGACGAGCGCCTTTAAGACCGTATTTTTTACGTTCTTTCATACGAGCGTCACGAGTTAATAGACCAGCGCGCTTAAGTGATGCACGGTATTCTGGATCTGCTTCTAATAAAGCACGAGAGATACCATGACGGATAGCGCCTGCTTGACCTGCATATCCACCACCTGAAACATTAACAAGTACATCATAGCTACCTGCAGTTTCAGTTAAGTTTAATGGTTGTTTAATATCTTCGATTAGTGCTGCTGATGGGATATATTCTTTAATATCACGACTATTTACAACAATACGACCTTCGCCTGGTACTAAACGTACACGTGCTACTGAGCTTTTACGACGGCCTGTACCGTAATATTGAACCTGTGCCAAATTAATAACCTCCTCTTATAATTATCCGCGAAGTTCGTAAACTTCTGGTTGTTGTGCTTGGTGTGGATGTTCGCTACCAGCATATACATGTAATTTTTTAGCCATTTGACGACCTAAAGAACCTTTTGGAAGCATACCTTTGATTGCTAATTCAAGCATTTTCTCAGGATAGTTCGTGCGCATTTCTAATGCAGTTCTTGATTTTAATCCGCCAGGGAATTGGCTATGACGGTAATAAATTTTATCAGTTAATTTTTTACCAGTTAATTCAATTTTCTCAGCGTTGATTAGAATTACATGATCTCCAGTGTCAACGTGTGGTGTGTAAGTTGGTTTGTGCTTACCACGTAGAATAGATGCAACTTCACTTGCAAGGCGACCTAAAGTTTTGCCTTCAGCATCTACTACGTACCATTTACGTTCGATATTTGCAGCGTTTGCCATAAACGTTGTACGCATATGTGTTTTCCTCCTAATGATTAAAATAAAGATGGTTCCTATTCTATTTCATAACACGATAAGTTTCCGGGGCTTATTCGTGGGGTTGAAATACATACCATTAGATATGATATACTGTATAGAACCTAATGTCAAGGGAATGTTACACCTGGTTTAGTTGTCATAATAAACTTTCCATAAATATAATCCATGACCCGGTACTGTTTTCCCACTTAGGGACCGATCCTTCCCTTCAAGTATAAAAGGGATTTGATCAGGTGTTTTTTTACCTTGTCCTACTTCTAATAAAGTTCCCGTTAATATTCGGACCATATTATAAAGGAAACCATTCCCTGTAAAACAAAAAGTAAGGTCTGTTCCCTCTTCAATTACATCTATTGAATAAATTGTTCTAACTTTGTCCTCTACTTCGGTTTTCGCAACACAAAAACTAGTAAAATCATGTGTACCACAGAGGTGATGACAAGCTTTTTTCATTGATTCTATATCTAAAACATAAGGAAAATGGTAGGCATAATTTCGTTTAAATACATTGGGTATTTTTTGTGTTGAGATTTTATAACGATATTCTTTTTTTCTAGCATTAAATCGCGAATGAAAGTGATCTGCAACATACTCAACTTCCAAAATGACAATATCATTTGGTAATAGACTATTCAGGGCATATGGCCACTTTTCAGGAGGAATTGTTAATGTTGTGTCAAAGTGAATAACCTGCCCTAGTGCATGTACATTTGCATCTGTTCTACCAGAAGCATGTACTTTCACTGATTGGCCTTTATGAAGCTTCGTAAGAACAGCCTCTATTTCACTTTGTACTGTCCTTTTATTCGGTTGAACTTGATAGCCGCTAAAGTGTGTGCCATCATAAGAAACAATACATTTAACCCTCATTCTTTTACTCCTACGTACGCAAATATAGTAAAGCCAGCCCTAAAACGACTAATAAAATAAGAAATACTGTGTCTTTTATACCCCAGTGTAATTGTCTAAGCTTCGTTCTTCCTTCTCCCCCTCTGTATCCCCGTGCCTCCATAGCGGTTGCAAGCTCTTCTGCACGCTTAAACGCACTGATAAAGAGTGGAACAAGTAAAGGTACTATGGCCTTAAATCGATCCTTTATAGGACCTCCAGTGAAGTCTACACCTCTAGCCATTTGTGCTTTTAGGATTTTATCTGTTTCTTCCATTAAGGTCGGGATAAATCTTAACGAGATGGACATCATTAAAGCAAGCTCATGTACAGGTAATCTCACTTTTTTCAAAGGTCCTAATAAGCTCTCCATCCCATCTGTAATTTCAATAGGTGTTGTGGTTAACGTTAAGATCGTAGTAATTAATATGAGATAAAAGAAACGAAGAGATATATAAATTCCCTGGATCAATCCCTCTTCATAAATTTTCAAAAAACCCAGATCAAGTAAAACATTCCCTTCCTTCGTTACAAACAGATGTAAAAGGAAAGTAAAGAGAATAACCCACAAAACAGGCTTTAGCCCTCTAATTAAAAATTGAATAGGTAACTTTGTCATAAGTATGATCATTAATGTGTAGATACCTAAAAGAATATACGTAAATAAATTATTAGCTAAAAAAACGATAAAGACAAAAGCGAATATCATTAATAACTTCGCTCTGGGATCCATTCTATGAACAGGAGAATCACCTGGTACATATTTCCCAATTATCATACTATTCATCATAGATGATCCTCCTCTTTCATAAGAGCTTTTATTTGCATAACAGCCTCATCTAGAGTAAGTGGGATTTCCTCAAAAGCCAACCCTTTATCCTTTAGCTTTTGTTGAAGTTTAACAGTTTCAGGCAAATCCAATCCGTAAGAAGCTAACTGTTCACCTTGGCTAAAGATTTCTCTAGGGGTACCTCGCATAGCAATCGTGCCTTTATGCATAACTATCATTTCATCAGCATATTTTGCAGCATCCTCCATACTATGAGTGACCAGGATAATTGTAAGATTTCTCTCTTCTTTAAGACGATAAAATAAATCCATCATTTCTTTTCGACCTTTAGGATCCAATCCTGCTGTTGGTTCATCCAATACAAGCACTTCAGGACCCATTGCTAAAACACCCGCAATGGCTACTCTTCTCATTTGGCCACCACTTAAGTCAAACGGTGATTTCTGAAGTATTGATTCTGGTAAACCAACAAGTTGTAAAGACTCTCTTGCTCTTTCATATGCATCCTTCTCATTAACACCAAAGTTCATAGGTCCAAACGCAATATCCTTCTCAACCGTTTCTTCAAACAGTTGATGCTCCGGAAATTGAAAGACAATCCCTACTAGTCTTCTCACTTCTTTTAAATTCTTTTGTTTTTTACCTGCCTCAATAACGTGGTCTCCAATTTGAATAGATCCTTCTGTTGGCTTTAACAATCCATTTAAATGTTGAAGTATTGTTGACTTACCAGAACCAGTGTGCCCAATAATAGATACATAAGACCCTTTTTTAACGGAAAAATTCACATCATATAACGCTAATTTTTCAAATGGTGTCCGAGCTTGATATCGATGCTCTACATTTTTAAATGTAATGTCCATAGCTCTTCCACCAACCCTTCCTCAGTTAAATGATGATCCTTAATCGGAATACCGGCTTCTCTTAGTCGTTTGCTTAATTGTAGTGGAAATGGTAAATCCAAACCAATTTTCACCAACTGATCATCTAATTGGAAAATTTCATCAGGAGTACCTTCTGTGAATTTTTTTCCACCATTCATGACAATTATTCTATCAGCCTTTGAGGCCTCTTCTAAATCATGGGTAATCGATATAACAGTCAAATCACTTTGTTCTTTCAGCTCACGAACCGTTTGGATAACTTCTTCTCTACCGATAGGATCTAACATTGATGTAGCTTCATCAAGGATAATAATATCAGGCTGAACAGCGATTACACTAGCTATCGCCACACGTTGCTTTTGCCCTCCAGAAAGGTGATGTGGCTCATGTTCTAGAAACTGATCCATTCTTACCTTTTTTGTCGCCCACTCAATTTTATTTACCATTTCATCTCTTTTAACACCATTATTCTCTAAACCGAATGCAACATCATCTTTTACAGTAGTTCCAACAAATTGGTTATCTGGATTCTGAAAGACCATTCCTACGTGTTTACGAACATCCCACACAGTATCTTGCGTTAATTCAATTCCACACACTTGGATTTTTCCTTTGTCAGGTAGATAAAGTCCATTTAAAATTCTTGCTAATGTAGATTTACCTGAACCATTATGTCCAACGATCGCAAGCCATTCTCCCTTTTTAACTTGTATAGAAACATCATCTAATGCAGGAGGAGCTGTTTGATCATAATGAAAAGTAATGTTTTCCACACTGATGATTGTCTCACTCATTTCTCGTCTCTCCTAATCTTTCTTGCTAATAACTAAAGTGCAAGCGCCTTGAACAGCCTTGGGCAAATAAGGCGCAGATGTATAGAAGACGTTCTTAGTCTTCAATTCATTTGTGACTAGACCCTAGAGGGGCTAGTCGCTTGCAGCCGAAACATGCGACGTCCTGCCGCACTAGCTGCACTTGCACATCCTGTGCTTCGCAGCTGGATGTCGTGCGCATAGCCAAAGTTTAAAAATTTAAGAAATTCCGAAACTATAACAAAAGCGCAAGCGACTTGATCTGACTCTAATAAAAGATTTTCAATCTATATGATCATATAAAAAAAGGGCATTGATCCAGTTATGAAACTGTCACGCCCTTGTGATACATATATTAAACTAATTCAATGATGACCATTGGAGCACCGTCTCCGCGACGTGGTCCAAGTTTCATAATACGAGTGTAACCACCTTGGCGGTCTTCGTAACGTGGAGCGATATCACTGAAAAGTTTTTCTAAAGCATATTTAGGTTTATCCTTAGTTTTACCTTCTTCAGTTGTAACAGATACAACTTCAGCAACTTCGTTACGTACATATGATGCAGCCAAACGACGTGCATGAAGGTCACCGCGCTTACCTAGTGTAATCATCTTTTCAACAGTTGAACGTAATTCTTTCGCACGAGCTTCTGTAGTTTCGATACGCTCACTGATGATTAGATCAGTAGTTAGGTCACGAAGCATTGCTTTACGACCCGCACTAGTACGGCCTAATTTTCTGTATGACATGAGATGTCCCCTCCTTCATTAAATAATGAATGTTATTTCATGGATTTATAGGCTGAAAGCTATTCTCTAATGATAGCATACGAAAACGCTAGTTTATTACAAACTAGTCATCAGTCGTCTTTTCGAAGACCTAAACCTAGTTCTTCTAATTTCGCCTTAACTTCTTCTAAAGATTTACGACCAAGATTACGAACTTTCATCATGTCTTCTTCTGTTTTATGAGCAAGCTCTTGCACGGTATTAATACCGGCACGTTTTAAACAGTTGTAAGAACGAACAGATAGATCTAATTCTTCAATCGTCATCTCTAGAACTTTTTCTTTCTGATCCTCTTCTTTTTCCACCATAATTTCTGCATTCTGAGCTTCATCAGTAAGCCCTACAAAAATATTTAAGTGTTCAGTTAGGATCTTTGAACCAAGAGCAATCGCCTCTTTAGGGCCAGTACTTCCATCTGTCCAAACATCAAGAGTCAGCTTATCATAGTTAGCAACTTGACCAACACGAGTTTTTTCTACTTGGTAGGAGACACGTGAAACCGGCGTAAAGATCGAATCGATCGGAATAACACCAATAGGTTGGTCCTCTCTTTTATTTGAATCAGCTGGAGTGTAACCACGTCCACGCTTAGCTGTAAGCCTCATTCTGAAGCTTGCATCTGAAGCAAGAGTAGCGATATGAAGATCTGGATTCAGAATTTCTACATCACTATCATGAGTAATATCTGATGCAGTAACACTACCTTCGCCTTGAACATCAATTTCTAGCGTCTTTTCTTCATCTGAATAGATTTTAAGAGCAAGCTTTTTAATGTTTAAGATAATCGAAGTAACATCTTCAACAACACCTTCGATCGTTGAAAACTCATGAAGTACGCCATCTATTTGGATCGATGTTACAGCGGCACCAGGGAGTGAGGATAAAAGGATACGACGTAAGGAGTTACCCAAAGTTGTACCATATCCACGCTCAAGTGGCTCGACGACGAATTTACCATACTTGGCATCATCGCTGATTTCAACCGTTTCGATTTTTGGTTTTTCAATTTCTATCATCTATAAACCCTCCTTCAAAACGTCGAAACCCCGGCTAGACAAATCATTAAACTAGCGTCTAACCGAAATTCCCCATTCAAAAGTTCCCGAATGTGCACAACAACAGAGTGAATTCTGCTAGAACTTATATACTGTATCATAACCCATTATTGACAGGGATACAAAATCTATACAGAAAATTTACACACGACGACGTTTTGGTGGACGGCATCCATTATGTGGAACAGGAGTTACGTCTCTAATTGCAGTTACTTCAAGACCTGCAGCTTGTAGTGAACGGATTGCAGCTTCACGTCCTGCACCCGGTCCTTTAACAGTAACTTCTAGAGTTTTTAATCCATGATCCATAGATGCTTTTGCAGCAGTTTCCGCAGCCATTTGTGCAGCGAAAGGAGTAGATTTACGTGAACCTCTAAAACCTAACGCACCAGCACTTGACCATGAAATTGCATTACCATGAGTGTCAGTAATTGTCACGATCGTGTTATTGAATGTTGAACGGATATGAGCAATTCCACTTTCAATATTCTTTTTCACACGACGTTTACGAGTATTCGTTTTACGTGCCATTATTGGTTAACCTCCTTTTACCTTATTTCTTCTTGTTTGCTACAGTACGACGTGGTCCTTTACGTGTACGAGCATTGTTTTTCGTGTTTTGACCGCGGACTGGTAAGCCACGACGGTGACGGATACCACGGAATGAACCGATTTCGATTAGACGTTTAATATTAAGTGAAACTTCACGACGAAGGTCACCCTCAACCTTTAACTTATCGATTACATCACGGATTTTCCCTAATTCTTCTTCCGTTAAATCACGTACACGTGTATCTTCAGAAACACCAGCTTCAGCTAAAACTTTCTGAGCAGTAGAGCGTCCGATCCCAAAAATATATGTTAAAGAAATCACAACACGTTTGTCGCGAGGAATATCAACACCTGCAATACGAGCCATTATGCTTGCACCTCCTTATAGATTAACCTTGTTTTTGCTTATGTTTAGGATTCTCACAAATAACCATGACTTTGCCTTTTCTGCGAATGACTTTACATTTTTCACAAATCGGTTTAACAGATGGTCTGACCTTCATGATTTTAATACCTCCTTAGTAGTACGGAGTGCTAAATTATTTAAAACGGTACGTAATTCTGCCACGAGTTAAATCATATGGAGATAATTCTACCGTAACTTTGTCTCCTGGTAAAATACGAATGAAATGCATGCGAATCTTTCCGGATACATGCGCTAAAACCGTATGACCGTTCTCTAGTTCTACCTTAAACATTGCATTTGGTAATGTTTCAACAACAGTTCCTTCAACTTCAATTACATCGTCTTTTGCCATTGAACTGTTCTCCCTTCTTCAAATCAGTAACTTGCTCATCGACAAACTTCCATTTGTCATACGACATGTTTCCATTATACTGTCTGAACTTCTGGAGATACGCTAATTAGTAATTCTTGATGATGAACATCCCTTCAATCAGAGAGAGAAACTTTCGCTTTTCTCCGTCAAAAAAACGAATTCCTTTTCAATTGGCGTATATTATAGCTCATCCAGTCGGTGCTAGACAAGCACATACACACCAGGAATGGAAATCCCGATCTAAAATAAGCAATGTCACCTTCATTTACTCTATTGTCAGAATCTCAAAGCCATCTTCAGTAATGGCGATTGTATGCTCGAAATGAGCACAATACTTACCGTCTACTGTAACAACAGTCCAATCATCTGCCAACGTTTTAACATATCGGGTACCTGCATTAACCATAGGTTCGATCGCTAGTACCATACCTGGCTTTAATCTTGGTCCTTTATTAGGTGGACCATAATGTGGAATTTGTGGATCTTCATGTAATTCCTGCCCTACTCCATGACCAACATATTCTCTAACAACCGAAAAACCGTGTTGTTCGACAAAAGTTTGAATTGCATGAGAGATATTGGACAATCGAACTCCAGCTTTTGCTTCCTCCAAGCCCTTAAATAAAGATTGTTCTGTTACATCTAACAGTTTTTGGGCTTCATCGGAAATTTTGCCAACAGCGTATGTCCAAGCAGAATCACCATGATATCCATTATATTTCGCACCAATGTCGATACTAATGATATCCCCTTCATTTAATACGCGGTCACCCGGTATCCCGTGAACAAGTTCTTCATTTACTGAAGCACATATACTTCCGCGGAAACCATTATACCCTTTAAAAGAAGGAATTGCATCATTTGCACGAATAAACTTTTCGGCAATTGCATCCAATTCTTTTGTAGTAATACCAGGTTTAACATGTTTTTTTAACTCTTTATGAGTTAAAGCCACAATGCGGCCGGCTTCTCGCATAATATCAAGTTCACGCTGAGTCTTACAAATGATCATGCACCTAGTCCTCCAACCAGCTGATCAACATCATTAAATACCATGTCAATATCCTGCTCACCATCTATGTTTCGTAAATAACCTTTTTCGTTATAGAAGTCTAATAGAGGTTGAGTTTGTTGGAGGTTAACTTCCAAACGATTTGCAACCGTTTCTTCGTTATCATCTGCACGTTGATAGAGCTCTCCACCACATTTATCACACTTGCCTTCATGAGCAGGTGGGTTAAATACTAAATGGTAAGTTGCGCCACACTGTTTACAGATTCGACGACCAGTTAAACGTTCCATTAAGATATCTTTGTTCACTTCAATGTTAATAACGTAATCAATCTGTTTGTTAAGCTCTGATAGAATTCCCTCAAGCGCATCTGCCTGAGCTACTGTTCTAGGAAAACCGTCTAACAAAAAACCTTTTTGGCAATCATTCTTGCCTAATCTCTCGCGAACAATACCAATTGTTACTTCATCTGGTACTAATTCACCCTTGTCGATAAAAGATTTTGCTTGAAGTCCTAGTTCTGTTTCTTCTTTCATAGCAGCTCTGAACATATCTCCTGTCGAGATATGAGGGATATTGTATTTTTCTACAATACGTTCAGCTTGAGTACCTTTACCAGCACCTGGAAGGCCCATCAATACTAGATTCATTTGTATTCCCCCCTCAGTCTCTATTTAGAGGGAATGGGAAGGATTTCCCATATCCTCATTATTTAATAAAGCCTTTATAATGACGTTTCACTAACTGACTTTCAAGCTGCTTCATCGTCTCTAAGGCAACGCCGACAACGATAAGTAAACTTGTTCCACCAATCTGAGCGGATTGAGGCAGGTCAGCAAATTTTATAAAGAAAACAGGAAGAACAGCTATAGCTGCTAAGAAAAGAGAACCAACAAAAGTTAAACGATATAATACCTTTGTAACATATTCCTGCGTGCTTTTTCCCGGACGGATTCCAGGAATATAACCGCCTTGTTTCTTCAAGTTTTCAGCCATTTGCTCAGGGTTAACTTGAACAAATGTATAAAAGTATGTGAAAGCAAGTATTAAAGCGATGTAGATAATCATACCTACAGGCTGAGTGTAGTCAAAGGTTTTCTGAATCCAATCTGTGACATCGTTTGGACCAAAGAATGCTGCAATTGTTGGTGGTGTAATAATAAAAGACACTGCAAAGATAACAGGGATTACACCGGCAGGATTCACTTTTAAAGGCAGGTGAGTTGTATGTCCTCCACCCATATTTTTATTACTGGATCCTTTTGCATATTGAATTGGTATTTTACGAAGTGCTTGTTGGATAAAGATAACTCCTACCACAACAGCTAAAATTGCTAATAATAGAATGGCAACCGTCACTATTTTAATAAATAATTGGTCACCTGCATCTTCAAATTGTTGTGCATAAATTTGGTTAACAGTTGAGGGGATTCCAGCTGCAATCCCAGCAAAAATGATAATGGAAATCCCATTACCAACACCCTTAGAGGTGATTTGTTCTCCTAACCACATCAAGAATGCTGTACCAGCAGTTAAGACAATCGCAATTAATAAGTATGTTCCTATACCTGGATTTTCAATTAACATCCCACCTGACTGGGTGTTAAATCCATAGGACATACCTAACGCCTGGATGAAACCTAATATTATCGTAAAGTATCTTGTAAATTGAGCAAGCTTACGTCGCCCAACATCACCTTGTTTAGACCATTCAGTAAACTTCGGTACAACATCCATCTGTAAAAGTTGAACGATAATCGAAGCTGTGATGTACGGCATAATTCCCATTGCGAGAATAGAGAAATTAAAAAGTGCACCACCACCGAAGGTATTAAGAATTCCGAATACATTTAGTTCATCCTGAGCTCTTAATACATCAGCATTAACATTGGGCACAGGAATGAACGTTCCAATACGAAATACAACTAACATTAAAAGGGTGAATATGATCTTACTTCTAATATCACCCACGCGCATAAAATTGGAGATTGTTTTAAACATTAGATCACCTCAGCTGTACCGCCAGCAGATTCAATTGCTTCTTTAGCAGAAGCAGAGAACTTGTTAGCTTTTACAGTAAGTTTTTTCTCTAACTGACCGTTACCAAGGATTTTAACACCAGACTTAACATTACTTAGAACACCTGTTTCAAGTAAGAATTCTGGAGTAACCTCTGTGCCATCTTCAAAACGATTCAGGACATCAAGGTTAACAATTGCAAAGTCCTTGCGGTTAATGTTCGTAAATCCACGTTTAGGTAAGCGTTGGAACAAAGGAGTTTGACCACCTTCGAATCCTGGACGAACTCCACCACCAGAACGAGCATTTTGTCCTTTATGACCTTTACCAGCTGTTTTACCGTTACCAGAACCGATACCACGACCAACACGATTACGTGTTTTACGTGAACCTTCTGCTGGTTTCAACTCATGAAGTTTCATCGGGACACCTCCTTATTTATTTATATTTCTATTATTGTTCTTTAACTGTAACTAAGTGAGCAACTTTATTAATCATACCGCGAATCGCAGGATTATCTTCTTGGACTACAGTTTGATGTAACTTTTTAAGACCAAGTGTTTTAACAGTAATACGTTGGTCTTCAGGACGACCAATCACACTGCGAGTGAGGGTAATTTCTAACTTATTCGCCATTGTTTTCCCTCCTTATCCTAACAGTTCTTCTACCGTTTTTCCACGTAACTTCGCAACTTCTTCGGCACTCTTAAGTTCATTTAATCCAGAGATTGTTGCACGAATCATGTTGATTGGAGTGTTTGAACCTAAAGATTTTGAAAGAATATCAGCTACACCAGCTAACTCAAGTACCGCACGAACAGGTCCTCCTGCGATAACTCCAGTACCTTCAGATGCAGGTTTTAAAAGGATGTTACCAGCACCAAACTGTCCGATAATTTGGTGAGGAATCGTTGTACCTACCATAGGTACCTCGATTAAGTTTTTCTTAGCATCCTCAATTGCTTTACGAATCGCTTCTGGTACCTCTTGAGCTTTACCAGTACCGAAACCTACATGACCGTTTTTATCACCTACAACAACAAGTGCTGCAAAGCGGAAACGACGACCACCTTTAACAACTTTAGCAACGCGGTTTACCGTAACTACGCGTTCTTCAAGCTCTAATTTGTTTGGATCAATACGACGCATTCTTTATGTCCCTCCTTTTGCGATTAAAATTCAAGTCCAGCCTCGCGAGCAGCTTCAGCTAGAGCTTTAACACGACCATGGTATAAATAACCCCCGCGATCAAATACAACTGTTTTAACGCCTTTTTCGATAGCACGTTTAGCTACTAATTCTCCAACCTTTTGAGCAGCATCAACATTGCTTTTAGAATCTAAATTAAGATCTTTATCTAAAGTAGATGCACTTACTAAAGTAACAGAATTTGAATCATCAATTACTTGAGCATAAATGTGTTGGTTAGAACGATATACGTTTAGACGAGGACGAACTGCAGTGCCTTCTAATTTAGCACGAACACGAGCATGTCTTTTTTTACGTACAACATTTTTATCAGCTTTAGTAATCATTTAGGTCACTCCTTTCTTATCATCTAGGCGATATTACTTCGCAGTTTTACCTTCTTTACGACGTACATGTTCGCCTTCATAGCGGATACCTTTACCTTTATAAGGCTCTGGTGGACGAACGTCACGAATGTTAGCTGCAATAGCACCAACACGCTCTTTATCAGTTCCTTTTACAAGAACTTTTGTTTGTGATGGTACTTCAATTTCAATACCGGATTCAGGTGTGATTTCAACAGGGTGAGAGTAACCTACGTTTAGGACTAATTTGTTACCTGATTTTGTAGCACGGTAACCGACACCGATAAGTTCTAAACCTCTTTCAAATCCTTTAGAAACACCTTCAACCATGTTACCTAATAGACTACGAGTAGTACCGTGTAAAGCACGGTGCTCCTTTACATCTGATGGGCGAGCAACTGTTAATACATTATCTTCAATAACGATTTTCATATCAGGGCTGAATGTACGAGTTAATTCACCTTTAGGTCCTTTAACTGTTACAGTATTATCCTCAGCGATGTTAATCGTAACACCAGCAGGGATTTCAAGTATTTTCTTACCAATACGAGACATTCATTACACCTCCATTCTTTTTTAAACTTTTTACCAAACGTATGCTAATACTTCTCCACCAGTTTGTTTTGCACGAGCCTCTTTGTCAGTCAAAACACCTTGAGAAGTTGAAACGATCGCAATACCTAATCCGTTAAGTACACGTGGTACTTCTCCAGTTTTAGCATATACACGTAAACCTGGTTTACTGATTCTTTTTAGACCAGTGATTACACGCTCATTGTTTGCACCGTATTTCAAGAAAATACGAATGATACCTTGTTTGTTATCTTCTACATATTCAACATCACGTACGAAACCTTCACGTTTAAGAATTTCTGCAATTTCCTTCTTAATTGTAGATGCAGGAAACTCAAGTTTTTCGTGACGTACCATATTCGCATTACGAATGCGAGTAAGCATATCTGCAATAGGATCTGTCATAACCATTACTAAATAACCTCCTTCCCGTTTTACGGTTTTACCAGCTAGCTTTTTTCACGCCTGGAATTTGACCTTTATAAGCAAGTTCACGGAAACAAATACGGCAAAGCTTAAATTTGCGTAGTACTGAGTGTGGACGTCCGCAACGTTCGCAGCGAGTGTACTCTTGTACTTTAAACTTTTGCGTGCGTTTTTGCTTAGCAATCATTGATTTTTTAGCCACAATTTCGCCTCCCTTTACTAGCGATTATTTTTGGAACGGCATGCCGAACTGTGTTAATAGTTCGCGTGCTTCTTCATCAGTATTCGCAGTAGTAACGATAACGATATCCATACCGCGAACTTTGTTTACTTTATCATAATCAATCTCAGGGAAGATTAATTGCTCTTTCACACCTAAAGTGTAGTTTCCACGGCCATCAAAAGATTTCTTTGATACCCCACGGAAGTCACGTACACGTGGTAATGAAACAGAGATTAATTTATCTAAGAATTGGTACATACGCTCACCGCGAAGTGTAACTTTTGCACCGATTGGCATACCTTCACGAAGACGGAAGCCCGCGATTGATTTTTTTGCTTTAGTTACAACAGGTTTTTGACCAGTGATTTGAGTTAACTCTTCAACAGCTACATCTAAAGCTTTTGAGTTTGAAACTGCATCACCAACACCCATGTTGATAACGATTTTTTCTAATTTTGGAGCTTGCATTACTGATTTATATGAGAACTTCTTCATTAATGAAGGAGTGATTTCACTTTGATACTTTTCTTTAAGGCGGTTCATCTATATACCTCCCTTCCTGATTTACTATTTATCTAAAGTTTCACCAGATTTTTTTGCTACACGTACCTTTTTACCGTCTACCACTTTATAACCAACACGAGTCGGTTCACCAGATTTTGGATCAAGTGGCATAACATTTGATACATGGATAGGTGCCTCTTGGTTTAAGATTCCACCTTGTGGGTTAGCTTGAGATGGCTTAGCGTGTTTTTTCACGATGTTAATACCTTCTACAAGTACACGATCTTTTTTAGGATAAGAAGCAAGAACAACGCCTTGTTTACCTTTATCCTTACCAGAGATAACCATTACTTTATCACCTTTTTTAACATGCATCCTCGTTGCACCTCCTTAGTAAGGCAATCGAAATTTATTATAGAACTTCTGGAGCTAAAGAAACGATTTTCATGAAGTTGTTTTCGCGTAGTTCACGAGCAACTGGTCCGAAAATACGAGTACCACGAGGGCCTTTGTCATCACGAATGATAACACATGCATTTTCGTCAAATTTGATGTAAGAACCATCTGAACGACGAGCACCACTCTTCGTACGAACGATTACAGCTTTAACAACATCACCTTTTTTGACAACGCCACCTGGTGTTGCTTGTTTTACCGTACAAACAATTACATCACCGATATTAGCAGTTTTACGACCAGAACCACCTAATACTTTGATTGTTAATACTTCACGAGCACCAGAGTTGTCAGCAACTTTTAAACGAGATTCTTGTTGGATCACTTATGTTACCTCCCTTCGGAATTAACTATCCGAACAATATTAAATAATGATAGCTTCTTGTACAACTTCTACTAAACGGAAACGTTTTGTAGCTGATAATGGACGAGTTTCCATAATCTTTACGATGTCACCGATTTTAGCTTGGTTGTTTTCATCATGAGCTTTGAATTTCTTAGAGTATTTTACACGTTTACCGTATAGTGGATGTGTTTTGTATGTTTCAACAAGTACAGTGATAGTTTTATCCATTTTGTCAGAAACAACACGACCAGTATACACTTTACGTTGGTTACGTTCACTCATTCGGTAAACCTCCTCTCTTATTAACGATTATTAGCAGCGAGCTCTCTTTCACGGATAACAGTTTTCATACGAGCGATCGATTTACGAACTTCACGGATGCGAGCAGTATTTTCTAATTGTCCTGTCGCTAATTGAAAGCGAAGGTTAAATAACTCTTCTTTAAGAGATTTTACTTTTTGTTCAATTTCAGCAGTGGTTAGGTCACGAATATCATTAGCTTTCATTTGATTCACCACCAATTTCTTCACGTTTTACGAACTTCGTTTTGATCGGTAATTTATGAGAAGCTAAACGTAATGCTTCACGTGCTACTTCTTCAGATACACCTGAGATTTCAAACATTACTTTACCTGGTTTTACAACTGCTACCCAACCTTCTGGAGCACCTTTACCAGATCCCATACGAACCTCTAAAGGTTTAGCTGTATAAGGCTTAGAAGGGAAGATTTTAATCCAAACTTTTCCGCCACGTTTCATGTAACGAGTCATCGCGATACGAGCTGCCTCGATTTGGCGGTTTGTAATCCAAGAAGCTTCTAGAGCTTGAATTCCGAACTCACCGAAATGTACTTCAGTACCGCCTTTAGCGCGACCGCGCATTTTTCCACGGTGCTCTCTACGATATTTTACGCGTTTTGGCAATAACATAATTAATTTCCTCCTTCCTCTTTTTTCTTCTTAGTAGGAAGAACCTCTCCACGATAGATCCAAACTTTTACGCCTAATTTACCGTAAGTTGTATCAGCTTCAGCTGTTCCATAATCGATATCAGCACGAAGTGTGTGTAGTGGAACTGTTCCTTCGCTATAATGCTCAGCACGTGCGATATCTGCTCCGCCTAGACGACCAGAAACTTGAGTTTTGATACCCTGTGCACCAGCACGCATAGCACGTTGAATTGTTTGTTTTTGAGCACGACGGAAAGAGATACGGTTTTCCAATTGACGTGCAATATTTTCAGCAACTAATTTAGCATCTAAATCAGCTTTTTTGATTTCTAAAATGTTGATGTGAACTCTTTTACCAGTTAATTGGTTAAGAGCTTTACGTAGAGCTTCAACTTCCGTACCACCTTTACCGATTACCATTCCAGGTTTAGCAGTGTGGATTGTAATATTTACACGGTTAGCTGCACGCTCGATTTCGATTTTAGAAACAGATGCATCACTAAGACGTTTAGTAACATATTCACGAATTTTGATATCTTCATGTAAAAGAGTTGAGTAGTCTTTTCCAGCGAACCATTTTGACTCCCAATCACGAATAACTCCAATACGAAGACCGACTGGATTTACCTTTTGACCCACGGATTATCCCTCCTTCTTTTCTGTTAAGATGATTGTGATGTGGCTTGTGCGCTTGTTAATAGCACTTGCACGACCCATAGCGCGTGGACGGAAACGTTTAAGAGTTGGACCTTCGTTTGCATAAGCTTCAGATACAACTAAGCTATTAATGTCCATTTCATAGTTATGCTCAGCGTTTGCCACTGCTGATTTTAATACTTTCTCTATGATTGGAGAAGCAGCCTTTGGTGTGTGATTTAAAATCGCCACTGCTTCACCTACTTGCTTACCTCGAATAAGATCTAGAACTAAACGAGCTTTACGAGGAGCAATACGAACTGTTCTTGCGACAGCTTTAGATTGTTGCATTTAAATGCCTCCTCTCATTAACGTCTTGTTTTTTTGTCATCACTAGCATGACCTTTGTAAGTACGAGTAGGTGCGAATTCACCTAGTTTATGACCTACCATGTCTTCAGTTACATATACAGGAACATGTTTACGTCCATCATAAACAGCGATAGTGTGACCAATGAATTGTGGGAAAATTGTAGAACGACGAGACCAAGTTTTAATAACTTGCTTTTTCTCAGTTTCATTTAACTTTTCAACTTTGTTCATTAAATGATCATCAACGAATGGTCCTTTTTTTAAGCTACGGCCCATGATTGTACCTCCCTTCGCGATCGTGCTACGGTTCGAATGAACCGTAGTTCAATCACGTTATTTTTTACGACGACGCACGATAAACTTATCTGATTTGTTTTTCTTCTTACGTGTTTTAGCTCCAAGAGTTGGTTTACCCCATGGAGACATTGGTGATTTACGTCCGATAGGAGCGCGTCCTTCACCACCACCGTGTGGGTGATCGTTAGGGTTCATTACAGATCCACGAACAGTTGGGCGTTTACCTAACCAACGAGAACGACCTGCTTTACCAATGTTGATAAGTTCATGTTGCTCGTTACCAACTTGACCTACAGTCGCGCGGCAAGTAGCAAGAATCATACGAACTTCACCAGAGTTTAAACGTACAAGTACATATTTACCTTCTTTACCTAATACTTGAGCAGATGTACCTGCTGAACGAACTAATTGTCCGCCTTTACCAGGTTTTAATTCGATGTTGTGTACTACAGTACCTACTGGGATGTTTTGTAGTGGAAGTGCATTCCCTACTTTAATATCCGCTTCAGGACCAGACATAACTTCTAAACCTACTTGAAGGTTTTTAGGTGCAAGAATGTATCTTTTTTCACCATCAACATAGTTGATAAGTGCGATGTTTGCAGAACGATTTGGATCGTATTCGATTGTAGCAACGCGTCCTGGTATACCATCTTTGTCGCGTTTAAAATCGATCACACGATATTGGCGCTTGTGTCCGCCCCCTTGGTGACGAACTGTTAATTTACCTTGGTTATTACGTCCACCTTTTCTGTGAAGTGGAGCAAGTAACGACTTTTCAGGTTGGTCTGTCGTAATTTCAGCAAAATCAGATACTGTCATACCACGACGACCGTTTGAGGTTGGTTTATATTTTTTAATCGCCATATCGATATCCCTCCTTTTCTATTAAAATTATACTTCGAATAATTCGATTTCTTTGCTATCAGTTGTAAGCTTAATGATCGCTTTACGACGACGGTTAGTTAAACCGCTGTAACGACCAACGCGTTTGAATTTACCTTTGTAATTCATGATGTTTACTTTTTCAACTTTTACACCAAAGATTGATTCGATCGCATCTTTAACTTCAGTTTTATTAGCCTTAACATCAACTTCAAACGTGTATTTTTTCTCTGACATTAAATCAGTTGAACGTTCAGTGATTACGGGGCGCTTAATAATATCACGAGGATCTTTCATTATGCAAGCACCTCCTCTACTTTTTGCACCGCTGCTTTCGTCATAATCAATTTATCATGGTTTAGTACATCAAGTACGTTAACACCATTTGCAGTAACTACAGTTACTCCAGGGATATTACGTGCTGATAATGCAACATTTTCGTTGTTGTCAGCTGTAACGATTAACGCTTTTTTCTCAACAGAAAGACCTTTTAATACTGAAGCCATTTCTTTTGTTTTTGGAGCGTTAAGAGCTAAGTCTTCTAATACAACGATGCTGTTGTCAACTACTTTAGATGATAAAGCTGATTTGATAGCTAAACGGCGTACTTTTTTAGGTAATTTATATGCATATGAACGTGGTGTTGGTCCGAATACGATACCACCGCCGCGCCATTGTGGAGAACGGATAGATCCTTGACGAGCACGACCAGTACCCTTTTGGCGCCAAGGTTTACGACCTCCGCCTGCTACTTCAGAACGATTTTTTACTTTGTGAGTTCCTTGACGTAAGGAAGCTCTTTGCATGATAACCGCTTCAAATAATACATGCTGATTAGGTTCAATACCAAACACAGAATCATTTAGTTCGATTTCTCCAACGTTTGATCCAGCTTGGTTTAATAATGCTACTTTCGGCATTACCCAATTCCTCCTTTCCTAGTGAAATTATTTAGATTTAACTGCGCTTTTCACAGTGATTAGGGCTTTTTTAGGTCCTGGAACGTTACCTTTGATTAATAGTAGGTTGCGTTCTGCATCCACTTTAACAATCTCTAAGTTTTGAACTGTGATACGTTCTCCACCCATACGGCCAGGTAATAATTTGTTTTTGAATACACGGTTAGGTGCTACAGGTCCCATAGAACCTGGGCGACGATGGTAACGAGAACCGTGGGACATAGGTCCACGAGATTGTCCGTGGCGTTTAATAGCACCTTGGAAACCTTTCCCTTTAGAAATTCCTGTTACATCTACAGTTTCACCTGCTGTGAAAATATCAACTTTGACTTCTTGACCAACTTCGATTTGCTCTAAGCTTGCTTCACGAAGTTCTTTAACGAAGCGCTTAGGTGCAGTATCAGCTTTCGCAACGTGGCCTTTTTCTGGTTTGTTCGATAACTTTTCGCGTTTGTCTTCAAAACCTAATTGAACTGCATTATATCCATCAGTTTCAACAGTTTTCTTTTGAAGAACAACGTTTGGAGCAGCTTCGATAACAGTTACCGGAATTAGATCACCGTTTTCTGCAAATACTTGCGTCATACCAATTTTTCTTCCTAAGATTCCTTTGGTCATGAGTCACACCTCCTAATAGTCTTTTCTTATTTATTTTAAGAATTATAATTTGATTTCAATGTCAACACCAGACGGTAAGTCTAAACGCATTAAAGCATCAACAGTTTGTGGTGTTGGGCTGATGATATCAATTAAACGCTTATGCGTACGCATTTCGAATTGCTCACGAGAATCTTTGTATTTATGAACCGCACGTAGGATCGTGTAAACTGATCTTTCAGTTGGTAATGGAATCGGACCAGATACATTTGCACCAGAACGTTTTGCAGTTTCAACAATTTTCTCTGCAGATTGATCAAGAATTCTGTGATCATATGCTTTTAAACGAATACGAATCTTTTGTTTTGCCATTATTTTCCCTCCTTTTCGCCTACTTTTAAAATAGACATTTTCTCCGCAAGAATTTTCCCTACACACGCCATGGCAAAGCGGCCGTGTGTATCGGCAACCTCCTGCTTCATCGCAGTCAAAGACCAACATTGTCTATTATACATAAAACCTATAATAGATGCAAGAGTAATTTATAAAAAACCTAGTACTCTTACGCACTTTTCATATTATACATAGAATATCTACGAATATCAAGAATATCAGTAATGGTTTAATCTGTAACTTTTTCCTGTAGATATAAATGGTACTGGCCAATTAAAAGTTAACTACTATTTCATCTAGTTTACTTCTTTATTAAGACAGATTATTTCAATAGTAGAGAATGGATCTATCAGTTCAACATATTATGTGTATAATATTTATATTTAAATAGAAGCAACGATTTAATTGTCAGCTCCAAATAAATCGAATATATATATAGAAGAAAAAAAACAAAAAAGGACGAGCACATTTGCTCGTCCTTTTTTAAACTTTATCTAATTATTCTTGGATAGTTGCAACAACGCCTGCGCCTACAGTACGTCCACCTTCACGGATTGAGAATTTAGTACCTTCTTCAATCGCGATTGGAGCAATAAGCTCAACAGTCATTTCAACGTTATCTCCAGGCATAACCATTTCTACGCCTTCAGGAAGTTGGCAGATACCAGTTACATCAGTTGTACGGAAGTAGAACTGAGGACGGTAGTTAGTGAAGAATGGAGTGTGACGTCCACCTTCTTCTTTTGATAAAACGTAAACTTCTGCTTTGAATTTTGTGTGTGGAGTGATTGTACCTGGTTTAGCAAGTACTTGTCCACGTTGTACATCATCACGTGCAACACCACGAAGTAGTGCACCGATGTTGTCACCAGCTTCAGCATAGTCAAGAAGTTTACGGAACATTTCAACACCTGTTACAGTTGTTGATTTTGGCTCTTCAGTTAAACCGATGATGTCGATTACGTCACCAACTTTAACTTGTCCACGCTCAACACGACCAGTAGCAACTGTTCCACGACCAGTGATAGAGAATACATCCTCAACTGGCATCATGAATGGCTTGTCAGTGTCACGTGTTGGAGTTGGGATATACTCATCAACAGCGTTCATTAATTCAACGATTTTTTCTTCCCACTCAGCTTCTCCTTCAAGAGCTTTAAGAGCAGAACCTTTAACTACAGGTACATCATCACCAGGGAATTCGTACTCAGATAGTAAATCACGAACTTCCATTTCTACTAATTCTAATAATTCTTCGTCATCTACCATGTCACATTTGTTTAAGAATACAACAAGGTAAGGTACACCTACTTGACGAGATAAAAGGATGTGCTCACGAGTTTGTGGCATTGGGCCGTCAGCAGCAGATACTACTAAGATACCGCCATCCATTTGTGCAGCACCAGTGATCATGTTTTTAACATAGTCAGCATGTCCTGGGCAGTCAACGTGTGCATAGTGACGAGTTTCAGTTTCATACTCAACGTGTGCAGTTGAGATTGTGATTCCACGCTCACGCTCTTCTGGAGCAGCGTCGATCATATCATAAGCCATAGCAGCACCTTTACCACTACGTTTAGCTAGTACAGTTGTGATTGCAGCTGTTAAAGTTGTTTTACCATGGTCAACGTGTCCGATAGTACCGATATTAGCATGCGTTTTGGAACGGTCGAATTTTTCTTTAGCCATTCTAAAAATCCTCCTTAGAGATTGTATTTTTTAGGATAATATATGTAACAGAAAGCGAGATTCTCACTTTCTGTTCTCACATAAGTAGTTATACTTCATAAAAGGGGTAAAAATCAATTACTCACCTTTATTTTTTTTGATAATTTCTTCTGAAACTGATTTTGGTACTTCTTCATAGTGATCAAAGTGCATAGTGAAGACACCACGACCTTGAGTACTTGAACGTAATGCTGTAGCATAACCAAACATTTCAGAAAGTGGAATCATTGCGCGAACAACTTGTGCATTCCCACGAGCTTCCATACCTTCAACGCGTCCACGACGTGCTGTAACTTGGCCCATGATATCTCCCATGTATTCTTCAGGCACTACTACTTCAACTTTCATAACAGGCTCTAGAATTACAGGGCTACATTTTGATACAGCATTTTTAAGTGCTAATGAAGCAGCAACTTTAAACGCCATTTCACTTGAGTCAACATCATGGTAAGAACCATCAACTAATGCAGCTTTAACATCAACTAATGGATAACCAGCTAAGACACCGTTTTGCATTGCATCTTCAAGACCAGCTTGAACAGCAGGTACGTATTCACGAGGTACTACCCCACCAACGATTTTGTTTTCGAACTCAAAACCTTTACCTTCTTCATTCGGTTCAAATTCGATCCACACGTGTCCGAATTGTCCACGTCCACCAGATTGACGAGCGAATTTACCTTCGACTTTAGCACCTTGGCGGAATGTTTCACGATATGCAACCTGTGGAGCACCAACGTTAGCTTCTACTTTGAATTCACGTTTCATACGATCAACTAAAATATCTAAGTGAAGCTCACCCATACCAGCAATAATTGTTTGACCAGTTTCTGCATCAGTATGTGCTCTGAAAGTTGGATCTTCCTCTTGAAGTTTTTGTAAAGCAGTTGTCATTTTGTCTTGGTCTGCTTTAGATTTTGGTTCAACAGAAAGTTGAATAACTGGTTCTGGGAATTCCATAGACTCAAGGATAACAAGGTTTTTGTCGTCACATAGAGTATCACCAGTTGTAGTATCTTTCAAACCAACAGCAGCTGCGATATCTCCAGCATAAACTTCAGAGATTTCTTCACGGCTGTTTGCATGCATTTGAAGGATACGACCTACACGCTCACGTTTACCTTTAGTAGAGTTTTGGATATAAGATCCAGAACTTAATGTACCAGAGTAAACACGGAAGAATGTAAGTTTACCAACATAAGGATCTGTCATTACTTTAAACGCTAAAGCAGCAAACGGACCCTCATCGCTAGATTCACGAGTAACTTCTTCATCTGTATCAGGTAGAGTACCTTTGATTGCCGGTACATCTAGTGGAGATGGAAGGTAATCGATAACAGCATCTAGCATTTTTTGAACACCTTTGTTTTTGAAAGCAGATCCACAGATAACTGGATAGAAATCAACGCTACAAGTACCTTTACGAATTGCTGCTTTTAGCTCTTCGTTAGTGATTTCTTCACCACCAAGGTATTTCTCCATTAATTCTTCATCAAGTTCAGCTACTGCTTCTACTAAGCTTTCTCGGTATTCATTCGCTTGATCTTGGTATTCTTCAGGAATTTCTCCCACTTGGATATCAGTTCCTAAGTCATTACCATAGAACGTAGCATTCATTTCAACTAAGTCAATGATACCTTCGAATTGATCTTCCGCACCAATTGGTAATTGGATTGGGTGAGCATTAGCTTGAAGGCGTTCATGTAATGTTTTTACAGAATATAGGAAGTCCGCACCGATTTTGTCCATTTTATTAACGAACACAACACGTGGTACTCCATAAGTTGTAGCTTGACGCCAAACAGTTTCTGTTTGAGGTTCAACACCTGATTGAGCATCAAGTACTGCTACAGCACCATCAAGTACACGCAGGGAACGTTCAACCTCAACTGTGAAGTCTACGTGTCCTGGAGTGTCGATGATGTTTACACGGTGGCCTTTCCACTGTGCAGTTGTTGCAGCAGATGTGATCGTGATTCCACGTTCTTGTTCTTGCTCCATCCAGTCCATCTGTGATGCACCTTCGTGAGTTTCACCAATTTTATGAATACGACCAGTGTAATAAAGAACACGCTCAGTAGTTGTGGTTTTACCAGCATCAATGTGAGCCATGATTCCGATATTACGAGTATTTGCTAAGGAGAACTCTCTTGCCATTGGGTAATTTCTCCTTCCTTATAGGAAAATTTAGTGTATTTAAAGTATATTGATTACCAGCGATAGTGAGCAAATGCTTTATTTGCTTCAGCCATTTTGTGTGTATCTTCACGTTTCTTAACTGCTGCGCCTGTGTTGTTAGCAGCATCTAGAATTTCGTTAGCTAAACGCTCTTCCATTGTTTTTTCTCCACGAAGACGAGCGTAGTTTACTAACCAACGTAAACCTAATGTAGTACGACGATCTGGACGTACTTCAACAGGTACTTGGTAGTTAGCACCACCTACACGACGTGCTTTAACTTCAAGAACCGGCATGATGTTTTTAAGTGCTTGTTCAAACACTTCCATTGCATCATTACCTGAACGTTCTTTAATTAAATCGAAAGCATTGTAA
Organism: Metabacillus niabensis; assembly: GCF_020524345.1. Lineage (GTDB taxonomy): Bacteria > Bacillota > Bacilli > Bacillales > Bacillaceae > Metabacillus > Metabacillus niabensis_B. The sequence continues at coordinate 31,099 of NZ_JAIVLH010000026.1, forward strand.
AGTACAGATTGTGCTTTACCTCTTTTTCCGTCGATCATAATTCTGTTTACTAAACGTGTAACAAGCTTTGAATTGTAAAGTGGATCTGGTAATACGTCTCTTTTTGTTACAGGACCTTTACGTGGCATGTTATGTCCTCCTTTCATTTTGGGTTTTTATTTTTATTTTAAAATGATTATTATTTTTTAGCTGCTTTTGGACGTTTTGTACCGTATTTAGAACGGCCTTGCATACGACCATCAACACCAGCAGTATCTAACGCACCACGAACGATGTGATAACGTACCCCCGGTAAATCTTTTACACGTCCACCACGGATAAGAACAACACTGTGCTCTTGTAGGTTGTGGCCAATACCAGGAATGTATGCTGTAACTTCAATTCCGTTTGTTAAACGAACACGAGCGTATTTACGAAGCGCTGAGTTTGGTTTCTTCGGCGTCATCGTACCTACACGAGTACATACACCACGTTTTTGAGGTGAAGATACGTTTGTTTGCTCTTTTTTGAAGCTGTTGTAACCTTTGTTTAATGCAGGTGATTTTGATTTCTCAATTTTGCTTACGCGACCTTTACGCACTAATTGATTAATAGTAGGCATTTTAGTTTTCCTCCCTTCATCATTAATACCACACATCCAGGTGGTTCATATTTAGGCAAAAACAAAGTTTCTGCAATATTAAACTTGCAAAAACATCTTTTTACCGGATTATAGCTACAGCTGCAGCTCCAACTTCTATTCCACAAGCTTTTCCAAGCTTTTTCATAGATTCAACTTTAATTAAGGGCACTTGCTTTTGTTCTGCTGTTTGAACGACTTTTTGTACAACTCGTTCATCAGCATCTTCAGCAATGACTATTTCCTTAACATCATTGTTTAAGAGAGCTTTAACTGATTGCTTAGTACCAACAATGATTTCATTTGCCTGTGATACTTTATCATAAGACACAATCAAATATCCTCCAAAGCAACAGGTTTAAGATTGAGCACCTTGAATATAGTAACATTGAACATGATAGATGTCAACACGCATTAAAAAAACTTTATTACCTTTTTCTGCATGTTCAACTAATTATTTAAATCACTCATTGAGGGAAATTCCCCCAATGAGCTACAGTAGTAAGTTTAGATCTTAATCAACAGATACAACTTCCTCAGTTTGTTCAACCTTTGCAATTGGCTCTGCTTGACGATATCTCGGCATACCAGTGCCCGCAGGAACAAGTTTACCAATGATAACATTCTCTTTAAGACCAAGTAATTCATCGCGTTTTCCTTTAATTGCTGCATCTGTAAGAACTCGAGTTGTTTCTTGGAATGATGCTGCAGATAAGAAGGAATCTGTCTCTAGAGATGCTTTTGTAATACCAAGTAATACAGGGCGACCTGTTGCAGGACGTTTACCGTCTAACAGTACTTGTTTATTTGCATCAGTGAACTGATGAACATCCAATAAAGTACCTGGTAATACGTCTGTATCACCTGCATCCATAACACGGACTTTACGAAGCATTTGTCGTACCATAACCTCTACGTGTTTATCACCAATTTCTACCCCTTGCATACGGTATACTTTTTGAACTTCACGTAATAGATATTGTTGAACTGCTTGTAAATCCTTCACTTTTAATAGTTCTTTAGGATCAATTGAACCTTCTGTTAAGACCTGACCACTCTCGATTTTATCACCTTGAGTAACTTTTAGTCTTGCATTATAAGGTGCTGTATAAGAACGGGATTCTACTTCACCCTGGATTACAATCTCTTGTTGTTTATCACGTACTTCATTAATTTCAGCTACAACACCACTAATTTCAGAAATAATCGCTTGACCTTTAGGATTTCTAGCTTCAAATAACTCCTGAATACGAGGTAAACCTTGAGTGATATCATCTCCGGCAACCCCACCTGTATGGAATGTACGCATTGTTAACTGCGTACCAGGTTCACCGATAGATTGAGCAGCGATAATACCCACTGCTTCCCCAACTTCTACTTCACTACCAGTTGCAAGGTTTCTTCCGTAACATTTTTTACATACCCCATGTCTGGTGTTACATGTAAATGCAGAACGAATCCAAACCTTATCAATGCCAGCGTTGATAATTTCAACTGCAATATCCTCAGTAATTAGCTCATTTTCGTCTACAAGAACTGCACCTGTTTCAGGATGCTTTACAGCCTTACGGCAATAACGTCCAATTAAACGTTCGTCTAACTTCTCGATAATTTCAGTACCTTCTCTAATTGCCTCAGCCAAGATACCACGATCTGTTCCGCAATCATCATCACGTATGATAACATCTTGCGCAACGTCAACAAGTCGACGAGTTAAGTAACCTGAGTCAGCTGTTTTAAGGGCTGTATCTGCAAGACCTTTACGGGCACCGTGTGTAGAGATGAAGTACTCTAATACAGTTAATCCTTCACGGAAACTCGACTTAATTGGTAACTCAATAATACGTCCAGCCGGGTTGGCCATAAGACCACGCATACCAGCTAGTTGAGTAAAGTTAGATGCGTTACCACGGGCACCTGAATCACTCATCATGAAGATTGGGTTACGCTTATTAAGAGATGCCATCAGCTTGCCTTGGATATTATCTTTAGCCGCACTCCAAATGGAAATAACACGTTCATATCGTTCGTCTTCAGTAATTAAACCTCTTCGGAACTGCTTTAATACATTATCAACCTTTGTCTGTGCTTCACTGATGATTTCTTGTTTTTCTTTTAAAACTATGATATCAGATACACCAACAGTAATACCTGCTTTTGTTGAATATCTAAAACCGAGATTTTTCATGCGATCAAGCATTTTAGATGTCTCAGTAATATGGAATTTCTTAAAGATTTCAGCAATAATCTTACCGAGGATACCCTTTTTGAATGGGGCTATTTCCTCAAGAGTGGAGACATGCTCTTTTACATTCACTGTAGGATCAATAAAATACTTTTCAGGAGTTTTCTCCTCGATGTTTTGCTTAGTTGGCTCATTCATGTAAGGGAATGATTCAGGTAAGATTTCATTAAAAATCAACTTACCAACTGTTGTGACAAGAAGCATTTTATTTTGTTCTTCAGTAAACGCTTGTTTGTTTAATGAAGATGCCTGAACAGCAACACGTGTATGTAAGTGTACATATCCGTTTTGATAAGCAAGCAATGCTTCATCTGTATCTTTAAAGATCATTCCTTCACCAATTGCACCCGCACGCTCAAGAGTTAAGTAATAGTTACCTAGTACCATATCCTGAGAAGGTGTAACTACCGGTTTTCCATCCTTAGGATTAAGGATGTTTTGTGCAGCTAGCATTAGAATACGTGCTTCAGCTTGAGCTTCTGCAGAAAGCGGAACGTGAACAGCCATTTGGTCACCATCAAAGTCAGCATTATATGCAGTACAAACAAGAGGGTGAAGACGAATTGCACGACCTTCTACTAGTGTAGGCTCAAAAGCTTGAATTCCTAATCTATGAAGAGTAGGGGCGCGGTTAAGTAATACTGGATGTTCTTTAATAACTGATTCTAATACATCCCATACTTCCGGTTGTACTCTCTCGATTTTCCGTTTCGCACTCTTTATGTTATGAGCTAATCCTTTTTCTACTAGCTCTTTCATAACAAACGGCTTGAAAAGCTCAAGAGCCATCTCTTTTGGTAATCCGCATTGATACATTTTTAGGTTAGGACCAACGACGATAACTGAACGTCCTGAATAGTCAACACGTTTTCCCAATAGGTTTTGACGGAAACGCCCTTGTTTTCCTTTAAGCATATGCGAAAGTGATTTTAACGGACGATTACCCGGTCCTGTTACAGGACGGCCACGACGACCATTATCAATCAACGCATCTACTGCTTCCTGAAGCATACGTTTTTCATTTTGAACAATAATGCTAGGTGCGCCAAGATCTAATAATCGTTTCAAACGGTTATTACGGTTAATAACACGTCTATATAGATCGTTAAGGTCGGATGTTGCAAAACGTCCGCCATCAAGCTGTACCATTGGACGTAGTTCAGGTGGGATAACAGGTAGCACATCAAGGATCATCCAAGATGGATCATTACCGGAGTTACGGAAAGCTTCAAGAACTTCCAATCGCTTAATTGCACGTGTTCTCCGTTGCCCTTGTGCTGTTTTTAGTTCTTCTTTTAATGTATCAACTTCTTTATCAAGATCAATATCTGATAAAAGTTTTTTAATAGCTTCAGCACCCATTGCTGCTTGGAAAGTGTTACCGTACTTTTCACGGTAAGCTCTATATTCTTTTTCAGATAGAAGTTGTTTCTTCTCTAGTGGAGTATCCCCTGTGTCAGTCGTCACGTAAGAAGCAAAATAAATAACTTCCTCTAGCGCACGTGGAGACATATCTAATACTAATCCCATACGGCTAGGAATACCTTTAAAATACCAGATATGAGATACAGGAGCAGCAAGCTCAATGTGTCCCATTCTTTCACGACGAACTTTTGCGCGGGTTACTTCTACACCACAGCGATCACAAACTACACCTTTGTAACGAACTCTTTTATATTTACCACAATGACATTCCCAGTCTTTTGTTGGTCCAAATATGCGTTCACAAAATAGACCATCCTTCTCTGGCTTCAATGTACGGTAATTGATTGTTTCTGGTTTCTTAACTTCACCAAAGGACCAAGAGCGAATCTTGTCAGGTGAAGCCAAGCCGATGCTCATATATTCAAAATTATTTACATCTATCAAGGGGCCTACCTCCCTTTTCGTCTTCAGGTTATACCCTAATTTAAGTGCTATTTATTGAATTTTTAAGATCTATCACAAACGGAAAATTGTATGTACCTAGAGGTGAAATTTTATGAACGGAGAGATGAATTCTCCCCGTTTGTTTATCACATCATGTTAGGCAACTTTCACAAAATTATTCTTTCGCTACAGTATCTTTTTCCAATTCTTCAACTTCCGGCTCGGGTTCTACTGTTTCATTAACGGAAAGACCTTCTGCTTGTTGTGTATCTTCATCATCATCAAGGTCTCTCATTTCAATTTCCTGCTCATCACTTGAGAGCATTTTAACATCCATACCTAAGCTTTGAAGTTCTTTAATTAATACTTTAAATGACTCAGGAACACCCGGTTCTGGTACATTCTCACCTTTTACGATCGCTTCATATGTTTTTACACGACCAACAACATCATCCGATTTCACAGTTAAGATCTCTTGTAAAGTATATGCAGCACCGTATGCTTCAAGTGCCCATACCTCCATCTCACCGAAACGCTGACCACCAAACTGTGCTTTACCACCTAGTGGTTGTTGTGTAACTAGTGAGTATGGTCCAGTTGAACGAGCATGTAACTTGTCATCAACCATGTGTGCAAGTTTGATCATATACATGATCCCTACAGATACACGGTTATCGAATGGTTCACCTGTACGTCCATCATAAAGAACTGTTTTTGCATCTCGTGCCATCCCAGCTTCTTCTAATGTTGACCATACATCTTCCTCACGAGCACCATCAAATACTGGTGATGCAACATGGATGCCTAATCTGCGAGCAGCCATCCCTAAATGCAACTCTAATACCTGACCGATATTCATACGAGAAGGTACCCCTAATGGATTTAACATGATATCCACAGGTGTGCCGTCCGGTAAGTATGGCATATCTTCTTCAGGAAGAATACGTGAAATAACCCCTTTGTTACCATGTCGTCCCGCCATCTTATCTCCTTCAGAGATCTTACGCTTTTGGACAATATATACACGGACTAATTGGTTAACACCTGGCGGTAATTCATCTCCATCTTCACGGTTAAATACTTTAACATCTAAGATGATTCCCTCTCCACCATGTGGTACACGTAATGAAGTATCACGTACTTCACGAGCTTTTTCTCCGAAGATTGCATGTAAAAGTCTTTCTTCTGCTGTTAGTTCAGTTACACCTTTAGGAGTAACTTTCCCTACTAGTAGATCTCCGTCTTTTACTTCTGCACCGATACGAATAATCCCACGCTCATCTAAGTTTCTTAGAGCATCTTCCCCAACGTTCGGGATATCACGTGTAATTTCTTCAGGTCCTAGTTTTGTATCACGAGACTCAGACTCATATTCTTCAATGTGTATAGAAGTGTATACATCATCTTTTACAAGTCTTTCACTCATGATGATAGCATCCTCATAGTTATAACCATCCCATGTCATGAAGGCAACCATTACGTTTCTTCCTAATGCAAGTTCACCTTTTTCCATAGAAGGTCCATCCGCAAGAATTTCACCTTTTACTACTTCATCACCTTCACTAACGATCGGGCGTTGGTTGTAACAAGTACCTTGGTTCGAACGGATAAATTTCAACATGCTATATTTATCTAAATTACCTTTTACCTTTTGACCGTCCACTTCTTCATAACGACGAACCCAAACATTTTTCGCTTCCACACGCTCTACAATACCAGGATATTTACAGATAACAGCTGCTCCTGAATCTTTACCAGAAACATATTCCATACCTGTTCCAACGATTGGAGCTTCAGGATTCATTAATGGTACTGCTTGACGTTGCATGTTCGCACCCATTAATGCACGGTTTGAGTCGTCATTTTCCAAGAACGGAATACAAGCTGTTGCAGCAGAGACGACCTGCTTAGGAGAAACATCCATGTAGTCGATACGATCTTTATTAACAACCGTATTCTCCCCACGGAAACGAGCAACAATATCATCATCGATAAATGATCCATCATCAGCTAATCTTGCGTTTGCTTGGGCAACAACATAGTTATCCTCTTCATCAGCTGTTAAGTAATCAATTCTTGATGTTACTTTTCCTGTTTCAGGGTCAACTCTACGATATGGAGTTTCAATGAAACCGAAACGATTAACTTTTGCATATGAAGAAAGTGAGTTGATTAATCCGATGTTCGGACCCTCAGGTGTCTCAATTGGACACATACGACCATAGTGAGAGTAGTGAACGTCTCGAACTTCGAAGCCTGCACGTTCACGAGTTAAACCACCCGGTCCAAGTGCTGATAAACGACGTTTATGAGTTAACTCAGCTAAAGGATTTGTTTGATCCATGAACTGAGATAATTGAGAGCTACCAAAGAATTCCTTAATAGACGCTATAACCGGGCGAATATTAATTAATTGTTGTGGCGTTATTGTGTTCGTATCCTGAATAGACATTCTCTCACGAACTACACGTTCCATTCTGGATAAACCAATTCTGAATTGGTTTTGTAATAACTCACCAACAGAACGTAATCGGCGATTTCCAAGATGGTCGATATCATCTGTATCACCTACACCATGTAAAAGGTTAAAGAAGTAGCTGATAGAAGCTAAAATATCAGCAACAGTAATGTTTTTAACTGCCTCTTCTACATATGCATTACCTAATACATTAATGACCTTTTCACCATCCGGGTCATTTGGCGCATAAATCTTGATAGACTGAATCGTTACTTCTTCTTCAACAACGCCACCTGATGGTTGTTCTTTTTTAAACCCTACACCACTCTCCAGGTTTGGAAGAATACGATCAAGCGTTCTTCTGTCAATCATTGCGCCTTTTTCTGCAATAATCTCACCTGTTTCAGGGTCTACAAGCGTTTCAGCTAATCTTTGGTTAAAAAGACGATTCTTAATGTGAAGCTTTTTATTAATTTTATAGCGACCTACATTTGCTAGATCATAGCGCTTTGGATCAAAAAATCTTGAATCTAACAAACTCTTGGCATTATCCACAGTTGGTGGCTCACCTGGACGAAGACGCTCATAGATTTCAAGCAGAGCCTTCTCTGTACTTTCCGTATTATCCTTATCAAGCGTATTACGTAAGTACTCATTTTCACCCAGTAAGTCGGTGATTTCTTGATCAGAGCCAAACCCAAGAGCACGTAACAAGACAGTCACTGGTAATTTACGTGTACGATCTATTCGTACATAAACAACATCTTTCGCATCTGTTTCGTATTCTAACCATGCTCCACGGTTTGGGATAACAGTCGCAGTAAAGCCTTTTTTACCATTTTTGTCTACTTTACCACTGTAATAAACACTTGGTGAACGGACCAATTGAGACACGATAACGCGCTCTGCTCCATTAATCACAAATGTGCCTGTTTCTGTCATGAGAGGAAAATCTCCCATAAAGACATCCTGATCTTTTACTTCACCAGTTTCCTTGTTAATCAAACGCACCTTCACACGTAATGGCGCTGAATAGGTAACATCGCGTTCTTTTGATTCCTCTACAGGATACTTAGGATCTCCCAAGCTATAATCAATGAACTCTAGCGAGAGGTTACCAGTGAAATCCTCAATAGGAGAAATATCCTGGAACATTTCTCTCAAGCCCTCATCAAGAAACCACTGATAGGAAGAGGTTTGAATCTCAATAAGATTTGGTAATTCTAACACTTCACTAATGCGTGCATAACTTCTGCGTTGGCGGTGTCGTCCATACTGAACTAGTTGACCTGTCAACTCATTCACCCCTCAAATCAAGCGTAATAGGTTTTGCGTCGTACCATTATGTATACCTTTTTTTTAGACAGACGAATAAGAGAACTCACATAAGATCATTCTCTTTAAACATAATATCTTAATATACTACCAATAAAATATCTGAAATAAAAACATAGGAAATTCTAGTACAGACGCAAGGAAAAAACAAAAAATAAAAAGGGTTTCTAGTAAGAAAACCACAATTTAAACGTACTTTTGATTTTATAAGTATCTCCAAAAAGCTACCTTTTATACATCATTTTCCTCAAAAAATAGATAGTTATGGAAATTATATATTGGCATTTTATAATACTAACACAACAGAAATTTGGAGTCAACATTTTTTAGCTTTAATGATATAATAGCCTTTTTTCTTCTCTACAACATCAACTTCTGAAAACATCTCATTTAATTTATCAATTGCAGAAGGTGCTCCCTGTTTCTTCTGGATTACAACCCAAAGCTCTCCACCATCAGATAAATGATCAAAACTTCTTTCAAAAATCTGATGAACAACCTTTTTCCCGGCTCGTATAGGCGGATTTGTCAGAATAGCTGCATATACTTGATCTTCCTGAATGTTTTCAAACAGATTACTTTGGAAGATTTCCACATTCTCAACCTTGTTTAATTTCGCATTATCTTTAGCTAATTCTACAGCACGCTCATTAATATCTATCATATCTACGTGTCTGTTAAAATATTTCGCAATCGAGAGACCGATCGGTCCGTACCCGCATCCAACATCCAAAAAAGCCCCTTCAATTTCGGGAAGGTCAAATGCTTCTATTAAAAGACGGGAACCAAAATCCACTTCATTTTTTGAAAAAACCCCACGATCACTTTGAAATGTAAAGAGGTGGCCTTTTAATAAAAAAGACCAAGTCTTTCGCTCACTTTGTACAGTAGGCTTTTCTGAATAATAATGATCACTCATGATCGTTCCTCCTCTTTCAGAAGTATAGGATTTACATACTAATGCTAAAATATACCAGAAGATATATTTTTTAATAAATAAAAAGCCCGCCTGACGGCGAGCTTTTTATTTATCATAATTACTTAACTTCTACAGAAGCTCCAACTTCTTCAAGTTTAGCTTTTAATTCTTCAGCTTCTTCTTTAGAAACGCCTTCTTTAAGAGCTTTTGGAGCGTTGTCTACTAATTCTTTAGCTTCTTTTAAGCCTAAGCCAGTAGCTTCACGTACAACTTTGATAACTTTGATTTTTTGTCCGCCAGCACTTGCAAGTACTACGTCAAATTCAGTTTGTTCTGCAGCAGCTTCGCCACCAGCAGCAGCAACAGCTACAGGAGCTGCAGCAGTTACACCAAACTCTTCTTCGATTGCTTTAACTAAGTCGTTTAATTCTAAAACAGTCATATTTTTAACTGCTTCAATGATTTGTTCTTGAGTCATTATAATTTCCTCCTTGATTTTTCAATTCGTAGTTTTTATTGTCATGCACATACAACTTCGTTCAGATTAAGCACCTTGTTCTTCTTTTTGATCTGCAACTGCTTTAGTAGCAAGAGCAAAGTTACGAATAGGAGCTTGAAGAACGCTAAGCAACATAGAAAGTAAGCCTTCGCGTGATGGAAGTTCAGCAAGAGCTTTCACTTCTTCAACAGACGCAACATTACCTTCGATAACACCAGCTTTAATTTCAAGAGCTTCGTGCTTTTTAGCAAAATCGTTAATGATTTTTGCTGGAGCAACAACGTCGTCATTACTGAAAGCAATTGCGTTAGGTCCAGTTAACACATCGTTAAGACCAGAAAGCTCAGCTTGCTCAACAGCACGGCGAGTCATTGTGTTTTTGTAAACTTTGAAGTCAATTCCTGCTTCACGTAATTGCTTACGTAATTCAGTTACTTCACTAACAGTTAGTCCGCGGTAATCTACAACGATTGTAGACTTACTATCACGGAACTTAGTAGAAATCTCATCTACGATCTGTTTCTTTTGTTCGATAATTGCGCTCATTGTTACACCTCCTGTAGATTCATGTAACACTAGTACCGTTCGGTGTTGGTCATTGAAAAACCTCCACGATAGACATGGAGGTTTTGTATATACAATAAGCAAAACATGCTTTATTCGTAAATACACCTCGGTAGGATATTTAAGCTAATTGCACCTACTGTCTACGGTATAGCGATATTCGTTTAAACAACATTGATTATTATATATAAACTTCTTTACGAAGTCAATAGTTATTATTTTACAGCGAAGCTTGAAGAATCTACTTTCACACCAGGTCCCATAGTAGAAGTAGCATTTACGCTCTTCATGTAAGTACCTTTAGCAGCAGATGGCTTAGCTTTTAGTAAAGTTTCATAAACTGTTGTGAAGTTCTCAACAAGTTTGCTATCTTCAAAAGAAACTTTTCCGATAGGTACATGGATGATACCAGCTTTATCAAGACGGTATTCAACTTTACCAGCTTTGATTTCGTTAACAGCTTTTGTTACATCAAATGTAACTGTACCAGTTTTAGGGTTTGGCATTAAACCTTTTGGTCCTAATACACGACCTAATTTACCAACTTCACCCATCATGTCAGGTGTAGCTACGATTACGTCAAATTCAAACCAACCTTGTTGGATTTTGTTGATGTAATCAGCATCTCCTACATAATCAGCACCAGCCGCTTCAGCTTCTTTCGCTTTTTCACCTTTAGCAAAAACTAACACACGTTGAGTTTTACCAGTACCATTTGGAAGTACTACTGCTCCACGGATTTGTTGGTCAGCTTTCTTAGGGTCTACTCCTAAACGAAAAGCAACTTCTACAGTCGCATCAAATTTTGCTACACTAGTCTTTTTCACTAGTTCAACTGCTTCTTGTACCGGGTAAAATTTAGCACGGTCTACAAGTTTAGCAGCTTCTAAAAACTTTTTACCTTTTTTAGCCATTTTTATTTCCTCCTTAGTGGTTTTAGCGGAATAACCTCCCACGAATAAAGGTTGCGAACTTGTTTTTAAGCAAACTCGCAACCCCCTAAAACATACCAGACTAATTCATTATTAGTCTTCGATAACGATACCCATACTACGTGCAGTACCTTCAACCATACGCATTGCTGATTCAACGCTTGCTGCGTTTAAATCAGGCATTTTTGTTTCAGCGATTTCACGTACTTTGTCACGTTTAACAGTCGCTACTTTATTACGGTTTGGCTCACCAGAACCAGACTCAATTCCAGCTGCTTTCTTAAGTAATACAGCAGCAGGTGGAGTTTTCGTAATAAATGTAAATGAACGGTCCTCGAATACCGTGATTTCAACTGGAATGATTAAACCAGCTTGATCAGCTGTACGAGCGTTAAACTCTTTACAGAATCCCATGATATTAACACCAGCTTGACCTAACGCAGGACCAACTGGTGGTGCTGGATTAGCTTTCGCTGCAGGAATTTGCAATTTTACAATTTTAATTACTTTTTTAGCCACGAGACACACCTCCTTAAGTCCGTGATGTGGTAAATGGGTTAAAACCCTCCCACTCATCTAACCATCCAATCTCAATTAAATGGTAAAATTAGGGCAACTCACATTGAGTTTACCTACCCTTATACATACAGAAATGAATATTTCTGATCAAAATTATATCCCAAACCTTTGAGACATACTGACCTATGAAATATTACCACTTTTCGTAAATGATTTCAAGTTTTTTCAGATTATAATTTATCAACCTGCGCGAAATCTAATTCTACCGGTGTTTCACGTCCAAACATATTAACAAGAACTTTTAGTTTATTCTTGTCATGGTCAATTTCTTCAATTGATCCTGTAAAGTTAGCAAACGGTCCTTCTGTTACTTTAACTGTTTCCTTTAACTCAAAATCAAATTCCACTCGACGCTCATCCATACCCATGCGTTTTAAAATAAAACTTACTTCATCAGGTAATAGTGGTGTTGGTTTTGATCCGTGACCGGCAGAACCTACAAATCCTGTTACACCCGGTGTGTTTCTAACAACATACCAGGAGTCGTCAGTCATAACAATTTCAACTAACACATAACCAGGGAATACCTTTTTCTTCACAACTTTTTTCTTACCGTCCTTAATATCTGTTTCTTCCTCTTCAGGCACAACAACACGGAAAATTTTATCTTCCATACCCATCGATTCTACACGCTTTTCAAGATTCGCTTTCACCTTATTTTCATAGCCTGAATAAGTGTGCACTACATACCAATTCTTTTCCATAGCATCAGGACAACTTGTCCTTCCCTCCCCACAATAGGTTAAAATAATCTATTTCACTCTTGTTTAGTCCAAAAGCGCTAGCGCCTTGGTCAAAGTTAAACAAATGTTATTACTTTTTTATACAATGAAAAAACCCGTTTAACGGGTTTTGCAGACAAAGATTAATATTTTCTATTATAGCACGATTTTCCATTTGTTATTCAAAAAACAAACGAATTAAAGAAGAAATACCTAGGTCAATAACCGCAAAGAACACTGCAACAAACGTCACAGTTGAAACAACCGTAATTGTATACTTTGTTAGCTCTTTACCTTTAGGCCAACTAACCTTTTTCATTTCACGAGTAACATCTCGGAAAAAACTAATTAAACGTTGCATTGAGCTACCTCCAGGAATAATAGGGAAACTTCGTGTAAGAAATAAAATAAGGGCTATTTTGTTTCACGGTGGTTTGTATGCGAATTACATACTTTGCAAAACTTTTTGACGTCTAATCGGTCGTTTGAACTAGTTGTGTTTTTCATTGTAGTATAATTTCGACTTCCACAAGATGTGCATGCCATAATAATCTTTTTTCGCATGTCGTCACCTACCGCAACTTTATATTCTTTAAAACTGTATCATAGTAAATTTTTTTCGTCAATAAACGATAAAATCGACCTATCTTCTAGTTATAAACTAATCTCTCTTAATTCTAAGTAGCGCTCCAGCTTTCTTTTTACTCGTTGCAGCGCATTATCAATTGATTTCACATGACGATTCAATTCTTCAGAAATTTCATGATATGATCTGCCATCCAAGTACAGAGCCAAAACTTTGCGCTCGAGATCACTTAATAATTCTCCCATTTTCACCTCAATGTCATCAAACTCTTCTTGGTTAATAATGAGTTCTTCAGGATCCATTACCTTAGCACCGGTAATAACATCCATAAGTGTCCGATCGGATTCTTCATCATATATAGGCTTGTCCAAAGAAACATAGGAATTTAGTGGAATGTGCTTTTGGCGAGTTGCCGTTTTAATTGCGGTAATGATTTGCCTTGTAATGCATAACTCAGCAAATGCTTTAAATGAAGTAAGCTTGTCCTCCTTGAAGTCCCGGATTGCTTTGTATAAACCAATCATTCCTTCCTGGATAATATCCTCACGATCCGCACCAATAAGAAAATATGATCTTGCCTTCGCCCGAACAAAGTTACGGTACTTTGTAATCAAGAAGTCGAGTGCCTCACTGTCCCCATCGTGAACAAGTTCAACCAATTTTTCATCTTCCAATAAATCTAATTCTTCCCTGCTGACATTATCTTTGTTGATTGGTGAATTCAAGCCGATCCCCCCGACCGCACGCAAGATAACAATAGTATACAGTATTCATTTTGTAAGCGTCAACCAAGTTCGAAAGTGCAAGCATTTCATGGAGCTGGCATAATAGACTGACTTGCAACATTATATACTAAAATAGACTTATACATCTGCGTTTAGCGTGTCCCAAAAATAAAATTCATCATTTTATTTTCGCCTATTCATCACCCCTACGCCACTTCTCCAGTTTTTCCATTACATCTTCCGGAATGGCGATTTTTGATGCAGGCCGCTTTTGCTCAATTTTTTTCACTTTATGTTGAATTCTATTTTCAATTGAATTCATTTCATTTAAAAGTTCCCTAGCAGATTTCCTCAATGCTCCCTGTCCGAATATAGCCCATTGTTCAGTGAAATCTGAAGTTGCCACATGAACCTGTGTTTTTATATTGCTTAATGAAATAGCCAGCTTTTCAATTCTTTCATCCGCTGTTTCATTTTCACGTGTAAAAATCACTTCTACACGGTGATTTTTTTGTTTTTTCTCAATTCCTTTTACCATATGGGCATCAAAAACGATAATCACCCTAAATCCCGTATATGCCTGGTATTCAGCCATTTTTTCAATTAAAAGATCCCGTGCTTCTGCCAAACCATTTTTCTTAAGCTTTTGTAAGTCTGGCCAAGCACCAATAATGTTATATCCATCCACTAAAAGGATATCCATTTTACACTACTCCCCTAAAGGGAATCGCTTTCTGTATACCTCATACATTAAAAGACTGGCTGCAACGGATGCATTCAGTGAAGTAACATGGCCAACCATCGGCATTTTGATAAGAAAGTCACATTTCTCCTTGATTAACCGGCCAATCCCTTTACCTTCACTCCCAATTATAAGAGCTAAGGACATCTTACCATCAAGGTTTCGATAATCATCTGCACCTTTTGCATCTGTCCCTACAATCCATACTCCCTTTTCCTTTAACTCATCGATCGTTCTTGCCATATTGGTTACTCTTGCTACAGGTATATGTTCGATTGCCCCTGTTGATGATTTCGCAACTGTTGCTGTGAGTCCGACGGCTCTACGCTTTGGAATGACAATTCCATGTGCACCAACAGCATCTGCGGTTCTCATAATAGACCCTAAGTTATGAGGATCTTCTATTTCATCTAGGAGCAATAGAAACGGTAATTCTCCCCGCTGTTCGGCAACATTCAATATATCATCCACATGAACATATTCATAAGCGGCAACTTGTGCAATAACCCCCTGATGATTTCCCTCTACCATCTGATCAATTTTCTTTTTTGGAACAAAATTAATCGTGATTCCTCTTTCTTTCGCCAGCTTTGTAATTTGCTGCGCCTGTCCTTTTAATGAGTTTTCAGCCACCCAAATCTTATTAATATCCCGTGTGGATTTTAGCACTTCAATAACAGGGTTTCGACCTATAATGAAATCTTCACTCATGATAACCCCTCCTTTTCACCATCAACAAATTCAAAGGATTGCTGAATCAATTCCTCAAGACGTTCATGTTTTTTTTCTAAATATAAGTATCCGATTAGTGCTTCAAAGGAAGTACTGTATCGATATGTTTGAACATTAGTATTTTTAGGAATTGTCCCCGATTTTGCATTTCTTCCACGTCTTAAAACACCTTGTTCCTCTTCAGAGAAAATTTCCTGTGAATAGAAATGGTGCAAAACACTAGCCTGTGCCTTTGCCGACACAAACCTTTTCGCTTGATTATGCAGCTGGTTTGGGCGAATCGTTCCTTTTGATAAGAGATAATGCCTCACATAAATTTCAAAAACAGCATCACCAATATACGCCAAAGCCAAGCTATTTAAATGCTTAGAGTCTTTAATTGTCTTAACATCTAAAAACATGTTGGTCCTCTTTTCTTAAAATAGCAGAGTATAAGAAAAGCGCAAGCGCCTTGACCAGCCAAGGGCAAATAAGGCGATTTGGAATAGAAGGCGTTCTTTGCCTTCAATTCCAAAATGACTAGACCCTAGAGGGGCTAGGCGCTGGAGCTAGACACTTACACTAAGTACAAAACTTTATACTTTCTTATCTGTTAACTAAAGCGCAAGCGCCTTGGTTAAAACAATGCCTCTGCCACTTCCTTGCTAATATCTTTATTCCCTAATATTTCATCGTGTAATCAATTACGCTTCCATCTTGTTCCTTGAGGAGTGTCCTCTAATATGATGTTTAAATCTTTTAATTTATCGCGTATTTCATCTGCTAATGCAAAATTGCGATCTTTTCTAGCTTGAATGCGCTGTTCGATCATTAGTTCAATTTCTTCATCCAGCAGGTCAGTTGAACTAAATGTTACACCTAAAACTTTTCCGAGCATGTCGAATTGATCAAGAAAAGCTTGGATAACTTCTTCTGATGTATTTAGTTCCTGCATGTAATAATTAGCTTGTTTGGATAAATCGAATAAAACAGAAATCGCATTTGCTGTATTAAAATCATCATCCATTTCTTTAATAAATTGTTCTTTATAAGAGTTGATTTTATCAAGCCACTCTTGGTCATTCTCTGTTAGATTATTGCTGCTATTTTTGCGATGTTTAAGATTACCATAAGACGTTGTTAATCTTTCAAAAGCATTTTCTGTGCTTTCAAGTAACTCCTGAGAAAAATTAATTGGGTGTCTGTAGTGTACAGATAGCATAAAGAATCGAACAATCTGTGGATCAATTTCCTTAATGATGTCGTGCACTAATACAAAGTTACCCAGTGATTTAGACATTTTTTCGTTATTGATATTAATGTAGCCGTTATGCATCCAGTACTTTGAAAATAGTTTTCCTGTTACTGCTTCTGACTGAGCTATTTCGTTCTCATGGTGTGGAAATGTTAGGTCTTGACCGCCAGCATGAATGTCTATAGTATCGCCCAAATATTTCTTCGCCATAGCAGAGCACTCAATATGCCAACCAGGTCTCCCATGTCCCCAAGGACTTTCCCAGGAAATTTCTCCTTCTTTCGCCGCTTTCCAGAGTACAAAATCCAATGCATCTTGTTTTTTATCGCCAACCTCAATTCGATTTCCAAGACGCAACTCCTCAATTGATTGATGAGAAAGCTTACCATACTCCTTGAATTCACGAGTTTTATAATAAACATCTCCACCCGCTTCGTATGCATATCCTTTATCAATGAGTGCTTGAATAAAGTCAATAATAATATCAATGTTTTCTGTCACACGTGGATGAATCGTAGCGCGTTTGCATCCAAGTGCTGAAACATCCTCGTAATAAGCATCAATAAATCGGTCTGCTATGGTTGGCACATCTTCTCCAAGCTCATTTGCTGCTTTTATTAATTTATCATCGACATCTGTAAAGTTTGAAATAAATGTTACTTCATATCCTCGGTACTCTAAATATCTTCTAACGGTATCATAAACAATCGCCGGTCTAGCGTTTCCTATATGAATATAGTTATAGACAGTCGGACCGCAAACATACATTTTCACTTTCCCTGCTTCAAGGGGCTCAAATGTTTCTTTTTGTCTCGTTAGCGTATTGTACAACTTTATTGTCATGTTCACTCGTTCCTTTCTTAAATTGTTGTACTTCATATCTCAAATTAGCCAATTCCGTTTCTAGTTCTTTAAATCGGTCTGCTACTGGATCTGGAAGATCACAATGGTTTAAATCCTGACCTACTCTTCTTCCATTCTGAATCACTACTTTTCCAGGTATACCTACAACAGTCGAATGATCAGGAACATCTTTTAGTACAACAGAACCTGCTCCTATTTTAGAGTATGCCCCGACAGTGATAGACCCTAACACTTTTGCTCCCGTGGCTATTAAGGCATGATCTTTAATGGTTGGGTGCCGCTTTCCCTTTTCCTTGCCGGTTCCACCTAAGGTAACTCCCTGAAAAACAGTAACATTATCTCCTATTTCACATGTTTCTCCGATAACAACTCCCATTCCATGGTCGATAAAGAAACGACGTCCAATTCTTGCTGCAGGATGAATTTCTACTCCTGTAAAAAATCTACTTATTTGAGAGACAGCTCTCGCTAAGAAGAAGAGCTTCCTTTTATACAATGCATGTGCAATACGATGACTCCAAATGGCATGTAGCCCTGAATAAGTTAAGATAACTTCAAAATAACTTCTTGCTGCAGGATCTTGCTCGAAAACAATATCAACGTCTTCCTTCATCATTTTTAACACTGGTTTTACCCCCAATCCCCAACTTGTTTAACGGATTTGCCCTTTTAAAATATAAAAAAGCGCCTCTGTACAATGACAGAGACGCTTTGATGCGCGGTTCCACT
Organism: Metabacillus niabensis; assembly: GCF_020524345.1. Classification (GTDB taxonomy): domain Bacteria; phylum Bacillota; class Bacilli; order Bacillales; family Bacillaceae; genus Metabacillus; species Metabacillus niabensis_B. The sequence goes on from NZ_JAIVLH010000026.1 coordinate 49,452, forward strand.
CTGTTTAGGCAAAAGACATATTTCCTCTCGCCTCAACTTTAGCTCTGTAACGTAGAGCGACACGCTTTTACTTACTAGTCACTTTAAAAGACGTTTAGTAAAAGACTCAAAGGTGCATTTCAAGAATTATTTCTCTTAAACCCCTTCCAGCCTCTGAGGGTTCTCTCTAAGAAGGAAATAAAACTCTACTCTCCTTATCAACGCTTTAAATATAGTTAACCCTACTATATTACATTTTTATCTAAATGTTAACTAATAATATTTTTTATTCTTGTTAAGACAGTATCTTTTCCTAATACTGCGATAGATTTTGGCAAATCAGGTCCATGTGTTTGCCCTGTTGTTGCAACACGAATTGGCATAAACAAATTTTTGCCTTTCTGACCTGATGTTTTTTGTACTGCCTTAATTAAACCTTTAATTGTCTCAGCTGTAAAATCATCTGCATGCTTAATTTCATGCTGAAAAGCTTTTAGCACTTCAGGAACTTGTTCCCCTTCAAGAACTTGTTTAGCTTCTTCATCATAGCTAATCTCTTCTTTGAAGAATAGTTCAGTTAATTGAACTATTTCTGCTCCGTAGTTTAGTTGATCTTGATACAAAGCAATTAACTGGTTTGTTCTTTCTTTTTCTTCACTGCTCATATCTTCAGGAACTTTACCTGCCTTCACTAAATGCGGTAATGCAAGTGGAATAAGTTTTTCTACCTCAAGTTGTTTAATATATTGATTATTCATCCATGCTAGTTTTTGTGTATCAAATACAGCCGGTGATTTTGACAAACGATTTGCATCAAATATTTCAATGAGCTGATCCTTTGTAAAAACTTCTTCTTCTCCTACTGGTGACCATCCAAGTAAAGAAATAAAATTAAATAACGCATCTGGCAAGTAGCCCAGTTCTTCATACTGCTCAATGAACTGAATAATCGATTCATCACGCTTACTTAACTTCTTACGGCTTTCATTCACAATTAATGTCATATGGCCAAAAACAGGGATTTCCCATCCAAAAGCTTCATAAATCATCATTTGCTTTGGAGTATTTGAAATATGATCTTCTCCTCTAAGAACATGGGAGATTTTCATAAGATGGTCATCAACAGCAACAGCAAAGTTATAAGTTGGTGTTCCATCTTTCTTGACAATAACAAAATCACCCATGCCTTCAGATTCAAAAGAAATGTCCCCTTTGACCATATCATAAAATCGGTATTCCTTATTAGCCGGGACTCTAAAACGTATACTTGCCTTTAAGCCTTTTGCTTCCAATTCCTTTTGCTCTTCAACTGTTAAGTTTGCATGCTTACCGGAATACATAGGCGTTTCACCACGTGAAATTTGTTCTTCACGCTCTTTTTCTAATTCTTCTTCCGTGCAATAGCATTTATAAGCCAATCCTTTTTCTAGCAGTTCTTCATAATATTTTTTATAAAGGTCATTTCTTTCTGATTGGCGATATGGACCGTACTCTCCACCAACATCAACACTTTCATCCCAATCAATTCCAAGCCATCTCAAATACTTTAGCTGGCTTTCCTCTCCACCAGCGATATTTCGTTTCTTATCTGTATCTTCAATTCGGATGATGAACTTACCGCCTTGATTTTTTGCAAATAAATAATTAAATAATGCTGTTCTTGCATTACCAATATGCAAATGTCCCGTTGGACTTGGGGCATAACGTACTCTAACTTCATTTGTCATTTTTTCTACCTCCGTTATTTCTCAATAAATCCTATATGTAAAATACCTTTTATGTTCACATCATAGTTTGGTCAGAATTCATTTTATCACCAAAGATGAGAAGACACAAAAATAATTAGACTGTTTACAGGCTCTTCTGTATTAACACTGTTGCTTGTGAGGCAATTCCCTCTTGTCTGCCAGTGAAACCCAACTTCTCTGTCGTTGTTGCTTTAACATTTACCTGTGAAATATCTGCTTCCAAGAGTTCCGCAATACGTGTTCTCATTTGATCAATATATGGAGCCATCTTTGGTTTTTGTGCGATAATCGTACAATCAATATTTCCTAATTCAAACCCTCGACTTTTCACCAGGTCCCAAACATGAGCCAACAATTTAGCTGAATCAGCATCTTTAAAAGCCGGATCTGTATCAGGAAAATGTTTTCCTATATCTCCTTCTGCAATCGCACCTAAACAGGCATCTGCAACTGTATGTAATAAAACATCAGCATCTGAATGACCTAATAGTCCTTGTTCATAAGGGATTTCAATGCCGCCGATAATTAAAGGACGCCCTTCCACTAATTGGTGTACATCAAATCCTTGTCCTACTCTTATCATTTTTTCTCCTCATTTCTCTTTAAGATAGCCTCAGCAATATAGAGGTCTTCTGGTGTTGTGATTTTTATATTTGTATAATCCCCTGTAACAATTGATACAGGTTGTCCCACTCTTTCTAACAAACTTGCATCATCTGTACCTAGATATCCTTCATTTCTAGCTTTATCATGTGCCTCTAAAAGCAATTTTATTTGAAAGGCCTGTGGTGTTTGTACAGACCATAGAGTTGATCTTTCAACAGTTTCAGAAACAATTCCTTCTTCGACTTTTTTAATGGTGTCCTTTACAGGGACAGCAAGAATGGCTGCTCCTGTATCTACTGCCTTTTCTACTAAATTCTCAATTCTTTTTTGAGTAACAAATGGTCTTGCACCATCATGAACAAGTACAAGTTCATCATCTTTCACTGCCTTTAACCCATTATAAACACTATACTGCCTCTCAGTACCACCTTGGATAAATTGATGAACCTTTTGTATTCGATACTTTTCAATAAGATATTGAAAATCAGCTTTTTCCGCTTCATTAATAACCAAGATAATGCCTGAACATTGGGTATGTTCTTCAAATACTTTTAATGTATGAATAATGATAGGTGTTTCATTCAACTCGATAAATTGTTTGTTTTTTCCTGCTTTCATACGCTTCCCTTGTCCTGCAGCAGGTATGATTACTTGATAGTTCATAAAGTTACTCCTTAAACGAATTCAATTTTACGTTATTGGAACATTTGTGGTTTTCGGAACTCTAATATCTTTATCTGTCCCCATTCCATTTTATACTTTCTAATAGAATAATAAAATATATAACAAAGGGCCAGGTTCCTTTTGCCCGGAACCTGACCCCATTTTTATACAATTACAGTGCTTTTTCTAAAAGCTTGGGCTTGGCAAAGATCATTCTTCCAGCTGAAGTCTGAAGAACACTTGTTACTAATACATCAATATGTTTACCGATATAATTACGCCCTTCTTCAACAACGATCATCGTGCCATCATCTAGATAAGCAATCCCCTGATTGTGTTCCTTACCATCTTTGATAACCTGAACATTCATTTCCTCTCCAGGCAATACAACCGGCTTAACAGCATTTGCTAAATCATTAATATTTAATACTGCAACTTTTTGAAGTTCACATACTTTATTCAAATTAAAATCATTGGTTACGACAACACCCGATGTAAGTTTAGCTAATTTAACCAATTTACTGTCTACCTCTTGAATTTCTTCAAAATCTCCTTCATAAATCTCTACATTTATTGAAAGTTCTTTTTGAATTCTATTCAGAATATCCAGTCCTCTTCTACCGCGATTTCTCTTTAATACATCAGATGAATCGGCAATATGCTGAAGCTCCTCTAATACAAATTGAGGAATAACAATCGTTCCTTCCAAAAAACCTGTTTGACAAATATCAGCAATTCTTCCATCAATGATGACACTTGTGTCCAAAATTTTTAACTTTTTATCCTCATTTTCTACTTCTTCGTCAGGCCCACCTTTTTTCTTTCCAATACGATTTGGAGCAGAGAATAAATTAATAAGTTCGTCTCTTTTCTTAAAACCGACCTGGAACCCTAAATATCCTAATAATAGCGTTAAAAAGATTGGAATGATGGTGTTAAATACCTGGTATTGGATATCTTTTAAAGGAATAACAATAAGAAAAGCAACTATAAGACCAAAGATTAATCCTAAACTACCAAACAATACATCTGTTACAGGTGCCTTAACAACAGCCTCTTCTAATACTTTAATCCAGTTTACAACATAATCAACTAACCAAAACGTTCCGATAAAAAATATAATTGCACCTATTACTGCTAATGTATAAGGCGTGTTAATAAAAGGTATGTCCTGCATATTCATTAATTCAAGTAGTTCCGGTATAAAAAGAATTCCCAGCATTCCACCGATACTTAGAAAAAGCAATTGGATTATGCGTTTAATTAACATACCTTCACCTCCCTCTGAGTTATTACTACTTTATCCTAATTCTGGAGCTTGTGATATAAATTATCTTAATTTGTAAATAGATTGATACAAGCTTGTAATGTTGAACCAAATATACACAATAAAAACAATTTTAATATACCCTATTTTTCAGTAATTAAAACAAAAATATGAAAAGTTTCATGAAATCTTCTTATATATGACGATCAATGAGAAGCTGATCTTGTAATCTTTTTAAACCTTCTTTGATTTTCTTTGCCCTTACCTCACCTATCCCTTCCACTTCATCTAACTGTTCTACGGATGCGCCCATAATAAGTTTCAAATTTTTATATGTTGTCACTAAATTTTCAATAATTATTGTGGGAAGTCGCGGAATTTTATTTAAAATACGATAACCTCTTGAAATAACAGGACTATCTACATTCGTAAAAGAAGAATAACCAAGTAATTTGAAAAGAACTGCATCTTCTAAAAGCTCAAAGCTGGATAGATCTTGAAGCTGTTGGATAATAGGGTAAGGATCAACTGATTTGTCTTGGGCATAATCTTTAATTAACAGTGCTGCTTCCTCTTCTACACCTGTAAGAAGTTCTGCTAACTGCAACCTAATCAAATGCCCCTCTGCTCCCAACTCATTCACATAGTCAATAATTTCATCTTTAATTCTCAAGACCATTTCAAAACGGTGAAGCACTTGCAGGACTTCTTTAAAGGTAACGAGTTCTTCGAGCTCTAAAGCACCTAATGTTAAAATAGATTGGTCAAGGACTATTTTATATTTTTCCAATGTTTGAATAGCCTGATTAGCCTTTGTTAAAATGACACCTATTTCACGCAGTGCATATCTAAGCTCCCCATGGTACAACGTAATGACATTCCTTCTTTGAGAGATCGCAATTACTAAATTACCAGTCTGCTTCGCAACACGTTCTGCGGTTCTGTGCCTCATTCCTGTTTCCGAAGAATAAATTGAAGAGTCGGGGACCAGTTGTGCATTTGCATACATAATTTTGTTACCCGAATCACTTAAAATAATTGCTCCGTCCATTTTTGCTAGTTCATATAAATGAGCCGATGAAAAAGCACATCCTATTGCAAAGCCGCCATCAATAACCTTTTTTACCTTTTCATTATGACCAACGACAATTAAACCACCTGTTTTTGCACGAAGGACATTTTCAATTCCTTCTCTTATAGGTGTCCCTGGTGCAACAAACTGTAGAATTTCGTTTAATGTCTTTTCACCCGACTTACTCTCTATGTCTGTCATTTACGATCCTCCTAAGGTTTTTTGGAGAGCCTCTGCTACATTTTTAACCCCAATTATTTCAATTTCTTCCGGTGGATTCCATCCTCCAATATTTGCTTCTGGAATAATTGCTCTCTTAAATCCGAGCTTAGCTGCCTCGATTACTCTCTGTTCAATTCTTGATACTCTTCGAACTTCACCAGTTAATCCTACTTCACCAATAATTACGTCTGTCGGTTTTGGTGGTGCATCTTTAAAGCTTGATGCAATACTTACAGCAACAGCTAAATCAATAGCAGGTTCATCTAGTTTTACACCACCGGCTACTTTTAGGTAAGCATCTTGATTTTGCAATAAAAGACCTACTCGTTTTTCTAAAACAGCCATTAACAATGGTACCCGATTATGATCTATGCCTGTGGCCATTCTTCGTGGATTTCCAAAACTCGTTGGAGATATAAGTGCCTGTATTTCAACTAAAACAGAGCGTGTACCTTCCATAGATGCAACTACGGTTGAACCTGCTGCACCTTTTGAGCGCTCCTCAAGAAATATTTCAGAAGGATTTAGGACTTCTTCTAAACCAGCTTCCTTCATTTCAAAAATACCCATTTCATTTGTAGACCCAAAGCGGTTTTTCACTGCGCGAAGAATTCTATATGTGTGATGTCTTTCTCCCTCAAAATATAAAACAGTATCAACCATATGTTCAAGTAATCTCGGCCCTGCTATTGACCCCTCTTTTGTAACATGGCCCACAATGAAAATCGCAATACCTTTTGTTTTGGCAATCCTCATCAATTCTGCAGTTGATTCTCTTACCTGTGATACACTACCTGGTGCAGAACTTATTTCGCTATGGTAGACAGTTTGTATAGAGTCTACTACTACAAAGGATGGATTCGTATCTTCAATAGCTTTTGAAATAAAGCTTAGATCTGTTTCTGATAAGACTAATAATTTATTTGACTTTACTCCTAAACGATCCGCTCTTAATTTTGTTTGCTTTACCGATTCCTCGCCAGAAATATATAAAACATCATTCCCGTTATCTGCCAACTGGGAAGATACTTGTAATAACAATGTCGATTTTCCAATTCCAGGGTCCCCACCGATTAGCACTAGAGATCCTTTTACAATACCACTGCCTAACACACGGTTAAATTCTTTTAAATTTGTAAATATTCTTGGTTCTTGGGTTGTTTCGATTGTTGTTATGGGGGAGGGTTTTTGTACAGTTTGGTTAGAATGAGCAAACACTGCCCTACGAGGTGATGCAGACTTTAGTACTTCTTCTGTCATCTTATTCCATTCACCGCAGCCAGGACATTTCCCCATCCATTTGGGTGATTCATAACCACATGATTGACAAATAAATTTCACCTTTGATTTCGCCATTCAAATATTCCTCTCTTATTAGATTAGCAAGTAGACGAGCAAATTATGATTGTAAATACAAACAAATCGTTTGGGGATAAATGTTCATTTTAAAATTTTAACATGTGTTGGAATATGTAAGTGGAATTGATTTTCAACTAAAAAGAAAGTGAGGCACACAACAGAAAGTGTGCCTCAACTTTTTTCATATGTTAATTTGCCTTTACTTCTTCTTTCTCATCAGTTTTGACAACAAATTCACCATTTTCAACGTCTAAAATAATTTTCTGACCTTTATTAATTGTTCCTTTTAATAGTTCCTCAGAAAGGCGGTCTTCAACATTTTTCTGAATAGAACGACGTAATGGTCTTGCTCCATACTCTAAATCAATACCTTCGTCAGCAATTTTCTCTTTAGCAGACTCTGTTAGCTCCAGTGATAAATCTTGTTCTTTTAGTCGTTTGGTTAATTGGTCTGACATTAACGAAACGATTTCTTTTAAATGTTTCTTCTCTAAAGAATGGAACACGATAATTTCATCGATACGGTTAATGAATTCAGGTCTGAATGCACGTTTTAATTCATTCATAACTTTATCCTTCATATCTTTGTAATTTTGTGTTTCATCCTGCACATTAAATCCAACATATTTATTTCGTTTTAACTCACTTGCTCCAACATTGGATGTCATAATTAAGATCGTATTTCTAAAGTCTACTGTACGTCCTTTAGAATCAGTTAATCGACCATCTTCTAACACTTGAAGCAAGATGTTAAATACATCAGGATGTGCCTTCTCAATTTCATCTAAAAGAACAACTGAATAAGGTTTTCTTCTTACTTTCTCTGTTAATTGACCACCTTCATCATACCCAACATATCCTGGAGGTGAACCAACTAAACGTGAAGTAGAATGTTTCTCCATATATTCTGACATATCAATACGGATCATAGCATCCTCATCACCAAAGATAGATTCAGCTAACGCTCTTGCAAGCTCGGTTTTTCCGACACCTGTAGGCCCTAGGAAAATGAAAGAACCAATCGGACGCTTCGGATCCTTTAATCCTGCACGAGCACGTCGAACCGCCTTTGCAACAGCCACAACAGCTTCTTCCTGACCAACAACTCTAGAATGCAGTAAACTTTCCATATTAAGAAGTTTATCGGTTTCTGTTTGAGCTAATTTGGAGACAGGAACACCAGTCCAGCTAGAAACAACCATTGCGATATCTTCTACCGTTACTTCAGTATTTTCCTGGCCTTGCTTTTCTTTCCATGTCTTCTTCGTTTCCTCTAATTGTTCACGGAGACGTTGTTCTGTATCGCGTAAAGATGCTGCTTTTTCAAATTCCTGGCTTTGAACAGATGCATCTTTTTCCTTGCGAATTTCTTCAAGTTTTAATTCCAATTCTTTTAGATTTGGAGGTGTAGTAAAAGAACGCAAGCGTACTTTTGATCCTGCTTCGTCAATTAAATCAATTGCTTTATCTGGTAGAAAACGGTCTGAAATGTAGCGATCTGATAATTTTACTGCTGCATCAATTGCCTCATCAGTAATCGATACTCTGTGATGCGCCTCATAACGGTCACGTAATCCTTTTAAAATCTGAACACTTTCGTCAACAGTCGGTTCATCTACTTGTATCGGTTGGAATCTACGCTCTAACGCTGCATCCTTTTCAATATATTTTCTATATTCATCAAGCGTTGTTGCACCAATACATTGCAACTCACCTCTTGCTAATGAAGGTTTTAAGATATTCGAAGCATCTATTGCACCCTCTGCACCACCGGCACCAATTAATGTGTGTAATTCATCAATAAAAAGGATAATGTTTCCTGCTTGGCGGATTTCATCCATTACCTTTTTAAGACGATCTTCAAACTCACCTCGGTATTTTGTACCGGCAACAACTGTTCCCATATCTAAAGTCATTACTCGTTTATCTCTTAAAATCTCAGGAACTTCATTTTGTACAATCTGTTGGGCTAAACCTTCAGCGATGGCAGTCTTACCTACTCCAGGCTCACCAATTAATACCGGGTTATTCTTAGTACGTCTACTTAATACTTCAATCACACGTTGTATTTCTTTGCTTCTTCCAATTACCGGATCTAAGCTGCCTTCTCTAGCAATAGCTGTTAAATCACGGGCTAAACTATCTAAAGTTGGTGTATTGGCATTTGTAATGCCTCCGCCTTGATGATTTGCTGAGGATTCATTACTTCCTAGTAATTGAAGAACCTGTTGTCTCGCTTTATTTAAACTTACTCCTAAATTATTAAGTACTCTTGCTGCTACTCCTTCTCCTTCACGGATAAGACCTAGAAGAATATGTTCTGTACCAACATATGAGTGCCCCAGCTTTCTCGCTTCATCCATTGATAGCTCAATGACCTTTTTTGCTCTTGGTGTATAGTGGATTGTTTGTGATGCATCTTGACCTCTTCCGATTAAGCCTTCTACTTCTTTTTGAATTTTATCAGGCCCTAGTCCTAATGCTAACAAAGCTTTAGCAGCAATTCCTTCTCCTTCACTTACAAGACCTAATAGAATATGCTCTGTTCCAATATTATTATGTCCTAAACGAACTGCTTCTTCTTGTGCTAATGCTAATACCTTTTGAGCGCGCTCTGTAAATCTTCCAAACATCATGATTCATCATCCTCCATCCGTTTATTACGATCCATTTCTAGATTTAGACGCTCTCTAATGAGTGCTGCCCGTCGAATATCTCTTTCATTAGGACGTAATGGTCCACCAAAATACTGCTGTAAAAATCCTGGTTGAGTTAAAATCATAAGTTCGTTTAGGATTGTTCTGGATATGTCTTTAATAATACCCAAATCAATTCCAAGTCGAACATCAGACAAACATTTTGCCGTTTCATTTGATTCAATAATCCGGCTGTATGCTAAGGTTCCAAAAGAACGATATACCCGATCCTCAAGTTGGGTATGAGAGGATTGATAAAGGGCTTCACGGGTTGATCTCTCTTGGTCAATCAATTGTTGAACAACACTTATTAAATCCTCTACAATATCTTTTTCAGATTTACCGAGTGTAATTTGATTTGAGATTTGAAAGAGATTCCCTATAGCTTCGCTACCTTCACCATAAATTCCTCTAACAACTAATCCTAATTGATTAATTGCTGGAATAATGCGATTAATTTTTTGCGTTAGGACAAGAGCAGGCAGATGCATCATGACTGAGGCTCTTAGACCTGTACCTACATTTGTAGGGCAACTCGTTAAATAACCTCTTTGTTCATCAAACGCATAATTCACTTCTTCTTCAATCCAGTCATCTAATTGGTTGGCCATAGTCAATGCCTCTCCAAGCTGTAACCCCGGAAATAAACACTGAATTCGAATATGATCTTCTTCATTCAGCATAATACTTACTTCTTCATTTTCCGAAAGTAAACAACCTCCATAAATGGAATGATCAGCAAGATTAGGACTAATTAAATGCTTCTCTACTAACACCCTCTTTTGAATTGGTTGCAGCTCATTCATTTTTAGAAGTTCCAAATGACCAATATTTTGGAATGTTTTATTTGCATATGTGTGTTCAAAGAAATTTAGAACATCTTGTAACTCTTCATTAGTAGAAAGTGTAGGGAATTTATACTTTTCAATATTTCGAGCTAAACGAATACGACTGCTTAACACAATATCTGAATCAGGACCTTCTTGACTCATCCAGGCACTCATTGCTTTATTCATAAAGTTTTGGAGTGACATACTTATGATCCCTCCTCATTGGAGCTGCTTAATTTCTTTTCAAGTAACCTAATTTGATCTCTGGTTTTAGCAGCCTGTTCAAACTCTTCTTGAGCAATGTAGGTATGAATTTGACTTTTTAATTGTTCAATCTCTTTCCTAACATGAAGATCACCGCCAATTCTTTTAGGTATTTTCCCGGTATGAACTGTATTTCCACCATGAACCCTTTTAAGAATTGGAGTGATATAATGTTTAAATGTAGAATAACAGTTAGAGCAGCCAAACCTTCCTACTTTTTTAAATTGGTGAAACGTCATCTTACAACGATCACATTGTGGGAGTTCTTCTGTTTTAAAAACATTTTGCTCTTCCGACTTTGCAATACCGTGGTCCATATTGAGTAGGCCTGTTAATAAATTATTCAGTGAAAAACCTGTATTAGTATTAAACATAAAAAGATCACTATTTTCTTTTGCACAATGTTCACAAATATGAACTTCTGTTTTTTCACCATTGATCACTTTTGTAAAGTGAAACGTCGCCGGCCTTTCGTTACATTCCTGGCAAATCATCCGTCTCCCCTACTTTCACTTATATTTCAATGAAGTTAACATGGCTTTTACCATCCTTGCCCTTAATTCATCCCTGTGGGGAAGTTCAATATATAAAACAGAACGATCAATAACACTTAACATAAGTTTTGCTTCACGAGAAGAAATAACTTCTTCGGTAACTAATCTACCGATAATATCTTCAGCAGCAGCCTGTGATAGCCTTTGGTTAATTAATCGTAAAATCTGTTCCAGCAGATGGGCTTGATTATCAGCACGAACTTTAATAATCCGGATATATCCACCACCACCGCGTTTACTTTCAACCACGTAACCTCTTTCAATTGTAAATCTTGTATTAATAACATAGTTTATCTGTGAAGGCACACATTGAAATCGATCTGCAATTTCACTGCGCTTTATTTCAACAATTTCTTTTCCACTACTGTCCAGCACACTCTTTAAGTACTGTTCAATAATGTCTGAAATATTTCTCACTCAACCTCCCCCTCACTGACTTTGACTATATTTGACTATAATCTAACTATAAAACGAACAGAAAAATTTTTCAACTCTTCTGTTTCATTTTAAATATTGCCAAATTTGAGGTTTGTAAAACCTTTTTAATATATTTTTTCCACTTCATTTATATCAATAAGGACCTTTTCAAGAATTCCGTTTTGGGTAGCGTCAACATCTATATCAAATTGATAATAAAAGGTAACTGTACCATCTCTATCTTTTTTACAAGAAGTCATGACAACTTTATTTGTTTTTATTTTATACGATGTTAACTTTTTAATAATTTCATCTACAGTAGCTCGATTTGAATTAACAACGACTTTCATTTTCCGGCGCGTCTTTTTCGAACTCATATATTCTTCAAGTTTATTTAAGAAAATTAAACACATTAAAACAATAATCGTTGTGAACGCAGCTAAAATATACATACCAGAGCCAATAATCAACCCTAAACCTGCAACAATCCAAATAGAAGCCGCAGTAGTTAGACCTCTTACTGTAGCCCCTTTAACTAATATGGTTCCTCCACCCAGAAATCCAATACCGCTTATAACATAGGAAGGAATTCTAGCTGGATCAAACTGACTATTATCATGATTTTTTAGATAATCTTCAAATCCGTAAAGCGATAAAATCATCATTAAGCATGAACCAATCCCTACTAATAAATGAGTTCTAAAACCAGCAGGGTGACTCTTAAATTCACGCTCTAACCCTATAATTCCACATAAGATTGCAGCAATAAAGATTCGAAAAAACATAATATATGTATCTTGATCAATATCTCCCCACAACTCCATATGCATTTCTCCCAATTAGATAAAACATATTTTATTATATATATACGCGATTGTATAACATCAAACACTTTTATTGAAAATTTTTTTATTTTATTTTTTTACTTCTGTAGAGAGCATTTAGATATTACATTTACATATTCCCTTTTCATTAAGGATTTTTGTATTTTGAGATAGCAAGGACAAGTGTAATGTTATTTCCAGGATAACCTTCGACTCTTGGCTATAGTTTTATTAATACAAAAAAAGACCAGTATCTCTACTGATCTTTTCTTCCTCTTCTTACTTGGCAACGTCCTACTCTCACAGGGGGAAACCCCCAACTACCATCGGCGCTGAAGAGCTTAACTTCCGTGTTCGGCATGGGAACGGGTGTGACCTCTTCGCCATCATCACCAAAT
>NZ_JAIVLH010000027.1 GCF_020524345.1 Metabacillus niabensis
CGTCCGCCGCTAATCTTTGGGAGCAAGCTCCCTCAGATTCGCTCGACTTGCATGTATTAGGCACGCCGCCAGCGTTCGTCCTGAGCCAGGATCAAACTCTCCAATAAAGTGTTTGATATTGCTCATAAAAGTTTGTACTATATAGTACGTTTTTGTTAATCGAAATTAACGTTGGCACGCTTGGTTTTGTTTAGTTTTCAAAGATCATTTAAATTGGAGCGGGTGAAGGGAATCGAACCCTCATCATCAGCTTGGAAGGCTGAGGTTTTACCACTAAACTACACCCGCAAGAGATACGTCTGGTCGGGAAGACAGGATTCGAACCTGCGACCCCTTGGTCCCAAACCAAGTGCTCTACCAAGCTGAGCTACTTCCCGTAAATGTATTATGGCGCGCCCGAGAGGAGTCGAACCCCTAACCTTTTGATCCGTAGTCAAACGCTCTATCCAATTGAGCTACGGGCGCAATATCTTATTATCAACAAGCGACTTTTCTATAGTAACACCTTTAAACATCAAAGTCAAGTTCTTTTTTCAAAAAACTTAAATGTTTTTGGTGCGGCCGAGAGGACTTGAACCTCCACGGGGTCGCCCCCACTAGGCCCTCAACCTAGCGCGTCTGCCATTCCGCCACGACCGCGAAACTAAATAATGGTGCGGGTGAAGGGACTTGAACCCCCACGTCACAAGGACACTAGATCCTAAGTCTAGCGCGTCTGCCAATTCCGCCACACCCGCACGGTGTGTAAATGGTGAGCCATGAAGGACTCGAACCTTCGACCCTCTGATTAAAAGTCAGATGCTCTACCAACTGAGCTAATGGCTCATTTTATATTGAGATGTAAAAAAATAATTTCTTCTCTTTTTAATACTCTCAACTAAAAAATGGCTGGGCTAGCTGGATTCGAACCAACGCATGTCGCAGTCAAAGTGCGATGCCTTACCGCTTGGCTATAGCCCATTAACATTAAAATCACAAGAATTAAATTCTATCATATCCACCTAGGAACTTCAAGATGTTTTTTTGAAATAAATGGCGGTCCGGACGGGACTCGAACCCGCGACCTCCTGCGTGACAGGCAGGCATTCTAACCAACTGAACTACCGGACCGGATTTTTTTAAGTTTCGAGAAATAAATAGGAGGTGGGCTTTAGATTTCGCAAGTGCACCCACTTCCTAGTATACTCGTGATATGATATGACCCGTACGGGATTCGAACCCGTGTTACCGCCGTGAAAGGGCGGTGTCTTAACCGCTTGACCAACGGGCCAAAATGAATATGGCGGAGAAGGAGGGATTTGAACCCTCGCGCCGCTTACGCGACCTACACCCTTAGCAGGGGCGCCTCTTCAGCCACTTGAGTACTTCCCCATATGGCTCCGCAGGCAGGATTCGAACCTGCGACCGATCGGTTAACAGCCGATAGCTCTACCACTGAGCTACTGCGGAATATTTTCTTACAGACTTCCTTAATTATATTAATTAGGGTTTGTCCTGTCAAGACTTAGATTATTAAAAAATTCAATTTTCAACCGTTACCAGCGACGGCTTTTATAATTTAACACAGTATCAACTTTAGAGTCAACCCTTTCTGTAAAGATAGATTTTTCCAGAGCATTTCCCACAAACAAGCCTTGTCGTATCCACTCTTCTCTTTCTTTTATATTCTTGATGACAATCTCTACATCGATATATCAAAAATGTTTTCTGAACTTTTGTTTCATTACCTAATGAGCGGCAAAATCTCGGAGCGCCTACTTTCTTTAACAATAATTTAAAATCCTGATCACCATGCTTATACCCCTTACCTTCTAAATGAAGATGATAATGGCATAATTCATGTTTGATAATCCCAATCACCTCATCTAGCCCGTACTCTTGAAAATACTTAGGATTTACATCAATGTTATGACTATGCAACATGTATCTTCCGCCAGTTGTTCTAAGACGGTTGTTAAAATATGCTCTATGTTTAAATTTTTTTTCAAAATAAGTTACTGATATTTCTTCAACTAAACTTTGCAGCATTAGATCATCCAAAAAAATCCCCCATTTCGAGTAACACTCAAACTTGTACCTGCATACATTATAAACACCCATACTCCATTATAATAGCTGAGGAGGTATGAGCAATGCCATCATGGTTACAAAATCAAATGCAACGTGCCTTTTTAGAAAAAAATCGTTACCAAATAAAATTACTCAATCAATGCTGGTTCTTTTATAGAGAAAAACACTGCTCATAAAGCAGTGTTTCTTCTATATTCTTATTTATTTACCATCGTGAGAGCTACACGACCTTTCTTGAAATCCACATCATCAACCCAGACCGTTACAACATCTCCTACGGAAACAATATCTAATGGATGTTTCACAAAAGAATTGCTTAACTTTGAAATATGAACAAGGCCATCCTGTTTGACACCAACATCAACAAACGCTCCAAAATCGACAACGTTTCTTACTGTTCCTTGTAACTCCATGCCCTGTTGTAAATCTTCCAACTTAAGGACATCCTTTTTTAATAACGGCTTAGAAATTTCGTCACGGGGATCTCTTTCCGGACGAATAAGAGCGTCACAAATATCCTTTAACGTTAACTCTCCCACACCAAGAGCTTCAGCCGCTTCCTTCATATTCAAGTTTTTAATTTTCTCCCTAAGTTCCTCAGTTCCTAAATCTGATAGTGATGCATCCAATTTTTTAAGAAGATTTTCTACTTCACCATATCGTTCAGGATGTATGCTTGTTCGATCTAGAGGATGATCTCCATCGATTACTCGTAAGAAACCTATACATTGTTCAAATGTTTTTGCACCTAATCTAGGAATATCCTTTAGTTGTTTTCGATTGGAAAATCTACCCAATTCCTCTCTCTTCTTAACAACATTGTTTGCAACTGCTTTACTTAGTCCTGCCACGTATTGAAGAAGAGAAGGTGAGGCCGTATTTACATTTACACCTACCTGGTTAACAACTGTTTCAACAACAAAGGTTAGAGAGTCATTTAATTTCTTTTGTGAAACATCATGCTGATACTGACCAACACCGACTGATTTGGGGTCAATTTTAACAAGTTCAGCTAATGGATCTTGTAACCTTCTAGCAATGGAAACAGCACTTCGTTCTTCAACTTGTAAATCCGGGAACTCTTCTCTGGCAAGATCAGACGCAGAGTAAACACTTGCACCCGCTTCATTTACGATTAGATACGAAGTATCACCGTTCAATTCCTTTAATATATCAGCAATAAATTGCTCTGTTTCTCTTGAAGCTGTCCCATTCCCTATCGCTACCACTTCAATTCTATATGTCTTTAACACATCCATAACTTTTTCTTTTGCTTGCTCTTTCTTATTAACTGGCGGGTGTGGATAAACGACACCAATATGAAGCATTTTACCTGTCTCATCTACAACCGCTAACTTACATCCAGTTCGATAAGCAGGGTCGACTCCAAGAACCATTCTTCCTTTTAATGGAGGTTGCAAGAGTAAGTTTCTGAGGTTTTCTGAGAATATATGAATGGCACGGTCTTCTGCCTTCTCAGACAATTCTTTTCTAATTTCTCTCTCAATAGAAGGTTGAATTAACCTTTTATATGCATCTTCAATCGCACTTATCATCACTTCATTAACTATGGATGTTTTTCGCTTAAGTTCTTCTCTCTTAAGGTACTCAATAATTTGTTCAGCAGGCGGCTGAATAGAAACCCTAATGACTTCTTCCTTTTCTCCACGATTCAACGCCAATATTCGATGTGGGACAATTTTATGTATAGGTTCTTCATACTCGTAATACATTTCATATACATTTTTTTCATCTTTCTCTTCATCTTTGGCAGAAGAAGTGATTTGGCCTTTACGAAATGTTGTATCCCGTATCCATTGACGGTACTTAGGTTGATCAGAAATTTGTTCGGCGATAATATCTTGTGCTCCTTGAATGGCCTCTTCAACAGAAGTTACTCCTTTTTCTTCATTAAGAAAATCCTCTGCTTTATGCTCTATACTCCCTTGATTAGGCAATGTAGATATCCATTCAGCTAAAGGTTCTAAGCCTTTTTCCTTTGCAACTGTTGCCTTTGTTCTTCTCTTTTGCTTATAAGGTCTGTATAGATCTTCAACTTGTTGGAGCTTCATTGATGAGTGGATCTCAGCTGCAAGTTGTTCTGTTAATTTTCCTTGTTCATCAATTAGACGTAATACTTCTTCTTTGCGGCTCTCTAGGTTTTGAGTATATGTCCATTTTTCTGATATATCTCGAATTTGCACTTCATCTAAAGCACCTGTTTGTTCTTTTCGGTACCTTGCGATAAATGGTACTGTATTTCCTTCTTCCAGAAGTGAAATCACATTAGACACCTGTTTTAAATTGATTCCCAGCTCTTTGCTAATATGATTCATAATACGTTCTTGTCTTTCTATCATTTTTAATCCTCCAAACGAGACATCTGCTTTTCTAAGTAAATACTTGAAAACACTTAAAACCATTTTACCAAATATTTTGCTGCTAATAAAATATGTCACCCATGAGGCTTGGCTTCCTCCCCGGCGGGCCTTGTGTCCGGAACACAATGAAAGGAACCAATTTTTACCTTCTACCACATTACCAAACAAAAAAGCCGACCAGCTAATTCAATAATTAAAACAGCTGGCCGACTATGTATGTTAAATCATCAGTTCTTTTTTTTGTATATATGTCAAGTTGTCGTGATAGATCTTCAACAGAATTTCCTTTATTCAATAATGCCTTTATCCCCGGCAATACTAAGCCATCAGTATAAATGATAAACTTCGAACCTATCTCATAGGAATATGTTTGTGTTCGATATTTTTGTGGTTTACCTGATAAATAGCCTAAAATAGGGAGTGGATAAATAAATGCTCCTGAAGGTCCATAGAGCATAAATCGAATATTACCAACAGAACTATACGTAAAACTTTTAGTGTGAAAATCGACCTTTAAGATCGAAACAGTTGCTCCCCGTTTATCCTTGAGTTCATCATTGCACAATCGCATCAACGTATCGACATCTTCATCATAGTTTTGTTCTACTAATGAGCTAATTGCAGCAGAAGATTCGTTAGCTCGCTCACCACTTCCAAGACCATCGGCTAAAGCACAGATCATAAAGTTATCTGTTGTTTTTATATAAAAGCTATCACCACAACAGGTTTTACCTTCCTTAGGTAATTGGAATGCCAATGTATGAACATGTTCATTAAATTCTTTTACAATCATCTATTTAGCTCCGGCGGCATGTCTTTCGAAAGCGCTTCTCTCAGTTTTTGAATAGCTCTCCTTTGCAACCTCGACACATGCATTTGTGATATGCCAAGTTGCTCACCAGTTTCTTTTTGACTTTTATTTAAGATAAACGTACATTCGATGATTTCTTTTTCTCTTTCCGATAAAACATGCAATACACTTTGTAACATAAGTTTTTGATTTACCTTCTCATAACCCTGGTCTTGAGAGCCTACAATGTCAAGGATTGTAACCGTGCTCCCATCAGAATCCGCTTCAATTGAATGATCAACAGACAAGGCTTGATAGCTTTTGCCCATCTCCATTGTTTCTAAAACTTCTTCTTCTGTCACATCTAAGTATTCCGCTATTTCCAGCACCTTAGGTGAACGTTGGTTATCATTTGTTAGCTGTTCTACTGCCGCTTTAATTTTCGGTCCTAACTCTTTAATTCTTCTAGGGACATGTACACTCCATGTTTTATCCCGTAAGAATCTCTTAATCTCTCCAATAATTGTTGGGATAGCAAATGCCTCAAACGGCTTACCAACAGATGGATCATATCTTCTAATCGCACCTAATAGACCAATCATTCCGACTTGTCTTAGATCTTCATGGAAACTTTTCCCCTTAGAATATTTTTTCGCTAAGGTTTCAACTAATCCTGTATAGTGTTCAACGAGTGCTAATTGAGCCTTTTCACATTCATTTCGTTGAAATTCAAGAATAAGCTCGATTACCTGCTCTTTAGTTAGTTTCATACTTTGAGATGGTTGTGCCATGATCAATTCGCTCCCCGCTTAAATACTTGACCATGAAGACCGTTACTCCAGAATTAACAAGTACACGGACTTCATCCATGAGCGTTTCCATCAAATAGAGACCTAAACCTCCTTCTGGAAGTTGATCAACAGGGCTTGTAGAAGAATAAGGACCTAGTTCGTTTTTCGTTTTTTCAAAGTCAAAGCTTTTTCCATTATCAGCAATCATGACTTCAAGACGATCATCGTAAAGACCAAAGCCTACTAC
This sequence comes from Metabacillus niabensis, assembly GCF_020524345.1. GTDB lineage: Bacteria > Bacillota > Bacilli > Bacillales > Bacillaceae > Metabacillus > Metabacillus niabensis_B. Next base: position 6,280 of record NZ_JAIVLH010000027.1, read on the forward strand.
TACTTCGCCTTCTTCACTGTTTTTATAAGCATGTTGCACAGCATTTGTACAAGCTTCACTTGTCGCAATCTTTAAATCTTCTATTTCATCATATGAATATCCCATTCTACTAGCAATCCCAGAGAGTGTTAAACGGATAATCCCTACGTACTCTGGTTTAGCCGGAACCTTCATCTCTATATAATCTACTAGTTGCTTCATTGTACCCCACCCTCTGATTTTGAAGATATATCAATGATGTCATTTAGTCCAGTTATAGTAAATAAGCGCTCCAAACGATCCGACAACTCAACCAAATTCAATTGACCGTTGTTTTTTCTCACACTCTTTAACAACCCAACGAAAACTCCTAAGCCCGTGCTATCCATATAAGATACATCTTTCAAATTAATCGTAATGTTTGGATTCGCTTCTTCAGCTAAAGGTAAAATTGCCTCCCGTAACTTAGGTGCCGTATAGGCGTCAATTTCTCCAGCTACTGATACGACCGTCTGATCATCAAGATTATTTATATCAACTTTTATATTCATCCGTTATCACCTCGAAAAGAATCTTTATGCTATTACATACCCCGTAAAAAGTTTCATTAAACCATTCTTTTCATTATTATTAGTGTGAAATCATCTCTCAATTGGAAATCCTGCATCTTTTCAAAATGCCTGTAAATTTTATCCACCATTTCCTGAGCTGATAAATCTTTGTATCGGGTAATCAAATCTGTAATCGCAGATCTTTCAACAAACCCTTCATCTGTTCGTGATTCTGTTACGCCATCTGATAATAAAACAATCATATCACCAGGTTCTACCTTGGCCTGGTATTGCAGGTATCTATAATTTTGATCTATACCTAAAACAAGCCCCTTCGCATCTAAATCTTCAAAGGTTTGTGTATCAGCTTTAAAATAGAAGCCGGGCTCATGTCCTGCTGAAGCATATGTAAACGTATGATCTTCAATATTATACATCCCGTAAAACATTGTAATAAACATGCTTGGATCAACGTTGCGTTCAACCACACGATTTAGATTTTCCAAGATTTGATTCGGATTTTTACGTGATTCAGGAAAGCTATCCATCGCATATTTAATCATCGACATGCACAAAGCGGCAGGAATACCTTTTCCTATCACATCTGCTACTGCAATACTAATTCCTTGATCATCTTGAACAAAGTGATGATAATCTCCATTCATTTGCTTAGCAGGGACACTAATTGCCCCAATATCTAATGAATGAATACAAGGTACAGTTGTCTCCAAAAGAGTTTGCTGAACATTTGCAGCAATTTGTATTTCAGATCGAATCTCAAGTTGCTGATCCCGTAAACTTTGATGCTCCTGATAAGCAAGGCCATAACCCATCATAACCTCAAGCAAAAAGTCTAACGAAGCTAAAACATCCTTTTGTATATTCGGGAAAAGCTCTTGTAATACTTTCCGATGAGTACTAATAATCTCTTCAGGTGGAATTTGATGTTCAATCGTCTTCCTACTGAATTTTTGACCTTGATATAAAGCAGTTTCAGTTTGTTCATTTAAATAGTTTCTAAGCAGTTCCCGATATTTCGGTTCAAGCACATCGCGATAATCCATTTACACCCTCCTACCGAAGCCATTTCACCGCCTGAATATTTGTTCCTTCACCTACAGAGGAAGAAATATCAAAGTCATCCATTAAACGTTTTACCCCTGGTAATCCCGCTCCTAATCCCCCGGAGGTTGAGAAGCCGTCTTCCATAACTTTACGTATATCAGGAATACCGGGTCCACTATCAATGGCTATTACTTTCAAACCTTTTTTACCAAGGTCCTGAATGCGTTCAATGCGCATTTCCCCTTGTCCTGCATATAGATATATATTACGAGCTAACTCGGAAATAGCAGTTGTAATTCGCGCTTGATCAACCGTACCAAATCCAAGCTCTTTAGCAACATTCCGACCTAGTTGTCGAGCTGCTACAATGTCCCATTCGGTGACAATTTTAACACAGGATTGGTTTTCCATGCTTTACTCCCCCAACTCCCGCTGTAATGTTTCAAGACCTTTTTCTAAATCCAAGGCTGTTTGCACATCCTCAAGCTGGATGCCTAACTCGATCAATGTAATGGCTACCGCTGGTTGTATTCCTGTTAAAACAACCTTTGCACCCATTAATTTGGACATACTTATCACATCACCTAAAACCTTAGCAATAAAGGAGTCTATGACATCTACAGAAGTAAGATCAATGACTACCCCATTAGCACCCGTTTCATGGATTTTGTGAAGTAAATCTTCTTGAAATTGAAGGGCTGTTTGATCATCTAACTCCCATTGGATTGATATGAGCAAACAATTATACAATTTTAAAATCGGTATTCTAGGATTCATTTGCTATTCCCCCAAGGATACAATTTGACGATTTGTTATTTCTAATGCCGATTCTATTCCCTTTTGCAAACTGTTCTTTGTGATTACCTGACTTAGATCTATTCCCAAATTCACAATTGTTTGGGCTATCTCAGGTCTGATACCAACTAATAAACACTTTGCTCCAACTAATCTCACAGCTTCAGAAGCTTGAATTATATGATGCGCTACCATTGTGTCAACAACAGGTACACCCGTAATATCGATTAATACGACTTCAGCTCGATGTTTAACAACCCCTTGTAGAAGGTTTTCCATAATGCGCTTTGCTCTCTCCGTATCAATTGTACCTACTAGAGGCATCACAGTAATATTATCAAAAACAGGAATTAAAGGTGCTGACAATTCCTGAAGGGCTATCTTTTGAAGGGAAACTGTGCGCTCCCACGATGAAGCATAGTGATGAAGAACTTCACTATTGGTTGGTGCAATCCATTTATCGAAAGCCCATACTAAGCTCATCTTTTCTTCTTCTGTTTTATCCACAGTCATCATTTCAAACAAGATCCGACTCATTTCAGATAAACTAGTTGAAATGAAACGTAGTGACCATCCTAACTGAACGATTTTCTGAGAAAAGTCACTAATCTTACTCAAGACTTCTTCGTCATCTGGATTCATAAAAGACTGTAATAATATATTAATATATTCATTGCAAATATTTGTATAGGTTTGGTCTGAGATAACAGATGAAAGCTTTTGATCATCTTCCTTTTTCATCTTTAATTCCCATTTTTCTATAAGTTCTTCTCTATTACCTTGAATAAACGCCAAAAATGGATTAGAAGCTTGATTCATATTTCTGATACTCCTCCTTAAAAATTTACGGTCATGTCATCAATGTCAATTATACAGTTATTAGAAGTTAAAAAAAAGATATACGCTAAGAACAAAAGCGCAAGCGCCTTGATCAGCCTCGGGCAAATAAGACGCAAGTGCATACATATTGTCGATCTTTATACAGAGAACTTTTCTAATAATACAAAAAAGGATGCTTTAATTGGCACCCTTTTGTTTTCGTTTCGCAGCTCTATTATCTATTAACATACATTAAAAATCGATAAGTCCTAAGCTTATTTGTAAAGCTTCATCAACTTTATCCATCATTTCATCATCAAGATGGGTAATTTTGTCAGTCAGTCTTTGTTTATCAATCGTTCGAATCTGTTCAAGAAGGATAACCGAATCCCTTTCAAACCCGTAACGCTTCGCATCAATCTCAACATGAGTTGGCAATTTTGCTTTTTGAATTTGCGCCGTAATTGCCGCTATAATGACTGTAGGACTAAAGCGGTTTCCAATATCATTTTGAATAATTAATACTGGACGTACTCCGCCTTGCTCAGAGCCTACAACAGGGGAAAGATCGGCAAAATAAACGTCGCCACGTTTAACAATCAAATGATTAACCCCCGCTTACTAAGCGTTCTACGGTATGGTCAGCCTCAGATTCTGCCAAAAATGCTTCAGATGCAATGTTTAAATTAATCTTTGCCATTTCCATGTATCCACGTCGCATAGATTCACGAATCTGACGTTTTTTACGCTCTCTAATATACATTTTTGTCGCTTGATAAATAAGCTCGTTTCTGTTTCCGTTCTCCTGTTTCACCAGTCCATCCAATTCCGATACTAATGCTTGAGGTAACTGAATTAAAATTTCTGTTGTTGCGCTGGATTCAGACACAAACATACACCTCCACCAAACTTACCATCCTATTATATTCATTCCACATTTAATAATAACATTTACTTTACGAGATGCAAAGCATTTTAATAAAGAAAAGCGGAAGCGCCTTGGTCAGCCCCGACAAGCATAAGGCGATTTGAAATAGAAGGCGTTCGCCTTCAATTTCAAATTGACTTATGACTCGAGGCTGTTATAAACGCGCTTCCTGTCGCTATAACTGCACTTGCACGCCCCTGTACTCAAGAGCTAGACAAAAAGAAAACTGCAAGTGCTTTGGTCTGCATCCTTGATATTTATACAAAAGAAGGGTCATGACTACCCTTAAATGTTTACCCTTCTCTATTATCGTCATGTATATTTTATTTATTCATTATCTTGGAGACATTTCAAAAGTAAGGATTCCTTGGACATATTAGTTAAAAGAGGATTGCTTTGTTCTGAAATTTGATTGTCTTTCAGATACGTACGAGGAACACGAGTTGAGATCATACAAGGAATCTCATAGTTAATTGTATCAAGTCGCTTTGCAACCTCATCTATTGAAATTTTTTGTCCCTTTTGCTCACCAATCAGCGTTACTTTAGTACCTACAGGCAGTTCGTAAGGTAGCCTTACCATACACTGATCCATACAAATTCTTCCTACTAGTGACAAACGTTTACCATCGATTAATACTTCTGAGTCTCTTAGTTTTCTTATCCATCCATCAGCATATCCAATTGGCAACGTTCCAATCCATTCATCTTGCTGCGTCTCATAAGTGGCACCATAGCTGATCTTTGTTCCATTTGGCACCTTTTTCACATGAACTAATTTCGTTTGCAAACTAAAAGCTTCTTCCAATGCAAAAGGAAGATTATTTTTCATTTCTACTGAAGGTGATAATCCATACATTGAAATCCCTAGTCTCACTGCATTATATAATTTTGAAGGGAATTTTAGTCCTGTTGCACTATTTGCACAGTGAACAAGTAATTGTTCATGATCAATAACTGATAGAAATTGCTGAAATCTTTCGTATTGGGTTAAAAAATATGATGGTTCATCCTCGTCAGCTGTTGCAAAATGCGTGAAGATCCCTGTAACTTGAAAGGATGGTGAAGAATCAACGAACTCAACTATTTCCTTCAACTCATGCTCTTCCCTTACCCCCAAGCGTCCCATACCTGTATCAACCTTAATATGAAGATGGATCTCCTGAGACTCACAATTCTCACTTGCTTCTTTAAGCCATTCAATCGAATAGCACGTAAGAATAAGATTAAACTTACCAGCAATTTCAATATCAGCAGCACGAATTGCCCCCAACACCAATATTGGAGCTTTAATCCCTTGTTGCCTTAAGGATATTGCTTCATCTATAAACGCAACAGCCAGCATGGATGCACCAGCATGAAGTGCTGATTCAGCTACTTGCTTTGCCCCATGTCCATAACCGTTTGCTTTGACAACGGCAATTAGTTTTACTTTTTCACCTATATGTTTTTTCATCTTTCTAACATTATGTTCAATTGCATCCAGATTTACTTCTACCCATGTATCACGATAAAAACCCACTTGCATAACTCCACTTCCTCATCTTATCTTCTAAGAATGATTATCCCGATTAAGAGACAGTAATGTCAAATAATGATGAGAAAAATTTGAGGAAATTGGGTAAAAATGTCCATGTGGTAAAATGTGAGGGAGATAGATTGAAGAGAAAAATCGGGTGGATGACCACCCGATTTTTTACTTAGCTGTTTGACCTTGGACAGATTGGGCAACCATTAACATTTCTTCTTCCGTTAAATCTTCTGAGGCTAGCATATAATCTACTCCATCATGTGACCATGTTAAAGAATTCTCTGACATCGCCCCGATTGTAAAGCCTAAATCAGCAGGGTAACCATCAACATATGTTGATGCTGAAGCTGATGCCGGTGTCGCAATCTCTGCAGTCTCTTGAATTAACGTGAATGATTTTTCTCCACCAAAGCTTAAGATCACTCGTTTACCATTATCAGTTTCGACTTCCGTTTCCTCCAGAAGCTTAACACCGTTTGGTTGCTCTAAAGGATACTTTACAGCAAATGGCTCACGGTCACCTGTTGCCATTGTCGGAACTTCAATTTGAGCACTCGACATATTTTTTTCTACATCAAATGAGTTGTCATCAAATGATGCATTGAATTCAAAGCTTGAAAATTCAACAACAACTAATGGGTTTCTGTCAGTATCCATAACTTTCACCATTGTTGGCGCTAAATCTTTTTTGTTGAACGTAATTTCTTGTGCTGGTAGCATTTTATTATTTTGGTAATTTGTTTTTGTTTCAAATACATATTTGTCCTCAGCAGCACTAAATTTCGCTTCTGTGTCCTTTAAAATATCACTAACTAATGATTCAAAGAGATATGCTTGACTGCTGTTTTGTGGCCAATCGCTTTGGAATCGGAAACTCTTATTAAGTGCTGGAGTTAACACGAACACACCTTCATCATTACGCAAGATCATCTGACTTTGATCTTTTTGGGAATTTTTCAGATTTACTCGGTAGTATGTTGGTCCTTTATGCCAAATTTCAATTTCATACTCCTGTGGTTCACTTCCAGTTTGAAGTGTCATTTTTCCTTTTGCTTTGTAACCTGACATTTCTTCAATCTTCTTTTCCAATGCTTGGACAACATCAGCCTGTGATTTCTCCCCACATCCCGCTAGAACTAGTACTGTTAAAAGCCCTACTAAAAATAACACCAAGCTTTTTTTCAACTTTTTCAACCCCTTTGCCTCATATAACGTTATACAGGAAGGACGTTCACTAGACCTCATCCCATAACTCTCATGTTTATTTACAGATGATATCTATGAAAACAACTTGTCTTCCCTATCGCATTACCCAATATATGAGACAACACTATCGAATATGCAGACTAGCCAGGAAAAAGAAAAAAAGAAGTAAGGACTACCTTACCTCTCTTGTAAAATAACTTGAGCAGCTGCATATTGGCGCGTATGTGTAATTGAAACAAAAATACTTGCGTTTCCCGGTGTTTCTTTTAATATATTGATGTAAGGTTTTCCTTTTTCATCATTATTAACCTCGATATCTTGAAATCCTATTTCCTCACCTATTCCTGTTCCCAATGCTTTTGAATAAGCCTCTTTGACAGCAAACCGCCCTGCTAAAAATTCAACCTTTCTTTCTTTCGAAAGTGTTGCGAACTTCTCAATTTCGTTTATCGTTAATATCCGCTTTATAAAGCCCGGTTGGCGCTCTACAATTCTTCTAATGCGGTCAAGTTCAATTATATCCAAGCCGATTCCTGTTATCATATGTATAACAACACCTTCCAAACCTATTAATAGTACTAATTGCCATATCTTGTACATATTCGTGTTAGTATAAAACTAATATTACATGTTTTAAAAAAAGCTATCTGCCTGCCAGCTTTAAAATAAATAACTGCAAGGAGGACACGATGTTTACTAGATCTGAAAACTTTCGTACGTTTCTTCAATTATACCCTGTTGTATCGGTTCTTGTTTGTATTCACATCTTATTTTGGTTACTACTTCAGATACCTATACCTCAACTCAAGATCTTATTAGGTTTATTAGAGGGATATAATGCCGGGATAGCAAACGGAGAGTATTGGAGACTTATTACACCCATCTTTCTGCATATTGGATTTGCTCATTTGTTTTTTAATTCCATATCTCTTATCTTATTTGCGCCAGCTTTAGAGAGAATGCTGGGAAAAGCAAAATTCATTTTGATCTATATTGTCTCTGGAATGGTTGCCAATATAGCAACGTATATAATTGAACCGCTTCAATATTCTCATTTAGGGGCCTCTGGTGCTATTTTTGGCATTTTAGGTGTATATCTATTTATTATTGTTTATAGAAAAGGGCTCATTGATCAAGCAAATTCGCAAATGATCATCAGCATCTTAGTCATCGGTCTTGTTATGACTTTTTTCAATTCAAATATTAATGTTGTTGCACATATATTTGGAATGATTGGAGGATTTATATTTGCTCCCTTTGTTATCAGGAAAAGAGCTCAATTTTCACACCAATCCTTTTACAACCCAAACTACAGTCGAACTAAATTCAGCCTTAACTTCAGCCCTAAGCATATCATTTGGATTTTGTTTAGTATCCTTATTTTTTTAGGCTTAATCTTTAGGCTTTCGTAGAAACAGACACAGCCAATTGCTGTGTCTGTTTCTTTAATTAACCTATTTACTTTTTTCATAAGAATACCAGTTTATGATCTTTTCTACATCCTGTTGATCAAGATCTTTAACTGTAAAATTGCGTCCCAGCAGTCCTGACTTTATTGTGCACTCAAAGGTTTCCAAGGAGGCCCTTTTTTGAAAATACGTTGTTTTGCTCTTAATAGACTGTAGTCGATTACGATTAACAAGCACATGCGTTTTGGATATGATACGGAATACAATATTTAATTGATCTCCGTGATAATTCCATCCTGCATCCTTATAGGAAGCATATCCCCACCAAGCAGCAACAGGTAAAAGAATGATGGATACATAGCCCCAAGGTTGAAGAAAATATGCTGCCGGTATCATGACGATAAGAGCGGGTATTGTCTTTCGGAAACAATAGCGGATCATTGATCTCTTTGGTAATCGATGCAAGTCTCTTTGTTGTTTAAAATCAGGTAGAAACTCTAATAAAAGCTGTTCAACGTTTTTCTTTGATACAACAGGGAATAAAATGGTAGAAAGACCTTCGTCACCTGAATTTCCTCCTGCACTTTCAATATAAATTGTGGTGTATCCTAAGAGCTGTCTTAGAGGATTTTGAACAATTTGGACTGCTTGAATACGCTTTGTTGGAATGGTAATTTGTCGTTTCTCAAAAATCCCTCTTGAGATTTTTAATTCTTCTTCACCTTTCATGACAGTAAAATAAGCATACTTTAAGACTACACCTATGATACTAAGTATCCATGCGATAAAAAAAGCAATAAAAATTAAAATGGCATAGAGGGTAATGCTAGCATTTGTTAGAAAGTCGAAACGATCGATAATCTGATCATACGGAATAAATTCATCAAATTGAGATACGAAGGCAGCTACTGCTGAGATTATGACGCCGATTCCACTGGAAGTACTAGCAGCAACTAATAAATCTTTGGTAGTCATTTTATAGGTTGGCTGATCAAGTAGGACTTCTCCTTGTTCATCCTCACAAATTGATAACTTCGATAGCTGCTTATAGTTGGATATTTCTTCCTGAATTCGATCTGCTTCTTGTTTTTTAATAGCAGTTAAACTCACTTCAGCTTCCATTCCGCTTCCGGCTGTTTCAATTTGCAACTTCACCAAGCGGAAAATTTGCTGAATAACTCCTGCGCTTATATTAATGGTTTGAATTCTCTCAATTGGAATATATCTTTTTTTCTTAACGAATATTCCATGTTCAATCCTTAATTCTCCATCTTCAATGATATAGGTGAATTTCCACCATTCTAAAATACTGGTCACCACAACGAATAAAACCAGAAGACATCCTCCAATAATGATATATAAATTGAAGGATTCATTACTACTAACGAAAAAGAAGATAATTGCAGGTATAATGTATGATTTTATCGTGTTGGCAAAGCTTAAAATCATTCCTACAGGATGAATTCTCTTCGGCTCAAACATCATCATCTGTCACCCTTGCTAACCTTGAGATATGATCTCTTAGCTGATCTGCCTCAGCAAGATCAAGTGCAGGTATTTCATGCTTTGTAGCAGCTGTTGAGATTTCAATTGACGCTAATTTATACTTTCTAAGAAGCGGCCCTTGGTGGGTATCTACATGCTGAACCCTTACCATTGGTATTAACACCCTCTTAATAATAAAGAGGCCAAATTGCAAATCAATTTCATGCTCATGAACTTCATATCTCCATACTCGATGTCTGACCTTTGGGACTATAAATACACTAATAATTGAGTAAATCACCCATATCCCTGCTGCACCAACAGTATACCAGTACGACAGCTCAAGAAAATAGGCACCTATCCCCAGACCAATCAAGATTAAAAATGATAGTCCGGCACTTATCAAAGCACTAAATCTCCACACAGTTAGCGCCCTTAGACTAATCTGATTTTGCGGTTGTTTCCTCAACCTACTCTCTCCTTCACCTTCAAAACTTGAATTTTAACTATTTTTCTCATGCTTTTTGATAACAGAAAAAAAGAAAATTATCCCATTTTATTATAGCACAGTAAGCTTGTATTCTTCAGAGGGGATTTAATGTATTTTAAAAGATGACTGATCGATCCATTCAATGCTTTTTTCCGATTGTAAATCTGTTACCAATTGAAATAAAGCATTATCTTTTTGTTTCGCTTCGATCATACAGTCAATTTGCTGAACACTTCCCTTTACAACATGTAGGAACTTCATAAACATATTTGGATCTATATAATCAGCATGAGCTCTAAAATCTTTTTCATTTTTTGGACTTGAAATATGCATTTTAACCGGTAATGGTGATGCCTGCCAAGTACCAATAACTCTCTCCCACTGCTGCTCCCATTCCGGATCTTCATGGAAGGCTAAATGATGATGATAATCAAACACTTGAGGCACTCCAAGCTTTTCACATAAATAAAGGGCATCTTGTAAATGAAACGTTGTATCATCATTTTCAAAAAGAAGCATTCTTTGTATGGTAGCAGGAATGATCCCCCAGTTATGAATAAACTGTTCTAACGCTTTTATTTTATCGTCATAAGCTCCACCAATATGAATAACACACCGGTGTTCAGGGTTCACCCCTATGCCCTTTAGAAGCATTTCATGCATATGTAATGTTTTGACAGACATTTTCATAATTTCCGGTTTCGTTGAATTCAAGACAACAAAATGATCCGGATGAAACCCAACTCGCATAGGGTGTTGAACAATAAACTCCGCTATTTCTTTTAGTGGTCCGTTAAGGTTTCTCATGTACTTCCAGTCACTCAGTTCTTCATGATTAGCGAGAGGAATTAGTTTTGAGCTAAACCGAAAAAAGTGAATGTCATGAGCAATATTATGCTTTAATAACCGCAGACAATTTGAGAGATTTGACATTGCAATTTTTTCAAGTTTCTTAATAGCAGCTTCTCTGTCTTTAATTTTTTGAAATTGGGCAAATGTCATCGTCTGAGAGGGAGAGCAATTTTGCAAATTCATACTCATTGCTACATAGCCTAATTGGATAATGGTCATGTTACATTACACCTCTTTAATCCATTTTCCCTTAGCTTCCCCAACTATTAGTTCATATAAAATTAAAAAAAGAAGACCGAATCTTAATCACGATTCAGTCTTCCTAAACTTATTATTTTGAGTTAGAGTAGCGGCGTTGTTTGTTACCTTGGCCACTTTTATTACGGTCACGGCTTCCGTATGATGAACGGTTTTTTTGTCCATCTCTGCGGTTGAAATCACCTTTTCTTCTGTTGTTGCTAGAAGAACGACCTTTGTTTTTGGATTTTGAGTATAGTGGTGCTTCTTCCGTTAATTTTACTTCAACAGAGTTAGGCTCTTTTGTCATGTATTTGATGGCAGCAGCTACAACTACTTGTGCATCAAACTCTTCTAAAAGCTCTTCAGCAGTACGCTTGTAGAAAGATAAATTATCGTTTTCAATAATTGAGCGCATTTTTTCAACTGTCATCTGTTGTTGACTTTCAATTGCTTCATCAAGAGTCGGCGGCTTCATACGTTCCATTTTACGTTTTGTTGTGCGCTCGATATTTTTCACAATATCCAATTCTCTTGGTGTCACAAACGTCATCGCCATACCTGTTTTACCTGCACGACCAGTACGTCCAATACGGTGAACATAACTTTCCGGATCTTGTGGTACATCAAAGTTGTAAACATGTGTGACACCAGAGATATCTAATCCACGCGCAGCAACGTCTGTTGCAACTAGAACTTCTATCGTACCTTCTTTGAACTTACGTAATGTTGACATACGTTTAGCCTGTGTTAAGTCACCGTGAATTCCTTCTGCTGTGTAACCTCTTAAAGTTAACGCTTCAGATAATTCATCAACACGTCGTTTTGTACGACCAAACACAATGGCAAGCTCAGGTGATTGGATATCAAGTAGTCTTGTTAAGATATCAAATTTCTTTCTTTCCTGTGCCTCTAAATAATATTGAGTAATATTCGGAACTGTCATTTCCTTCGCTTTTACTTTTACAAGCTCAGGCTCTGTCATAAACTTTTCTGCAATACGACGAATCGGGTCAGGCATTGTAGCTGAGAAAAGTAATGTTTGACGCTCATCTGGTACATTTGAAAGGATTGATTCAATATCTTCAATGAATCCCATGTTTAACATTTCATCTGCTTCATCTAATACCATCGTATGAACGTTGTTTAAGCGAATGGTTTTACGATTAATATGGTCAAGTAAACGACCAGGCGTTCCAACAATGATGTGAGGATTTTTCTTAAGAGAACGAATTTGTCTGTTAATATCCTGACCACCATAAATTGAAAGAACTCGAGAGCGTTTATGATAACCAATTTTATATAGTTCTTCTGAAACTTGAATCGCTAATTCACGTGTAGGAGCAACAACAACAGCTTGTATGCTGTTATTTTTCACATCAATTTTCTCAATAAGAGGGATACCAAATGCGGCTGTTTTTCCAGTTCCCGTTTGCGCTTGCCCGATAACATCCTTCTTCTGCAAGGCTAATGGAATGGTTTGGGCTTGAATTGGTGAAGGTTCTTCAAACCCCATTTTGCTAATAGATTCCATCAATGACGAACTTAAACCTAAATCTTGAAACGTTATTGTCAATGTATTCATACTCCTTCTATATCGTTTGCTGTAAATATTTACAGACCTTATAGGTAATCCAAAATCGTCTTCATAATGAAACGATGTTTATATTCAATCCTAATCTCTGGTCACTACCAGAAACATTAGAAAAACTTGGCTTATCGACAAGTTCTAATGGCGAAAGCCTTCGTTCTTCTTATACTATCTTCCATACGCTATATGCATATTGATAGTATAAAAAAAGATTATCAACTGTTGTGTCATCATGAAAAAACAGTCAGGTGTGTTAGAAAACATGTTATATCTTAATGAACAAAGTTTTCCTTATACATGTTAAACCGTTCTGATTATTTGCAAGAAAAAATGCCCTTTATTAACGAAGGGCAGCAGTTTACCTTATTTAAAGCCCGCAAACACTTTAAATGTAATCATACCACTACCAGTAATGTATTTCAACTTAATGTCAAAACCAGTAAAACAAAATCTGTTTAATATACACCTTACAAAAGACCTAAAAGATCATTGTGTTAGTACTTTATCTTCTTTATATAGAAATTCTTCTACATAGTTTTTTAGGTCTTCATAATCATCTCCGTGACAAACGTGATGCTTTGAACACGGTAATAAGTGTAGCTTTTTTTGTTTTGAAGGAATGCTGTTATATAAATAATAAGCACTTTTCACCGGTACAATTCCGTCACACTCACCCTGAATAATCAAAACCGGTATGTTGAGATACTGAAAATAAGGCTTTACTTTCTTCACAAGTTTTTGAAATTCAAAAGTAGCTTTAATTGGTGTATGCATGATTTTCATTTTATACCGGTTAAACAGCTCATTATCTTTAATATTCCCATTCATTAAATCTTTTATCATTTCTTTTGAATCAAGGAAGATTTGTTTTGGATTTACATAATATGCTGCGGCACTAAGCAAAACCAACTTTTGGATATTATAATTAGCTGCTAAATAAGAGGCAATGATCCCTCCCATTGAAAAACCAATTACATATACCTCATCCACCTCATCCATTAAGGTTAAAAGCTCTTGTTCAGCATATGTAATCCATTCCATATATGTATGCCCCTTTAAGGAAAGAGTTACACCATGTCCAGGCAGGGTTGGCACCTTAACAACCCAGCCTGTTTTTTCTTTAATATAGCTCGCTAACGGCTCAACCTCATAAGGGGCGCCAGTAAAACCATGAATAAATAGACAGCCTTTCATAGAATTAAAAGCCTCCTTTGAACGGTATCAGAAAATTCATATTCATTAGTTCCCAATAGGAAAATATCAAGTAATAAGAGCGTTCACTACCTCTTCAAGTTTCATCCCTCTTGATGCTTTCACAAGCACAACATCATTCTTTTGGACGAGTGACTTTAACAATGTAATCAATGCACTTTTCTCTTCAAAATGATGTACAAATTCTTGAGCAAAATTTTCTTTTGCCCCTGCAGCTATTTCTGCACCTAAACGTCCAAAGGTAAAGATATGTGAGATGTTATTTTGCTTGATCGCTCTCCCCACCTCACGATGATATTCTTTTTCTTCCTCACCCAGTTCCAACATATCGCCAAGAACAACAAACTTTTGCTCAAATCCATTTAGGTTTTCAATTAAGTCAATTGCTGCCTTCATTGAAGTAGGGCTGGCATTATATGCATCATTAATGATAGACGCACCACTTTTTGCCTCAATTAATTCCAAGCGCATACCCGTAACCTTAATCGACAAAAAGCCTGCCTTAATCTTTTCCTTATTTACACCTAAATGTTCAGCAACAGCATATGCAGCTAATGCATTCCATACATTATGTTTTCCTAGGACTGGAATAAAGTATTCCTCATTTTCCACTTTAAATGATGTACCAGTTAGCTCCTGGGTGATCTCTGCCGGGTAATATTCATTTGTTGACTTTTCACCAAATGTAGCTGTTTTTAACGACAAGTCTGATACTCTTTCCTGTAATAAAGGTTCGTCTCCATGATAAATGAACAAGCCATCTCTTTTTAATCCTTTTGTAATTTCCAGTTTTGCTTCTGCAATTCCTTCTCTTGAGCCTAGATCCATTAAATGTGATTCACCAATATTTGTAATTACCGCTACATCTGGATGAGCAATTTTTGATAAAAGCTCTATTTCACCTCTGCCACTCATGCCCATTTCCAGTACAGCCACTTCAGTTTCTTCACTCATGCTTAATACAGTTAATGGCAATCCAATATGATTATTGAAATTACCTTTTGTTTTATGTACGTTATATGTGGTTTCTAATAGAGATGCCACCATATCCTTTGTTGTTGTTTTTCCATTACTGCCGGTGATTCCAACAACTTTTACTTGCAGTTGGTTCATGTACGATTTCGCAAGCGTCTGCAACGCTGTAAGTGTATTCTCAACAAAAATTACCGGGGCATCTTTTGGTGGATTCTTCTCCGACTTTTGCCAAAGCACTGCTGCCGCTCCATCTTTTAATGCCTTTTCTCCAAACTCATGACCATTATAAATATCCCCCACAAGTGGAATGAACAAGCTTTCTTTTTCAACCTGACGGGAATCTGTTGTAACACCTGAGATGTAAAGGTTCTTATATTCTTCCGCCAAACCATATCCATCGACCATTTTTTCTATTTCAAGCAACGATCTTTTAATCATATCCCCACTCCTATTTTGTTAAATGGAAAAAGGAACTGACTGGTGCTTTATTCAGTTCCCCTCATTCATCTTATATAAACGCTTTTTTACTTTAGAAAGAATGTTTAATGAGTTGTTTTTGCTCATAACGTTCTAATGCAAGATCTACTAACTTTTCAATGAGTTGTGCATATTCTAGTCCCGTGTGTTTCCACATTAGCGGGAACATACTATATGGAGTAAACCCCGGCATAGTATTCACTTCATTTATTAATGCTCTACCATCCTCTGTTAGGAAAAAGTCTGCACGAACCAGACCTGAACCATCTATAGCTTTAAAGGATGCAATCGCCATTTCTTTAATCATTTCATACTCTGTATCTGTCACATTTCCCGGAATGATTAAATCTGTATCGCCATCTTCATACTTCGCTTTATAATCATAGAACTCTTTTTTCGGAGCAATTTCACCCACAACTGAACATTGAGGTTGATCGTTTCCGATTACAGCAATTTCTATTTCTCTACCTGTAATTGCTTCTTCAATAATAACCTTGCGATCATATTCAAATGCTTCTTTAATTGCCGCCTCTAATGAAGGACGATCCTGACATTTATTAATCCCGACACTTGAGCCAAGATTAGCAGGCTTTACAAAGCATGGGTATCCAAGTCTTTTTTCAATCTCTTCACAAGCAGTTTCAGGTGACTGATCATAATCACTTTTAATAAAAGATACATAGTCTGCCTGTGCTAAGCCTGCCTGAGCAAAGAGGTTCTTCATGACAACCTTATCCATTCCTGCCGCAGATGCTAATACACCGTTCCCTACGTATGGAATGTTTAATAACTCAAGAAGCCCTTGAACTGTTCCATCTTCACCATTTGGTCCATGCAAAAGCGGGAAGATGACATCAATTTTATCTTGTTCTGCTACAGTTGCAGGAAATAAATCCGAATTAAGAGAAACAGGCGAAACAACATCTCCATTTCCCTGGAGTCTTAATGAACTCACTTCCTTGACAGGCTCATTTAATGCCTTACCTCTTACCCATTCTCCATCTTCTTTAATATATATAGGATGTATATCGAATTTACTCATATCCAACGCATTTATAACAGCTAAGGCCGTTTGCAGGGAAACATTATGCTCTGCAGACTTCCCACCATAGATAAGACCTAATTTCATTTTCATCTGGATTATCCTCCTCAGTTCTTTCATCATTCTTATTTTATCACTTTAGGGCAAAATTGTTATTACTGATTCCTTTTTTATGTAATAAGTTTTCGGGAAAACTCGTTATTGCCACTATATAATCCGTATATAGCCCTCATTTTATAGGGTGACACCTGTTTAGATAAGAATTTTCCGAGGAGGTTTGCCTTTATTTTTGTGCCAAAAATGTAAACACCTTTCCTTCTGATAAATCACTTTTACTACTGGAGTAATCTGCATAAACTGTTACAGATGAAAAGCCTATTCTCTCAAGAATTAACTTAAATTCCTTAATTCCAAACCATGTATATGTTTGAACCTTACTTTCCTTATATGGGCTTTTTCCTTCTTTCCAATGTTCAATCGTTAAGGTATATGTGGCTTTTTGTTCGATTAAGTCCAGCTTCACAAGTTTGGATTCTCCAACAAACAAGTTATCATTTTTTTCAAGAACTAAGTTTTCCGCTTGCAGAACCGAAAATTCACTTTGTAAAAAAAGATCAACAATGAAGATGCCGTTCTCTTTTAAATGATCATAACTATTTTTCACTATTTTTATTGCATCAACTCTTCTTGACTTTGAAGACACAACTCCAAAAGGAAGGATGACCGCTTCATATAACGAGGCTGTTTTGAAATTAGGAAGCATAGCTTGCAGTAATTTTGGAGACAGACTAATCTCTTTACATTTTTCATAGCAATCTTTTTTTCCAGTTTCAGAATCAATGACACCTTCCATCTTCAAGCCACGAGCGATAAATTGCGGAAGCAAATGCAAATGATTCTGACCTAATTCAAGGACTTTACCTTTTATTTCCTTTAGGTTTTCATAATAAAAATCAACAGCACTCACTAATTCATTTTCCTGTATATACGACTGAAGTGAATCCATAACAAACCATTTCAATCCTAACGTCATTTTTGCATCTCTCCTAAAATACATAAGTACGCTTCTAACTTCCCACTTATACTTGAAAATTATGTAAACATCATCAAATTGATATAAGAACGAAAGGTTGTTCATATTTATTATAAAAAAGGTGTAAACATTATGTTCATCTTGCTAAAAACAATCTAAACTAGAGAGTAAGTAGTTTCTTAAACAAAGGAATTGAACTAAAAGGTGTCTTAGCTTTTTAGAAATGGAGGGAAGAAAAATGAAGCGAATTAGTGTTTTTTGCGGATCAAGTCCGGGTGCTTCTTCTTTATATTTAGAAGCAGCAGAAAAACTCGGAAGCCATTTAGCCAAAGAAGGAATTACTCTTGTCTACGGCGGTTCTAAACTCGGGGTTATGGGCTCAGTAGCTAACGCAGCTCTCCAAGCTGGTGGAGAGGTTATTGGAATCATTCCAAAAATGTTAATGGAAAGGGAACTTGCACATACAAACTTAACAGAGTTAATTGTTGTCAATACCATGCATGAACGCAAAGCAAAAATGGAACAGCTCTCGGATGGATTCATTGTGCTACCTGGGGGTCCCGGTACTATGGAAGAATTTTTTGAAGTATACACATGGGCTCAACTAGGGGAGCATCAAAAACCAATCGGAATGATTAACGCCAATCAATACTATGATAAACTGTTGGCATTCTTCAGTCATATGATTCAAGAAGAATTTTTAAAGCCTGAATATCATTCCATGGTGATCGTCGAACAGGATCCACAAGAACTTATCAATAAATTCCGTACGTATAAACCACCTTTATTAACAAAATGGATTACTTCTGAACAAACATAGGTAACTACCTATGTTTTTTTACCTCAATATCTCTACTTCTTTAAACGTTTTCTTTTTCCCTGTGCATATTGTTTTCATTTTGATAAACACTACTCACATAGAGGTGAGGGATATGAATCGAGGAATTTGGACCGCTCTTTCAGCGATTGGAATTGCACAGGGTCTTAAAATATTTACACACAAAAAAGAGAATGATGTTTGGGATTGGCGGCCAATCTTCCAAACAGGCGGAATGCCCAGCTCACATTCAGCAGGAGTATCAGCCCTCGCAACATATGTTGCAACTAAAAAAGGTATACACTCTGTTGAAACAGCTTTAGCAGTTATTTTTGGAATTATTGTCATGTATGATGCACAAGGAATAAGAAGACATACAGGTGAGATTGCAAAGATCGTTAACGATCTTGATGCAGATATAGAGCTTTTATCCGGACATATGCCTGGTCTTTTTCATGTAAAACAAGAAAAAGAATTAAATGAACTTCTTGGTCACCAGCCGGCTGAAGTCGCAGGTGGTGCGTGTTTAGGTATCCTAATAGGATTGGTCAGTTCTTTATTAAGAAAAGCGTAAGCGCCTTGATCAGTCCCGACAAGCATAAGGCGATTTGGAATAAAGGGCGTTCTTTGCCTTCAATTCCAAATTGCCTTATGACCTCGAGGGACTAGGCGCTGGAGCTAGACACCACACTAAGTACAAAATTTTATACTTTCTTACCTGTTTTTTATACCTTTGTTGCCGTCACACAAACGGCAAGGATTGGATAAAGCCGCTTATAACAGATATTCACATCTTTAAATCCACAATCACATAAGTCCTGGTAAATTTGATTTGCAAACATTCTTGTTTTTATTGTACTTGCATTTTCTTCTCTTGGCTGCATGGTAATAGCAATCTGTCCATTTTCCTTCATCGATTTATACAACCGCTCTAGTCCCTTTTTCGGATGCTTCCAAATGGTGTAGTTATTAACTGAGAGTACCTTGTTGTAACGATCATTTGGCAGATCTGCCATTTCTATATCACCAACCAAAACCTTTGCTCTTTCATCT
Organism: Metabacillus niabensis; assembly: GCF_020524345.1. Taxonomy (GTDB): domain Bacteria; phylum Bacillota; class Bacilli; order Bacillales; family Bacillaceae; genus Metabacillus; species Metabacillus niabensis_B. The sequence goes on from NZ_JAIVLH010000027.1 coordinate 25,826, forward strand.
TCGATAAACTCTTTTAATCTATGTTCAGCCTGCTCTTTCATTGTTTCAGAAACGTCAATTCCATGTATAGTCACTTGGGAATAATTTTGAAGGATTTTCTTCATACACACGCCGGGTCCATACCCCACTTCAAGAACATAACCTTTATTGTTTATATTCAATAACGATAAGGTCCAATTGTTTAAGCGTTTATTTTCTAATGCCATGATGTTTCCAGCAATTTTCCCTAAGTATCCTTTTGGAACACTAAATTGTTTTTTGAAGGATTTTATCAATTTCGGCACCTCTTTCTCCCAACTTCGGTCCCTAATCAATAACCCTATTCATTCCTTCATAAACACAATTCACTTGAAATCAAAATAAGGCGTTTATTCCTTGATAACCAAAATACAAACCGAACAAAATTAACGAAATTCCTGAAATAACTGAAATAGCCGCAAGTAATGTATGTGTTAAATACTTTCTCAAAAAACTTGAAAGAATCGCCATCATGAAATCCCATAATAATACACCACAGAGAATAGCTGCAGAATAAAAAATAAAATGTGCAGCACCTTCAGTTACCACGGTGTTTGCTAAAATAGATCCATATATCCCAATCCAAAATAAGATACTCAACGGATTAAGTAAGGACATAAAAAAACCGGAAAAATATGATTTTATGTAACTTACACTTCCTCTTCCATTGATCATCATATGTTTTTTAGCAGATAGTAGACTTTCAATTCCTGTATACACCAAGACAAAAAATCCAAATAACCATAAAAAAGTTTGCACAATAGAGATTTGAAGAATATTAACAAAGCCCAGGTATACTAAAAACATGTACACGACATCAGCTGTTGTAGCTCCAAGTCCAAACATCCAGGCATGGAAAAACCCGCCTTTTATCCCCCGATCAATTTGACCTGCATTAACAGGGCCGATTGGTGCTGCTAAAGATACACCTAGAAAAACATAGCTAAATAAACTACTCAACATCCAAACCTCCAGTATCTGATGTAACCATTTAATTATGTATGCTTGTACATCATATTCAGGAAAATCCCAGTTTATGTAGGCTATGTTTTTTAGTTTCTCTTTCAATATTTAATATTATATTTTTTCAAAAAAGAACATTCCCTAAAAAGAGAATGCTGCGGCTATTTAATGAACCAAAACTAATTTAATATGTTCGATATGATGTTTACTATGCCATGCATATAATGCAATATTTGTTGCCAGCTTAACATCTTGCCTTGTTTCAGGGTGATAAAAAGTCTTTTCAAAGTCTGATAATGACATAGACTTTAAGAGATGACACCAGCGTTTGTGGAGAGATTCCAACAACTGCAGGGATACATCTATTGAAGTCTGGCAATCTGGTAAATTAGCCCAAGCCTTTTCATCATATGCTTTTATAGTAGGGCCATTTTCTGTAAGAGCCAACTTAAACCGTATATAGCTGTTCATATGACTATCAGCAAGATGATGGACAATTTGTCTTACGGTCCATCCTCCAGGTCGATAAGAAGTATCTACTAACGATACCGGCAGTGAATCAAGGACCTTCCTTAGTTGTTCAGGAGCCCCTTCTATTGTATCGATCCACCCTTCTAAATCCTTTTTAGTAACATTTTCCGGAGGTACAAATTCGCCGATGGGGTACTGCAGATTTTTTTTCATTATCCATTTCACTCTCCATTACAAGATTATTGTTAGTTTCATTATATTTCTGCAGGAACTTTTGAACAATACAGAAAAATCACACTTTATATTGTTAATATGTTATAGTATGATCAATCTCTTACCATTAAATTGTAAATTATATCATTGGGGGTGTTTACTTTGAGAGCTATCCTACTGGGCGTTTGTTCTTCCTTCTTTTTTGCCTTTACATTTGTCTTAAATCGTTCTATGGAGCTATCCGGAGGAAGTTGGTTATGGAGTTCATCCTTGAGGTATTTTTTCATGCTCCCTTTTCTTATTCTTTTTGTCATAGGGACAAAAAAATGGTCTCCGCTTATGAAGGAAATGAAAAAACATCCGGTTCAATGGCTATTATGGGGTACAGTGGGATTTGGTTTATTTTATGCTCCGATCTGTTTTGCAGGTGCATTCGGACCTGGTTGGTTAATTGCGGCAACTTGGCAGATGACAATCCTTTCAGGCTCACTTCTTGCTCCGCTCTTTTTCAAGGAAATTCAAACGGCAAATGGCCCTTTAAAAGTTCGGGGACAAATCCCTATTAAAGGACTGAGCATGTCAATGATCATTCTTCTAGGTGTTGCTGTAATGCAATATGAACATGCCAGTCATTTATCACTAAAACCTGTATTACTAACTATCATCCCAGTTCTCATTGCATCATTTGCCTATCCGCTTGGAAACCGCAAAATGATGGCACTTTGTGATGGAAGATTAGATGTATTTCAGCGTGTTTTAGGAATGACATTAGGCAGCTTGCCTTTATGGATTATTTTCGCCATCTTTGCTTTATCCACAACAGGTCTGCCGACAAAAACACAAACGATCCAATCCTTTTGGGTAGCCATATGTTCAGGCTTAATCGCAACTTTACTATTCTTTCAAGCTACGAATATGGTACAGCATAATATGGCACAGCTTGCAGCAGTCGAGGCAACTCAGTCGATTCAAGTACTTTTTGTTTTATTAGGTGAAATCCTTTTCTTAGGAGCAGCTTTGCCAACCTCTCTTTCCCTCTTCGGGATGGCATTAGTTATGATCGGTATGGTATTACATAGTTATATTTCCAGGAGTGACAAAGTAACACAATCAGTAAAGCCTGAAGCTACCAAACAATTTTCATAATCACATCGGTTAAGGCTCTCAAAGGATAAGCAGTGATTGTACGCTTATCCTTTTCTCTTGTTTTTACACACACCAGGCTCAGCATTTATTTTTCCAGCATCATCCTGACTGTTTTTAATGTATGCCCGTCAAACACATCATCATATTCTGTTTCTATCATAAATCCTTTTGATTTATAAAAGTTTACAGCACTTTGATTATCTTTCTCCACGTTTACGTACATTTTCTTTAAATACTGCAACTTCTCTAGACCTGTCTTTAAAAGCTCTGTGCCAATTCCATTACCCTGGTATTCCTCATATAAATAAATAGCTCCAAGTTCAACCTTTTTTTCATCCTTAAGAGGAGTGAAATTTGCAAAACCAATAATATTACTTTCTTGCTCAGCAACAAGAAAAAGTGTTTCCGTTAATCTCTTCATTAACATCTCATCTGAATATGCAATATTAACAAAACTTTCCTGTATATGTTCAGGTATAATTCCCTTATATGTACTATGCCAGCTTGACTTCGCAACACGTTGTACTTGCTCTATATCTCCTTCATTCATTCTACGAATGTGTAATGTCATAAAATCCCTCTTTAATAAGTTTAGTAGATAATTACAGATTATAACATTTATTTTTCATAAAACGAATTAAAATGCAAGCGATTCCAGTGAGATTGCCAGAAAGGATCGAAACCTCAATAATAAAATCCGTAAACATTGAAAGTGTTTACAAAATTGTTGATAATTCAGTTAATATGTGGATAACCTGTTGGTAAGTACCTATGTTATCCACATACTATTATTAAAAGGAACTACTACCAACCACTTGAAATAGGCGATCTTTGTTAAGGTTTGTAATAGATTCATGAATGTTATCCACAATTAATGGTGCATCATAATCCATTGAAGCAACATGGTATGAATTTTTCAATTCAATTAGCAACTTTTCAGAAGAAGAGATGTTGTTAAATATATAATCAGAATTTGTTGGTGAAACAACATGATCAATTTTCGACTTAAAAATGATAGTTGGAATTGATATATGTTTCAATTTATTTTTTGTATGATCCATTAAATCAAGCAATTGATGAATAGCTTTTAACGGGACTTGATCATACGTAATTTCATGTACAGCATGTTTTTTTATATCAGGATGACCTTCTTCAATCATGCTCAATGTATTTTCATATCGATACTCATTGTATGCAACATCTGTAACAGCGGCATTTATGAGGAAGATGCCATCTACATTCTGTCTTAAAGCTACTTGAAGTGTTAAAGCTCCTCCCATTGATTGCCCTACTATATACACCCTTTCACAGGTTTGCTTTAATGTTTCATGGGCTTTCTGAAGATTTTCAATCCATTCCTCATATGTACTCGATTCCATATCTTTCACATGAGTACCATGTCCCTTTAATCGGGGAATAGAGACTGTATAGCCATATTCAGCAAGGCTTTTTCCTATATATTCCATACTCTGCGGTGTACCATTGAAACCATGGCATAAAACAATTCCTGTTTCATTTCCTTTGAAAAATAAACTTTCCGCTCCTGAAAGAACGGGATGCAATTCGTTATTCATAATAAACCGCCTCCTTAATTCTTCTAATATTACCTAGATATTTACAAGATCCTCAGGTTTACTATTTAAATACTTAATTTTAATTATTCTTATAAGTTTACTTGGTTTTATATTTTCATTTTAACCTATTCCTCCATTTTACACAACCAGAGATTGATGTTAAAAAGGATGATGCCAATATTGTTTGACATCATCCCTTTTTTATTTAGGCTGTTTTTACAAACTTTGATTTTCCAGGTTAAAAAGTCGTTCGTTCCATTGCGCTCCAGACATTCCAATTCACTATAAAGTTAAAATAATATACTTAAGCAACAATCTTTCCGAATACAACCTTTATTTATAACTCGGATAACCTGTAAACTTAAAATCATTTCCTATCTTCATTATATCTAGATGATTAATAGTAATAGCATCTGACATCTTTTCAATCCCGAGACCACCGATGAAGCCTGGGGCACCTTTTCCTCCAATCATCTTAGGAGCTATATATAATACGATCTTATCAACTAATTGCTTAGCTAGAAAAGATGCATTCACTTCTCCTCCACCTTCAATCAGGACAGAAGAGACACCTTTTTCACCAAGTATTCTGACTGTATCATGTAAATCAACCAGCTCAACACCTGAAGTAATAAATACATTTACTCCTAAAACTTCCAATTGGTCCTTAGCAGATTGAGAAAAGCTTTGGGATGTGAAGATCCATGTTTCAGCCTTTTGGTCAGTCACTATTTTAGAATGAAGCGGTGTCGTTAAGCGACTGTCAAGAATGATGCGTACAGGATTTCTCCCATGTTCAATTCTCGTTGTTAATTCAGGGTCATCCTTCATGACAGTCTGAACTCCTACTAATATTCCGGCATGCTCATGTCTTAATTGATGAACATCTTTTCTCGCTTCCTCTGATGTGATCCATTTACTATCAGATGTATAAGAAGAAATTTTGCCATCTAATGTTGTAGCAGATTTCATCGTGATAAACGGGATCTTTGTTGTAATAAATTTATTAAATACTTCGTTCATCATAATGGATTCTTCTTCACAAACACCAACAGTCACATCTATATCGGCATCTTTTAAGATCTTTATTCCATTCCCTGCAACAAGGGGATTTGGATCAAGAGTTGCAACAACTACTTTTTTGATACCGGCTTCTACAATCGCAACTGCACATGGACCTGTTCGACCGTGATGTGAACAAGGTTCAAGGGTAACATACATTGTGCCTCCCTTTGCTAGATCACCCGCCATATTGAGAGCATGTATTTCAGCATGCGGACCACCTGCTTTTAAATGTGCTCCTACTCCTACAATACGGTTTTGATTGACAATTACAGCACCTACCAATGGGTTTGGTACAGTCTGTCCTTTCATCGCAGCAGCATTATTTATGGCTAAGTTCATATAAACCTCATGTTCACTCAATCGTAAATCCTCCTCTAAAATGGCCAGCCTTCTCCATTTTTGTTTCTAAATATCGCTGATTATAGTGGGACACATCTCCCCATAATGGTATTCGTCCATCTACATTTGCACCGGATTTATGAAGTGCCTCAAGCTTAAGGGGGTTATTTGTAATTAATGTAACAGGTAATTGTCTAAGAGATGCTAACACTCGTATAGCTTCTTCATAGCTTCTCATATCATCTGCAAACCCTAATTGCTCATTTGCCTCAACAGTGTCTAACCCATCCTCCTGAAGAAGATACGCAAAGGCCTTGCTAAATAAACCTATTCCCCGGCCCTCATGATTTGCTAGGTAGAATAATGCCCCAACACCATGTTCTTTTATCATTTTTAACGATTGTTTTAATTGATAACCACAATCACATCTTTTACTTCCAAATATATCACCTGTATGGCATATGCTGTGCATCCGGATAAGTGCAGATTCTTCTGTTTCAAAATCACCGTATACCAATACACTTGATTGCTGCTGACCAGCTAATTCAAGAGTAGGTAATCTATCTATTAACGTTTTCAACGAAGAATCTTGTTCCCCCTCTACATTCAGCCAGCAATACCATTTAAAAAATAATGCTTCATCATCTAATTGTATTGGCAGATTAATTGGGCCAACTATATAAGTCATTCCCTCTTCATAAGGTACTACCGTTATTTTATCTTCTAAGGTTTTTAGAGGAATCTCCTTTATTGCTTCAATCATACATTTTTCTCCCCTTAACATTTAACTTACTTATTGTAAGTAAGTATACGTTTTGGAGATAAATAACGTCAACTTTTCTGATTTTTCCTTCCATCTTTAAGTTATAGACAAAATACTTTTTTTTCATCAAGAAAAGGGTAAAATAATACTAGAGGTGATCATGATGGAACATATAAAAACAGACAAACAATTTCAAGATCTGATTACAAGTGAGGAGCCTGTAGTAGTAAAATTCGTTACAGACTGGTGTCCTGATTGCAAACGTATGGATATGTTTTTGCCAACTGTTTTTGAAGAGGTTGGTAATGTGAAGATGTATGAAATTGACAAAGACGAACTACCAGAAATTGCTGAGACACATAGTGTTATGGGAATCCCAAGCTTATTGGTGTTTAAAAATGGTGAAAAACTAGCCCATTTACATAGTGCTAACGCTAAAACTCCTGGTCAAGTGATTGAGTTTTTATCAGAATCAATTAAATAAGGTTGAAAACATGGAAATTTCCGAGGGTAGATCACTAGGTGTTTACCCTCGGAAGTTTTATAAAGTTCAGATTCAACTTCTATTCCTTTTATTTTCACCTGGTTTAAACCCCATTGTAGCCTTCACTGCTTTTTGCCAACCATCATAGAGTTCATTTCGTCGTTGTTCATCCATACCTGGTTCGAATGATTGATCCACCTTCCACAGTGATGCGATCTCTTCACGATCCTGCCAAAATCCAACGGCAAGTCCTGCTAAATAAGCCGCTCCTAAAGCAGTTGTTTCGTTGATAATCGGGCGCTCCACAGAAACATTTAGAATATCACTCTGAAAATGCATAAGCATATTATTTTTTACAGCTCCACCGTCAACACGAAGTTTCTTTAGTTTGATACGTGAGTCTGCTTCCATTGCCTTTAAAACATCCTTCGTCTGATAGGCTAGTGATTCAAGCGTAGCTCTAATAAAGTGCTCTTTCGTCGTTCCACGCGTTAAACCAAAAATAGCACCTCTTGCATCACTGTCCCAATATGGTGTCCCTAAGCCTACAAATGCAGGTACAACATAGACCCCTTCTGTTGATTCTACCCTTTCAGCATATTTTTCCGATATAGGGGCATTATCGATCATTCTTAACCCATCACGCAGCCATTGAATTGCTGACCCTGCCACAAAAATACTACCCTCGAGTGCATATTCAACTTTGCCATCAATGCCCCAAGCAATGGTTGTTAATAATCCATTATCTGAAGGTACTGCTTTCTCACCTGTGTTCATTAACATAAAGCAACCTGTTCCGTAGGTGTTTTTTGCCATTCCCTTCTCATAACATGCCTGCCCAAACAATGCGGCCTGTTGATCACCAGCAACACCTGCAATCGGGACAGCTTCTCCAAAGAAATGATAATCAACCGTTTCTGCATACACTTCTGAAGAAGAGCAAACTTCCGGTAGCATAGATTTTGGAACATCTAGAATTGTTAGTAACTCATCATCCCATTGCAAATCATAAATATTATACATAAGAGTTCTAGATGCATTTGTATAATCGGTGACATGCTTTGCTCCACCAGAAAGCTTCCAGATCAACCAAGAATCAATCGTCCCAAAAAGCAATTTACCTTCATTTGCTTTTTGTCTAGCTCCCTCGACATGGTCAAGTATCCATTTTACTTTTGTTCCTGAAAAATAAGGGTCTATTAATAATCCTGTTTTCTTGCGAAATACATCTTGATAACCGCTTTCTTTTAACCTTTCACAAATATCAGCTGTTTGTCTTGATTGCCACACAATCGCATTGTAAATAGGCTTTCCTGAATCTTTCTCCCAAACAACGGCTGTCTCACGCTGGTTGGTAATACCGATGCCGGCAATTTCTTTAGGTGAGATAGCTGTTTTAGCTAATAATTCAGCTATCACTGCTAGTACAGAACTCCAAATTTCCAATGCATTATGTTCTACCCAACCCGGGTTCGGGAAATATTGAGGGAATTCTCGTTGAGCGACTTCAACAATTTCTCCTTTTTTATTAAACAGAATAGCCCTTGAGCTTGTTGTTCCTTGATCTAAAGCAAGAATATATTTCTTTGTCACAACTAATTCCTCCATTCATCACTATGGGTATGTATATACATACTTCTTTGTTGTTAGGGAAAACCCTTTACACTAGTAAAAAATAGCGATCAAATTTTGGTCTCATTTCTCTGTTTTCTTTCCATTCATCCGAACACTTCATCAGCAAGATCAGTATGGTAAAAAATCTATTTCTCTACAATATATAAAGCGACACCAATTAAACTATCATTTATTCATTCGATTTATAAATAAAACTTTTTGTTCATTCAAATGATAGCAACTTTCTTAATTTATCATAAGTCCATTTCCAACTGTTTGTTGGTTTGGAATAAAGTTTGATCAAAAGCTTGCCGAAAACATTGATTTTATAGTGAGAAGAAAACCATGCATTTTGAAAAAAGATTGATCAAAATGTGTGGGTTTGATTTTTACTTGAAGATATTTTTTATAAAAAAGATTGATTAAAATTAAAGTTCGTTGGCTTCAGCTACTCTATTAAATTCATTCCAATTATAATAAGGATAATCATTTGAGGTTAAAAAGAAATTTTCTCTTGCGGTAACGATTAATGATTTCACTGTATATTCATCACTTTCATCTTGAATATCAAATAAATCTAAAACTAAATTTTTATTTAACTCAATTACTTCATGTCTATTCTTAATTTTTTCAATAGTATTCTTTTTACTAATTTTCTTTTCATCTTTAAATCTCATTTCTTTTAATGAAATCGCAGGTTGATAATACTTTACTTCTATATTAAATATGATTTTCCTTTTTTCATCCAAGGCTATTACATCAATATCACCTTTATTGGCTAAAATATTTTTATTCCCATTGATAATTTTATTTATTTCGAATCTTGGAACAAAAATATTTTTTCCATTATATTTCTTTTTCTCTGAAGGTAAACGATATCCATGATTCATTAAAACATCTACAACGCTAGCAACAAAATAACTCGTCATATGTTTAGTTATTTCATCCATTTCAGTATTCATTAAAGACATATTATTTTGATAATCCTTAATAAAGAAATATGGAAAATGACTTGAGTGATGTAAAGCTTTAAAAACTCCATAGTTTTGAATTAAATCATACGGTCCAAAAATAACGAGACCATTTACCCTTATTATAGATTTCAACTCATAAATAATCCTATTATTTATACTTTGTTGTATACTTAAATTTTGTAAAGAAAATAAATCTATTATTTTTTCAAACTTGGTCCTGTCTAATCCCAATTCACATTTGATGATTTCATATAATTTTTCTTTACTAATCATAATTAATTGTAAAGATTGATATTCAAATGTATATTCGTCAAACAGACTTTTTAATCTAAAAGGCATTGCAACTACAGAGCGTATTTCTTCAGAGGTAATACCATACTTTTCTTTTAGAAACTCTTCTACCTTTTCTTCCATTGATAAAAGATCCAAATTCATTTCTTCTAATTTAGATAATAAATTTTTATTTTTAATAACGTAATTCTCTGGTTTCTCGATACTAGAATCAAATCTTGATTTTTCATAGTATGTATCTACTATTTCATCTTGTTTTTGACGTTCTAATATCTCTGAAATATCAAGTTTTTCTTGTCTATCTTTAAAAATACTATCTAACACATTCTCTAAGTTTATTAATATTCTCGATAAGGAAATTGCAGTAACCAAGTTACAATACCCCGCTTCTAATTCACCTATAAAGGCACCAAGAAAATCATCATTATCAATTTCATAAACTAGTTCAATCAACAAATTTGTAATACCATATTCATTCATCCAAAGCCAGTATTCTTTATCTCCTGAATCAATTGCAGCTCTAAAATATTGCCTATGCATAAGCATTACCATAATTACATCTTCTCTTGTATAAAATGACAAATGTGCTTTAATAATGCGTTTAATATCTTCAATTAATCGATTAATATTTTCTACTGTATATTCCATACCATTAAATTGTTCTCTTAAATAAATTTCGCTTCTATAAAATAAAAAGTCATCTTTAAACAAAGTTTCTCCCCAAGATTCAATACTTTTAAAAAGCGAAAACTTAAAAAATTCTACAGTACATTCTTCGCAATAATTACTTTCAGGAGTTAACAGTAAAGCGCTTTGACATTCTTTACATTTCACAATTAAATACACTCCTACTATTTCATATTTATCTTTAAAGATAATAATCTTAAGTTGGCACTCAACTATTTTTACTACACAATAGATTCCCTTAGCATATAACTAACTGTAGAACCTCTATTGACCAAAAAATTCAAAACAACTATCACTTTGTTACGTAATGCAGGTTTTTTCTTGAAACTTAATCTATTTTCTAAAATATATCGTTGCATATACTCTTCTATATAATATTCCGTATTTACTTCTAACTTTTTTTGTTCAAGATGCGGATTATTGTTAATTATTTCACATAACCAATCAATCCCTTGTGAAAGATAATTATTATATCCAACAGTATTTAAAACTCTTCCAATCGCATACAAAACACCCGGCTTGTAACCTAATTCATAACTTATATATCTAAAAAATAAATGGTCATCCTTCTTTAATGAATGCCAAGATTTTATCTTATCGTTCCACCAATGGAATGCAAATAAATAAGTTATAACTATTTGATGAATATCATCATGATATTCTCTTGAAGAAACGGTTCTATCCCTTTCTTCTGTTTTTTTACATAAAGATATTATAATAGGGTGAATATTGTTCCATATATTCCAAAATTCATCATACTTATCCATTTCATCTTGTTTAAGAATAATATCTCTTAAAAGCCACTCAAAGCTTTCACAACTATTTATAAACGGTTCAAAAGCTCTTATTAACTTCTTTTGTTCTTCTAATGATATACACATCAAATATTTTGCCAACCATTTAATATACTCCATTTCGGTTTCTATATTTGCTACAACATCTTCTCTTCTTTTATGTCGTTTTTCAAATAAGACTTCCCAAATATTTTTTCCGATTTCTATTGATTTCATTACAGTAATCTCATTAGTTGGTGCCAAAAGCATATTTAAATTAAGTAACGAATTATAACTTAAATTTGAAAAATCATTCGGAATAGCATAGACATTTTTTATAATATTATTTATTACATGTTGATTTTTATTGATAAATTCAATCGATGAAATTCCATTATATATACTAACCTCTGAATCATATAGAGGTTTTAATTCAACATAACCACAGAAAATTCCTGATGCTATTTTAAAATTTTGTTCCCACATTTTAGTTGCAAAAGATTGAATTACTAGTTTATTAGAATCTAGTATTAATATTAAAAGTAATTCAATAGATTTCTTTAGAGATATGTCACTCATATCCCCATTAGAAATTATTAGTGGAAAAATATTAATTGCCGCTTCAAAACCACTTCCTGATTGAATAACATTTCCACTTTCAATGTTCAATTCAATATAATTTAAAATACTATCTTTACAGTAGTGATAGTCATCTTCAGAAATTAATTCTTTATAGTCCCTTATTAATATAGCGAAAACATATATTGGAGCATATTTTTGAAGATAAAAATATTCATTATTTTTACTCTCCCAAATTTCTCTAGCTTCCCCTAAGGCTTTTAAAGGATTATTTTCATAGTCTATATACTTTTCACTATCCTTTTTATGCTCAAAACGTGCAATTGCCCACATATACAAATCATTTCTATTAAATATTTTTCTGTTTTTCTCTTCTGTTTCATTATGAATTTCAACTAGAGAAGCAGGTAGTTCTGTCACCAAAGGGACATATGTGTGTCCATCCTTTTCGAAAGAATTATCAGTATCAGGCTTTATTTTTCTGATATCCATTCTATAGTATGCGAATTGATATTCTTCCTCAAATTGCTCTATTTTCTCAAACACTTTATCGAGTTGACTATATAAAATTTTATTTCTATTCTCTAAAACTTCAATAGGTAGTTTTTCTAAATTTAATTGATACTCAAGAATTACATCTTCTAGCCTTTTCTTTCTAAAATCTTGATTATTGGTCCTTATTCTCTCATCTTCATATAATTTGTTAGCTGGAACTACACCCTTCAAAAAATTTGATCCAAATTCTTTAACAGCTCGGATGTTATCTAATATAAAAATCTCTTTGGAAGAAATTAATATGCATGCGATGTTAAATAACTTTTGAGGGTATGCCTCCACTAAACTTACTACTACTGATGTTAGAGCTGCCGATTGAGAACTTAATAGTTTTATACAAATCTTTTCTATAACTCCTGGTATCTCTTTGAAAACAAATAATAACCATCTTTCTAACGCCATCAGGATACTTTCAAGTAAATTAGGAGCTGGATATGTACCTCTGTGCATCAGCCATAAACGTTCGCTCGCTACTTGCTCTATTTCTTTTCCATTAGGTAGATTAATTTTAATTGTTAGGAGTTCATCATACTTCTCGACCAATTCCGAATTGGAGTAATCTATGGTTATCTTATTGAATAAATCAATAATAAAATCTATTGTCTCCCAAGGGCTAGACTGCAATAGTCTAAATATAGGAGTTTGAAAAGCACTTGATGGATAATAATCATGAGAAGTTGAGTCATTTAGTCCAAAAGCATCTTCAATTTCACGTGGACTATAAAACACACTGTCTTTTTTAAAAAACCAATATTTATTTGCTAAATCAAATACTAATTTAGGATTCGAGTCAACTAAATTTCCACAATTATATACATTAGTTAATCCCTGCACACACAAATCATAATATTTATGCAGATGATTGAAATCTGTATCTGTTGTTACCTCTTCTACAATGATAGATAACTCACTGTCAATTTCCCAGGCACTTGATAATATCACATTATTTATTTTCTCGATTTTTTTATCATTTAACTTATAGATTAACGATTCATCAGCTTTTACTTTATTGTATAAATATAATGCAATTAAACCTGCATGTTTGGTTTCACTGCCTTTTACATTATGTGAAGTCCAATTATATAAACATTCAATAACTAACATTATATTTTGAGGTTTCCATTCTATTGTTGTTAGATTTTCATAGATGAAATTAAAAATATAACCCCATCCTGCTCCAGTTGGCTTTGTGGATCTATAAAGATTTGCAGATTTTTGTTCTTCAGAAGTTAAAATTTTATTCCAAAAGTCATTATTTATAATTCTACAAGTAGTATTTAATAAGAATATTGCCCTGAATAATAATTTGTATTCATCTCTAGTTAACATGGGTTTTATAAGGTTTATTGAAATTTGATTATCTTCAATGCTCATTAAAGTTATCAAAATCTCATCTTGCCAAATTGAAGAAATTTCACTCGTATAAAATACTTCTATAATAAAATCTTTAATATCTTCTGTTTTTTGTACCAACTTATCTTTAAGCCATAAACGAAGATTTTTTCTCACAACTAAACTGTCACCAATCTCTTCAAAAAAGCTTTTACAGTCCTCTTTCTTAATATATAAATTTTCAAATATATGTTTTAATACAATTTCTTCGTAGATATCATGACTCAAGGAATATCCTCTCATAACTTCATCATAGAATATTATTTCATCTTCCCTGAGTGCCGCAATTGCTTCTGAATCATCATATAGTTGATATTCATAGTAATATACACCCTTATTCGCACAAGATAGGACAATATTACAAATAGTCTTTTCTCTACGAATATCCAACTCTCTATAATGATTAGTATTTTTAATTTTATACGTCCATATACTTTCTATAAATTGTTCAATTGTTGAAATATCGCTATTATTTCCACAAGCTATCTCAATATATAAATTTAGATAAAACAAATTACAAATTAGATTAATATAGGATTCTTCTTTCGGAAGGGGAAAATCTGAATCCTTTAATAAATATTGTAATTTTTGTTTTGACAAAGTCTCTATCTTTAATTCTTGATATCTTACCCCATGTAAAAAAGTATTAATAAAATTATCCTTGTGTACTGTCCTTACTGTAAAAATAATTTTCCATCCATACTTAATCGATAAGTTCACAAACTCATTAAATGTATCTCGGTTATTCATCACTAAAACTTTTTCGGTGGAATCAATCAAACAAACTTTATTTTCTTCGTCTTGGAAAAGCTTTAAATAATCTTCAAAAGTATACTCTCCAAATCTCCTTGAGAACTCTGCAAAAGTAGTAACATCAAAATCTGTCGCTTTAAAAGCGATATTAGCTCCATTTTCATTTTCTAATAAATCTTTTGCAAAGCCCGACTTACCCGATCCCCCCTCACCATAAATAATTAAACATGGAATTTCTGACTGATAAAAAGAGTGGATATCAAAATCATTATTATTATTATTTATTTTAATGATTTGGTCTCTATATCTTATAGTTGACTTTATATTCTCTAATTTACTTTGACTATGAAGTTTAACTTGAGCTAAGTACCCTTTAATTCCTGAATCTGGATTAAAAAAATAATCTCTAATAAGTTCCAATTCAGGTCTCATTAACATTATCTCGAAATTACTTTTGACTCTCCATTCCACAAGAATATCTCTCTCAAGACCATATTGTTCAATTTCTGTTTGATATTCAGGCTTTACAGCATCTTTCTTACTACTTGCACTCAATTCTTTATTCGTATAAATTATAAATCTATCAATTTCAGAATATTTAGTTTTTGCGCCCTTAATAGCATTTTTTAATTCTGTTTTTTTATCAGCAATACTAGTACCTGCATCGTAATATTTCGCCTGAAATCCAATACATCCTTCTCCAATTGTTACAGGTAAAGTTTCCACATACGGCTGATTAAAGTATCTAAATATTCCTGTTTCGATTTTAAACTCATGACAAAAGAGTATATAAGCTAAATGTTCAAATACATCTCTAGCCTTCTCAGTAAATTTATATTGAAACACATCCCAATTAATAGCTATATCTTTATACATAACATTACCTCTTAATAAATTTTTCTAATTATTGCTTTAGCTCTATGCCTAAAATCTTTCTTTCCATGCCGTAAAGTCAAAAAATTTATTTTGTTAAAATGTAACCCTTCCTTATCCCAAGTTCTATGACTATCAATTAATCCATTTAAAATTTGATGATAACAATAGCTTTTATTCTGCTGGTTATTAATGAAACATATTAAAGTTGATAATGCTCTGTCTTCACGCTCTACTTCAATCACGCTGACTTTTTTATTTGGAAATAGCTTGATCTCAGCAATCACATACTTCCTTTCAGTAACACCATCACTCAAATAAACAAACCTTTTTATATCAGAAAACTCCTTCAAACTCCCTTGAATCACATTTATCGACTGCACTTCAGAATAATTTTCTAATACCTTTAATACTTTAATAAACTCTCCCAATTCTCCTTGTACTTGAATATCGTAAAGGGATTTATTTTCTAATCCCTTAGCAACCTTACTTCCACCAACATCCGAAGTAGATCTTCTACCTTGATCATCAATAAAATATCTTTTAGTATTTTCATTCTCAAAGTTACGCTGTTTATTAGAATTCCTCCGTATTTTTGTTACTTTCGGTAGCTTCACATACTCATGCACTTGATTGTCCATTTCTATCAAGTCAAAGTTATCTGTCGTTCCTTCAACGTCTTCATCAAGCGCTAATTCATTTTGTTGACTACCATTACTGTTTTGGCTATGTAGGGTGTACTTTTTCGCTTCTCCTGACTTCTCAGTTTGTATGATTTCAGGGTGTGAAAATGAAATTTCACTATAAGGAATTTGTTTGTTCTTAACATTGGTGATTCTAAGGATTGTGCCACCATTTGAACTTAGTTTAACAATCGCTTTAATTGTTATTGGCTTTGTAAATAACCAATCAAACTTTACTATACCTGTATTGATAAATGTATAGGCTACATTTTCAAATACTCTTCTTAAATCTTGATTTGAAAGTAACCAAACTAATTGATAGAGAAAATTGTCTTTTGTGTATTTGCGATGATACAGTGATGAAAAATCTAGATGAATTTTATTCGCTTCGTATTGCTCAATAAAATATTGTGGAAAGGAATTTGTTTCAAACAGTCGATAAAGTAAAAAGCGATTTGGTGCTAGAATACTTCGTACGACTTCAATCAACGGAAGAACATAGTTTTTATTATTAGAAGAAACGATAAAGCTACGTGACATATCTTTATCAAGTGTACCGTAAATGCTCCATTCTTTCTCGAAATAGCTTACAGTATTAGGATAAATGGTCATTTCAACTTCTTTTGCCTCTGCTGGTGCGATACTTTTTCTTATATCGCCATTCATATAGTAATGTTGGATTGCTAATGCTGGCAACGTCCCCCAGTCTGCCAATACCCTTTCTGTTTTCCCTTTAGCTTTGAAATATGCATAAATCATAATTTTTTTAGATTGCCAAAAAGGAGAGCTTAGCCATACTAATTGCGCTTTCTCTCCATTTTTGAACGGCCAATTATCCAATTTAACTTGTTGTTTGCTCATCGTTTTTCACATCCTGCTTTTGCTGCACATAGTTCTCTAAATATGGCTTAATCTCATAGAAATGATGCGATTTCATTGCTGCTATCCTCTGCACCTTCCATAAAATAACTGGCTCATCCTTCATTATCATTCGGTCAATTACTATACAACAACGGCGAATTTGAAATTGTTGAACAGATTCTGTAATCTCTGAAAGAAGCCTTTCAGTTTTCGGTAGTTTATCTAAATGTCGTTCTAAATTTGCTAAAATACCGAACTGTCTGCCAATTAAAGAAAGTGTAATACGGACAGACTTCTCTAACTTTAATAATTCTTTATATAGCCTTTTTATTTTTACTACATACTCTTGATCTCTTTTAGACCAGTCCACTATTTTAGTAGGCTGCTGTTTCTTTTGACTAGAAGGGCAAAACATCCAGTAGCCATTCTTTATCATGTCGATATAAGAAAATGTATTGTTTCTTACATTTCTCACGCAATTTAGTCCGAGGTAATTGTGGAAACTTTTGAATAATCTTCACAATCTCCTGTTTATACTTTGCCATCAGCTCTTGATTGAGTTCTGACGCTTCTTTCCTTATTTCGACACTATTCGATAAATACCTTTTTACTGTTTTAGAATCTACACCCAGTTCTCTTGTTATTGCTCTAATACTTAAATCATCTTCAGCTAGTTGCTTTAGTTTACCTTGCCATACATGTCCAAATTGCTTTACTCTACCTATACGAGAACAGTCTTCTGATGACTTGTCAGGACCCTTCCTAGCATAAATAAAGCCGCAAACGCATTTAAAAGTTCCAATTGGAGCATTTGTTTTAAAATCTCTTGTTACTTCAACAGATGGTATAACTAGCTTCTGATAATGCGATGCAGCTCTATTTAAACATGGAAATGGGCCCTTACCAAAAGGGCCTATATCAGTTTTTAAATCTATGAAATCATCTATATCTTGTTCTAAAAAATATAGCATTAATAAATGTCGAAAAGGATGCACATGACGCTTCATATTTCGTGTAAGCACTTTTAGCCAATTATATTCATCAGCAACATCCACTACACTTTCAAATTGTGCTAATAAATCAACAGATAACTTCTGTTTAAATTTCTCATAAAGTTCTTTTTGTCGAATACGGTTAGATGATGTAACCAATTTTAAATCTCTTAATAATCCAAGATATTTCTGTGAAACGTCTTGCCTTGACAATAAATGCAATGGCTGCTGCAACAGCTTATATGATTGTTTTGCTAAATGAATTTTTATTTCTGCATAAGGATCAACTTCATAAATATGTACTAAATCCATCTGTTCTATTTCAAATCGTATAAACTCAATTCTGCTCACTACATTCGGTGTTACGGGATATTTCCTTAAAGGAACTTCATGATGTGGGCAATAATCAATTCCTTGTAGCTGATGTTCTCTGTGAATATAAGGCTCACCATACTGCTCTACATCTCCTTTTGCACATGACGTACAATAATACAGCCCCTCCTTTCTGCAAATACTACCCGCAACTATTCCTAGTCTTGCATAAAGACCTTGTCCACCCTCTGCAACATCTTGTGAAATTTCCTGCTGACGCTCTTTAGAAAGGAACATAGCATAGTAAGGATAAATTGTATGATTAGCTAATATGTTTTCAATCGAGTAATGACCACCTAATTTCTCTGCCAAAATCAAAAAATGGCTTCCAATCTCTATACTCGATATCACAGAACGACTCCCAAACAACTCTTCCAACGTATCTTTACAATCAAGATTGCCACTATAAAAGTGATACCGTGCAATGGATGAATACAACAACTCATCTGGATATGGATTTGTGAAGAAGGGTAGCATGTAATCACTCCTAAAATATCGAGTTCTCTATTTGAAAATTTAAATACTCTGCTATTTTTTCTAACTCTTCTTTAGGCGTTCCAATTGGATCCCACCAACCTAATGCTTCGTCACTTAGTCCAACTATTTTAGAAATTAATATGTCTGCGTTATAATAATAGGGGGAATAAATTACTTGAGATTCTCTATTTTGATTTTTTATCATAAAAATATCTGCTTCGTCTCTATCTCCGTTATAATCTGGCAGAATTTCGAATACATCATTTAGATGTGGGCTGTCATCAATTATGAATATTTTATTCAAATGGTAATATCTATCGTCTTTGTAATAATTAAGGAGCAATGTTTCAGTAAATAATTTATAAGTACAATCGACTTGATTTAAGTACATCTCTAAATTAGTAATTCTATTATAGAAAAACTCATATCTGTTGCTAAATAGAAGAATTTTGATATTATCAATTTCAAACTCTTTTTCTATCCTTTTGCATATTCCCATTAAAATTTCTGAACTATCAAAACTAACATTTAAACCGTTATAAAAATTTCTTAGTTCTAAGATTTTTGATTCCAAATATTCAAAATTGACAATGATTATATTTTCATACTCCTCTATCTGAGATTTAAAAACACCGCTTATTTCAATAGGAACCTGAATACTTTCTAAAGGATAATCAAAATGTTCATATTCAAAATCTACATCCCAAATATTTTCTACATTCTCTATTAATTGATCTCTAGGAATGTAATTAACAGGCGATGTGTCTAGATAATTAAAAGGAATAATAAATTTCTCATCATTCTTGTTCTTTAATAAAAACTTTTCTAATAAAAAAGGCGAAGTAAATAATTCAGTTTTAGCAGCTTTTTTACCTTTTCGTTGGAACATTCTCATTAGAGCTGTATGTGCATATTTATAGATATCACAGAAATAGATATTATTATATTCAAAACTGTAAAAGACTACATATCTAGGTATATAAGATGTTATAGATTTATGTGTAAACCTAGACATTTTTCTAAATTCAATTTCATCCATTTCCTTATGTTTAAATAATTTCGTTAATCCTGTAAAATCCGAACCTGTAATGATACTATTTTTTCTTATTATAACATTTATTAACTTTTTATTTTCGAACTTCTCATCATAAAAGAAATATAATAAATCATCATTCCATTCTATTTCCTTATGTATACAAACACCACAAAAAGCTCCCCCTACACCGTAATCTAAAAAGTTATTTTTTATGGATAGCATTTGTAAATAGACTGTAGCTGCAGTTAATTTTTTTCTTGGCTCATAGCTTGGATCAGGATATGTTACCGCAAAATCTTGCATTAAATTATTTAAATCTGGTATTTTACTCCCACTGCCTATAGCTATATAACGATCTATTTCCTTAAATCCATAATTATTCAAATGATATAATTTATTATTTTCATTTTTCACTCCTAAAATTAATTCTGACTCAACTAATATCTCTGGTAAATAACTTATAATTTGTTCAAGTGTTAAATGGTCTATCATTAAATCTAAATAATTTTTCACATCTTCAAAAATCCTCACATTTTTTCCTGCATAAGCAACTACAATATTATTTTTCACATCAATTTTTGTATCTGTCTCTGCAATAAAATAAGAGTTATATTCTCCGTAGAGTTCCCCTACACTCGATAATGTTGCTTCCCTTTCAAAAGCAGTTTCTGATTTCGCTGACGTAAGTGAATCTGCAACAATATAAATTTCGTCATCAAATTTCCAAGCAAAGCAATACGTCATTTTCCATTCCTCCCAAAGTAAAATAGTTCCCCATCTCCACAGTCATTATCAAAAGCAAAAACCAAACAACTCTTCTGAGTATGAGTTTGTTAAGAAGGGTAGCATCAATTTAATGTCCTAATTAATTGGTTTAATGTATTCCATTAGCTCTAAACCGATATTTGTTAATTTACACACTGCAATAGCTCTATCATATTTATGTGTCTCAATTAATCCAAGGTTTTGTAATTCTATTACACTGTGTTTAATTCTTTCAAGCTTTGTAGTATCAGTAATTCCTTTAGATTTACTATAAGACGCCGTAGACTCTGTATAGAAATTCGATGTAACTCTTGTCCCAAAAGTTGTTGAAGTCGATAAATTCATTGGTGGCCAATTAGTTGAATCAGAAATAGTTGTTAATGCTTGTGGAGTAAGTCTTTCAATCTGTCCTAAGGAATACTTATGCTTTTCGAATAGTTCTCCAAATCTCCCATCATCCACTATCTTTTTTTAAGCGCTTGATAAATGCTTTGTTAGCTCTGGATCTGGTGGAGATTCACCTACTATACGTAATATTTTATTAAACAAAGTATTACCTTGTGGATTTGTAATAAAAGATTGTAATTGTTGTATAGCTATTGATTGCTCATCAGTTTGATTAAAATATTGTTCTAACAAAATCATCTTTTTCACTTCACTAATATTTTGATTCACATCTTCATTCCAATTTATAACCGTAGTAATTACATCTCCTATAGGCCCTAATAGAGATAAACCTTTATCCCTAATATTTTTAATAGTTTCCTTTTGTTCATTTGCAGATAAGTCATTTTTCTCTACTCTAGACTCTAAAGATTGCTTTTCAATTTGTAAGTATTGATCTGTATTTTTCGATGAATTCTAACTTTTGTTTCTTATCCACTCTTTTTATTCATTAATAGAATTCCTCTAATGGTGATCTAATAAAATTATTTCTATTTAACAAATCGTAAGTTTGTTTCTTCTGTTTTAATGCACGTTCTCTTAGTTCTAATAATGGCAATACTTTCACAACAGAAACTGATTTTTCTTTTCGTTCCTTTATTTTTTGATTCAATTCCATCAATTCTTGAATTACTTGAAGTTTCAAGACATTGTAATCTGTATCAATTACAAATCCTTTGACAACTTTCTCAACCATTTTATTAATCTCTTTAGAAGAGAGGACATCAAAAATGCCGATAGAGGCTATTTCAACACTTAAACTTTCAATCGTATCCTGCCGTTTGTACTGCATAGAATTTTGTCTTTCTCTCATGGCAGACTTAATGCGACCTTCATATTCTGTATTTCTTTTATGATTAATCATTAGTTCATCAAGATTAATCATTATATCCTCGTACTTATACATAGCATTCAGATCATTTTTACGCAGTGCATTCATCATTGGCTGGATAATTTTCATATCCTCTTTAGCTGTTTTCTTTAATACTCTCGGAGTAATTTTTTCAACTTCACTGGTTTCGTCAAATAAAACCCGTTCTTGCGCTAAAATAAACAAGTTTACAGCGACTGATGTGATTCCTTGGCATTCCTCGTAGAATACCTTTTTAACTTCTTCTGTAAGTTCTGAGTGTGCTCTAAGACATTGTAATTCCCAGAGGGTCTCTAAAAAGAACTCCCATTCCTCACTCTCTTCAGCCATACGATCCCAAATGATAGAGCCATCACTTGCCGCACGCCTTGCTTGACGAAAATTCCCTTTGAATAATTGTTCTGCTTTTGAAGTACCAATTAATACAGTTGGAATACCAACTGTATTTGATAGAGTTACAAAGAAATTAAGCATCTCCTCTTGATCATTTTTAGCATTCAGTAAATGTTGGATTTCATCAATTACTAACACACCGATACCATACATACTCGCTAAAGATGTCATGTGTAAAAGCATTGTAGATGTAACTCTATTCAAGTAACCGAACTTCTCTAAATAACGAGTTCCGAGTAAATCATCAATCGCCTTGAAAAAGCTTTTACATAGCGTTGATAGACTTCCATCGTACGGACAATCGATTTTAAGCCAAACAATTTGCGTTCGATTAAATGGCTGCTCTTTATACATATCATGTTTAATTACTTGCGGGTACATCAGTAGTAAACGCTCAATTGCAGTCGTTTTTCCAATACCTGAAATCCCAATAATTGATAAACTGTCAGCTGTCGAACGAATATAATTAAGCCGATCATCGATATATTTATGTGCCTCTTCCTCATCCTCTCGCAATTGGTGCAACACTCGAATTCGTTCTAGAAACGACTTATCTAAAGGATTACGAGCTAAGTAGCCTCTGCGAATTAGCGTAGATAGTCTACGCTCTACTTCAAAATGAATAGGCAGTGGCTGAATAAAATTTTTTATACGTTTCAACACATGATAGCGAATATTTCTTGCACTTTGCTTATCTTGTGCAGTAATCCGTGGTGTCACCATAAAACGCTCTAGTACATCATCTTCATCAAAAATTGGAGGAAGAGCTTCAATTAAAGGATTATTACTGTATTCTGATAAAGCTTGTCCCTTGTATTCTGCTTCTTCAAAATCACCTTTTAAAACTAGATTAGTCGTCTTTTCCAAATTGCTCATCTCGTTTCTTCCGTAATTTATCCATGATTCTTGAATTTGATTTTTTTGGCTCCTTATCCTTTATTTTTTCTTTTGTAGAAAAATCAATCACATCTGCTTTTTCTTTTACTGGTGCAGTTGATAAATCAAATTTCTCCGAATCACGTTGAACCTCTTTTTCTACTTGCTTATTCTCCCTAATAGAGGCAATCTTTTCTTTCTTACTAGTCGGTTGATGTAGTGACTGTTTTTTCTTCTTTTCTGCCTTCTTGATAATTTCATCCATTATTGTATCTGTATTGATTGTTAATTGGATTTGATTAGATCGTTCAATTTCTTCAAGTTCACTTCGTAGTTGTTGTTGAAACACAATTTCTTCTAAAAAATCATCTCGGTATTGCTGGCTTGGCTCAAGTAAAATATATTCTTCATAATCCATTCCATCATCATGTGGGATATAAATTTTCTCAACATTTCGAGGATCATAAACAATATCTAAACTGCGATTTTTCAACTTTAAAAACCACTGTTCTTCAATTGCTCTCCGTGATCCATATAATAGGTTTTTAAACTTAATACCTGCTCTAGAAATAGTCGCCCTACCTCGTGGTAATACATTTAAACGTAATATATTACGATCTACTGTTCTTAATCGACCCTTACGATTTTCGATACCCCAATTCCATAGATTAATAGGCGATGGCACTACACCATCTGTAATCATTTCCTTTTCCATTGGATATTTATCAATGATCTTATGGTTATGATGAAGTGCTAATGTAATGATTAATGCAGTAAACTCTTTTAAGTTCAACGTAGCATCTAAACGATAATCTTGATCGCCACGCTCACGAAATTCTTTTTGAATTGCTCCCGGTGCCTTTTGTTTTACTTTGCCATTAAATGTACGGAATTTCCGTTCCACAATCCCTTTCAGATCGCCTCGATAAGCCGTTGTATTTTCAATTTTAATATTTAAGTTATTAATCAGACTCTCTACAGCATAGCCTTCAAATTCACTTCTATCAGCAATAATGATTTCAGGTAAATGATGTGATGGCCACTGTTCTTTAGTAATTTCAATATCGTATTCTTTACAGAATTCCACTTTGTCTGCCACCATATTATCTAATGCCATCATTGCACCTAGCCATGATGGTCCTTCAAGACCAACGTATAACCCTGTAATAATACGTGAATATACATCCAGCACAGCATAAATAACTGGACGACCAATCACTCTATTCACATCAAATGAACTAACTAAATAAATATCTGCAATGGTTGCATCAACTTGAAAACGAGTGCCTGGACCGTTTGT
This sequence comes from Metabacillus niabensis, assembly GCF_020524345.1. Lineage (GTDB taxonomy): Bacteria > Bacillota > Bacilli > Bacillales > Bacillaceae > Metabacillus > Metabacillus niabensis_B. The sequence goes on from NZ_JAIVLH010000027.1 coordinate 50,423, forward strand.
TTCAGACTTTGAATCACTTAAAATAGGACGATGCTTCAATTCATATTCTTTTGCACTTTTGCGGAATTGAATATCCTTTTTAGGGTCTTCGAATTTTTTAAACCAATAGTAAAATTGATTATAGGAAGGGATACGATTAGCTTCCCAAATGCAGTATTGCATCTCACCATTTTCTTTATAACGATCTGAGTAAAAATCTCGAAGAATAAAGTGATAGACATCTTTTAGTGAATAGTTATTTGTCTTTCGGTAGTATTTATTAATTGCATGTTCAAACTGCAATTTCACTTCATCTGTTATATTAATACCTTTTTGATATTCTCCACTGATATTCACCCTTCTTGGACGACCGACTTTTTCTTTCGTTAACGTTTTAGTTTTTCCTCTACCACCAGAATTGGCATAATCAGGAAGCATAGCATTTTTGCTCATACCACGTTGCCAATAACGGCTAAGAAGTTTCTTTACTTTAGTTTTGCCAAGACCACTTTCGTCAACTATCTCAGTAATTTTCTTTTCTCTACCTTTTTTCTTCAGCAACTCTTTCATATTGGGAATAATATATTTTTCGATGGTTTCCCAATCTTCCTCACGTTTATAAATTTGCACTTCAGAAAGTTCATTATCAGGAATAGCTCTAGAATATGGATCACTAACAACTAATAACCCACCTTGATTCATTTCTGTTTGCAAATTGGAATATAGTTCTCTTTGAGGCATAGCACTGGTTGTATCAATATTCACTATATATACATATGATTCTTCAATTTCAATAACACGTATTCTTTTAGAATCAGATACATATTGAAGTACTTGATTAATGTAAATCATCCGTATTTCACCTGCCTCAACTTGCTTTCATCAATAGACTTAATAGCTATTGTGTGTTCTAAATTTATAGGCTCTAGCATATCAATTCGAATAATTTTTTGAGCGAGTAAATGGTAAAACAATGTAACGCCACTACCAAAAGGCAGATGCGTATCAGCATCAAATTTACTCGTAATCTCTCTAATACTGCTTTTACCGTTTAATAAACGCTGCATCAATGACATTGATAAATCTTCAATATGCTGTGAACTCATTTCTTGAAAAACGTCATAATCTCGAATATCGTAATAATCATGTATATAGCTAATATTCCGTGCCATCATTTTAGGAATTTCTACTTCCGTTACAATGCCCCAATCAATGTCTCTTCGCTGCCAATACTCTCTTTCTATCTCAAACTTCTCAAGTACACGCTCTTTTAATAGTTCATCTTTCATCTTTATTGTCCTAGCTACTTCAAACACGCCTTGTCCTTTATCTATCGTTAATAAAAAATCCGTTGTCATCACAATAGGTTCACCAGTTTTAGGATCAGTAGGATGTTTTATACCTAACTCATCTGCAATGACTATTGTTTCTTCCAACGGCAATAAAGGAAACTGTTCTCGAATATCAATAACGACATCGGAATATTCAGTTAAGTAAAAATAGTTTCGTTCCAAATCGGATAAAAACTCATGCTGCCTACTCGTCTTTATCCCTTTTAAACGAGTAGAGCGACCTAATGAAGATACATCCTGAATCTTTAACCACGGCTTATAATCTATACCAATACCAGAGCCTCGACCTTCTTTTATCCATTTCTCAATTTGAGTGATTCTTTTTCGTTTCGACATAAAAAACACCCCTTTGGCTAAATAATAACCAAAGGGGTAAAGCTTCGCATCTTTTTTATAAACGTCGCGACTTTATTCAAAACATCGCATCTTTTTTATAAACATCGTGACTTTATTTCAAATCCACATTTATTAATACTTATGCTTCAAATTTATTCAACCGTCACACTCTTAGCTAAGTTACGAGGCTTATCTACGTCACAACCACGGTGTAATGCTGCATAGTAAGAGATCAGTTGTAGTGGTACAACGGCAGCTAAAGGAGCTAATTCCTCATGAATGCTTGGAAGAACAAAACGATCGTCTTCTTCTTCAAGACCCTTCATTGAGATAATACATGGGTTAGCTCCACGAGCCACTACTTCCTTCACATTACCACGAATACTTAGGTTTACATGTTCTTGTGTTGCTAAAGCAATGATTGGTGTGCCGTTCTCGATAAGAGCGATTGTACCGTGCTTCAGCTCACCACCTGCAAATCCTTCCGCTTGGATGTAGGAAATTTCTTTTAGTTTTAATGCACCTTCAAGACCAACATAGTAGTCAACAGATCGTCCGATAAAGAATGCATTACGTGTTGTTGCAAAGAATTCTTTTGCGATTGCTTCCATTTCTTCTTTTTGGTCACATAAAACTTCCATTGCATTTGCAACAATACCAAGTTCTTTTGTCAGGTCGAATTCTAAAGATTGACCTTTTGCTTCTGCTGCAACAGCTGACAGGATTGATAATACAGCTAATTGTGCTGTATATGCTTTTGTAGATGCAACAGCAATTTCAGGACCGGCATGTAATAATAGTGTATAATCCGCTTCACGAGATAGCGTAGATCCTGGAACATTCGTAATTGTTAATGCTTTATGACCAAGTTCTTTTATTTGGACTAATACTGAACGGCTATCCGCTGTTTCTCCACTTTGTGAGATGAAAATAAAGAGTGGATTTGGCGATAAGAGTGGCATATTATATGAGAACTCACTTGCAATATGCACTTCTACAGGGATTTTCGCCCAATTTTCAATAAATTGTTTACCGATTAATCCTGCATGGTAGCTGGTACCTGCTGCAATGATATAAATACGGTCGGCGCTGTTAACTGCCTCGACGATATCGGCATCAACTGTGATTCCTCCATCCTCATTGCGGTATTTTGCAATGATTTTTCTTGTTACTAATGGTTGTTCATCAATCTCTTTTAACATGTAGTGAGGATATGTGCCCTTTTCAATGTCACTTGCATCAAGCTCAGCTTTGTAAGGAGCACGTTCAATTACATTACCTTTTAAATCTTTTATTGTAACTGTTTCGCGTTCAACAAATACCATTTCTTTATCCATAATTTCCACGTACTGGTCTGTCACTTGAAGCATTGCCATTGCATCTGATGCAATGACATTAAAGCTTCCATCGCCTAAACCAACTAGTAGTGGACTTTTATTTTTCGCAACATAAATCATGTCAGGATTTTGCTCATCCAATAAAGCTATTGCATATGAGCCTTTTAAGATTAATAACGTTTGACGGAACGCTTCCTCAACCTCTAATCCTTCTTTTACGAACTTTTCGATTACTTGAACAATAATTTCAGTATCTGTATCACTTTTTAATTGAACATCTTGCAAATGCTCACGTTTTAAAATTGAATAGTTCTCAATTACACCATTGTGTACAAGAGTAAATCTTGTAGTAGTACTTTGATGTGGGTGTGCATTTATTTGGCTAGGTACACCATGAGTTGCCCATCTTGTGTGCCCAATCCCAGTCGAAGCTTCAACCTTTTTGTCTACGATTTCACGAAGCTTTGCAATACGTCCTTTTTCTTTAAAAATGTGAACCCCTTCTTGGTTCATTGCAGCGATTCCTGCAGAGTCATATCCACGATACTCTAATTTTTCAAGACCCTTTAATAAAATTTCCTTTGAGTCATTGTTTCCAATATAACCTACGATTCCGCACATGTTTTTTTCCTCCCATAGTGTGAAACCAGGGACAGGAGCCAATATTCTTTAAATGGAGACATCACTGTCCCCTCACACATGTTTTTATTTTTTGGAAGGCTATACTTTTCCCTTTGTTCAAAAAGTTACCTCTTTGGTTTAAGGAAAAGCTTACGGCTGTAACCATACCAGCCGGGAGGCATCCGCCGAAATTTCGATAACCTCCATCCTCGTCAACTAAGCTGTTATGCGTTCACGCTTAGTTCAGGCGCTTTAGGTGAATACAAATAAATCTCCTATTACTCCTTCCTGTTAGTATAAGTAAAACAACAAAATTAATGATACAACAGAAGAAAATAAGTCGTCAATCAATTTTTACCATCCTTAATGGTTAAATTGATCGACATACCTTATTTATATGTTTTTTAAGCTATTATGTTAACAACGACCATCCTTAATAAAATGAAAAAAGACGGGGGTTAACCCGCCTCTTATTCTAATCCCATTTCCTCTTTAACAACTGCTACAATTCGTTCCACATAATCACGGCATTGTTCCTCTGTCGGCGCTTCAGCCATAACCCGTACAAGCGGTTCTGTACCGGAAGGTCGAACTAAAATGCGTCCGTTTCCACCCATCTCTTGTTCAACCGCAGAGATTATTTCACTTACTTTTTCATTTTCTGTTACTTTGTACTTATCCGTTACTTTTACATTGATAAGTAATTGTGGATATTTTTTCATTTCATTTGCAAGTTCTGACAATTTCTTACCAGTTAACTTCATAATATTAACCAATTGTAAACCACTTAAAAGACCATCACCTGTAGTATTATAATCTAAAAAGATAATATGACCTGATTGCTCTCCACCTAAATTATAGTCATTTTTTTTCATTTCTTCCACAACATAGCGGTCACCGACTGCTGTTGGAATACTTTTAATATCCTGCTCTTCAAGTGCTTTATAGAAACCCAAATTACTCATTACAGTTGAAACAACTGTGCTTTTCTTTAATCGTCCTTCGCTATTCAAGTGCTTTGCACATATGTACATAATTTGATCTCCATCAACGATATCGCCATTTTCATCAACTGCGTTAAGACGGTCACCATCTCCATCAAATGCCAATCCAATATCTGCATTTTTCTCCTTTAAGAAGGCAGCTAACGCTTCCGGATGTGTAGATCCTACACCTTCATTTATATTTAACCCATTAGGAGAAGTTCCCATTGTTGAAACATCTGCGTCTAAGTCAGCAAATAGATGTGTAGCAAGAGATGACGTTGCGCCATGGGCACAGTCTAATGCAACATGGATACCAGTAAAGTCTTCATCCACTGTTTGTTTTAGGAATTGCAGGTACTTTTGACCACCTTCAAAGTAATCATTAACTTGTCCTAAATCTTTTCCTACCGGTCTTGGTAAAGTATCTTCTTCTTCGTCCATTAGACGCTCAATTTCAAGCTCCTGTTCGTCAGATAATTTGAATCCATCTGGACCGAAATATTTAATTCCATTGTCTTCGACCGGATTATGAGACGCGGAGATCATTACACCCGCTTCAGCTCCCAGTGCTTTCGTTAGAAAGGCAACACCTGGAGTTGAAATTACACCCAAACGCATGACTTCTGCCCCAATTGATAATAATCCCGCTACTAAAGCACCTTCAAGCATATGACCAGAAATACGAGTATCACGACCTATCAGGACTTTTGGTCTTTCTTTATCCTTAGTTAAAACATACCCGCCAAATCGACCGATTTTAAAGGCCAACTCCGGTGTTAATTCACTATTTGCAACTCCTCGTACTCCATCTGTACCAAAATACTTTCCCATTGGTTTCGCTCCTTTATTTTATCTGCCTAGGAGGCAGATGAAATTCTCACTTTTACTTTTTCTTGCTCTAATGACCAAGTAATATTTTGTGGACTATTTACTTGAACTTGTACTTCATGTTCTCCATCACTTAAGTTAGAAAGGTTTATATATAACTCGATATCCGCAGAATTAATTTCGTTTATTACACTTGGAGCACCATAGATTTTAATATCCAATACTCCAATATCAGGATCTAGAAAGTCAAACACCTTTCCTTCTGCCATTCCGACTTCTTCAATTTTCTTATCCGAGAATGATTTCTCTTGTTGTTCATCTACATCAATTTCAATTTTCACCGTTTCAGGACTAATCTTTTCAATTCCTTCTGGTAGAGGTACATCAACTTCTAGCACAGTATCTTTTTCAATTTCGGATAAATCCACCTTTACCCCATCTATAAAATCATAATTTTCCAGCACATCGAGTGGTCCATATGCTGTAATTTCCTTCGGATCAGTTTCCATACTTAAAATACTGAGTCCTTTTTTCAGTTCTCCTTCCCGTACCACTTTAAAAGGTAAAACCTTACTTGGACTCTTTATAGGAACTGTAACGTCGACTACAGACGGTTCTACCTCGACAGGCAATATATTGCCGTCACTATCATAGATGGTAATTCTGGATTCTTTATTTATTGTCTCTTTTGCACCTTCTAAATTAATGGTCGCTTGAACCTTAGATATTCGTTCAATAATTTCTTTTGATGCAGTAACACGGACACTATTTGGACTAACAATTGGTTGATCAGGTGAATAACCCTCTTCTAATTTATCTTCATTTATATATTCCACTTCAACCGGAAAATCCTTTGATATCTTTTCTTCAATTGAAACTGTAATGACTGAAGGACTTATCGTTGCTTTTAAATCACTGGATAAATTTTTAATCTTTAAATTCACCCGATGTGATCCGATTGATAAATTAGTTAACTCTGCATAAACTTCAAAGTCTTTTTGCTGTCTCGCCTTTAGCAACGAACCTGTTGGACCTTCTAAAGTAACATTTACGGTTTCCGGTACCCCGGTTACCACTAGATCTTCTTCGTCAAAGTATGTAACAACCGGTATATCTGTAACAACTGCTGTCTCTAGTGAAGAAGAAGTTGAAGTATTTAATGGTGATGTTGATTTATTTGCCTGAGTACCTGATTCAATATTTACAGATGCATAAAGCATTAAAGCTAAAAACAGGGCTATCACTCTCATAACCCAGTGATTATTCATCAACTTATCCATCTTTTTTCCCCCTCCATTGCCAACGGTTTGAGGAAACAGCTTTTGTTTGCGTATAAAGTTCTTTTTGGAGAATATCCCTCAGCTCATCTTGAGATAAGTTACGATGTAATTCACCATTTCTGGCAACAGACACATTGCCTGTTTCTTCCGAGACAATAATTGTTAAACTATCTGTGACTTCACTAATTCCTAATGCTGCTCTATGTCTTGTTCCGAGCTCTTTTGAAATAAAAGGGCTCTCTGATAAAGGCAGATAGCATGCAGCAGCAGCTACTTGGTTTTTCTGTATGATAACCGCACCATCATGTAATGGTGTATTAGGAATAAACAGGTTAATTAAGAGCTCAGAGGATATTCTTGAATTTAATGAAATTCCCGTTTCGATATAGTCGCTCATACCTGTTTCTTTTTCAATTGACATAAGTGCACCAATACGCCTTTTAGCCATATAATCTGTTGCTTTTACAATTGCTTCTACTGTGACTTCAGGATCTTCTTCTCCCGGCAAGCCACCCCTTGAAAACAATCGACCTCTTCCCAGCTGCTCCAAAGCTCTGCGTAGCTCTGGTTGGAAAATGATAATAATTGCTAAGAATCCCCATGTTAAAGCTTGGTCCATTAACCATTGTAATGTACTTAAACCAAGATATTGACTTAACATACGGACGACAATAATAACCGTTATTCCTTTTAACAACTGAACAGCTTTTGTTCCCCTTACAACCATAATTAATTTATATATAACGTACCATACAAGGAGAATATCAATAGCTATACCGAGGTAATGCAATATTGGTATGTCATTCAATATTGGTAAAACCTCATACCCCATTCACTTGTCCTCCATGAGTTAGCTTTATTCTTTATTACTTTTTGACAACTATCCCATTATATCATTTTATATAGATGTATGTAAAAAGGCCACCATAACGATGACCTTTCCGTTAACTTACTACGTCCTTGGATATCCTTTTAACGTGATACCATAACCATTCAAATAATTCATCAACTTCTTCAATATCTCCGGTTACATTTCCTGCAGACGCCATATATTGCTCTCCATTAATAACAGTTACATTTCCTTCAATTGTACCTTCTATTTCCAAAGTTCCATTTTTGACTATAACATCACCTTTAACAACTTCATCTTTTGGGACGATGACTTTACTATTTTCAACAACAAGATTTTTCTGTGTTGAAACGCTGAAGTGTTGATCCTCATTCCATGCAGAGAATAAGCTACCTACCATCAGAAGGAGAAATAGGGATGCAGCAGTTAAAAGCGGATGCCCTTTAAACCAGCGATTCCATGACACAGTTCGTTTTTCTTTAGGAAGGCTGTTCATAACTCCTTCAGTAAAGTTTAATGGAGCCTCTATATGTGACGTACTCTGAACAAACGCTACTGCTTTCTCAAGTTCATGAAAATGCTGGTAACAAGCTTCACAACTGTGAAGATGTTCTTTTACAACTTTCTCTTCAGCAGATGTTAGTTCATGATCTAAATATTTATGCAAAAGTTGTACATATTCTGAAGAACAGCTCATCTTTTTTCACCTCTTTATAAATGCCTTAATTGCTTTCTCAATGCTTCCCTGCCCCGATGTATACGAGTTTTAACAGTTCCAACAGGTATTGTTAAAATCTCACTAATTTCATTAAGTGATAATTCATCAATATACTTTAAGACAATAACAGTTCGATACTTATCAGGTAATTTTAAAATCTCACCTTGGATCGTTTGCTGTAACTCTAACGTTTCAAGTTCATCCTCTGGTAACGAAACATCCGCTGCTACTTGGGAATACATATTTAAACCATCCGTCCCGGAAACCTCTGCATCTAAGTAGTAATCCGGTTTCTTTTTTCTAATTCTGTCGATAGAAAGATTCGTTGCAATACGGTATAACCAGGTTGAAAACTTTTTATTCATATCATACGTATGAATATTAACATATGCTCTTATAAAAGCTTCTTGTGCAATGTCTTCTGCTTCATGAGCATTCCCAAGCATTCGATAGCATAGTTGATAAATTTTGTCCTTATAAATATCAACAATTTCAGCAAATGCATTTTGATCGCCCTTTTTTACTTGTTTAATTCTTTTTTTTATCAGTGTCTCCATATTTATCATACCCCCGCACTCTGCGGCTATCTTTTATACGTAATAGAATGCTGCTAAGTTTCATTTTTTTCACATAAATTATTTTAACAAATTTTGGTTGATGTATGGAGAAAACTTTTATTTCTTTTCACTAGAATTCAGTTATCTTAAATAACAGTGCATCAAAAAAGCGATAAACATTGTTTATCGCTTATATGTAAATTCATTATATACAATTTTGGTGGAGCCTAGCGGGATCGAACCGCTGACCTCCTGCGTGCAAAGCAGGCGCTCTCCCAGCTGAGCTAAGGCCCCATGGTGCCGTTGGAGCGGAAGACGGGATTCGAACCCGCGACCCCCACCTTGGCAAGGTGGTGTTCTACCACTGAACTACTTCCGCAATATGAGCCATGAAGGACTCGAACCTTCGACCCTCTGATTAAAAGTCAGATGCTCTACCAACTGAGCTAATGGCTCTAATGGCTGGGCTAGCTGGATTCGAACCAACGCATGTCGCAGTCAAAGTGCGATGCCTTACCGCTTGGCTATAGCCCATTAATTATGATATTAATACTTTTCCCTTTGATAGTGAAAGTATTCACAATTCATTAGATGAATTTTATATTTTACTTTAAATGGTGGAGGGGGGCAGATTCGAACTGCCGAACCCTAAGGAGCGGATTTACAGTCCGCCGCGTTTAGCCACTTCGCTACCCCTCCAAATTATGAAGAAAGAGTGCCGGCGAGAGGACTTGAACCCCCAACCTACTGATTACAAGTCAGTTGCTCTACCAATTGAGCTACACCGGCATATATAGAGTATATATTATTGAGTATTAAAATTTCATGGTGGAGGATGACGGGATCGAACCGCCGACCCCCTGCTTGTAAGGCAGGTGCTCTCCCAGCTGAGCTAATCCTCCAATTTAAATGGTGACCCATACGGGATTCGAACCCGTGTTACCGCCGTGAAAGGGCGGTGTCTTAACCGCTTGACCAATGGGCCGTAAATTGTTTCCTTAAGCTTCCAACCGGGCTCGAACCGGTGACCTCTTCCTTACCATGGAAGTGCTCTACCAACTGAGCTATGGAAGCAATGGCTCCGCAGGCAGGACTCGAACCTGCGACCGATCGGTTAACAGCCGATAGCTCTACCACTGAGCTACTGCGGAATAATCACAGCCTGGCAACGTCCTACTCTCACAGGGGGAAACCCCCAACTACCATCGGCGCTGAAGAGCTTAACTTCCGTGTTCGGCATGGGAACGGGTGTGACCTCTTCGCCTTCATCACCAGACATTTGTGACAAAAATTATTATACTAAATTAGAAGAATATTTCAAGTGTTTTTTGAAACTTTTATATTCCCTCAAAACTAGATAACGATACACAATTCACTTCACTTATTGAGTTTATGCTCTTACTCTGTCCAGCTACAGAAGCCAAATCCTACGGTCATTTCACTCTCTCGTACGAAGTCAAAGAACGACTTCTGCTCGATCGCTCCAATGCCCTATGGATAAAAGCTAAGCTTCTTCCGCTTTTCTAATAGGTTAAGTCCTCGATCGATTAGTATCAGTCAGCTCCACACGTCACCGCGCTTCCACCTCTGACCTATCAACCTGATCATCTTTCAGGGATCTTACTCACTAGTGTGATGGGAAATCT
>NZ_JAIVLH010000028.1 GCF_020524345.1 Metabacillus niabensis
ATTTGGTGATGATGGCGAAGAGGTCACACCCGTTCCCATGCCGAACACGGAAGTTAAGCTCTTCAGCGCCGATGGTAGTTGGGGGTTTCCCCCTGTGAGAGTAGGACGTCGCCAAGTAATATTTTTATTATCGCGGGGTGGAGCAGTCTGGTAGCTCGTCGGGCTCATAACCCGAAGGTCGCAGGTTCAAATCCTGTCCCCGCAACCAATATGGTCCGGTAGTTCAGTTGGTTAGAATGCCTGCCTGTCACGCAGGAGGTCGCGGGTTCGAGTCCCGTCCGGACCGCCATATAATTGATTGCTTGCGAAACATAGATGTTTCGTTTTTTTTATGTCCTTTTTTAGTTTGAAACACAAACTAAAAATTATAATAATTCCACCTTTAGAATTAATATGGTACGATAGAATGTGACAAACTTGGTTAAACTAATTATTAGTTTTCTACGACAAAATTACTTCCTTAGGAAATACTCCTAAGGTTTTTTCATAGGTAAAATATTAGGAATGTGGAGAGCAAAATGGATGAATTTGATTTTATAAATAAGGTAAAACCAGATCGTATCTTTCATCAAAATGTAAAAGTTGCTATTGGTGATGATGCCGCTATTTATGAATCTTCTCATGGTTTTCATCAAGTTGTTTGTGTAGATACAATGGTTGAGGGTGTTCATTTCCTTAGAAACCTATCTTCACCTTTTGAAATAGGGTACAAGTCGCTGGCCGTTAACGTAAGTGATCTTGCTGCTATGTCAGCAATACCTCTGTATTATTTCATTTCTCTAGCTGTACCTTCAAATTGGAATGAAGATGATCTTATTGAAATTTATGAGGGAATGAAGAAGCTATCAGAAGAATACGAAATGGATCTATTAGGTGGCGATACTGTTTCTACCTCAGATAAACTCGTGATTACTGTAACAGTCATCGGAGAGGTGGAAGCAGGTAGAAAAACTCTAAGGAGTAATGCTAAGAATGAGGATATCGTCTTTGTAACAGGAACAATTGGCGATTCTGCTGCAGGGCTAGCCATTTTATTAGGCCAAACTTCTATACATAATGAATCTTTAAAAATGTATTTTACAGAAAAGCATAAGATGCCAATTCCTCAAGTGAAGGCAGGAAGATTGATAGGCGAGTTAAAAAGAGCATCATTAAATGATATAAGCGATGGACTGGCAAGTGAATTAAATGAAATTTCTGAAGCTAGTCATGTCGGAATCACAATAGATGAAGATGCTCTTCCACTAAGTGATGAACTTTCAACATTACAGTCAACTTCTCTTCTTCAAGATTGGGCTTTATATGGTGGAGAGGATTATGAATTAGTTGGGACAACTTCACCAGATTCATGGGAAAAATTGAAGAAAGACTGTAATGAACTAGGGATAAAAATCACTAAGATAGGGTTCGTTGATTCCAGCCATAAAGAGGTAATGCTAAAATCAAAGAAACAAGAGTATATAAAACTTAAAAAATCAGGGTATAACCACTTCAAAAAAAGTTAAGGTGAGCAGAGTGGATCAAATTAAATTTATGACAAAAAGTACTGAAGATACTACGACTATTGCGCAATCTTTATCGAAGTTGCTAAACAAAAATGATGTGATTACTCTTGAGGGAGATTTGGGTGCAGGGAAAACAACTTTTACTAAAGCATTAGCAAAGGGGCTAGGGATAAGTCGAAATGTAAATAGTCCTACGTTTACAATTATTAAAGAGTATAGAGAGGGTAGATTGCCCTTGTATCATATGGATGTATATCGTGTTGAAGATGCGGATGAAGATCTTGGTTTCGATGAGTATTTTCATGGTAATGGTATTACAGTCGTAGAGTGGGCACATTTAATTGAAGAGCAGCTACCGAATGAACGATTAGATATAAGAATTCTTTATGTGGATGATACAACAAGGACAATTATAGTGAAACCTAGAGGGTCTCATTATGAGGAACTATGTAAGGAGTTAAGTGATGAATGCATTAGCTATAGACACGACGAATAATGTGCTTGGAGTAGCCATTGTCAATGGAGAAACGGTTATAGGTGAATATATAACAAATTTAAAGAAAAATCATTCTGTACGAGCCATGCCTGCTATTGAGGGACTACTTCATGACTGTGATTTTACACCGAAGGATTTGGAAAAAATAATTGTAGCGACAGGGCCAGGTTCATACACCGGTGTTCGTATTGGTGTATCGATTGCAAAGACAATGGCTTGGGCTCTAAAGATTCCTATTGTAGGTGTATCTAGTTTAGAAACTTTGGCTGCAAATGGCCGCTATTTTGACGGACTTATTTCACCGATTTTTGATGCAAGAAGAGGACAAGTCTATACAGGATTATATCAATATGATGAAAATAGTGATTTAGTGACGGTTCATAAAGATCAAAATTTACTATTAACTGATTGGATAGAGCACTTATATAAGAGTGATAAGAATGTTTTATTTTTAGGAAATGATGTTCATATCCACAAAGATACCATTATAGAATTGCTTGGTGACCGAGCTGTAATAGGCAATGTTTCTTTACATAATCCAAGACCTGCTGAACTAGGTCTAATAGGGATAAAAAGAGAAGCAACAGATGTTCATAAACTTGTACCAAATTATATCAGATTAGCTGAAGCAGAGGCCAAGTGGCTTGAGCAACAGAAATAAGATGGTGTCTACTGTGGAAAATCAATATACAATGAGAAAAATGCGAAAAGAAGACATTGACGAAGTTTATCAAATAGAATGTCAATCCTTTTCGGCACCATGGACAAAAGAGTCCTTATATTATGAGCTTGAGCAAAATTTATTTGCAAAATATATAGTTGTTGAACATGAGAAACAAGTGATAGGTTACTGTGGATTGTGGGTGATAATGGATGATGCCCAGATTACCAATATTGCGGTCCATCCTAATTTTAGAGGAAAAAGAATAGGTGAAGCTCTATTGAGATTTGCTATGCAATTAAGTAGGGAAATGAAGGCACAAAGATTGTCATTAGAGGTAAGGGTATCTAATCATATTGCTCAATCTTTATATAAAAAAGTAGGGTTTGAACCTGGTGGTATAAGAAAAAATTATTATACAGATAACCAGGAAGATGCTTTAGTAATGTGGGTGAATTTAATATGAGTCAAACTGATCAATATATATTAGGAATTGAAACAAGCTGTGATGAAACCGCCGCAGCCATTGTTAAAAATGGACGAGAGATTGTAGCGAATGTTGTAGCATCTCAAATTGAGAGTCATAAGCGATTTGGTGGTGTCGTCCCGGAAATCGCATCTAGACATCATGTTGAGCAATTAACTATTGTATTTGACGAAGCAATGAAACAAGCTGAGCTTTCGTTTGAAGATATTTCAGCTATTGCCGTGACAGAAGGACCCGGTTTAGTGGGAGCTTTATTAACAGGTATAAATGCAGCTAAAGCTTTAGCTTTCTCACATTCTATTCCATTAGTAGGTGTTCATCATATTGCTGGGCACATTTATGCAAATCGTTTGATCCAAGAATTAGAATTTCCTCTACTTGCCTTAGTTGTATCCGGAGGGCATACTGAATTAGTTTATATGAAGGAACATGGACACTTTAAGGTGATAGGTGAAACCTTGGATGATGCTGCAGGTGAGGCATACGATAAGGTAGCTAGAACAATTGGTCTTCCATATCCGGGAGGTCCTCATATTGATCGTTTAGCCCATGAGGGACAGGCAACTATTGATTTTCCGAGAGCATGGCTGAGTGAAGGCTCGTTTGACTTTAGCTTCAGTGGATTGAAGTCAGCTGTAATTAATACATTACACAATGCTAAGCAGAAAGGCATAGAACTTGATCCAAAGGACGTCGCTGCTAGTTTTCAGGCAAGTGTTGTGGATGTATTAGTAACCAAAACAGCACAAGCTGTGGATAAGTATAAAGTGAAGCAACTATTATTAGCAGGTGGAGTTGCAGCAAATAAAGGTTTGCGAACAGCGTTGGAAAAGGAATTTTCTCAAAAAGATGAGGTAAAGTTAATTATACCGCCTCTATCCTTATGTACTGATAATGCAGCAATGATTGCGGCGGCAGGCAGTATATTATTTGATAAGGGAATGAGAAGTGATTTAGCACTTAATGCTAATCCTGGCTTAGAGCTTAACTCATCCTATTAATTGATACAAAATTGGGCAGGCCTTATTCGGGTTCTGTCCCTTTTTTCGGTATTTTTCGACAAAATGTTGAATTTCCATAGCAAATAAGTCAATGTTCACCGAGATTTGGTTAAGCACAGAGTTATCCACAGGATGTGCACGTTTTTTTGTAGAAATGTGTAAAAGAATTAAAAAAGCTGTCAAATCAATGAAAAATCCTATGTGAATAACTTGGACAAAAAAATGAAAATTTGTGGATAATGTGTATAAGTCTGTTGATATGTTGGAAATAGAGGATTTATTATGTGGATAAATAAGTGGATTGTGTATAACATGATTTTAATTTATTTGGAATGATAAGAAGTTTGTCGAAATAATTACTTTACCAATTGTCGAAACAAAAAAACAGCGAAAATGGTTCGCTGTTTTTAATGTAACTGTTCCCACTCAGTCATTAGTTGCTCTAAATCAGAATTCAGTTGTTCATTTTCTATATTAATTTTTTGAACTTGCTCATGATCTTGATAAATAGAAGGGTCGCAAAGTAGAGCTTCGTTTTTTTCAATTCTTTCTTCAATTTCACTAATGCTTTGTTCTATTTCTTCAATTCTTCGTTGCTTTTGACGTTCGAGTTTTTTTAGTTCTTTTTCTTGCTGGTAGTTTAGTTTTCCTTCTGATGCAGATGAACTGATTTTATGAGAAACGTTGTTTTTCTCTTCTTCCGCAAGTCGCTCTAGCTCTAATATTTCTTCTTTCTTTGTTAAAAAATAATCATAGTCACCTAAGTACTCTGTTAGATTATGACTTGATAATTCAAAAACCTTTGTAGCAATGCGATTTATAAAGTAACGGTCGTGTGAGACAAAAAGTATGGTTCCTGGAAAGTCGATTAAAGCATTCTCCAGTATTTCTTTACTATCTAAATCTAAATGGTTTGTTGGTTCATCAAGAATGAGGAAATTAGCTTTTTGAAGCATAAGCTTAGAAAGTGCCAGCCTTGCTTTTTCTCCACCACTTAGTGTTGAAACAGGCTTTAACACATCATCACCTGAAAATAGAAAGTTACCTAGCACGGTTCGAATTTCCTTTTCTGTTTGCTGTGGATATTCATCCCATAGCTCGTCCAACACACGTTTATTTGATGTTAAATCAGCTTGCTGTTGATCGTAATATCCAATTTGTACATGTGACCCTAATGAAAAGTTACCAGTTAATGCATCAAGCTTTTGGACAATAGACTTTAACAAAGTTGATTTTCCAATACCATTTGGCCCAACAAGGGCGATTGAGTCACCTCTTGATATAGAAAAAGAGATATTTGAGATAATAGGGTGGTGTTTATCGTAAGAAACAGAAATATCTGTTGCTTTTAACACATCATTTCCACTTTGTCTTTCAATATCAAATTGAAAGTTTGCTGATTTTTCATCTCCAAGAGGTTTACTCATTAACTCCATTTTTTCCAGCTTTTTTCTACGGCTTTGTGCAAGCTTTGTTGTGGATGCTCTTGCTATATTACGCTGAATAAAATCTTTGAGTTTTGCCACTTCTTCTTGCTGTCTTTCAAAGCTTTTTACTTCCTTTTCATAGTTTTCAGCCTTTTGTTTTAAATAGTTGCTATAGTTTCCAATGAACCTTGTGCTCGTATTTCTGCTAATTTCATAAACTTGATTAACAATTTTGTCGAGGAAATATCGGTCATGTGAAACAATTAAGATAGCCCCTAGGTAATTTTGTAAATATTGTTCCAGCCAAGTTAAGGTTTCGATATCAAGGTGGTTTGTTGGCTCATCCAAAATTAATAGATCCGGTTTTGTTAACAATAATTTACCTAAAGCTAACCGTGTTTTTTGGCCGCCACTTAAAGAAGAGATTTTGGTTTCCGGATCAAAGCTGCTAAAACCTAAACCATGAAGGACGGAACGAATATCTGCTTCATACTGATAACCGCCTTCCTCTTTAAATTTCACTTGAAGTTTGTCATACTCTTTTAATAGTTGTTCAAACTTTTGAGTTTCGCTGTTAGGATCTACAGTTGTCATTCGTTGTTCAAGTTTACGCATGTCTTCTTCCATTGATTTTAGATGCTTAAAAACTAAATTCATCTCATCCCAAATAGATAATTGTGATTCTAAACCAGTATCCTGCGCCAAGTAACCAATTGAAACATCTTTTGGTTTAATAATTTCACCCGAGTCGTAAGACATTGCGCCGGAGATTATTTTTAAAAGAGTTGATTTACCCGCACCATTGCGGCCGACAAGAGCAATCTTATCTCTAGTTTGTACTTCTAGCTTAATATTCGATAAAATAGGATCAGCACCAAAGTATTTACTAAGTTGATTTATTTGTAACAATATCATTGTATTCACCTCTACTAATGCTTTTAGTGTAGCCTAATCATGCCCTTATAGGCAACATTGACTGATTTCAAATTGAAAGAACTTGAAGAGAAACTCTTCTTAAGGGTGATGAAAGACAAAAGTTGAAGAGATAGAGTAGGAAAGATCTCTCATGAGGGGGATGAAAGAAAAAAGTCAGTGAGATCACCCAAGTAAAGTACTTTTAACGAAGGAAAACGAACAAAAAACAAATCTATTAATTGTCACAATAACAAAACAGACAGATGCAAAAAAATAGTGTATAGTCTAGGTATAAGGGGATCTGTATATGTCAGAGTTTACTCATTTTAATGATCAGGGCAGAGCAAAGATGGTTGATATTTCTGCCAAAGAAGAAACAGTTAGAACAGCTCTTGCTAAAACCAGCATAACTGTCACCGAAGAAGTATATAAGAAAATCACAAATCATGAGATAGGCAAGGGTGATGTTTTATCCGTTGCCCAGGTAGCTGGAGTTATGGCTGCTAAACAAACTTCAAATGTTATTCCGATGTGTCACCCAATTTCAATTAAAGGTGTTAACGTTGAATTTGAATGGATAGTTAACGATCCTGATTATACTTTATGTATTTCTGTTACTGTCAAAACAAAAGGAAGTACAGGTGTTGAAATGGAAGCGTTAACCGCTGCAAGCATTACAGCACTTACTGTTTATGATATGTGTAAAGCAGTTGATAAAGGTATGATCATAGGAGAAACCTATTTAGTTGAAAAAACAGGTGGCAAAAGTGGTGAATTTTTAAGAAAAGAAATATGACAATATCTATTGTCATGTGTTTTGTTTGAATGTGAGGGATCAGATTGAATATAGACCAAACGAAAATACCGCAGGCAACAGCAAAGAGGTTGCCGTTATATTACCGTTTTTTGAAAAATTTACACTCATCAGGGAAGCAGCGTGTGTCTTCAGCTGAGCTAAGTGATGCTGTAAAGGTAGATTCTGCAACGATTCGGAGAGATTTCTCATATTTTGGAGCGTTAGGGAAAAAAGGGTATGGTTATAATGTGAATTATCTGTTATCCTTTTTTAGAAAAACACTAGATCAGGATGAAACAACAAAGGTCTGTTTAATAGGAGTAGGTAACTTAGGTACCGCCTTTTTACATTATAATTTTACTAAGAATAATAATACGGTGATTTCTTTAGCTTTTGATGTAGCACAAGAAAAGGTAGGGACAGAAATTGGCGGAGTACCTGTTTTTCATTTAGATGATCTTGAAACACAGCTTCCAGATGATGTAACAGTGGCCATCTTAACTGTACCGGCTGCAGTAGCGCAATCCATTACCGACCGATTAATTACAAAAGGCATTAAAGGAATTTTAAATTTTACACCTGCTCGAATTAATGTTCCTGATGAAATTAGAATTCACCATATTGATTTAGCGGTTGAACTTCAGTCACTTGTCTACTTTTTGAAACATTATCCAAATGATGAAAAATAACAGCACACAAAGGAGATGGATTTAATGCCAAATGTAGGAATCGGAAGCCTTTTATTGATTGTTTTTGTTGCACTTCTTATTTTTGGACCAAAGAAATTGCCACAGCTGGGAAAAGCAGCTGGTAATACATTACGAGAATTTAAAAATGCTACAAAAGGTTTAGCCGATGATGATGACGATGATCAAGATGCTAAGCAAAAGAATAAAGAAGAGGTAAAGTAAGATAGGATGGAACCCGATATGAAACACGATGAAATGTCGGTCATTGAACATATAACAGAACTGAGAAAACGACTCGTCATTGTTGTCGTTTTCTTTTTCTTAGCTGTTATTGCCGGTTTTTTACTTTCAGGACCGATCATTAAATATTTACAGCATACAGACGAAGCAAAATCATTAACATTAAATGCATTTAATCTAACAGATCCATTGATGGTCTACATGAAGTTTGCTTTTATTATTGCATTTGTTATTACATCGCCAATCATTTTGTACCAGCTTTGGTCTTTTGTAAGTCCAGGTCTATATGAGAAGGAGAGAAAAGTAACCTTAAGCTACATACCGATCTCAGTTTTCCTTTTTTTATTGGGTTTGGCATTCGCATACTTTATTCTCTTTCCATTTGTTATTGATTTTATGGAAAGAATATCGAATGATCTGGATGTAAACCAGGTAATTGGAATTAATGAATATTTTTCTTTCTTAATTCAATTAACTCTTCCATTTGGATTACTTTTTCAATTACCGGTTGTTATTATGTTCTTAACAAGATTAGGAATCGTCACACCGATGTTTTTATCAAGTGTACGGAAATATGCTTATTTTGTGTTATTAGTTATCGCAGCACTTATTACACCACCTGAATTAGCTTCACACTTGATGGTTTCTATCCCTCTATTTATCTTATATGAAATTAGTATTTGGGTTTCGAGAATCACATATAGAAAATCACAAAAATTGAGATTTGAAGAGGAAAATAAAAAATGAGACTGTCAGTAGTCTCATTTTTTTATGTTCATTTTTTTAATTTTTCTAGATAAACGAAACATCCGAATGGAAACACCAATATCGAATGTAGCAATAAGCATCAATAAGATTGTCGGAAAAGTGAAAATGCCTTCTTTTGCACTGTTAATCGCTAAATAGATAAACAGCAACCCCATAATCAAATAAAAAACAGCCATAGAAATAGGGTTTGTTCTCATGTTAAAAAGCCTCCAATAATGACTTGCATTTGTTCCATTTGCTTCATCATTCTTTCAATATCCTCTTGAAACGCAATTTGAAAAACAACGACCATTGTATTCATTGAAACATGTGCAAAGATGGGGACGAGTATACGCTTCGTTTTCACATAAAGAAAAGCAAAGGTAAAGCCCATCGAACCGTACAACAACACATGCTGTGGTTCACCATGCAATAGAGAGAAGATGAGTGAACTGATTAATGCTGCAATGAAAAAGTTTGTTCTTGTATATAGTACGCCAAAAAGGATTTTTCGGAATATGATTTCTTCAAGAATCGGGCCTATAATGGATGTAACAACCATGACTAAAGGAAAGAGCTCAATAATACTTACAATTCTTTGAGTATTTTCCGAACCAGGATCCACTCCAAAAATATTAACTTCAATATTAGCGGCTACACCTTGTACAAAAATAGCTAGGAAAAACCCAATAATTGCCCAACCAATGGAAGCACCTACAGAAGCTGGTTCTCCACGAAAACGGTTTTCCTCATGACGTTCATTTCTAAGGAAAAAGAGAATAATTAAGAACGTAAGTGTAAAGCTAAAGATTGTCCAATAGGCAAATCTCTCTACATTTGTCTCCCCGATGTTCAATAAGTCAAATAGCTTGATTCCCAGATAGCCTGACAACTGAAGAATCATATATGCAATTATAATAAACCAATATTGCTTTTTCATGTAAACCTCCTAAGTAAAGCACAAACCTATCTGTTTAGTTAGTCAGGTATATTGTAACATACCCTAATGTTATCCTATGTATGATACCCCATATGAATGAGACAAATTAGTGAAGAGTTCACTTTTTGGCAGCGCACTCATTCAAAATTTATAATTAATAGATAAGTTGAAAACTTCTAATAAAAATTTTAAACTTCATACTTGAAATTAAAAGAAAACTTATATATTATATTAATTGTGTTAGCACTCAAAGGTTGTGAGTGCTAATAAAAAGGAAAAATAATCATTTATTCAAAGAATTTGAGGAGGTTGTTTCACTTGTTAAAGCCATTAGGTGATCGCGTTATTATCGAGTTAGTTGAATCAGAAGAAAAAACTGCTAGTGGTATCGTCCTTCCGGATAGTGCGAAAGAGAAGCCACAAGAAGGTAAAGTAGTTGCTGTTGGTACAGGTCGTGTACTAGATAGTGGAGAGAAAGTAGCTCTTGAAGTAGCGGAAGGCGATCGTATCATCTTCTCAAAATATGCTGGTACTGAAGTGAAGTATGAAGGTACTGAATACTTAATTTTACGTGAAAACGACATTTTAGCTGTTATCGGATAATAAACAGCACACATAATAGATTAGTTAAAAATTTGAGGAGGTTTTGTAAACATGGCAAAAGATATTAAATTTAGCGAAGAAGCTCGTCGTTCAATGCTTCGTGGTGTTGATGCTTTAGCAGATGCGGTAAAAGTAACATTAGGACCTAAAGGACGTAACGTTGTATTAGAAAAGAAATTCGGTTCTCCTTTAATCACTAACGATGGTGTAACAATTGCGAAAGAAATCGAATTAGAAGATGCTTTCGAAAACATGGGTGCTAAGCTTGTTGCTGAAGTTGCGAGCAAAACAAACGATGTTGCTGGTGACGGTACAACAACTGCAACTGTTTTAGCTCAGGCTATGATCCGTGAAGGATTAAAGAACGTAACTGCGGGTGCTAACCCAATGGTTGTTCGTAAAGGAATTGAAAAAGCTGTAGCTGTTGCATTAGAAGAGCTTCAAGCTATTTCTAAACCAATTGAAGGAAAAGAATCTATTGCACAAGTTGCTGCGATTTCTTCAGCTGACGAAGAAGTAGGTCAATTAATTGCTGAAGCAATGGAGCGCGTAGGTAACGACGGAGTTATCACAATCGAAGAATCTAAAGGCTTCTCTACTGAACTAGAAGTAGTTGAAGGTATGCAATTTGACCGTGGTTATGCATCTCCATACATGGTAACTGATTCTGACAAAATGGAAGCAGTTCTTGAAAACCCATATGTATTAATCACAGATAAAAAAATCACAAACATTCAAGAAATCTTACCAGTGTTAGAGCAAGTTGTTCAACAAGGTAAGCCACTATTATTAATCGCTGAGGATGTAGAAGGTGAAGCTCTAGCAACTCTAGTAGTGAACAAACTTCGTGGAACATTCAACGCTGTTGCTGTTAAAGCACCAGGCTTCGGTGATCGCCGTAAAGCAATGTTAGAAGATATTGCGATCCTAACTGGCGGTGAAGTAATCACTGAAGAATTAGGCTTAGACCTTAAATCTGCAACAATCGATCAATTAGGACGTGCTTCTAAAATTGTTGTTACAAAAGAAAACACAACAATCGTAGAAGGTGCTGGCCAACCTGATCAAATCTCAAGCCGTGTAGGCCAAATCCGTGCTCAAGTAGAAGAAACTACTTCTGAGTTCGATAAAGAAAAATTACAAGAACGTTTAGCTAAATTAGCTGGCGGTGTAGCAGTAATCAAAGTTGGTGCTGCAACTGAAACTGAATTAAAAGAGCGCAAACTACGTATCGAAGATGCTCTTAACTCTACTCGTGCTGCAGTAGAAGAAGGTATTGTTTCCGGTGGTGGTACTGCTCTAGTAAACGTATATAACAAAGTTGCTCAAATTCAAGAAGAAGGTGACACTCAAACTGGTGTTAACATCATCCTTCGTTCTCTTGAAGAGCCAGTACGTCAAATCGCACACAATGCAGGTCTTGAAGGCTCTGTCATCGTTGAGCGCTTGAAAAATGAAAAAGTTGGCGTAGGCTTTAACGCAGCTAACGGAACATGGGTAAACATGTTTGAAGCTGGTATCGTTGACCCAACTAAAGTAACTCGTTCTGCACTACAAAACGCAGCAAGTGTAGCAGCTATGTTCTTAACAACTGAAGCTGTTATCGCTGACAAGCCTGAAGAAGGTGGCGGCGGCATGCCAGATATGAGCGGCATGGGCGGCATGGGTGGAATGGGCGGCATGATGTAATAAGCCGTCTCAACCCTTGATATGATTGGGTTTGTTGGTAAGGTGAGAGTGGTTTGCTAACATTGAGGATTTTAACGGAGGCCTCTCATGAGTTCGATGAACTTGTGGGAGGCTTCTTTTTTCATTATTTTTTTACAGGTCTACATCCTTTGTTAATTTATCATCGGAAAAGTCAATACTTGTTGAATCACCTCTGGTTTTATTTAGTTATTTAAAGGAACAAAGAAAGAAGTGTTTTAGAAAAGTGATTCTATCTAGTGGCGGCTTCGAAGAAATAGATTAAAATGCTTCTTCTTTTTCAGGACCCCTCCGATTAAACCTTCCTTTTTGTTCTTTTTCAAAGTATTCGTCATAAGCAATTATTTTTTAAATGCTTCCCTTTATTGTTGAAGTGGCTTATTTTTAGTTAAGCTAAAAGTTGTTGACATTTAAGAAAGCTCGTTATATTATTATCTATAAATGAATATCAGAGCTTTATAAGGATTGTTACTGAAAGCAGGCAAGACCTTATTTTTATGTAAACGTTAACCATGTAGTTAATAGTTAACGTTTACATGAAAATAGGTCTTTTTTGTGTGCGGAAAAGTTAATTCAAAGGAGGGGGGACAACTTGAAAATTACTAGAGTTATAAACAATAATGTCATTTGTGCGGTAAATCCCCGACGTCAGGAACTAATACTTTTAGGCAATGGAATAGGCTTTCAAAAGAAAAAAGGGGACCCAGTAGATATAGAAAAAATAGAAAAAGAATTCTATTTAAAATCAAAAAATGTTGCAGGAAAGCTATATGCATTACTTGCTCAAATTCCAATGGAGTATATGCGTGTTTCAGAGAGTATTATTAAGACTGCTAAATTAGAACTTAAAGCAGAATTAAATGATAATATATATATAACATTAACGGATCATATTAGTTTTGCAGTAACCCGATACAAAAATGGTGTAGAATTTAAAAATGGGTTATTGTGGGAAATAAAGAAGTTTTATGCTTCAGAATATAAGGTTGCTCTTAAAGCTTTGGATATTATTAATAGAGAATTTAATGTAAATTTGAAAGAGGATGAAGCAGGAGCTATCGCGCTTCATATTATTAACGCTGAATTAGGATACGATATGGAAGGAACTGTTAAGATTACGCAGTTCATTCAAAAGATTTTAAAGATAGTAAGATATTATTTTAAAGTCGATTTAGATGAAGATTCTTTATATTATGTGAGATTTATTACTCACTTGAAATTTTTTGCTTATCGTTTGTTCAGCACTACAAACATTCCTATAGAAAACAGTGATATCGATTTCCAAGAATTAATTAAATCAAAGTACAAAGAGGAATACCAATGTAGTTTGAAAATCAGAGAACAAATAAGACAAGTTTATGGAAAAGAACTAACCGATGAGGATCTGATATATTTAGCTGTTCATATTAGACGAGTTACAATTAACTAAATTATATTACACATTTAAATATTAGACATTAACTAGGAATGTTACTGATTAAGCAGGCATGACCTAGGGTCCCGATATGTAAAGAGACACGATCACTATTCTTTACATTCCGGGACCCTAGGTCTTTTTTTTATTTATTTAAATATGGGAGGATTATATGGACTATCAAAAAACAGCTACCGATATATTAAATCATGTCGGTGGGGAAAAAAACATTGAGCATGTCACACATTGCGCAACGAGATTACGCTTTAACTTAAAAGATGATTCCAAAGCGGACACTGATTCAATTAAGAAGATAAATGGCGTATTAGGTACTGCAAATAGTGGTGGACAGTATCAAATTATTATTGGAAGTAATGTAAACAATGTTCATGATGAACTGATTAAGTTGGGTAATTTTAAAACCGATACCACTGATAACTCAGGTAATAAGAAGAGAGGTTTTTCGCTTATTTTAGATACACTATCCGGTATTTTTACGCCTATCTTACCAGCAATGATAGGCTGTGCAATGATTAAGGCATTGCTTGTGATCTTGAGTGTCACTTCTTTAATATCTAAGGAATCCGAAATTTTTACCATTTTAACATTTATTAGTGATTCAGCTTATTATTTTCTACCAATGTTATTAGCTTGGAGTGCTGCAGTGAAATTTAAAGTAAATGTTGGATTAGCGATTGCACTTGCCGGTGTATTGTTACACCCTACTTTTTCAACATTGTTGAGTAGTGAAGACGCAATTACATTTTTAGGTATTCCTGTTACTAAAGCTACCTATGGCTCTTCCGTTATCCCAATTATTTTGGCTGTTTGGGTCATGTCCTATGTGGAGAAATTTGCCGATAAGGTTTCGCCTAATATAGTAAAAACAATCGTTAAACCTCTGCTTATCATTTTAATCATGGCACCATTAACTTTAATTACTATCGGCCCACTAGGAGCAATAATAGGTAACTATGTTGCGGAATTCGTAGGTTTTGTTAATACGAACATGGGTTGGTTAGTCTCAGGTATCGTTGGGGCAACATTTCCTTTCTTGATTATGACAGGTATGCATTATAGCTTAGGTCCTATTGCAATCACAGCTTATACAACAACGGGATTAGAACCAATTGTAGGACCGGGTATGTTAATCCACAGCCTTGCTCAAGGTGGAGCTGCGTTAGCAGTTGCTTTGCTAACAAAGGATAAGCAGGTTAAACAAATTGCAAGCTCTACCAGTGCAACAGCTGTACTTGGTGTTACAGAACCTGCACTCTTCGGGATTGCACTAAGATTTAAAAAGGCGTTAATCGCTATTGTTGTTGCAGGAGCAGTCGGTGGGATTTATGTTGGGTCCTTCGGTGTTGCACGATCTGCAATGGGTATAACGGGGCTAGCTACTTTGCCTGCCTTTATTACAGAAGATCCTTATAATTTATTACATGCTGTAATTGGTTGTGCGATAGGCTTTTTAGTAGCTTTCGCAATGGTATTTATTTTAAGATTTAAGGATGCAGACGAAGAAGAGACTCTAGAGAAAAATGAAGAAAATGAAATAGTGAAAACTCATCAATCACTAGTTAAAAATAGTGTTCTTACATCACCATTAAAAGGTGATGTAGTGGAATTAAATAATGTTAAGGATGAAACTTTTTCAAGCGGAGTTTTAGGAAAGGGTATTGCTATTCTTCCTAAAGAAGGACGCTTATTCTCACCTGTAAAAGGTGAAATAACCACTATATTCCCTACTCTACATGCTATAGGAATAACATCCGAAGACGGGGTCGAAATGTTAATTCACATAGGCTTGGATACTGTTAAATTAGAAGGAAAGTATTTTAAAGCCAAAGCGAAGAGTGGCGATCAAGTAAACGTTGGCGATTTATTAATAGAATTTGATATAGATGGAATTAAAAATGAAGGCTATGATTTAATTACTCCAATTATTGTAACTAACACAAATAAATATCTGGATGTTCTAACCACAGAAAAGGAAACAATTGATACAGAAGAAATACTATTAACGATTATATTTGATCAGTATACGTCTGAGAGGGGAAAAGAAAATGAATAAAAAAAATGTATTACCTGTTGATTTTATGTGGGGAGGAGCCACTGCAGCGAATCAATATGAGGGCGCTTGGAACGTAGGAGGTAAAAAGGCAAGTACAGCGGATGTTATGACTGGTGGGTCGCATACGACTCCAAGACGTATTACTAAACATATAGAAGAAGGAACCTATTATCCTTCCCATGAAGCAGTTGACTTTTATCATCATTATAAAGAAGATATTAAATTATTTGCTGAGATGGGATTTAAATGTTTTAGAATGTCTATTGCTTGGTCAAGAATATTCCCGAATGTTGATGATAAAGTAGCAAATGAAGAAGGGCTTAAATTCTACGACGACCTCTTTTCTGAATTGAAAAAATACAATATTGAACCTATTGTAACCATTTCTCATTATGAAGCTCCTTTTGCTTTAACTGAAAAATATAATGGCTGGACATCTAGAGAGGCCATTGATCATTATGTGCGCTATTGTAATACACTTTTCACGCGTTATAAAGATGTAGTCAAGTATTGGATAACTTTTAATGAGATTAATAGCTTAATGGTTCCTGCAGGTGCATTTATAGCTGGAGCATTGTTAGTAGATGACAGTGGCATTTTTAACAATATAACTGTTGATAGCTCTCAAATGAGATTTCAAGCATTACATCACCAACTGGTTGCTAGTGCAAAAGCAGTGAATATAGCTCATCAAATTAATCCGGATTTCAAGGTTGGGTGTATGATTAATTATAGCTTGGGCTATGCAAGCACATGTAATCCTAAAGACATTATCAAAGCTCAAAAGCAAGACCAAATTAATAATATGATTTGCGGGGATGTGCATGTTCGTGGGGAGTATCCAACATTCACAAAGCGTTATTTTGAGGAAAGCAATATTAAAATTGAGATGGCAGAAGGGGATGAAGAAACACTAAAAAATGGCTGCGTGGATTTCTATACGTTCAGTTATTATAAGTCTCATGTTGTTGGGACTCGCCCCGAGGGTGATGTAACGCAAGGCAATGTATTTGGTGGATTTAAAAACCCTTACTTAAAAGCTAATGACTGGGGATGGCAAATTGATCCTGAAGGACTACGATATGTACTGAATCATGTGTATGACCGTTACAAAATCCCAATGATGGTTGTTGAGAATGGTTTAGGTGCTGTTGATATTGTAGAAAAGGATGGAAAAATAAACGATGATTACCGTATAAAGTTTCTTAGAGAACACATTGAACAAATGAAGGAAGCGGTATATGATGGTGTAGAATTAATAGGATATACTCCATGGGGTTGTATTGATATAGTTAGTGCATCAACAGGAGAAATGAAGAAACGCTATGGCTTTATCTATGTAGATAAAGATAATGATGGAAAAGGTACTTTAAATAGACGTAAAAAGAAAAGTTTTGATTGGTATCAGCATGTAATAGCGACAAATGGAGAGGAAATATAATTAAAGCATTAGCTTCGGCATAATTATATTGAAAAACTTGTTCGCAAGTACCAACAAACTACTTATAATCAGGATTGGTAGTTTTGTCTAAATCTTAATATATAAGGTAACGGGCAATGTTCCAAAATCCCTTGAGACAAGAGCAACAATCAAATGATCCATTTTAAAACATGGGGAAGGTTGAAGAAAGTCAGCTAACTGACCTATCTGAAAAAAACCCATTTACTAAGCAACAGAATTTAAATAATATAGGTGAAAATAATATAGTCGGCACTCATGGTGTTAACCCTCAATGGAACCAATTATTAGAAGAAGCAAGATTAAAAGCAACTGGAAAAAGGGGAGGACTTTCGGGCAAGGGATTTAACATAAAAGCGATAATAACGATGTCAGTAAATGTAAAGGGTATGCAGGATATGATGAAATTGGAGGCTGGCCAAGTCAGTATATGTTTAGAATACCTTGAATTCGAGTCTTATAGAAAAGGGGGCGATTATGGAGTAAAAGATAATCGCTCCCATTAAGTAAGATAATAAAAAACTCTACTTTAAGTTCATTCGGTTTTGTCTACTTCTTCATAAGGGATTTTGCTATGAGTTTTCACAGGATTTCCTCAGTAATAATGTAAGGGATGGTGACGCCTTTATTTTTTATAAATTTCTCATTATATTATTTAGAATATCATAAACCAATGGGAAACTAGTGAAACCATCTTCTTCTAGAAAATGCCCCCCCTTTTCTACAGGATAAAATGATGTATCCAATTGTTTTGATAAATTTTTACTTAATTGAATAGGAACAATATAGTCATCCTTTGCAGCAATAACAGCACGTGAATTAGTTGCTGAAATTATTTTTTTATAATCCACTATTGTAACAGTAAATGGATTTAGTGAAGGTAACGATGATAATGGTTCTGAAAAGCCAGAAACAATAATAAAGCCTCCAAAACTTGGTAACGGATCTAATTGATCTAGGTAATTCAATAGTGTGATAGACCCTAAGCTATGTGTTACAAAATAAGTTTTGTTATTTACATTCTTTATTTCATTAGTTAATGTGTCCAACCATTCTTCTTTATTTGGATCAGACGAATTTGGCATATGAAGGACCGAAACTTGATTACCATCTGCTATTAATTTTTCTTTTAACCATGGGAACCAATGATTTGCTGGTGAAGCCCCATATCCATGGATAATATATACTTGCTTTCCCATTTCTATACTCCTTTCTTTTTATAATACAAAAACAGTATATTACTGATCCAAACCTATATGAAAGTAGACTGCTTTTGCTTGAGGTTCAACCAATGACCTCATCGTAAGATGAGACATAACATAAGTTTCCCTATGCTTCTAAATATAGACCCTTACCTTCGGAAGTTCGTCAGTTCCTATCTCAAAGAACAATCCTCACCATTCGCTATACCGAACAAGGGCGGCATCCAGCTCACAGGCCAATAGGAATCATCTAATTCTAGAAAAGATAGCTACGTTGTAAGGGACTTGGAAAGCAAGGATATAGTAATCATTTAAGAGTCGGATACATCATTATATCCGACTCTTTCTCTACTTTTATTAATATAAGAATTTGTTAATCTAAATTTCAATTCAATCGAGATTTAAATGCATATAATTTCCCGTTATAAACAAACATGAATCCAATGATACTTAATGCTAACAGTACCCAAGAAAAACTTCCTGCACCAGACTGATTTAGTATTAATCCACCTAGGACGCCACCTCCGGCGACAGAAAGATTAAATATGGTTACAAAAATAGATTGAGCCACATCTGCATTGTCTCCAGCAGCGTCTGCCATCGCTGTTTGCAATAATGTTGGTGCTCCACCAAACGTGAGTCCCCAAATCGCTATGGAAAGAAAAATCAACCAGGGTATTCCACTTGATATACCTAACACGAGAGAACTGGCAGCAAATGCGCCCAAACTCATGAGTGTTATTAATCGTAAGTGATGGTCAATAAATAACCCGATTACCCAAATACCAATCATTGATGAAATACCAAATATAAATAATGCAACACCAACAAAATCTCCCAGTTCAACATGAGCCATATAGGGTGCAATATATGTGTAGAGGATATTATGTGCTAAAATCCATACGAATACGACACATAATATTGGACGGATGCCAGGTAATTTGAAAATTTCATATAGTGACTGCTGTTTCTCAGCAGGTTGTCCTGGATAATTTGGGACTTTCATTGTTATCCATATAATTAAACAAAATGTCACCACACTAATCAGTAGAAAGATAGTCTGCCATTCCAAATACATAGCCAACCAAGTCCCAAGAGGTACACCTAATGACAAAGCGATTGGCTGCCCTGTACCGGCAATCGCTAGAGCCCGGCCTTGTAAAGATGGTTTCACCATTCGACGGGCATATCCAGCTACTAATCCCCAAAGTAACCCAGTTGCCATCCCAGCAATGAAACGTAAAATTAAAGTCAGTACATAATCATTCGATAACGCTGTTAATGTGTTAGCGATAAATAAGATACATAGTGCCATCAATAACACTTTCTTTCTATGCCAACCTCGTGTCAATGTAACCAATGGAATTGCTGAAACCACAGAACCAATCGCAAAAAGTGTGACAAATTGGCCCGCTAATGCCTCTGAAATACTTAGCCCTACACTAATTTGAGGAAGCAGTCCAGCTGGAATGGTTTCTGTCATAATCGCAAGAAAACTAGCGACTGACAGTGCAATTAGATTCCCTATCGGTAGTTTATCTTTGTAATCTGTTTCTTGGTGTTCTAAAGTCATATCTTTATTCACTTTTCCTTCCTACTAAACCTGAAGCGGCCATATCCTTCTCTCCTTAACCTTCATTTATTGCACGTTGAAAACGTCCAATCACATCAAAAATAGAAGTTACTTCTTTACAATACGCTTTAACCAGAAGGTAAAATCACTAGATCGCCTTGTTCTGACGGCTGTTTAGTTCCTTGAACAGGTGCGTCATAAAATATTAATTCATGTTCATCAGCAAATGATATCAATTCATTTATGTGCAATCCGACGGCACTCATTTGAATCCAGAGTGTTGCTTTTGATAATCTATGTTCTACCGACTGCATCACCTCCAATACAGGCGGGCCATCCTTAAGAAAACTGTAATCACATCTGTACCTTGTATCGCTTCCTTTGCAGAATCATATACATTTATCCCATCAGGCGTGCCCATAATCCCTGTACATAGTAACTGTTTTTACTGCAGTTTCTAATTTATTTTGATTAACCATTAATATTCCTCCTTATTTTGATGACTCCATTATGATGGGAGAAGAAATGATTTTGGGAATAAAAATTAAACTTTGTATCGATACAAATGGAGCATAATAAAAGATGGTTGAAGTAATTGCATGGTAACCTTATTGATAATAAAGAGGTGAGATCATATGAAGAAACATCAGGCAGTAGCAAACCAAATTTTAAGTTATATCGAACATGGAGTGTACGAGAAACGACTTCCATCTGTAAGGTCATTAATGGATGTTTTTGAAGCCAGTCAAGTGACCATTACAAAGGCACTACAACATTTAGTAGAAATGAATCGGATATATGCAAAACCAAATGTAGGGTATTTTATTATTTCAAGGAAACGAAATGATAATGCTTTTAATGGGGTATATGATTTTTCTACAGCCTCTACTTCATGGACGGATTTTCCTTTAGACAGTTATGCTCAATGTTTAGAAACAGCCATTAAAAATGAAAAAACAGAATTATTTACCTATGGGCGAACTGCCGGTAATGAAGAACTGAAATATTTATTTCAAGGATTATTAGAAGAGAATCAGATTTTCACGAAAAAAAAACAAATTATGATTACAAGTGGTACACAGCAGGCCCTGCATATTCTTTCTTTAATCATGATGTCGCATAAAGAATCGATTATCATAGAACAACCCACTTACCATCAGATGATTAATCTTGTTGAAAGGTTGCCTTTAAATTATGTTACTTTTCATCGTGATTTCAACCAGATTAATTTAACAAAATTAGAAACAGCGATTGAAAAACATCGCCCTAAGTATATTTATCTGATGCCACGGCTCCATAATCCACTCGGAACAACGATGAGTGCACAAGAAAAAAAGAAAATTTTAGAACTTTCAACAAAATATGATTTTCACATCATAGAAGATGACTATTTAGGAGATTTTGAAGGAAATAGCAGATACAAAACGCTTTATGAAATGGATACAAACCAGCGCGTAGTCTATTTAAAAAGTTTCTCTAAAATTATGTTCCCAGGTCAACGGCTGGGAATCGCGGTCTTACCTGAACAAATGATTGAAGTTTTCCATAGCTTTAAAGAAATTATTGATATCCATACTAACGCCTTAAGCCAAGTAATCATGCAGACATTTATAGAAAGTGGATTATATGCGCACCATAAAGATAAAATTGTATATAGGCACCAACAGAAAGCAAATACGCTCCGAAAAGCATTATGTACACACTTTTCAGAGTACCAATTTAATGATAATCATCAAATGCATACAGTTATCAAACTACCGAAACAAATCAATATGAACATACTGCATGAAGGGTTAACAAAACGACATATTTTAGTCGATGATTATAAAAGCAATTACTTAAATGGATATAAACAGAACTATAAATTTATCAAACTAAATACAACCAGTATCCCAGAGAATAAAATTAATAAAGGTGTTCAACTCATTCAGGAAGCAATAGAAAATAGTAAAGGGCTTTGATATCTCATGACTTTGCATCACAAAGCAAGAGGATTCTTTTCCGAATAAAATTATCAGCCAATACTCCAGTAAAGGGCTGTATGTGAATAGGTAGTCTCTCGAGAGCTGCTACTATTCCCATACTCAGCGGTGATCCGGTGATTGCCAATACAATCAATGGGAGTACAATTAAATATATTTGATCGCCGAAAAAGGAATCTAATTTACCGCCAATAAATCTAAATACTTGAAAATTCTTTTTGAACTCAGGAACTTTTTCTTTCGATTCCACTTTTACTGCTGAATCATTCATAAGCTTCTCCCTTACTCAAATAATTAGAAAGTATGTGTTATTTTGAATTCGAGTCTTCCGTTAACGGAGGTTTTTTATATAAGAGTGCCTCACTTATAATGTGAGGCATAGATGATTGAGATTTGAAAGGGGAGACCATGGGATAGTGAAATTTGAGACCAAAAGGTTAAAGTTTCGTAAGTAGAGAAATCAGCGAAATTCCAAACATGCTTACCAATAAAGGTATCAATGCTGTTAAACACTTCATGGTTGATGCGGAGATATTCGTTTTGAAACTCCTCGGTAAACAAGACTGGCACCACTTCATGGAAGCCAGCAACAGTATTTGCCCCGTATTCTGTCATTATGATATTCACCACACTTGGAAGATATGGGCGATATGCCTCTTGCATATATAGTTAAAAACCTTCATATTGGAAGGAAGGAGGTGCGATATGCGACACGATATACAACCAAATGAACGAGCATTCTCTTCCAAAGAAGTGGCGGAAGAAGTGGGAATTGCAACTCCCACAGTTCGAAAGTATGGACAAATTTTGGAGCGGAATGGATATGAATTTTTGAAAGATGGCGACAGGCGTATCTTTGTTCAATCTGACATTAGAGCACTTATAGCGTTACGCGATACGGACAAGCCCTTGGACGATACAGCTAGAGAGCTTGTGGCTCAACAAAAAGAAAGATTAGAAGCATCAGATGAAACAGACATAGCGATAAACGATACATATGAAAATTTATCATACGACCCTAATCAAGTAAAAGAAGCTCTAAGGTTTTTAGTGAATGAGCTTGCTGCAGCACGTGAAATGAATGTCCAATTGACAAACGATATATCACAGCTTAAAACACATGTTTCCCAACTCCAACAAGATCATCATGTAATAAGTTCAAGCATCGCAAATTCAGCACAACGAACGAATACTAAAATTGAAAAATTATCGGAACAACAAAATATTCATTACGAAACATTACTGCAGCAAGAAAAACAAAGAAGTGAACACTTACAAAAAGAATTACAAAATATGCGGGAGGAACAGAAAAAAGAATGGAAGTTACAAAACGATTTTAATAAACGCTTAGAAGTATCAATACAACAACCTAAAGAAAAATTTGGATGGCTTTTCTCCTTATTTAGAAAATAAAGTACAAATGGATATTATCTAATACTATTTTCAGAAATAGTATTAGATAAATAGCTGGATAGAGTGGCTCTTTTTGGTTGTTGTACCGCTGGGCGATATATCTTGTAAATAAGCCCAATAGCTTTACGTTTTAATAGAAATGGTGGATCGATATGCGATATATCATTTACAAATGATAAAACGACTTTTTGTTACAAGAAGTTAGGAGTAGAAGTGGGGAATCAACACCTTGTTTGTCTGTATGGTCATATCACAGGGCGATATGTATATGTTCAAACGGTATCAGGGAGCGATATAGAGGTTGCAAACAAGTTATATTCCCAGCGTGAAATAATCAAAAACAGAAATTCATTTGTTCTGACAATTGGACATACTATTTTTCAAATTCCAACAAATTCCCGGGAAATATCTGCAGATTCAGAGTCGATATTTGACAAAATAAGAGATATATAAAGTTTTATATTTTGTAAAACTCGCAAGGAAATGAGAAAATTTTACCTACTTAGGGCACAAAACTCCGTTGCGAGTTTTTGATATTTCAGCAAAAGTGCCGTATCCCGTCAGAAAAACCAATATGGTATGAGATTAGTGTCTCCGATTGTTCTGATGGGAGTCCATGTTTCCGCTGTTCCGAACCCACCGTTTCATCGGATAATCCTTCCCTTACCCCGATAGTAGCTACTATAAATTTTATATTATCTATCCTTTTTCTTACTATATCAAAAAAAATTCAGTACTTTAAATGAATTTCTTTACTCTTTATACTATACAAACAAGGTTATTTGTTTGACTATTCAGATAGTCATGAACAACTTGAAGGCTTTTTAAAACCTATTGATTTGCTCTCAGTCTTATTTAGAGAAATATAAACATTTTTAGCGATTTATATCTTCTCTAGCAACAATTTTTTCCGTTATCAAACTAAAATTCATAGGAGTGTTTCAAAATGAAGTATCGTCGTTTAGGGAACAGCGGGTTGAAAGTTAGTGAAATTGGGCTTGGAAGCTGGCTAACCTATGGGGAAACAGTAGGAAATCAACATGCCATTGATTGTATTCATCAAGCATACGATCTTGGTATTAATTTTTTCGATACTGCAAACGCATACAATGGAGGTGAAGCTGAGAAAGTGGTTGGTGAAGCCCTCAAATCTTATTCTAGAGAAAGCTATGTGCTTGCTACGAAAGTGTTTTTCCCGATGGGAGATGGTCCGAATGACCGAGGTCTTTCACGAAAACATATCATTGAGCAATGTGATGCGAGTTTAAAACGATTAGGTGTTGATTATCTCGATCTTTATCAATGTCATCGATTTGATGAAGAAACGCCAACAGAAGAAACATTACGTGCATTAGATGATTTAGTTCAGCAAGGTAAAATTTTATATTATGGTGTTAGTGAATGGACAGCAGCACAGCTAACTGACGCGGTTCATATAACAAAAGAAAAAAATCTACGACCAATTATTTCAAATCAACCAATCTATAACATGCTTGTACGCTATATTGAAAAAGAAGTTTTACCGGTTTCTGAAAAGGAAGGAATCGGACAGGTTGTCTTTTCCCCATTAGCACAAGGAATTCTTACAGGTAAATATAAACCAGGTCAAGAGATTCCTTCCAACACGCGTGCAGCTAATGAAAACATCAATCGTTGGATTAAAAGCTACTTAAATGATGAAGTGTTAGAACGAGTTGCCCGTTTGGAAGGAATTGCGAATGATTTAGGTATTAAATTATCTCAATTAGCTGTTGCCTGGATCTTAAGGCAACCCGGTGTTAGTTCCGCAATTGTCGGAGCAAGCCGTCCCGAACAAGTAATTGAGAATGTGAAAGCTTCTGAAGTTGAGCTTTCTAATGATGTATTAACCGATATTGAATCTATTTTAAAAGAAATTGATGGATTTGTACCTATTTGGTAAAGGGTGAGCGAATTCAGCTTATATTATCTTTTTTTACTAATTGTCAGGTTAAAATGAAATAGTCCATTAGGAGTGATGAATCAATGGAATATCGTTATCTAGGGAAAACTGGTTTACAAGTAAGTGAACTTTGTCTTGGAACCATGACATTAGGTCGTGAAACCAATGAAAAGGATAGCTTCAGTATTTTAGACCGATATGCTGAAGAAGGCGGGAATTTTATTGATACTGCTGATGTCTATACTCGAGGTGTCTCAGAAGAAATCGTCGGAAAATGGTTAAAGACTCAAAATCGTGATGACTATGTTGTTGCAACAAAGGTTCGTTTCCCTATGGGTGAAGGACCAAATGATGTTGGGTTGAGCAGAAAACATATTATTTCCGGTGTTAAAGAAAGCTTACGGCGTCTAGGAACTGATTATATTGATCTTTATCAGGTTCATGCATGGGATCCTCGAACACCTTTAGAAGAAACGTTAAGCACGTTAAATGATCTTGTTCGTGAAGGTCTTGTACGTTACATTGGAGCAAGTAACTTTAAAGGGTGGCAGCTTCAAAAAGCAATAGACTTAAGTAAACAAAAAGGTTGGGAACAATTTGTTTGCCTACAACCTCAATATAATTTGTTATGTCGTGCTACCGAATACGAATTGATTGATGTTTGTGAAAATGAAGGATTAGGCGTCATCCCATGGAGTCCGCTGCGCGGTGGATGGTTAAGTGGTAAGTTTACACGTGACATGGTTAAACCGCCAGAAGATTCTCGTATATCTGTTGCTGAAGAAAAAGGTTATAGTGAGACATGGGATAAGTATAATAATGATTTTACGTGGAATTTGTTAGATACGTTATATAGTGTTGCAGAAGAAGCCGGTAAGACTCCGGCTCAGACAGCAATCAACTGGCTTCTAAACAGTCGCGGAGTTACGGCCCCAATTATCGGTGCACGTACAATGGAACAGCTTGAAGCTAACTTAGGCTCTGCTGGATGGTCCTTAACGAAGGGGCAAATCAAACTCTTAACTGAAGCGAGTGAATTGTTTGTAAGCTATCCTTATGATATTGATGCATTAAATCAGCGCACCAGAGGTAGAGAATAAGAGGAGGTTGTGCTGGTTTCATGAGCTTCCTTAGTTCCCTAAAGAATAGTAATCAAGGCTTCTCAAAAGTTCACTGATCTTTTGGGAAGCTTTTTTCTTTTTACTTTTCTCACAAAGATATGATCAAGGTGCACTTGTTAAATAAGAAGTTGAAACCTAAATAGGTTTTCGTAAGAATGCTAGTCTAGGATAAGGAAATTGAACTATAGATTTATATCAAATAAGTCATTACCACTTTACTGTTTCTGGTAAAATAGGAAATAGGAGGAGTTGTTGACATATGGAAATGCAAACAAAAGATCATTTGAACTTTACGAATCAACTGCCAAAGTGGGCCATTGGTTGCCATATCGGGTTAATCCTCTTGTTCTTTTTACTGGGAATAGGTATGTTTGTTTTTACTGCCAAAGAAGTCTCAGAGACCGGGCTGAGTATCTCAATTCCTTTATTCATGATTGTTATTGTTTTTCTTGGAATTTCATGGTTTAGTAATAAAAATTTACGAAAGTATTTAGACTGCATTATAAAAATCCAAGTTGGTGAAAAAGGTTATAAATATTACGCAAAAGACAAAAAGAAAGGTATTGAACAGGAATTTTTCCTACCTTATGAAAATATGAAGTATGTTTTAATTGGGATGGATTATCGATTAAAGGCAAAATACAAGTATAGTGTTCATCATGAGAGGACCAAACTTATTCCAGTCCGATCGGCAAAAATATTAATCTATGGTGTCAGTTCCAATAATCAATTAGAGGTTACAAGTTTTGCTCATTGGGATGAAGGATCATTATATAAATGGATTGATATATTTCAAAAGCACGGAGTAGACATTTTTCATACAGATAAAGCCTTAACAGCAACCCAAAACAATCCAGAAGTTATTGAATCAATTCCAAAAAAGATGTTTGAGGGAGAACTTTCTTTTGAAATTGGTTCAGAGGCAGACGGGTTGGATAATATCTTTTTAACAGAAGAGCAGCAAGAATTGGTTGAGGAAAAAGAGAAAAAAGGACGAAAGAGCGGCCTATACTTTACCATTCTTTTATCTATTTCACAAATCATGATGATTTGCTATTGGTTTCCCCATTGGGAAATAGTAGATAAGTCCTTCAGTGATAGTTCTGGAGAGTTCGTCGCTCTTTTATTTACGCTTCTTTCACAGTTTGTTATCTATATAAACATGCGAAAGATCAAAATGTATGAGCCGATACGAGATAGTATCATCATTTATCTCGGTATCCTAATCGGGATTCAGCTTTCACCAGATGAACGAACGACATTTCAATTCGCTGTTCAGGGTTATGCAACGATGACGATTTGTTCATTTTTGTTTCTCTACTATGGAGTGAAATTATCTTCTTGGTTTCAAAAATTAAGGAAAAAACGATGAATATAAGCAGGCTAGAAACTTTAAGGAAACTTACCTAAGATTAATTCGTATAGTTAAGAGATGAAGAGGATTATATAACATGAATTTGAAAGGATGAGGGCCATGACAGGAATTTTCATAGGGATTATTGTAATGGGGCTCTTTTTTCTGCTGGGACGCACATTAGGTGCTGGGAGGAAAAAGTCTTTAAAGAATGACCATATCCCGGAACAACTAGGTGTACAGGTAGTAGAAGCAATTCCGATTGTGAATAAGCTTGATCTGTCTCTATCAGATTTTTATATAGATAATGTGAAAAATCGGGTCCTACAGAATCATCCGAAATGGAAGGATCATGAGTTTGACTGGGGAATGTTTGAATTGAAACGTTATTTCGTGATGAATAGTCTTTTAAAGTCAGTCCCGATGTTTAGTCATCATGTCGATGAAATCTGGCATGAAATGCTCATGTTTACTAGGGACTATGAAAAGTTTTCGAAGGACTTTTACAATGATACACTGCACCACACACCTAATCTGGATCGTACTCCGATACCAGGTGAACGTGCCTTTTTTGATTGGGTGTATATTAGTTTATTTGAAGTAACTGACAATAGTAGATCCATCTGGGGGCGTCTTTTACAGAATCCAATTAAGCGTGAAATTCTAGAGGATTTCCGTTTATTATCTGAAGGTGAACTACTATCGAAATATTTTAGAAAAAGTGAAGAATGGCTGGAAGTAATAAGATTTTTAATTAGTAAAATGAAAAAAGAGATTCGTGAGGCTGAGCTGCATAACACAAATTCTAAGAAATTTACTCCGCATACCTCAGCGGTAGACACTAATTTATATACATATGCAGCGGGGGCAGCGGTCTTTTATTCGATATACAATGAAGATCAATTTCATGAGCATATGAGTGAAGTTGTTCCTGAAGAATACCAAAAAGGTATATCGTCCGGCGGAGGCTCTAGTTGTTCCGGCTTTTCTTGTAGCAGTGATTCAGGTGATTCAAGTGGTGGTGGAGATTCAGGGGGCTCCAGCTGCTCCAGTTGTGGAGGAGGCTGTAGTAGTTAGTTGAATAATACCGGAAGCTTGCACATTATGACTATTGAATTAGAAAAGGTCTTTCGGCAGTATACAAAACGGTTTTGCGTCTTTTTCGGAAGGCGTATATACATATTACATAAGGTCTTTCATTACTCACAGTGGAAGACTTTTTTCTGTGTTTTAGAAAGTTCGTTTGAGTCAAAATATTCATTCATGTATTATAAAATATAAATATCTCAACTTATATTATTTATTTAAAATAGTAGTTTGCAAGTAAACTGGAGGTTGATATGAAAGTTCAATTTACTTTACAAACAAAAATTCTAGGTCTAATTATCTTTCTTATTTTACTTGTTATTGGAGTTCTAACAGCAACATTTGCTTTCAATGAAACAAAAGAAGATGTTAAACGGGCAGAAGAATTAGCCCTTCAAACAGCCCAAACTCTTTCATTTATGCCTGCAGTCCAGGAGACTTTTCGGGAACAGAATAACAATCAGCAAAAACTACATTTGGTTATTAATAAGGTAATTGAACAGGTAGATGCTTCACGGGTTCTTATTGAAGATCGAGAAAAGAACATAATAGCTGGCGAAGAGCCGCCTTCTCAATATCAGGATACTTATAAAGCACTTGTATTTGGAAGTACCTATGTTACTCGTGTAGGACAAGGAGAGAGTGAGGTATTAAGGGGGATTGCCCCTATTATTCTTGATTACGAAGATTATAATAAGGTAGAAGGCGCTGTAATTGTGGAGTTTCATATGATGGAAATTAGTGGCCGTATTTCTAGTAAAGTGAAAGAAATGGTTATTACCTCTGGAGTAGTATTGTTTATAGGGATTATAGGAAGTGTCGTTCTAGCACGAAATATACGAAGAGATACTCTTGGGCTGGAACCTTATGAAATCGCTTTATTATTTAGGGAACGTAATGCAATTCTTCAATCCGTCAAAGAAGGTATTATTGCAATTGATCAATACGGAAAGGTTACGATGATGAATAAATCAGCTCAACAAATTTTAGATATTTCTAGTCGAGATGAAGTTCGAAGAATAAATGAAATGATTACATCTGATCATATTCTAAAACTTATTGAGTCAAATAAAGATGTTGTAAATGAGGAAGTACAGTACAAGGATCGAACCCTTATTGTTAATACACAGCCAGTCTTAGAAGAGGGGAAAAGAGTCGGAACAGTTGCCACCTTTAGGGACAAAACGGAAATGAAGAAAATGGTTGATGCTTTTTCTGAGGTGAAGCAGTATTCAGAAGATTTACGAGCACAAGCACATGAGTTTACAAATAAACTTTATGTCATATTAGGTTTAATTCAACTTGGTAAAAAACAAGAGGTCATACAACTTATTCAAGAAGAAACAAAATCACAAGAACAGCATACCGAACTTATTTTTAATCATATTCAAGATGAGAAAATCCAAGCCATTTTATTAGGGAAACTAGCAAAGGCATCTGAAAAGAAAATTGACTTTCATATTGAAGAAGAAAGTTCAGTTTCACCTCTATCAGAAAAGTTCCAACTCGCACCATTAATTATTATTTTAGGAAACATATTGGATAATGCATTTGATGCAGCTGCTGATAGTGAAGAAAAAACAGTTACTTTTTTTGTAACTGATTTTGGGAACGATGTTTTGTTTGAGATAACAGATAGTGGTAAGGGAATTCTAAGTGGGATGGAAGAAACAATTTTTCAAAAAGGTGTATCACTTAAGGGAGAGAAAAGAGGGTATGGTCTTGCGAATGTTAAAGAGGAGGTTGAGCTTCTAGGTGGCTTTATTGAATTAACAAGTAGGAAAGATGAGGGGACAGTGTTTTCTGTATTTTTACCAAAGTGATAGAAAAAGAGGGGGAGCCGGGTATGACTAACGTCATAATAGCTGAGGATGACTTTCGTGTAGCCCAAATTCATGAGGCATATTTAGCAGAAGTGAAGCAGATGAACTTAGTAGGAAAAGCAGGAAATGCTAAAGAAACGTTTGAATTATTGGAGAAACTGGAAGTAGACTTAATATTATTAGATGTGTATATGCCAGATCAGCTTGGAACAGAGCTTTTAGCACAAATTAGAGAAAACTATCCTGAAGTTGACATCATAATGATAACAGCAGCGACAGATAAGGCATTTGTAAATAAAGCGTTAAACTACGGAGTAGAACATTACTTAGTAAAGCCAATTACAATTGAGAGATTTAAAGAAATAATGGATCAGTATAAAAAGAAAAAAGAGCTATTGAAGTCTGTTTCAAACGTGAATCAGGACTTTCTTGATAGTCTTTTTGGATCAGGTGATAAGCAAATTGAAAAGCCATTGCTTCCTTCAGGAATTGATTATGTCACACTTAAGAAAGTCAAAGAAATTATTAAATTTGAAACCGATGGAATAACATCGGAAAAAGTTGGCAAAAAAATGGGAGCATCAAGGACAACAGCTAGGAGGTATCTAGAATATTTAGTCGGAACAGGGGAAGCAATATCTGAACATGTATATGGAATTGTCGGTAGGCCAGAGAGACGCTACTACTCAGGGAAGATAGAGTAGTGGCGTCTCTCTGCTACTTTGTGAACAAAATGAACAAAACATACTTTTATTTATTTATCACACAATATTTTGAAAACGTTTACATTAAAAAGCTTGATAGATAAGATATTTATAGGTAAAGCACACATGGGTATGCGTAGCAAAAATCGTTCAAAAGAGGGTGTTAGTTCATATGAAAAAAGTAGGGATTTTACTTTTAATGGTGGCAATTTTAACGGCATGTTCAAATTCAGCATCAGGGAACAAGGAATTTCCAAATAAGAATATTGAAATCGTTGCTCCTGCATCACCAGGTGGTGGATGGGATTTAACAGCCAGGTCGATTCAACAAGGTTTAAAGGATAATAATCTCGTAGACAGCAATATTAATGTAATGAATAAACCTGGTGGCGGGGGAGAAGTAGGTTGGAAATACTTAGAGTCTAAGGATGCTCACTACTTAGCTGTTAATTCAAGCTTACTTCTTACGAACAACTTATTAGGTCAAAGTCAGTTAACACATAAGCAATTTACACCAATTGCAACACTTGCTACTGAATGGATTTCGATTGCAGTTCCAGCTGATTCTGAATTTAAATCAGCTGATGAAGTAATGAAAAAATTAAAAGAAGATCCTAAGTCATTAAAAATTGGAGTAGGCCCTGCGCTAGGGAATAACGACCATTTATCATTTGTTCAAGCTTTTAGTGAATACGGTGGCGATCCATCTCAACTTGACTTTCTTGTCTATGAAGGTGGAGGAGACGTTGTTACAGCATTACTGGGAAATCACGTAGATGTTATAACAACTGCATTATCTGAAGTAAAAGACCAACATATAGCTGGGAAGCTTAAAATTCTAGCTGTTTCATCTGAGGAAAGAGTAGAAGACCTTGATGATGTTCCAACTTGGCAAGAACAAGGAGTTGATATGGTATTCCCACACTGGAGAGGAATCATGGGACCTCCTGATATGACAGAGGAAGAAATGGCTTACTGGGATGAAAAAATTGGTGAATTAGTAAAAACTGAAGAATGGCAAAAAGTTCTTAAAAATAATGATTGGGACGATTTTTATAAAAACAGTTCAGAAACAAAAAGTTTCTTAGAAGAACAAGAGAAAACTTATACAGAGTTAGTTAATAATTCTGGACTCGTTAAATAAAGAATGAAAGATGAAAAGTTAACCTTCCCCTAAAAGGGAAG
This sequence comes from Metabacillus niabensis, assembly GCF_020524345.1. Classification (GTDB taxonomy): domain Bacteria; phylum Bacillota; class Bacilli; order Bacillales; family Bacillaceae; genus Metabacillus; species Metabacillus niabensis_B. The sequence goes on from NZ_JAIVLH010000028.1 coordinate 32,526, forward strand.
GTTAGCTTTTCATCAGAAATAGATAAAAAATATGGAAAGGAGAAAAATCTAATGAAAATCATTAAAATGGGGATGCCAATATTTTTAATCTTATTAAGCTTTCTTTTTTTAATTGGGTCTTTCAATCTACCAAAAGCGAATTTGGGAAATCCAAATGGCCCGCTTTATTTTCCGATCGGATTAAGTTGTTTATTATTGATTTTTAGTATTTTGTATTTATTTCAGGAGCTCAAAATATTAAATAAAGAAAATAAAAAAATAACACTTATGCTTGCTGGGCGAACTCCTAAACTTATTGGACTTACTGTTTTGTTAGGGGTAGGGTATGCGTTCATTTTTGAGATGATCGGCTTTTTATTCTCAACTGTTTTATTTTTAGGGGCATTATTATTTGTTGTGAATGGTAAGCAAAAGTGGAAAGTTAATGTTATTGTAACGGTTTGTTTCTCATTTTTATCCTGGTATGCATTTAGTGTGTTACTGGGTGTTAGTTTACCTTAGGAGGTGACCTGAATGGACATGAATAATTTTCTCGAAGGATTAATGACATCCTTAGAACCGATGAATATAGTATGGGTTGTTATTGGTGGATTTTTAGGAACGATTGTAGGGATGTTGCCAGGACTTGGACCAGCCACAGCTGTTGCTGTATTAATACCTATTACATTTGGAATGGAGCCCATTAGTGCGATTATTTTAATGGCAGCAATTTACTATGGTGCCATGTATGGTGGATCGAGAAGTTCAATTTTATTAAATACACCTGGCGATGGATCAGCTATTGCCGCAACCTTTGATGGATATCCTATGGCTCAAAAGGGTCAAGCTGGTGAAGCAATGGCCATTTCAGCAGTAGCCTCCTTTATTGGTGGAATTATGGCTGTAATAGGATTTGTTTTCCTTGCCGAGCCACTTGCAAGCTTTGCCTTGAAATTTGGACCAGCAGAATATTTCCTTTTAATGCTTCTTACACTTTCTGCAATTGTATCACTCTCAATTGGCAAAATGATAAAAGGATTCTTGGCCATGTCACTAGGGCTCTTATTGAGTACAGTTGGAATTGATACACAAACAGGTGTTTACCGATTTACAATGGGAATCCCACATTTCAGTGAAGGAATTGATTTCTTAATTGTGATTATTGGGGTTTATGCCATTGGTGAAGTATTGTACAATTTCCTCACAATTGATCACCTTAAGAAGGAAAAGAAAAAGGTAGGGAAAATTTGGTTTAGCAAAGAGCAATGGAGACGTTCAAAATGGCCAATTTTAAGATCTGGTCCACTTGGATTTATAATTGGAGTACTTCCTGGAGCGGGTGGATCAATTGCTTCGATGATTAGTTATTCTACAGAGAAACAAATGTCTAAAAAGTCTGATGAATTTGGTAAAGGTGCTGTAGAAGGGCTTGCTGCACCGGAATCAGCTAATAATGCAGCATCTGTAGGGGCAATGATCCCGTTATTAACAATGGGTATTCCGGGATCAGGTACAACAGCTGTCATGCTTGGAGCACTTATTATGCTGGGAATTAAACCGGGGCCGCTTTTATTTGAAAACGACCCAACAACTGTTTGGTCTTTAATCAATAGTATGTTTATTGGAAATATTGCCTTAGTAATTATTAATATATTACTAGTTGGTGTCCTTGTGAAAATACTTGATACACCAGCAAAAGTACTTTATCCAATCATTGTGTTACTAGCTTTCATTGGGACATATACACTAAGTTATAGTGCTATCGACTTCTTCTTATTATTAGTTTTCGGATTATTCGGACTTATGCTTAAAGTACTTGATTTTCCGATCGCACCTCTTGTTTTGGCCTTAATTGTTGGAGCGGACATGGAACAAAATTTTCGAAAGGCAGTGCTATCATCTAATGGAAGTATGGATATTTTTTTCGCATCACCGATTTCTATAACCCTTATCTTCTTAACGATCTTATCAATTAGCTATCCATCAATTGTAAAATTCTTTCAAATACGTAAAGCGAGAAAAGATATAAATATTAATATGTAAGAAAAATCCAGTGATATTCTGTTTAACAGCAGAATACGCTGGCTTTTTTTTAATCAAATGATGCTTGGCATAGTAGTTAATTTCAAATGTGAAGTAACCTTTATGTAGAAGTCAACGACTTTCCCTATTAAGCTTAAGAATGACAATAATCAAAAAAATCACTAAAAAAGACTGATTCATAAGCTGTATATTTTGAATAGGAGGAAAATATTGCTAAAATAAATTTATCTTGAGTATGGAGGAAAAGTAATGGCAAATGTCTCAACTACACGTAAACCTAATTTCGAAGTATCCCCTCAATTTATTAATCGTTGGTCACCGAGATCCTTTTTGGAAAAGGAAATACCGGAGAATGTACTTTTCAGCCTTTTTGAGGCAGCGCGTTGGGCTCCATCAGCTTCTAATAATCAGCCTTGGAGATTTATTATAGCTCGTACAAAGGAAGATCTTGAAAAATTCCATTCTTTTATTATGCCTGGAAACCTTGTATGGTGTGAAAAAGCACCTGTATTAGCTGTCATTGCATCACAAAAATCTACTGAACGCGGCCCTAATGCTTGGCATGCCTTTGATGCAGGAACGGCTTGGGGACATTTGGCTTTAGAAGCACATGCAAAAGGTCTAGTAACCCATGCAATGGGAGGATTTGAAAAAGAGAAAGCTCGTGAAGTTTTAAATGTGCGGGATGATATTGAAATTCATGCGGTAATAGCGATTGGATATCAAGGTGAAAAAGAAATACTGCCAGAGAATCTACAGGAGCGTGAACAACCAAGTGATCGCCGTCCGTTGAAAGAATTGCTTTTTGAAGGGACATTTGACAATATATAAAACAAAAGTGAAACCTACTAAGTAAGTAGGTTTCACTCATTTCTATTCTTCCTCAGGTTTCACACCAAAAGCCTCAGGAATCATCGTAAATCCTTCAATTACAGTATCTTCTTCCACTTCAATCATTAGGTAACGTTTGCCGCTTAATTGAACTTGTTTTACGTACCTTAAATCTTGCGGGCTAATCGAAATGTTTGCTATTTTTGTATTGATTTTAATTGATTTTGAAGTGAACTTCGGCAAAACACTGTTTGCTTTTATCTCATATTTATCATCATCAATTATTTTTTTGAAGGAAGTTTCGACCTTTTCTGTATTTACATCTTCAAGTCCGCTCATCTTTAGAACACGTGCTACGTCAATTGAATCTAATTTCGGTTGTTCTTCCTCTTCATTTTCTACGATCATCCGGTTTATTTCTTCATATACATTGGAGAGAGTGGAGGTATTCAATTGATCTCCTGTAACATCCTTAATAATTTCCTCAAAAACGATTTTATCATCTTTTGCGGTCATCGTTTCCTCGCCGTTTAATACCTCTTCAATGAATTGGTGATCAGGTTCATGTACCCTGCCTGATGAATATAAGATGTGATTAACATCTGCTGCATGATCAGTAAAACAAGGAAACAGAAATCCGCCCATAGGTGCATTAAGGTTAATGATTGGATCAACAACAAAGTTGTACTTAAACTCTCTTTCAACATAGTCAAAAAGCAGTTCTTTTTTGGGCTCTTGCGTATTATTGATGCTGCATAAAATAAAGGGATGAGAGTAAACAGTATCTCGTTCACTTTCCTCTGCTTCATCATTTCGACGTTTCGTTGGTTTTAAATATTCTCCACGAATGAATGTAACAACAATGTCCATCTCATATTGTCGGGTAAGGAGCATTTTTCCTACGATTTGAAGCATTTGTTCCTTCCAGCCTTCCACATCTGTACTGAGTAATCCTTGATGTAAAATAAGCTGACTACTATTGGCGGCATCTCGTTGGAACTTTAATTCAAAGAGCTTTTCATCCAGATTGCCGGCAAGTAACTTTTTAAAGTTACTCATAAATAGCTCTTTTTGATCATCATCAAGCATTTCAAATGGTTGGCTTTGATGGTGATAAATATCACTTGTTTCCTTCATAATATACACATTAAAAATGTCAGAGATTTTGAGTAAATCATTATTTATTTTAAATTGTTTTCGAATATTTGCTACATCTTTTTTATTCATGATTTGTTACACTCCTAAGCCACTCTACTTTTAGTCATTCCTTTATTTTAACATACTTGTTTTCTGGATAATAAGTATCGATAGTGTGTATAAACAGCCTAATTCTTTCACCAAATTTTCATAATCGGGCGTTATAATCAGCTTTAATTAGGTCAAAGTTTATAAAGAAGCTGTTTTTACTTTTCTATTAGATAGGATAAGAATTCGCATAAAGACTTGTCGATAAGCCGAATTTTTCTATCTTTGAACCTAAATTTTTGCTAAAATCATGACTAAATGAAATACGGGACAGGAGTGTCGTTATTGCCGAGAGTACAAAATATTGTTGCTTTGCTTTTGGTTGCAGGCGGTTTTTGGTATTTTTATGGAGAGACCTTTCATCAGGACGGGTTTCAAGGTGTTGTTGAAGAAGTTCGTACAGATATTACAGAGATAAAGGAAAATCCTGAAGTAATCTCTGCGATAAACAAAGTGAGTAATGACATTCAGCAATTATTTCAGAAATTCATTCAAAATTTACCGGAAAAGGAAGAAGAAAATCAACAAGTAGTAGAGCCTCCGAAGCTTGAAGCTCCTTCTGAACAGTCATTTTCGGTTTATAATATAGAAATTGGTGACACTCGGGAACAGGTCGAACAGCAAGTGGGGACAGCAAAACGATCGTCTTTAAATGAGTATGGAGTGGAGTGGGTTGCGTATCACGAGAATTACCAAAACTTTGTTATGGTCGCTTATGATGGTCAAGAACGGGTTGCTGGCCTTTATACAAACCAGGATCTATTAACAACAACAATGGGAATTTCCTTCGCAAGTTCAAGGGAAGCGGTTCTTGCGGAGATGGATGACCCACTTACAAGCATTCAAAAAGGATTTGTATCTTATCAAGTTCAAAATAATGAGGAATATGATATATTTCGAATTGATCAGAATTATGTGACAGTCTTTTATGATAAGCATGAAAAAAATACTGTTACTGCTATTCAAATTGTCAGTGAGGAACTGGAAAATCAAAGAGAAAACTTCTTTGCTGTACCAAGTGAAGAGTTGAAAGAGGGGTTTGAGTACCAGTTGTTCGATTTAACAAATGCTGCCAGAGTGACTCATGGTTTATCTGTACTGAATTGGGAGGAACCAGTTCGGCAAACAGCTCGTGACCATAGCAAGGATATGGCGGATCATAACTACTTTAGCCATACCAATCTTAACGGTCAATCTCCGTTTGATCGAATGACAGAAGACAATATTACGTATCGAATGGCTGGAGAGAATCTTGCTACAGGGCAAATCAGCAGTGTCTTTGCACATGAAGGATTGATGAATTCCCTCGGCCATCGAGAAAATATATTGCAATCAGATTTTGAAGGTCTTGGTGTGGGTGTCGCGTTTAGTAGTGATTCACGGCCGTATTATACGGAGAATTTTTTAACGAAATGATATGTTTTCATGGTTTAAGAGTTTTGTAAGAACAACCATATATCATAGTAATAGACCCACTGTTTCTATAAGTTCTTGGGAAAACTAATTACTGGAGTGGTTGAATTGAATCGTGATCTTGATAAAGAATGGTTGTACTTAATTTTAGAGGCAAAAAAATTGGGAATTAGCATAGAGGAAATTAGGTTGTTCTTAAGAAGCATATAATAAATCCACAAACAATGTAACTTCAAGTGAAATTACATTGTTTTTATAGAAAGAAATGCCACTAGCTAGTTATCACTGACTGATACAATTGTTTTAGGGACCGTTGTGGCATGATTCCTAAGTCCTCCAGAAGTAAATTCTCAAATTCTTGATAAAGTTTAATTGCCTCGGATCTGTATCCTTGGTGAATGAGAATTTGCATGCTTTTTCTAACATTGTTCTCCAAATAAGGATTTAACTTTAGCTGAAGTTGAAGGTAATAAAAAGCTTTATTTGGGTCTTTGTTTTCATAAAAGTTGATCACTTTATCAAAAAGATGCATGATCTTCTCATAATAATAAGTAGACTTATCATGGGCCCATTCATAGTGATTCAATTCTAAATAATGCCCTGTGTATGTTTCAATTAACTCTTTAGCGATGTTCTGATTAGTATAATCAAGAACCTGGACACTCTCTATTGTTTTGTCAAAATGAATCGCATCACAATGAATGGTTTCCAACTTTAATGAATAACAATTATTTGAAAAAGAAATACAATTTGGGTATCCTGATTTGTCTAACATTTTCCGCAAATATGATAAGCAGGTATGTAGGTGAATCTTTGATTTTTTATAATCTTGATCAGGCCATAGATTTTCAATAATAATATCCTTGTGGATATATTGGTTAAAATGAGTGAGAAGGAATGCAAATAGTTCTTTTACCTTTGCTGTTTTAAAATTAATTAGTTGTTGATTTTGATATACTTGTAGTTCATTAAAACAACTTATGATCAAAGGTTGTGTTTCTGAAATCCTTTTAGATCTATTTTGTCTACTGCCAACTACGCTAATTAGCCGATCAATCGTTTTTTCGAGACGTTTACTGGAAATGGGCTTTAATATGTAGTCAATAGAGTTTACCTCAAAAGCTTGGACAGCATACTCCGAGTGTGCTGTGACAAAAACAATATGTATAGAGGATTGGATGGACAGAATGGCTTCTGCAATGTCCAATCCATTTGATTTCCCCATTTCAATATCTAAAAAAACAACATCAATTTTTTCCTCAATGAGATCACGAAAGATTTGCTCTTGTGTAGAATAAGTTTTTATTACTTGAATGATTGGAAATGCCTGTAGTTTCTTATTTAATAAATGAATAGATAATTCTTCATCATCCATTATGACTGCACGAATCATAAAAAATCATTCCTTTTCACACATAATCTACCATTATACAATATTAATTTACAAGAGATCCTATATTGTAGGGGATATAAAAGCTAACTGTTGTGCCAATTTTGGGTATACTTTGAATAATCAACCCTTTTCCATATAACTGTTTTAAACGTCGATCAACATTTCGAAGTCCCACGCTTGTGCGTTCAAGGGATTTTTTTTCTTTAAAGAGCTCACTTATCTCTTTTTCTGTCATCCCTTTTCCGTTATCATTTACAGAAACCTTAATGTGATCAGAATATTTTTTTATATGGATGTACACTGTTCCACCCTTTTCCCTTTTTAAGATACCATGTTTAACAGCATTTTCCACAAGCGGTTGAACAGATAGAGGGGGTAGGAATACATCAAGATCTGTATCAATTTCCCACTGTACCGATAAGCGATTTCCAAATCTGACTTTCTCGATATATAAATAAGAACGGGCGAAAGAAATTTCTTGATTTAAAGGCACGATTGGATCAGCATTACAGAAGTCAAAGCTGAGACGTAAATAATGGCTAAACTCTTCAAGAAGTTCTTGCATTTTATTAACATCAATATCAGCTAGTGCAGCGATTGAATTTAATGTATTAAAAATAAAATGTGGATGTATTTGGGATTGAAGCCAAGCCCCTTCCATACGAATACGTTCTTCAATTGAAACTTTTAACCTTGTTGCAGCTTTCACCCTTGCCCTTAATTCCAAAGTGTCGACTGGCTTTGAAATATAATCATTCGCACCTGATTGAAAGCCTGTCATTATATCTTCTGTGTGTGACCTTGCGGTTAGAAGTAATACAGGAAGTTCAGAAATTGAAAATCGTTTTCTAATTAGCCGAGTTAGTTCATATCCTGAAATCTTCGGCATCATTACATCAGTAATGACTAGATCGTAAGACTCTCTCTCAAGTTTTGCCAAAGCCTGATGTCCACTTGTTACAGTCGTGACTAGATAGTCGTTGTTTAAAATGGTAGCCAGTATTTTCAAATTAATAGGGTCATCATCCACTGCTAGAATCTTTTGCTTTTCTGGAAATTCACTTTTCTCTTTAGAAGGTACAAATTCTAAAGTAGCATCGACATTATCTATAAATTCTTTTTTAATTAATTGTGTATGTGTTTCTGCTAACTCATCTGGCCCTTGAAATAAAGGAAGCGTAAACGTAAATATAGAGCCTTTCCCCGGTGAGGATTGAACGCTTATTGTCCCTCGGTGAAGCTCAACTAGCATTTTACAAATACTTAATCCTAGACCAAAGCCACCACCTGCTCTTGCTACATTTACTAATGCCTGTTCATAAGGTTCGAAAATTTTTTGTATGATATCATGATCAATACCAATTCCAGTATCCTTTATGTGAATATGAGCCATATCATTCTCTACTGTAGCTCGAATTGTAATGACCCCTTCATCTGTAAATTTCACTGCATTATGAATTAAATTAAAAAGAATTTGAACCAGTCGTGTTTCATCAGCCATTACAGGTGGAAATGAATCGGATATCTCTTCTTTTATTTGAATTGGTTTGCCGTCAGTTAATGCTTTAGTCAAATCAAGTACACCCGTAATCACTGCTTTTAAATAGACTCCCTCTAAATGTAATTGAATCGTTTTTTCTTTCAGTCTCGTGCTATCTAGCAAGTCATTCAACATGAGGGACATCCGCTTGCTAACATTAAGTAGTAACGACAATTGACCTTGTTGATCCCTACCTGGGGATGTTTTGTTTTCTATAAGCATTTGAATAATGTTCATCATTCCATGCAATGGATTTCTGAGTTCATGTGAAGTATTTACTAGGAATTCATCTTTGCGATTGTTTTCATTTTGTAACTTTTCAGCAAGCTGCTTTGCTTCAGTAGCAATCCTGAAAAAGCGCTTAAACCAAAAGGCTGCAAAACAGAGCAGTGCAAAAATTAGATCAAAAGGATAATGCATCATCTCTAATAGTGTATTGCTTTTTAGTGTAGACCAAATAATATTCATTCCGATACTTGTACAGCCTAGTATCAGGAAGATGCTCTCACTTTTATTAATCTTTGCTAATCGTAGTTTAATGGTTGATAGAATAATAGGTAAAATAAGCACAGCTAACAACAAGACTTTAGAAGAAAACAGTATATATCTTGTTGGAGATATTAGTACGAATAGTGCGTATAAAAGACAGTAAATCAAAAATAAATGTAGTTTTATGTCCTTTTTATATGTCGGATACAATCGGTTTATGATGAGAGGAATAAAGGCTCCAACACCAATGTATGATAAATATGTAATTTTCACTTCCCAGTCATATTGAACTTCGATCCATTTGTATAATAGCTTGTCATCCGAGCCTAAAACACTAACTAGGGTACATAAGAGTAATAAAGAGAAGTAAAGTAAACCTTTGTTTAACGAAGGTCTGATGAAGTATAAAATACATCCATATATACTGTGTAATAATAAAATTACACAAAGCAATAGTTGCAACCCTACTGATAATCGCGTTTGATAGCGAATTGCCTCAATCGTTCCAAATCTTATAGGTTTGACAATTCCTCCATTGTTACGGTTACTTGAAACTTGAATCATAAGGTCAATTTCTTTATTAGTTGGTTTAATTAAGGCTGTATATGGAATATTACTTCCTTTATGCATTTCTTCTGTTGTACTAACTTGTCCTGAACGACCAATTTGTTGACCATTTACATATATAGCTGAAGCATTATTTAATTTATTTATTCTTATTCCGAATGTGTCTACGTCTTTGTTATCAACTAAAATACGAAGTCTATATGTTCCGTATTGATAGAGATTCTCTTCTTTGAATCCATTTTTCCAATTATTAGGAACAGTTAGGTAATTTTCTTTCTTCATGTTTATTTGGTCTTTAGATGACAGAAATGTTGAGGGATAAAACTCCCATTCTCCGTTTAACGGAAATGTCTGATGATTGGAATAGTTCCACCCGCGCAAATCTAGTACACCTTGTTTAATTGAAGGAGTTTGAGGATAGTCCAACTTTGTCAAAAAACCGAACCATGATAAGCGAATGATTGTTATGGATATAATAAATAAAATAATAATTAGAACCCATTTGTATGTTCTTATATGTTTCAATACTCTAAATCTCCATCCTTAATATTACTAATTTATAATAAAGTAAAAAAGATGGGAAATCTAACATATTAATGAATATATTGGTAAATTTTATTAGAATTGTAGTTAATGGGATTAATTGGTATTGTATGTAGGTTTGTATGGGGAGATATAGTTAGAGGGGTTAATTTATCAGCTTTTTAATTAACCTTTCCTCTATTAGTTTACATCATAGCTTTTTTATAGGCAATTTTACATAAAATGTAGTTTGCCCGTTGATAGACTCTACAATAATTCTTCCATGATAAGTTTCCACTATCTTCTTCACAATATAAAGTCCTTGCCCTCTAATCTTCCGTTCTGCACTTTTCGATTTCGTTGAATATCCCGGAATGAAAATTTTCTCTTTTTCTTCTGGTGAGATAACAGGGCCTGTGTTTGTTACATGGAGCGAATATTCTACGTTGTTGTCTTTACAGTAAACGTCAATTTTACGCTGGTCATGTGGAAGTTCACTTGTTGCATCGATTGCATTATCAATCAAGTTAGATAAGATTTTAACCAGGTCGATTGATTGGATGGCATCAAAGGAAGAATTTGAAATATGAAATTGAATATTAATATTATGATTCTGTGCTTTAAGAGATTTGGTTTGGGATAAAACAGATAATGCTGGATTTTTAGCGTTACTTGGCAGTTGATAGATGACTTTAGCTTCTTCACGCATTAAATTTGAATAATCCAGAGCCTCCTGCTGTTTTCCTAGTTTAAGTAACCCGTTTAAAACTTGAATATGGTTAGCAAAATCATGACGCAATGAACGCACAGATTGTATTAATGAATGAATTTCAACATGATATGTTTCTTCTGTTTCTCCTATTTGTTTCATTAATTCACGCTTGTACCATTTTTGTATAATGAAAAAAATCATTAATAATAAAATGACTAACAATCCACTTATGATAAAGCTTGGTATACTGTTTTCAATTACCGTAGCACCAATTCGATCAAGGGTAGTTGTTTCAATATCTATACTTAAAAATCCGATTGTGTCTCCTTGTTTGTTTTGAATAGGTACACCGGCAGATATATATTCACCATAATGAGGATCGTTAATTTTACCTGTTACATACGGCTTGTTTGCAAAGGCTTGTTGAATTTGATCCAAAGGAACCAAACAGTCCATTCCAATCATATAGTAATTTTGATCATCTTTTGGAAATCCGGCAATCATGACTTTGGGTCTTGACTTTGCATCCTGAAATGACAATGTATAAACATGCAAAGCTGCTGTATGTTTCTGAGCTTCATATAGAGATTGCCTAATCTTCCAGTAATCCTTCGTTCTTTCAGGTTTTTTAAGAAAACGCTCATAGGCATCTGTATCAATTGTTTTCGCAATTGAAGCAGCCATAACTTGCGCGTTGTTCCCTACCGATATTTCTGCTGCCTTTTTAGCAGTATAATAAGAAACCAATATATTTAGTGTAATTAAACAAAGAAGAGTTGTTATCGCAAGGATAATAATGAATTTAATCTTTTTACTCTTTTTAATGATGTTATACTCCTTTCGACAGAATGTTAAAGGAAAAATATATTTCTACTATAATAGGTATCTAAAGAATTCTACCCAATATTGACTGTAGTTACAATAGGTAGTACCAGTTTGCAAAATTTGGGTAGTGCAGGCTGAGAATGGGAAAGAAATTGATAATGGATTACACTTGGACACCGAAGCAAACTGACTCACATTCTTATTTTACATGCATATAGTAAAATAAGCTTTTATGAATGGAGGAATCATTAGTGCCTGTTTCGGTTGTATTTAATCAAATAAATGTTTTAAGCATGTCTTCCAATTCGATTATTGCCTCGGGCCAGAACAGCCAACCCGATTGGAATGCTCAAGGGAAACTTAATTCGGGGAATGGTAATTCTGTAAACGCCGTAATCTTAGGATGTACAAATATTATAAATGATCAAGATGTATGTGATACTCCTATTACTCAGCCGGAGAATATTAATCCACAACCAGTTTCCCAGATCTAAAATGTGTATGAATATTACATTTAGTAATATCAATATTGCTTCTATATCATCAAATTCTGGAGTTTTTACCGGGACTAATTCACAAATAAATTGGCAAACAAATAGGAAGTGTAATAGTGGATTAGGCAAAATGATTGGATACCAAAATGTAGCTGCTCAAGTTGTTAATATCATTGATGATAATGATTTAATTGATGCGAATTTCTCTCAATATCAAAAGGAAAATAACCAGGTTGTTACACAGAGTTAATCGGCTCTTTACCATCTTTAGCTAGATGGTTTTTTGCTTTCAAGGTATTCATTGACTGAGACTTGCATATCGTTATATAAATGGGAATTTTATCATCATGTTATATGTAAAGGGGATACTAAAGATGGTGAAAGTTCAATACAAGTCAATTAGTGTCCAACATATCACGAATAGTTCAGGTGTATTTTTCGGAGACAATGTCCAATATCGTTGGAGAGTTCAAAAGAAGACTTCTAAGGGGTTCGGCGATGTAAAGGGAAGTGGAAATAAAATAATAAGGAACACAACTGTTAAAAGAGAGAGGAATACGTAATTTATCTATTGTTATTGAATATTTTTAATATCAGAAAGTATATAAATTTTACGGATGATAGTATAAGTAAAACTAAGGCTTTCGCCATTAGGACTGAGCGACAAGCCAAGTTTTTCTAATCATCATTTAGGACAAGATGTGTATTGTTGGATAGCTTATTTTCATTTCCAATCACCTTCCCGAAACCCGAATTATTCTTTTTAATTGTTGACCTCCAATAAAGTTGATAGTTTTTCCCAATAAAAATCCCTGAATTATCTTCAATGTTACTTACGGTAATATCTTCAAACGTAATCTGCGGGGCAGTAATCTCATATTTCATCATTTCCTCACACCGATCTAATGAACTTATAACACAGGGTATGTTGCAAATGTTTAAAGTGCTAATAATAAAGGATGAGATAATATGGATTTAAATGAAGGGACCATTATAAAAATCCTTCAAAATATAGAAAAAAGAATGGCTCACATAGAAGAAAAACTCAATACTGAGCAGAAAAATGAAAAGTTTCATATTGAACATATAGAAAATTTGACTCTTGATAACTTGTCCTATCATTTAGAAACTGTAGATGTTAAAGAGGTAAGTGGTATCCTGAATATAGGAAACACTTTTCGGGAGGGTCGTCCCACTACAATCCAAAAGCAAAAGATTAGAAGTAAACAAACACCGAAAACGGAAGATATATCTATCTTCATTAATGAAAAGAAAATCCCATATAAATTTGTTGGAAGCGAAGAGAATAAAGTAAATGAACGTGATCCCCTTTCCTCTATCTTCACAATTGGTGATATTCATATTGGGACCATTGAAGATGCCTCAGCTGTGAACTTCGGAAACAATTTTCCAACAGATTTTACAAGTAACAAAAAACACAATCAGGGTTTTGGGAATATTTATGGAAATGAAAATGACATTCATGATATACAGTCACTTATGGAAGAAAAAGGTGCAGTCGAGGTTTATTATGACAGTCAAGAGAAACCTGAAGATAAATGGATGGAAATGCTTTTAAAGAGTAAAGAGGAGGAAAACTAGGAAGGGGGATAGACATATGACGATATACTGCCTATCCCCTTTCACATTAAACTACATAGATACTGTTTGTTTTTTGCTATTTGGACCTTTTATAGAGAAATTTGTAACAATTCTCAAAACCCTCTCGATAGGCCCTTGTTTAGCTATTCTAAGATATATTGTACTAGCGATCATTTGAATCATAAATATACCTATTGCAAGGGTAATTCCTTCAATTACAGAGGACTTTCCAAAATATCCAAAGCCATATCCATAATAGATTGTTGTACAAATGATTGTTTGCATAAGGTAATTTGTTAGAGAAAGCTTTCCGACACTTATGAATGCCTTTTTAATCATTCCCTCTTTTGAAAGGGTAAAAAGAAAAGCAAATAAAAAGATGTAACCAATTGATAATAAGTTCGCTCCTATGAAACTGAAGACCTCTGACCAATTGAAATCAGGGAAAAAGAGTGAACAACTTTTTAATGCCAAACCAACGGGTATTAACACCGAGCCAAGCTTGTATTGCTTTTTTTCTAATTGGGGCATGGTAAATAATTCTATTTTAGCGCTATAAATCCCTAGTAAGAATAGTGGTGCTGAGATTAATGGAGCCAGGGCAAGAATGAAGAGAAATAATCCATCTGATATGTCTAATGGTATCTCATTGTTACGGTGTTCTTTAATTTCCGAATAAGTTCCTGTGCTGTAAATTTCGATTGTATCTCTCACATAGTTTTCCATCTGCTTTTGTTCTTTCTTCGTTTCTTCATAACCTCCATAGCCTAATAAGGACGTCAAACAGAGTAATATGACTGCCCAGATAAGGATAGTGCTACTTTTTCTGTTTAAGAAAAGTAACAAAAAGAAACCCATCATTCCGTAAAATGTTAAAATATCTCCCTCCCATAAATATGTACCATGAAAAATACCTAGTAGTAAAAGTGCAAGAAATCTCCTAACAAAGTAGCGCTTATATTTAACGGCTTTACCTTCCAATTTTTCTTTCATTTTAACCATTGAATAGCCAAATAAGAAAGTGAAGATTGGCATAAAGCTCCCCTCAATGGCAATTTTTATCACATGATAGGCTGTATGATTAGCTTGTGAAAGAGAGTAAAAGTTAATCTCATCTTTCCCCCATATCCCGTATTGGAAAATAAGCATATTTGCTAGTAAGATTCCAAACAAACTAGCACCTCGCATTGCGTCAATCATGTCAATTCTGTTATGTGCAGTAGTCTTCATAATAAATCTCCTTTTGTTGATTTGTACTTTTAGAATATCTATACAGCCTTAACTCAACGAAAAGAGAAGATTAACAGATACTTAATTTTTAAATTGGGAAATTAATGTTTTGGTAATGTTTGTATGTTACGATCGTTCCTGAGGTGAGATTTGGTGCAAGAAGCAAATATATTATTGGTTGATGATGAAACATCAATTGTGAAAATGGTTGAAATGGTCTTAGAAAAAGAAGGATTTAAGAATATTTATACTGCACACACAGCACTTGATGCGTTAAAAATCATTCGAAATTATCCGATAGATTTTATTGTACTTGATGTGATGCTGCCGGACTTATCCGGCTTTGAATTATGTCCGAAAATCAGGGAGATATCTGATGCTTATATTTTGTTTTTAACAGCGAAGGTATCGGATTTAGATGTATTAACCGGCTTTGCAATTGGGGGAGATGATTATGTAACAAAACCTTTTAACCCCCTTGAGATTGCAGCTCGGATTAAAGCGACTCTAAGAAGGAGAGAGTTGCCTAAGAGAAAGTACAAAAATATAAAGAAAAACTCTAATCGATTTGATTTTGGAAGGTTTAGTGTAGATGTTGATGCGGGGGAATTACTTGTAGACGGAAAAGTAGTACAGTGTCCGGCACAGGTCTTTTATCTGTTAATCTATTTCTGTCAAAATCCAAATATTGTTATTTCTAAACAAAAATTATTAGAAACTGTTTGGGGATTTGAAAGATACGTCGATGATAACACAGTAACTGTCCACATTCATAAGTTAAGGGAAAAAATCGAAGTAGACCCAAGCAATCCGACATACTTAAAAACAGTGAGAGGTCTGGGATATAAGCTCGTCAAGGAGAGAGAAATGTGAGAGCCGTAAAGAGAAGATTAACATTTCACTTTTTAATCCAATACTTTACCATAGCTTTGCTGTTAAGTGTGATTGTTGTAGGACTTGTTATCTTGTTATTTTGGTTTATTGCAAATGAAGATATGAAGCGCAGTTTTCCTGCAGGTGCATTAAGTACACTTGCTACTGAGATTAATATTGTAGATGGTGAAGCAACGATTAGTAAAGGCTGGAACGAGGAATTGAAAAAGCAAGAAATGTGGTTTCAAATTATCAATGAAGAGGGAAAAGAAATTGCTTCAAGTAATACTCCGGCAAATGTTCCGAAATCATACTCATTTAATGAGTTATTAAAAATTGATGAGGAAAATCGCTTTAGAGATTATCATGTTTATACTGAAATTGATACGTTCTCATTTTCTGATCCCTATTATTATTTGTTAGGATACAAAGATCCTTCCTATGAACATCTAATCGCTCTTATGAACAAGTACAGCCAATATGGAGAAATTGAAAGCAGTCAGATAGAAAATGTTAACAACGAACTCCTAACAGAGGATGAAACATTACATATTGTTGATGCAAATGGTGAAATTATACAAAAGTTTGGTAGAATGCTTGAAATTCAGGAATATAAACCTCTTGAAATCTTATCAAGAAGAATAGATCAAGGTATGTATCCAACAAAAATATCTGTAATCTCCGATGAAAAATCAAATTTCACATGGGTTTTACATTCGAAAAATAAGATAACAAAGGAATATTCCAATCCAACGTTTTTCCGACATCTGTTAATCGCGTTTATAGTGGTGGCAATCATTGTTTTGATGATTACAATTAGTATCGCTGTTTGGCACGGTTTTCGATATGGACGTCCGATCGTGATCTTTACTAGTTGGCTAGGGAGAATGGAACAAGGACAATATCAAGAAGTTCTAACTGAAAGAGAAAGGAAAAGAATCTTTCGGAAAAGTGGGAAAGTAAGGACAAGGTATCGTTTGTACCAGGAGGTTTTTCAAGCTTTTTATAGTATGGCAGAAAGATTAAGCTCAGCGGAGAAAGAAAGGAAACGTCTTGACCAAACAAGGGAAGAGTGGATGACGGGGATCTCGCACGACTTACGAACTCCCTTATCAACAGTACAAGGATATGGGCATTTATTAGAAAGTGAAAAGTATGAATGGTCTAGGCTTGAGATTAAGGATATGGGCAAGGTCATTCGCGAAAAGGGAGAATATATGCTCGAACTTGTTGAGGATTTCTCTCTTGCGTTCCAACTGAAAAATAATGCTTTAGAGGTGTCAAAGGAAGAGGTTAATATAAACATTTTTCTTCGAGAAATTGTTTCAAAGTATAAGGAAGATCGTACACTGATGGGAGTAAATCTCTCACTAGTTGAAGAAGTGGATCATGTACAATTAACTATTTCAAGAAAATGGTTTGAACGAATCTTTGATAACCTGATAATGAACGCTATAAAGCATAACCCGACTAGTACGATTATTACGCTTATTATTCAAAGAGGAAAGAATCCAGATTCAATAGCAATAAAGATTAAGGACAATGGGGTTGGAATGGAAGAAGAGATGAAGGAAAAACTATTTGACCGTTATTATCGCGGAACAAATACGGATGAGAAAGTGGACGGGGCAGGGCTTGGCATGAGTATTGCCAAGGAAATTGTAAAACTGCATAACGGTGATATTCATGTAAGTTCACGGGTCGGTGAAGGGACTGTTATTACGTTAACATTTCCTATGCCAGTCGAATTGGAATGATGTGCCCAGGATAAACCTCCTTACTATTAGTGTCTTAGTTGATTAGTTCAATGGGACACTTTTTTTTGTAATATCTAGTACATATTACTAAATGCAAAAGGGTTTCGCTTCGTTTCTAAAGAATACTATAATAGAAGATAGATAGAATTTCACCGTAGGAGGAAAAAGATGTCTCATATTGAAGAAATGCATCCAAAACTCGGTCGAGTTATTCAAAATATAGAAAATGTTATGGTTGGTAAAAGAGATGTAAGTATTTTAAGTCTGGTGGCTATTCTGGCAAATGGACATGTTCTATTAGAGGATGTTCCAGGTGTTGGAAAAACCATGATGGTTCGTGCGCTTTCTAAATCAATAGGCGCTGCATTCAAAAGAATACAGTTTACACCAGATTTATTGCCCTCAGATGTAACAGGGGTGTCTATTTATAATCCAAAGGAATTAAAGTTTGAATTTCGGGAGGGTCCTATTTTTGGAAATATCATATTAGCGGACGAAATTAACCGTACCTCTCCAAAGACTCAATCAGCACTTCTTGAAGGAATGGAAGAAGGAAGTATTACAGTAGACGGTGTAACCAGAGTTCTTACTAAACCGTTTTTTGTAATGGCGACTCAAAATCCTGTTGATTATGAAGGAACATATCCATTGCCGGAAGCCCAGTTAGACCGTTTTCTATTTAAGCTTAGAATGGGTTACCCAACGAAAGCTGAAGAATTAGAGGTATTAACCTTAGCTGAAAGAGAGAGACCTATTCATAAAATTGATAGTGTGGTTACAAAAGAAGAGCTAGTAGACCTTCAGAATGAAATGCAATTTGTCTATGTTGATGGGACGATTAAAAATTATATTATCGATTTGACATCAAAATCAAGGTTGCACCCATCTGTTTATTTAGGTGCCAGCCCCCGTGCTTCTATTGCCTTAATGAAGGCTGCCCAAGCGTATGCGTTTATTATGGGACGTGATTATATTATTCCTGATGATATTCAGTATTTAGCTCCTTTTACATTAGCTCACAGGATTATTTTGAGATCGGAAGCCAAGTTTGAAGGGAAAAGTGCTGATGATATTGTGAAGGAAATTATCTCAAAAACGCCTGTACCAGTGCAAAGGGCAATGAGTAAGTAAATGAGTCATGTCCTAAAGAGTTTAAAGGCTGGCTGGAAGGTTGTTTCCCTCTTGTTTTTTACGTTGATTGCGTTTAGTTATGCGATGTTTCAAGGTGGATTTGTAAGCTGGTTTTTATTTTACAGCTTTCTGCCCTTTGCTATTTACTCCCTATTATTAATGATTTATCCTATTCGTTCCATCCGGGTTACGAGACGAATTAATCAGGATCAATTTTCGGTTGGCCAGCGATTAATTGGCACAATTACAATTAAGCGATCATTTCCTTTCCCGCTATTTTACTTGCTTGTTGAAGATGAATTAACTGAAAAGCTATTGGGAGTGAAAAGGTTGGAAGAGCCTAAAAGACTCTTTTTTCCTTGGTTTAAAAAATCATTGTCATTTAGTTATGCTCTTCTTGAAATGCCGCGTGGTGAACATCATTTTAGGTCAATTCGACTCAGAACAGGTGATCTTTTTGGGTTGATTGAAAAAGAAGTAACCGTAGAGGTCGAAAATTATTTCTTAGTGTATCCTTCGACTTTTGACCTTGTCTATCATTCAAATCAAAAACAATATGAACAGGGGGCGGCATCAAGCTTAACAAAATATTGGCAGGACTCAACAATGGCAGTAGGAGTCAGGGAATATCAACCGGGTGACAAGTTCGCATGGATTGATTGGAAGGCAACAGCTAGAAGAGATTCAATTATGACAAAAGAGTTCGAACAAATGCAAAGCCATGATGTGGTTATCTTTTTCGACCGTACCCCGTCGCCATTATTTGAAACGGCTGTATCTTATGCTGCCTCTTTGATCCAAGCTATCACCAAAAGCGGAGCGAGAGTAGGGTTTGTTTCGGTTGGAGAACAATCACAAGTTTTTCCATTGCAATTGGATGAACAACATAGAAGGAATTTATTCTATCATTTAGCCAAGGTTGATTGTGATAGTAAAACCTCCTTTGCCACTATCTTAGAGGAAAATAGATTGAATACGGAGGTAAAGCAATCTACCAGCATTGTTGTTACATCAAATCTTACCCTTGATCTAACCAGAAAATTGGAGTTGTTGTCAGGACAGCAACGAATGTTTATCTTATACCTTGTAAAAGAAAAAAATGAAAATCTCTCCAAAGAGGAAAGTGTGTTAGTGGAGAGGCTGGCTCAACGTCAAATTCAGTTTCATATTGTGAAAGATCAAAACTATAAAGAGGTGAGCAGCCCATGAAGGCATCTAATAGTTTTGAGGGAAAATCAGTTGCTCTTTTATACTATGTGTTTGCGTTTATTTTGTTATGGGAATGGCTGAGACCTCTAAATGCATTTACCGATACGGGAAATACATTTATATTTGTGTTTTTCATTGGTGTCAGCTTTCTCATGACGTTTTTTTATACGAAATGGTATATTACCTTTCCTGTGAAGATATTCATCATTATGTTTATGCTGCATGGACTGTATTTCGAAGGAGTATTTTTCAGTTTCTTATGGATAAGTGACTTAATTCGGGATATTGGCTTTAATTTCTCTCTTATTCCAAGTGCAGATTGGATGGGAATGACGTCAAATTTTCGGACATTATTATTCTTTATCCTACTTTGGCTCTTGGTCTACTTAATTCATTACTGGATTTTATATCAGAAGAGAATTTTATTTTTCTTTGTGTTAACTGTCGTTTATATTACGGTATTAGACACATTTACACCTTATGACGCTACCTATGCCATTGTTAGAATCGTGTTAATTGGGTTTTTTATGCTGGGTCTGCTTTATTTTGACCGATTAAAAAAGCTTGAAAATCTTAAAGTGAAACGAATCACTTCTTTACGCTGGATTATGCCACTTTTTGCTTTCATTGTCTTTTCAATGATACTTGCAATTCTAGCACCTAAAGCTTCACCGCAATGGCCTGATCCTGTTCCGTTTATAACAGCAGTCGGGCAACAAGATGAAGGTGGAGGAGATACGAAAAGGATTGGGTATAGCCCGAATGATGAATCATTGGGAGGGTCGTTTGTTAGTGATGATACTGAAGTATTTAGACATACATCTACAGACAGGCATTACTGGAGAGTGGAAACAAAGGATGTATACACGGGTAAGGGTTGGCAAGCTTCTGATCCTGAAGCAGTACAGGAGGAAATTAGTTCCATTCCGGATGAGCTAAGCTGGTTTGATGATAGAGTAGAGACAAAAAGTCTTGAATCCAGTATTACGATTAATCAAGAATATCGTTATCTACATGTCATTTATCCTCTTGGTTTAACATCTGTTAAAACTGAATCTGAGTTACCGCTATTTCTTAATCGGAACTCGGAAATGATATCTCCATTTCAGGATGATGAGGGTTCCAGGGAAGATTTCCTATCCTATGACGTGACATATGATCTCCCGTTATATCCATTAAATGAGATGAAGAAAGCACGAACTATCGAAGATGTACCAGAAGGTTTTATAGAAAGGTACACACAATTACCTGAATCACTACCAGAGCGGGTTCGGGAGCTTGCGGTATCTATTACAGAATCAAAGGACAATCAGTTTGATAAAGCGAAGGCGATAGAGGATTATTTAGGTAGTGCTGAATATACCTATGATAAAGAAGACATACCTGTTCCTGGTACTGAACAGGATTATGTAGATCAATTTTTATTTGAGACATTTAAAGGATATTGTGATAATTTCTCAACGTCGATGATTGTTTTATTAAGAGCCGTCGATATACCTGCACGTTGGGTGAAAGGATATACAGAAGGTGAGTTTTTAAGTACGGCAGAGAATAGTGAAAGAGAATATGTTGTGACAAACAATAATGCTCATTCTTGGGTGGAAATATATTTTGATGGTGTTGGCTGGGTACCTTTTGAACCAACAAAAGGTTTTGTTAATCCTTATACGTTAACGAATGATTACAGGGATGTAACAGAAACTGAGGATAAAGAGGAACCTGAGGAAATTTCAGAAGAAGAAAAAGAACCTGAACAAACTCCCGAAAAGCCTGAGGAAGTGGAAGAGGAAGAAACTGCGTCCTCAACGAATAACTCTGGATTAAACATGGGTGATTTTCGTTTAGGTAGTATGGGCTTGTATACACTATTAATTGTGGGAGCTTTATTGATCTTTATCGTCTATCGAACAAGAATGAAGTGGCTGCCGGGATTGATTATAATGAAATATAGGAATCGATCAGATGATGATGTGTTTTTCCAAGCCTATGAATCCCTGTTAAAACAGTATGAAAGACGAGGGATTAAACGAAAAGAAGGTCAAACTTTAAGAGAATATGCTCGTTACATTGATGAGTATTTTCAAATGGTTCATATGACGGCATTAACCAAAAACTATGAAAAGGCATTGTACAGACAGGATAATGCAAAAGATGAATGGAGAAAATCAGTTGAATTGTGGGAAAATTTAATTAAAAGGACATCATCTTGACCAATTGCATGTGAGATTGATAGAATTAAAAAATTAATAGACCTTCATATATCCTCGATAATATGGATCGAGAGTCTCTACCGGGTAACCATAAATCTCCCGACTATGAAGGCAGAATAAGTTCGTAATGTAACTAGAATTCTGCCTTCTTCAATTATTGCATCTTATAGATGTAATATTCATGGATGTATTGTCCATGATGAAGGTGGATTCTAGTTTTTTGCTATTTAGACGATGGATAGGTGTATTTCCTGGGTTATGAACCTTTTGTATGGATACTATGGTCTTTTTAGCATACTAATAAGTGCATGAAATATACGATGAGGTGACGATGGTGGCAAACATTCATGAAATGGTAGTAGTTTTAGACTTCGGAAGTCAGTACAATCAGTTAATCACAAGACGTATCCGTGAATTTGGAGTGTACAGTGAGTTACATCCCCACACTCTTACAGCAGAAGAAATTAAACAAATGAATCCAAAAGGAATCATTCTTTCTGGTGGACCTAATAGTGTGTATGGAGAAAATGCATTTGATTGTGATGAGAAAATCTTTGATTTAGGTATTCCTGTACTAGGTATTTGTTATGGAATGCAGCTTATGACACATAAACTTGGTGGTAAGGTTGTTCCTGCAGATCACCGTGAATACGGAAAAGCGACAATAGATGTGCATGGAAAACCGGCTCTATTTACAGAGTTGCCTGAGCAGCAGGTTGTTTGGATGAGCCATGGTGATTTAGTGCAAGAAATTCCGGAAGGATTCCATGTGGATGCTACCAGCACTTCTTGTCCATTTGCAGCAATGAGTAATGAAGATCGTAAGTTTTATGGTGTTCAATTCCACCCTGAGGTTCGTCATTCTGAATTCGGAAATGAATTACTTAAGAACTTTGTTTTCAATATTTGCGGCAGTGCAGGTAACTGGTCAATGGAAAACTTTATCGAAATGGAAACGGACAAGCTGAAGCAAAAGGTAGGAAACAAGAAAGTTCTATGTGCATTAAGCGGTGGAGTTGATTCATCTGTTGTAGCAGTTTTAATTCATAAGGCAATTGGTGATCAATTAACATGTATCTTCGTGGATCATGGCTTACTACGTAAAAATGAAGCAGAGAGTGTAATGAAGACCTTTAGTGAAGGCTTTAACATGAATGTTATTAAAGTGGACGCGAAGGATCGTTTCTTAGATAAACTAAAAGGTGTATCAGATCCTGAGCAAAAACGTAAAATCATTGGTAACGAATTTATTTATGTCTTTGATGATGAGTCAGCTAAATTGGAAGGTATTGAATTTTTAGCTCAAGGTACTCTTTATACAGATATTATTGAAAGTGGTACAGCAACAGCTCAAACAATCAAATCCCATCACAACGTAGGTGGTCTGCCGGAAGATATGGAATTCCAACTAATTGAGCCGTTAAATACTTTATTTAAAGATGAAGTTCGTGCTCTTGGAAAAGAACTTGGTATTCCAGATGAAATTGTATGGAGACAACCGTTCCCTGGTCCAGGATTAGGAATCCGTGTGCTTGGAGAAATCACTGAAGAAAAACTTGAGATTGTTCGTGAATCAGACTATATCTTACGAGAAGAGATCAAAAAAGCAGGACTTGATCGTGACATCTGGCAGTACTTTACGGTATTACCTGACATTCGAAGTGTTGGTGTAATGGGTGATGCAAGAACATATGATTACACAATCGGAATTAGAGCTGTAACATCAATTGATGGAATGACATCTGATTGGGCCAGAATTCCTTGGGATGTATTAGAGGTTATTTCAACACGAATTGTAAATGAAGTTAAACACATTAATCGTGTGGTGTATGATATTACTAGTAAGCCCCCTGCAACAATTGAGTGGGAGTAAAATACGAACAAAACGAACATTATTTAAAATAATGTTCGTTTTTTGTTGACGAAAATAAGGTGTGCTGATAAAATAAAGTTAGAATTAAATAAGTCGGAATACGTCGTATAATGTCGAGGATATGGCTCGAAAGTTTCTACCAAGCTACCGTAAATGGCTTGACTACGAGGTATTAATAGCATGGTTCGATTAAACCAGCCATTAATATTTTTTTAGTCAAGCGCTCACGTAATGTTGGGCGCTTTTTTATTTGGATATTAATGGGGAGAATAGTCGTATATGCTAATGAACTAATACTGAGGAGGAATACCTATTTATGAAAAAGTTTTTTCAGTTTGATGAATTAGGTACAAATTATCGACGTGAATTTATTGGTGGTTTAACAACGTTCTTATCTATGGCTTATATTTTATTTGTTAACCCGAACACATTGGCAATGACATCTATTCCGGATTTACCGGCTGATATGAGAATGGATACGGGAGCGATCTTTACAGCTACCGCAATAGCAGCTGCAGTCGGGTCGTTGTTAATGGGTCTCATAGCGAAGTATCCTATCGCTTTAGCACCGGGTATGGGGTTAAATGCATTTTTCTCTTTTACAGTTGTATTGACAATGGGAGTACCTTGGCAAACGGCATTATCAGGGGTTTTAGTGTCAGGTGTTATTTTTATTCTTCTAACCCTAACAGGATTACGTGAAAAAATTATCAATTCTATTCCGGCTGAGCTGAAGTTTGCTGTAAGTGCTGGGATTGGTTTATTTATAACATTTGTTGGTTTTCAAAACGCAGGAATTATCGTTAATAATGACGCTACATTAGTTAGCTTAGGTGATTTTACAAATCCTCAAACATTGCTTGCTATTTTCGGTATTTTTGTGACTGTTATATTAATGGTTCGTGGTGTAAAAGGCGGTATTTTTTACGGAATGCTTATTACAGCTATTGTTGGAATGTTCACAAGCCAAATTGCTGTACCAGATAAGGTGGTTGGAGCAATACCAAGCTTAGCACCGACTTTTGGACAGGCATTTATGAATTTAGATCAGATCTTTACAATACAAATGCTTGTTGTTATTTTAACTTTCTTATTCGTGGATTTCTTTGATACAGCTGGAACATTAGTTGGGGTTGCGAACCAAGCGGGGCTAATGAAAGATAATAAATTACCAAGAGCAGGGAAAGCGTTGTTCGCTGACTCAGCTGCTACGGTTGTAGGTTCTATCTTAGGTACATCTACGACGACATCATATGTTGAATCTTCTGCAGGGGTTGCTGCTGGTGCACGATCAGGCTTTGCCTCTGTTGTAACAGCTATCTTATTCTTATTAGCTTTGTTTTTCTCTCCGTTACTAGGAGTTATTACATCTGCAGTAACTGCACCAGCATTAATTATTGTTGGAGCATTAATGGTAGCATCACTTGGTCAGATTGATTGGAATCGATTTGAAATTGCAGTACCTGCATTTTTAACTATTATTACAATGCCATTAGCTTACAGCATTGCAACAGGGATTGCTGTTGGTTTTATTTTTTATCCAATCACAATGATGATGAAGGGTAAAACGAAAGATATCCATCCTGTTATGTACGGTTTGTTTGTTATCTTTATTCTATATTTTGTATTCTTAGCTTAATAACCGATTTGAGAAGGGAGCAATTGCTTCCTTTTTTATTGCTTAGGAAACTATAAATTTTTTTAAACTGTAAATAAGTGTGAGACATCTAACTCGAAGCACAGGACGTATAAGTGCAGTCGTGGAAACTAACGTCGCGTTCTTAGACTGCCAGCGCTATCCCCTCCAGGGTCTAGACGCAATGAATTGAAGACAAAGAACGTCTCCTATTCATTGCGTCTTATTTGCCCGAGTCAGATCAAGGCGCTTGCGCTTTTGTTCTGAAATTATTTGTTGACTATATTATGTGTAGCTGATATAGTAGTAAAAGTCATCCGAGAGGTATTCAGTTACTTTCGTCTGATAAAAAAACATGTTGACTCTAATGGTGACTACATGTTATATTAATAAAGTCGCTTCTGAGAGAACGACAAACAAATGATCTTTGAAAACTAAACAAAACCAAGCGTGCCAACGTTAATTTTGATTAACAAAAACGTACTATATAGTACAAAC
>NZ_JAIVLH010000029.1 GCF_020524345.1 Metabacillus niabensis
TCGACTTGCATGTATTAGGCACGCCGCCAGCGTTCGTCCTGAGCCAGGATCAAACTCTCCAATAAAGTGTTTGATATAGCTCATAAAAGTTTGTACTATATAGTACGTTTTTGTTAATCGAAATTAACGTTGGCACGCTTGGTTTTGTTTAGTTTTCAAAGATCATTTTTTACTTAACACAACTTTTATATTGTAACAAAACCCCAAAGTGTTTGTCAACAACTTTTTTGTTTTGTTTTATTTAAGTTAACTGCATGTTTCGCAGCAACGTATTCAAATATACCATCACCTAATAATTAAATCAAGAACTTTTTTCAAAAAAAATTAAAACTCCTGCAAATGCAGGAGTTTATTATTAACGATGTCTCATTTGTGGAAATAACAGTACATCTCTTATTGACGGAGAATTAGTTAATAGCATAACTAAACGATCAATACCGATGCCTAATCCTCCTGTTGGAGGCATTCCGTATTCCAATGCTTCAATAAAGTCCTCATCCATCATATGAGCTTCATCATTTCCTTGCTCACGCTCTTTTAACTGTGCCTCAAAACGCTCTTTTTGATCAATTGGATCATTCAACTCTGTAAATGCATTTGCGTGTTCACGGGCCACAATGAACAGCTCAAAGCGATCTGTAAAACGAGAATCTTGATCATTTTTCTTAGCTAATGGTGAAATTTCTACAGGGTGGCCATATATAAATGTTGGTTGGATTAACTTTTCTTCAACCTTTTGTTCAAAGAATTCATTAACAATATGTCCATACTGCATATGTTCATTAATTTCAACATTATGCTGTTCCGCTAATTCACGTGCTTCTTCAACAGACATCTCTTTCCAAAAGTCTGCACCAGTATGTTCTTTAATTGCATCTACCATATGAAGTCTTGTCCATTGAGGTTCAAGGTTAACCTCATACTCCCCATACTGAACCGTTGTACTTCCTAATACTTCTTTTGCAATATGTGCAATGACATTTTCAGTTAATGTCATAATATCTTGATAATCGGCATATGCTTCATAAAGCTCAATCATTGTGAATTCAGGGTTGTGTCGTGTTGAAACACCCTCATTTCTAAATACACGGCCAATTTCATAAACCTTTTCTAATCCACCGACAATGAGTCGTTTTAAATGGAGTTCAATTGCAATACGCATATACAATGGCATATCAAGAGCATTATGGTGAGTAATAAATGGACGTGCAGAAGCTCCACCTGGGATTGAATGCATCGTAGGTGTCTCGACTTCCAAGTATCCATGATCATCTAAATAACGTCGCATAGCTTGTATAATTTTACTTCTTGTAATAAAGGTTTTCTTACTATCAGGACTCATAATCAAATCAACATATCTCTGACGATAGCGTTGTTCGATATCTTTTAAACCATGAAACTTATCAGGCAGTGGACGTAGGGATTTTGTTAATAATTTAAATGACTTAACTTTTATTGACAGCTCACCAACTTTTGTTTTGAAAATAACACCCGTAACACCGATGATATCTCCAAGGTCAGCTGTATTAAAGATTTCATAAGCTTCTTCACCAATCTCATCTTTACGAACATAAATCTGAATTTGACCAGTTAAGTCTTGAATATGAGCAAAGCCCGCTTTCCCTTTTCCACGCTTTGTCATAATTCTACCTGCAATTGTAACAGAGGCTTCTTTTTCTTCTAGTTCTTCCTTCTCAAACTCACTGTACTCTGCAATAATATCTTCTGTTTGATGTGTTCGCTCAAAACGTTTACCAAAAGGATCTAACCCTTTTTCTCTTAAGTTATGTAATTTCTCTCTTCTGACTTTCAGTTGATCACTTAATTCTTCTTGATTCATTTCTTCCTGACTCATCTATAACACTCCTTCTTCCTTAATAAAAAAAGCAGAAAACTGCCAGATTTACCGGCAGTATAAAAAACATAGAATTAACCTGCTTGACTAGCACTTTTTTCTTTTGCTTCCATTTCTAAAACAAATTCATCCAAAAGTGTAACAAATTCATCTCTAGTATTCATCAAATTAATATCATTGCGGACTTTTGCATTGCCTCGAATACCCTTTAGATACCAAGCTGCATGCTTTCTCATTTCACGCACAGCGATTTTTTCATTTTTCAGATCGATTAAACGATCTAAATGAAGCTTACAAACTTCCATTTTTTCACGCACTCCCGGCTCATCCATTAACTCACCGGTTTCTAAATATTTTACGGTTCGATAGATCATCCATGGATTACCTAAAGCTGCACGTCCAATCATGACACCATCAACACCTGTTTCATCAAGCATGCGCTTCGCATCTTGAGGTGTTGTCACATCACCATTGCCTATTACAGGGATAGTAACTGATTCTTTCACTTCTTTAATGATATCCCAATTAGCCGTTCCTTCATACATTTGTACTCTGGTACGACCGTGCAGAGCAACTGCTTTAGCTCCTGCACGTTCAATAGCCTGCGCATTTTGGACAGCAAAAATATGCTCATCATCCCATCCCATACGCATTTTAACTGTAACAGGTTTATCAACCGCTTCAACTACAGCTGATACCATATCATAGATCTTGTTAGGATCTAATAACCACTTGGCACCTGCATCACACTTAGTAATCTTTGGAACAGGGCATCCCATGTTAATGTCAATGATATCAGCCGTTGTATTTTTATCAACAAATTTAGCTGCTTCAACTAGCGTTTCTTTTTCTCCACCAAAAATTTGCAAGCTTAGTGGTTTTTCACGTTCATCTATATAAAGCATTCCCATTGTTCTTGCATTATTTAATAGAATGGCTTTATCACTGACCATTTCCGCACATACTAAACCTGCACCAAATTCTTTTACTGTTAAACGAAATGCTGAGTTACAAACTCCAGCCATTGGTGCCAGAACAACACGGTTCTTTAATTCAATATCGCCAATTTTAAACAATTTTTTCTCCCCCCTATCTATCAACATCATTTGGACTTAGCTCTTCAATTGTTACATTTAGAGATTTAGCCACATCCTCTAAAAACTCTTTGCTGGGTTCACGATTGCCTCTTTCTATTTCTCCTAATACAGAAACAGAAACACCAAGATCTTTCGCAAAGCTTTCTTGGGTATATCCTTTTAACTTTCTAAAAGCGCGAATACGTCTACCCCATTTTTCTGCTTCCATATTCGTACTCCTTCTTTATCGTGTAATTGATCTATGATAGTCGAGATTGGCTCATCTATACTAGGTATTCTTATATCTTGATTTAACTCAAATAATGGAATAAGAACAAAAGCTCGTTCATGCATTCTAGGATGAGGAACAATTAATTGTTCTGCTTCAATATTTTCATAATTAAATAACAAAATGTCAAGGTCTAAAGTTCGCGGTCCCCATCTGATATCTCGTTTACGATTTAGTTGCTTTTCAGTTTCCTGTAAAACTGATAGTAGTTGAAATGCTGTTAAATCGGTATTAATGGAAATGACCATATTTAAAAATTCTTCTTGATCTGTATAACCAACTGGATCCGTTTCATAAATAGAGGATATATTTACCACTTTAATATTTGGGTAATTATGAATCTTCTTTATGGCATCTATGAGATATTGCTCTCGATCTCCTATATTCGACCCAAGAGCTATATAGGCATGATTTTTCATGATCTTCCCCTTCTAATTTCCACCGCAACTTCTTTATAGTGTCCTGGAATAGGAGGATCCGGCTTAATAACCTTTACAGTACAATAGGATATTAGAGGAAAATCAAGTAAGATTTTAGCCGAAATTTGTTCTGCAAGGGACTCAACAAGCTTTACCGGCTGACCTTCAACAATATCCTGGCAAGCTTTATATAACGAAGCATAGTTTACACTATATTCTAAAGAGTCAGTTTCTCCGGCTTTCTTCAAATCTAATTCTACCACTAAATCAACTCTAAATCGTTGTCCAAGTTTATTTTCTTCTTTAAACACACCATGGTACCCGTAAAACTCCATTCCACTCACATAAATCTTATCGATTTTTCTCCCCTCCCTTTCCAAGCATTGCATCCATCATCTTAGCCATTCTGGATATTTCTAACACATCATGGACCCTAACCATATGACAACCTTTTTGTATTCCAAGACATACAGTTGCACCAGTACCTTCCATCCGTTCTGTTGGCGGTAAATCAAGAACATGTCCTATAAACCTTTTACGGGAAGTTGCTAACAATAAAGGATAGCCTAATTGTACAAGTGCTTCTAAATTCCTCATAACAACTAAGTTGTCATCCATCGTTTTAGCGAAACCAATACCAGGGTCCAGGATAATATTTTCATCCTTAACTCCGGCATTTTTAGCTATTGTAACGGATTCCATCAAATCTGCAATCATGTTTGGAATTAACTGATCATAGTTTTGATTGTCACGATTATGCATAAGAATAATCGGTACACCATAAGCAGCTGCGACTTTCGCCATATCTTGATCCGCTTTTGCTCCCCATATATCGTTTATAATGGTAGCCCCGGCCTCAATGGCTTGCTTGGCTACCTCCGCTTTATATGTATCGATGGATATAGGTACTTCAATCTCTTTAGACAACCTTTTTATAACGGGGATAACACGTTTAATTTCTTCATCAGCCGTAACAATTGTTGATCCTGGCCTTGTCGATTCTCCGCCAATATCAATAATATCTGCACCTTGTTTGATCATTTCTTTTGCATGTTCTACAGCTTTTTCTATATCAATATAACGGCCGCCATCCGAAAAAGAGTCAGGGGTTGTATTTAAAATACCCATGATCATTGTCTTATCCTGAATGTTAAGTGTATATTTCCCACATTTAATTTGCTGATGTTTCATTGTCACTTGCTTCATCTTTTTCAACCCTTTGCAACTCGTCTATACTTAATAGTTTCGTCCTATTGTTCTTATATAAATCATATAACTTTTGAATAATTATTCCATTTTCGCCCTCAAATTCATGTCCGTCAATATCTCTTATGGCTATAAGCTCTTGTGATGAGTTTGTCATGATCACTTCATGGGAATCGAACATTTGTTCCTTTTTAAAAAAACCTTCTACTACAGGTATTTGAAGTGTTTCTAAACATCTAATGACAAATTTCCTCGTAATTCCATTGAGAATTCCTGTTTCAAGAGATGGTGTGTATACTCCATTCTCATCTCCCCAAAAAATATTTGAGACAATGCCCTCTGCAACAAAGCCTTGCTCATTTAAAAAAATGCCATCTAGATCGGGGGTCTGAATAAGCTCCCTTTTCCCTAGAATATTATTCAAATAATGATGAGATTTAAGGCGATACTTTCCTTCTGGAGTATTTCTCCTCAATTTTAGGATGATTGCCTTCTTTTCAATCATGGCCGCCGAAGGAGCCTTTCTTAAAAAACAAAGAAGTGTTGGGTGATCATAAGTTTGAAGAAGTTGTCCCACTTCCCCATTACCGGCGGAAATATTTAAACGAACCGTAACATCCTCCGATTCACAATGATTAAGTGCGATCAACTCTTGAATTATTTCAAAAATCTCTTGTCGGTTTATTTTATAGGATATTCCTATCTCATCTACGGCAAGTTGAAGACGATCAAGATGATCATGCAATAAAAATGGAAAACCTTCATATACTCTGAACGTTTCAAATACACCTAAACCATAAAGAAAGCCATGATCAAATGGAGAAATCGTGGCTTCAGTATCTTTTATAAACTTTGAATTATGATAGATATACACTTGTTTAACTCTTTTCTACAGGTTTGTATTGAGTAATAAAGTTCTTTAATAAGTCTTTGCCAAACGATGTCATGATCGATTCCGGATGGAATTGAACACCCTCTATCGGTAAAGTTTTATGTCGAATAGCCATGATTTCATTTTCTTCAGTCCAAGCTGTTACTTCAAGGCAATCAGGTAATGTCTCATTCTTCACAATTAAAGAATGATAACGAGTTGCTGTAAAAGGATTTTCCATTCCCTTGAAAATAGTTTCTCCGTTATGGTGCATTTCAGAAGTTTTACCATGCATTAATCGATCGGCACGAACAACATCTCCACCAAAAACTTGTGCAATCGATTGATGCCCAAGGCAAACACCGAAAATTGGAATTTTCCCAGCGAAATGTTCAATAGCTGCCATGCTTATTCCTGCTTCATTTGGGCTGCAAGGTCCTGGAGAAATCATTAAAAATTGTGGGTTTAACTCTTCTATTTCCGAAATGGTAATCTCATCGTTCCTTTTAACAACTAATTCCTCACCAAGCTCACCTAAATACTGTACTAAATTAAACGTAAATGAATCATAATTATCAATCATTAAAATCACTATACTCACCTCAGCCTAATATTTTCTCTTCTTTGCTCAACTCTATGGCTTTAACTAAAGCCTTTGCTTTCTTTAAAGCTTCTTTATATTCATAATCCGGATTAGAATCAATTACAATTCCGGCTCCGGATTGAACATACCCATATCCATCTTTCGCTACCATCGTACGAATAACGATATTTAATTCCATATCTTCATCATAGCCAATCCAGCCTATTGAACCCGTATAAATCCCTCTTCTGGTCGGCTCAAGTTCTTCTATAATTTCCATCGTTCGAACTTTAGGTGCTCCTGTTATTGTACCACCTGGGAAGGTCGCTTTGATAATATCTGCATAATTTGCATCTTTTTTCATTGTTCCTTGTACATTTGAGACAATATGCATAACATGTGAATACTTTTCAATCACCATAAATTCATTAACATGAACAGAACCGTATTCACAGACACGCCCTAAGTCATTTCTTTCTAGATCTACGAGCATAACATGCTCAGCTCTTTCCTTCTCATTATGAATAAGCTCGTTTGCCAGCCTTATATCTTCTTGTTCATTTTCACCTCTAGATCGTGTCCCGGCAATCGGGCGTGTACTTACGAGGTTTTCTTTCTTTTTTACAAGTAATTCAGGTGAGCCGCTCACAATTTGCAGATCAGGAAAGTGCAGGTAAGCCATATATGGTGAAGGGTTTATTTTTCGTAATGTTTCATAAATCTTAAGCGGATGATTTTCTAATCGAAAATGCTGCCTTAAAGATAAATTGACCTGAAAAACATCACCTTGTCCAATATAATCCTTTATTGATTCTACTGCTCTTTTAAAAGCATCTTCTGTAAAGATCATGGGATCAGAGGTTTTAACCTGTTTTAAGTCGTTTTTGGTTGCTACTTTCTGTACTGATGTCCACTTTTCCTTCATTTGCTTTAATTTTTCATGAGCTTTTTGAATTTGACCTTCTTGATAATAATGGGTAATTAACCATAATTTTGATGTATGATGGTCATAAACTGCAATATCATCAAATAATAAAAAATATAAATCGGGAGTTTCTAAATCATCAACAGCAATTTCCGGTAGTGTTTCAAAATGTCGTACACAGTCATAACTAATAAAGCCAATAGCCCCACCTTGAAAATCAGGGAGATTCGGATCTGAGCTTGTATAATATTGCTTAAACCATTCTCTAAATAGATCAAGAGGTTTTCCTTCCAAAACAGTCATTTCATTATCTTTTTTGATAACCAGCTGTTCACCTTTTCCCTTGACTGTTGCAAATGGCTTAACACCCGCAATACTATATCTGCCTCCTCGTCCACTCTCTAAAAACGCATGTTTATCTTCATCTTTTGAAAGGTATTGATACTGGCTAAAAAAGTCGAGTGTATAGTCAAAGTGTACACTTAACGAGGTCCTTCTTTGCTGCATGATTTATTCGCTCCTTTAAACTCTTACTTACCATTTTACATAATTATAATCAAGAAATCATAAAATTTTATCTTTTTTGTAAAGAATGTTTATTTACTAATTAGTATACAGCAGTCTCATCAATAATATAAACTTACAACCTAAAACTGCTGTATTGAAAAAGAGGTTGACTATAGTCAACCTCTTTACTCTGCTTATGTTATTAATCAAATTGATATAAAGGAGTACTTAAGTAACGCTCACCATTACTTGGGAGTACAGCTAATACCTTTTTCCCTTTACCAAGTTCTTTCGCAACTTGTAATGCTGCAAAAATTGCTGCACCTGATGAGATACCGCCTAGAATACCTTCCTGACTTGCTGCCTTTCTAGCAGTTTCGAATGCTTCATCATTTTTTACAGTGATGACTTCATCATACACATTTGTGTTTAGGATATCAGGAACAAATCCTGCACCGATACCTTGAATTTTATGTGGACCTGGCTTCCCGCCGGAAAGAACTGGTGAATCTGTTGGCTCTACAGCATAAATTTTAATTGAAGGATAGTTTTCTTTTAGAACTGACCCTGCACCAGTAATCGTTCCACCAGTACCGATACCTGCTATAAATGCATCAAGTTGATCACCCATTTGTTCAACAATTTCTTTACCTGTTGTTAAACGGTGTACTTCCGGGTTAGCTTCATTCTTAAATTGCTGAGGCATAAAGTAGCCATGTTCTTTTGAAAGCTCTTCCGCTTTACGGATAGCTCCTCCCATACCTTCAGAACCAGGTGTTAATACTAGTTCAGCACCATATGCACGAAGTAAGTTTCTACGTTCCATACTCATTGTGTCAGGCATTACTAAAATGGCTTTAAAACCCTTTGCAGCAGCAACCATCGCTAAACCAATTCCAGTATTACCACTAGTAGGCTCAATGATTGTATCACCCGGTTTTAAGTCACCTTTTTTCTCTGCAGCTTCAATCATAGCAAGACCGATACGATCTTTTACACTGCTACCCGGATTCATAAATTCTAATTTTAAATATACATCTGCACTATTATCATCAACAAGTCTGTTTAATTTTACAATAGGTGTTTCACCGATTAATTCATGGATTGAATTTGCAACGCGTGCCATACTATCTCTCCCCTATCCCGAGTAAATTTATTGGATTTATAAGTAATATAGCAATTTAATTCGAAATTGTCAAAACCTTTTGTGCTATTTGTACTATTTTTCATTATTCTTCATCATAAAACCAAGTAACACCAATTTCATCCCATAACGGATCAACGGACACTGTGCCTTCCATTTGCTCTAAAGCAATTTGTCTGCGGATTTGCTCTTTTACATCATCAAAACTAAACGTCTGTCCCTCCATCTTTTCATGTAAGAGAAGAATTGCATACCCTGTATCTACTTCGACAGGGTCACTCCAATCTCCTTCCTTTAATTTTGGAGCTATTTCAAGATAGGAGTTTGGAACATACGTATCATTTGTTGAGACAAATCCTAAATCCCCACCGGAATTAGCTGTGAACTCATCAATTGAAGCCTCTAAAGCAAGAGCCTCAAAGCTTGAACCACCTTCTAATTCTTTCATAATAACTTTAGCTTCTTCCTCTGTTTTTACGATGATATGTGATAAATGATAGGATTCATCAATATCGTATAAATCCTTATTATCCTCATAGAACTTTTGGATATCTTTATCAGATACAGAAACATCACGTGTTAAAAGTTCCTCTAATAAGATACTGTAGCGAATTTGTTTTTCCCAATTTTCCTCATTACCAAATTGTTCTTCATCTAATGAGTTATACATTGATTTATAAACAGCAAGCTCTCTATCGATAACCTCTTCAGAGACAGTAATATTATATTTTTCAGCTAACTCTTCCACTACCTGTACATTAATTAACTCTCTTAATGTATCTTTTCCATAACGGCTTTCCAGCTCAGCCATCCATTGCTCTCTAGTTATCGTTGTATCCCCAATTGTGGCAATTGTTTCATCGGTTACTTCATTACCAGCCACTGGTATTGCTTCGGTTTTTCCTGACACAAAGTAGCCTATTGTGAGACAATTAATGATCACCAGACCAAAAATCATGCTCCATAACACTTTACCGCTCAATTTCTCAACTCCCAGTATGTCTATATCTTTATTTCTTTACTTACTTGCTTCCCTTTTCAATTCTTCCAAGTCTTCTTTTGTTAAGAGGTATACTTCATTACAAAAATGACATTGCGCCTCCGCTTGTCCATCTTCATCAATCATTGCTTGTATTTCATCAGTACCTAAACTAACAATAGCATTTTCAATTCGTTCTTTTGAACATTGGCACTTAAATTCAACAGGTTGTTTTTCTAGTACTTTGACATTTCCTTCGCCGAGTACTTCTTCAAGTATTTCCTCTGGCGTTAATCCTCTTTGAATTAATTTTGAGATTGGCTCAACCTCTCCAAGTCTCTTTTCAATTTCTGTGATGGTTTCGTCATCTGTACCAGGAAGTAATTGAATAATAAAACCGCCTGAGGCTAAGATTGTATTATCAGGGTTTACAAGAACACCTACCCCTACAGAAGACGGAATTTGTTCAGAAGTAACTAAATAATATGTAAAATCTTCTCCTAATTCACCTGATACAATCGGTACTTGTCCAGAAAAATGGTCTTTTAACCCAAGGTCTTTTACAATCGTTAAATTCCCTTGAGTACCCACAGCCCTAGCCACATCTAGTTTTCCCTTTTCATTAAGATCAAAATGAGTTTGAGGGTTTGTTACATAACCTCTTACTTCTCCTTTAGAATTACTATCAACAATAATGACGCCAATAGGGCCGCCGCCTTCAACCTTAATTGTCAGTTTTGCATCACCCTTCAACATTGAACCAAGCATAACTCCTGCAGTCATGGATCTGCCCAATGCAGCAGAAGCAGTTGGCCAGGTTTGATGTCTTTTTTGTGCTTCGGAAATGGTCTCGGTTGTTCTTGCAGCATAGGCTCTTACCTGGTTATTAAATGCAATGGCTTTAATTAAATAATCTGTCATAAATATTTACTCCTTTTCAGCAAAGTGCTGTAATTACTTTTGTTACTCATTCACATTACGTTTATAGATTAGTTGCAGGCCTCGCAGTGTTAAGAAGGGATCTACAATATCAATACAATCTGATTCTTTTGCAATAAGGGTTGCAAGGCCGCCGGTTGCAATAACTTTCGGCACCTCCTTAGATTGTTCCTTCATTCGCTTAACAATACCCTCGACTTGTCCTACATATCCATATAATATCCCTGACTGCATTGCACTAACTGTATTTTTTCCAATAATGTGATCAGGGCGTGTAATTTCTATTCTTGGCAATTTTGCTGCTCGTGAATAAAGAGCTTCCGTAGAAATATTTATTCCCGGGGCAATAGCTCCCCCCATATATTGCTTGTGTCCATCTATATAACAATATGTAGTTGCTGTGCCAAAATCCACAATGATAAGTGGGCTACCATAGTCTTGTATACCTGCAACTGCATTTACAATCCGGTCCGCTCCAACTTCTCTCGGGTTTTCATACTTAATATTGAGTCCTGTTTTTATTCCAGGTCCTACGACTAACGGCTTTATATCGAAATATTTACTGCACATTCTTTCTAGTGCAAACATAATAGGAGGAACAACAGATGAAATAATAATCCCCTCAATTTCTTGAAAAGATATGCCTTCATGTTCAAAAAGATTTTTAATAAGCATGCCAAATTCATCTTCAGTCTTATTACGGCTAGTCTCAATTCTCCAATGATGTTTTAATGTATCTTGACCATATACCCCTAAGACGGTATTTGTATTTCCAACGTCCAATACTAAAATCATAAGAATCACCACTTTGTCTTGTTCTATTTTTCAATACCGTATTATTTTATCACAAAGTACCTTGTCTTCCATATTCGTAGGTCACTTGCAAAAGAAAAGCTTTATTATGTGCTTATACGAATAAAAGACCGATGACAGATGTCACCGATCTTTAGGCTAGAAAAGTTATTTATCAGAAGAGCTATCCTCTTCTTTTTTTGTATGAATGTTGACTTTTATATCCTCTGATTTCTCTTCTTTGTCGTTATTAACAACAACAGGACGATCAGGGAGTTTTCCTGTTTCAACAAGGCTTGAAATTTGAGCCGCATCAAGTGTTTCCACTTCTAGCAATGTTTGAGCAACAAGCTCTAGCTTTTCGCGGTTTTCTGTTAGAATTTGACGCGCTCTTTCATATGATTCCTTAATGAAACGTTGGATTTCCATATCAATTTCATGAGCGATAGCATCACTGTAGTTTTGTTCATTATGAAGATCTCTTCCTAAGAACACTTGACCACCTTGTGATTGGCCAAATTGTAATGGTCCAAGCTTTTCACTCATTCCATATTCAGTTACCATTTTTCTGGCAATATTTGTTGCTCTTTGGAAGTCATTATGAGCACCTGTACTTACTTCACCGAAGATAATTTCTTCAGCAACACGGCCGCCGAGCAGTCCTGTTATCTTATCCAGTAATTCAGGTTTCGTCATGAAGTAACGATCTTCTTTTGGAAGCATAACAGCATATCCACCAGCTTGACCACGAGGGACGATTGTTACCTTGTGTACCATATCCGCTTCATCTAAAACAACACCAATAATTGTGTGTCCCGCTTCATGATAAGCAACAATATTTCGTTCCTTCTTAGAGATAACACGACTCTTCTTCGATGGTCCGGCGATAACGCGATCTGTTGCCTCATCAAGGTCCGTATTATCAATTTTCTTCTTATCTTGTCTAGCAGCTACTAGAGCTGCTTCATTTAATAAGTTTTCTAAATCTGCACCGGAGAATCCAGGTGTACGGGCAGCAATTGCTTTTAAGTCAACAGATTCATCCAGTGGTTTATTGCGGGCATGTACTTTAAGTACAGCCTCCCGACCATTTACATCTGGGCGATCAACTGTAATTTGACGGTCAAATCGTCCCGGACGAAGTAATGCAGGATCTAAAATATCAGGTCTATTTGTTGCAGCAATAATGATAATTCCTTCATTTGCTCCAAAACCATCCATTTCAACAAGCAATTGGTTCAATGTTTGCTCACGTTCATCATGGCCTCCACCTAAACCAGCACCACGTTGACGCCCTACAGCATCAATTTCATCAATGAAAATAATACATGGTGCGTTCTTTTTCGCATTCTCGAATAAATCACGAACACGAGATGCCCCGACACCGACAAACATTTCTACGAAATCAGATCCGCTGATGGAGAAGAAAGGTACTCCAGCTTCACCGGCAACGGCTCTCGCAAGTAATGTTTTACCTGTTCCCGGAGGTCCGTTTAAAAGAACACCTTTTGGAATTCTTGCACCTAACTCCGCGAATTTTCGAGGGTCTTTTAAGAATTCAACAACCTCTACAAGTTCTTGTTTCTCTTCATCTGCACCCGCTACATCCTTAAACTTAACTTTTTTCTTTTCCTCACTGTAAAGCTTAGCTTTACTTTTTCCGAAGTTCATAACACGGCCGCCACCGCCCTGAGCTTGGTTCAATAAGAAGAAGAAAAGGATAAAGATAATGACGAATGGAATGATGGATGTGAAAAATGTTACCCATCCACTTGTTTCTTCTGCCGGAGCAATGTTCAATTTCTGAACATTGTTTGCATCAGCAGCCTTGTCAACACGATCTAGCCCCTGTTCAGTTGGTATATATGTTAAAAAGGTTTCGTCTTCTTCATAACCTTTCATTTTACCTCTAACTTCAAATACACCTCGAACCGGCTGTACGGTCATTTCTGTAACATTTCCACCATTTAAGTCTGAAATGAACTCATTATACGTTATTTGCTCTGTTTTAGGATTAGCACCTGTAAAAAAGCTAACAACTCCAATGATGACTAAAAATATAAGTAAATAAAATATGGTATTACGGAAGATCCGATTCATTCCTTACCTCCTCCCACAGTAAACACAACTATTTTAAATAGTATCATAGAAAATCATGGTAATACAACAAATTAGAATACTGATTATTTTTGATAAATCTCAGGCTTTAACACACCGATATATGGAAGGTTTCGATATTTTTCAATATAATCCAATCCATAACCAACAACAAATGCATCTGGCACTTCAAATCCTACATAATCTGCATTAATATCGGCTTTTCTACCTGTTGGCTTATCAAGTAACGTAACAATTTTAATTGATTTTGCCTTACGATAACGGAATAGTTTAACTAAATAACTTAATGTTAAACCACTATCAATGATATCCTCGATAATAAGAATATCTCTTCCTTCTACTGAAGTATCCAAATCCTTAATAATCTTTACTTCACCGGAAGAAACTGTGGATGTACCATAACTTGAAACATCCATAAAATCCATTTCCAAGTATGTATCAATGTTTTTTAAAAGATCACCCATAAAAGGCATTGCACCTTTTAAAACACCAATTGCAAGTGGGAAACTGTCTTTATATTCCTCTGTTAAGACCTTTCCTAGTTCTTTTACTTTTTCCTGGATTTGCTCAGTTGTAACTAAAATTTCTTGAATATCTTGTCTCATTAATGTGCGCCCCCTAGAAGATTAGCTTCTAAATTCTAATACAATACATCTATCCCCATCGTTATTCCCGGCTTCTAGATTCGATTTTTTGAGGCCTGGAATCCAAAGGATATTCCCTTTCCCATCTTCTACGATCGGCCAAGAATTTCGGCTATGTAATGGAATTTTTTCATCAATAAATATATCTTTGACTTTTTTCCTGCCGTTCATGCCTTTCAATTTAATTTTATCTCCCTGTTTTCTCGTACGAACGATTAAAGGCTCAGTTAAATCTCTTTCACTCAGCAGGAAAATATTGTTTCCTTTTTTTGCTATTGGAATCTCCTGAGTTATATAACAAGATATACTATACCCATTTGGAAGTTTAACCACAGAGGGAATTTCAAGTACATGACAGTATTCTCTACCTTCATCATGTTCAAAAGTAAACAAACATGTCTGATAGGATTTTATCACTTTAAGACCGTTTGGATAATCTAGTGACCCTGAAGGATGTTCCTGTGAGAGCAATGATTGTAAGCTCTCGATATGTATTGAAGAAAGGGAAGATGGAATATTTTCATATAGATAGTTTAATATTAGTTTAATCCCTCTTCTTTGTAAAGGCAAAGGTAGGCTTAGAAACCCTTTGATATCCATTTCAACAACGAATTTTTCTTTCCTTTTGATTACTGTATTCATGTTTTTTTCAGTTAATGCATGTAAATACGTTTCATCCTCCAGCAAGGTTTCACTAAAATAC
Organism: Metabacillus niabensis; assembly: GCF_020524345.1. Lineage (GTDB taxonomy): Bacteria > Bacillota > Bacilli > Bacillales > Bacillaceae > Metabacillus > Metabacillus niabensis_B. Next base: position 15,051 of record NZ_JAIVLH010000029.1, read on the forward strand.
TGAAATTTTTCATGAACAAGCGGATTTTCCTGTTTTAGAAAAGGAAGCACATATTTTCTAAATCTATTTCTTGTGTAATCTGTACTTTCATTGCTGGGATCGAACCTGGGCATTAAGTTATTCTTATTGCAATAATTAAGGATTTGTTGCTTGGAGAATTCTAGTAACGGTCTAATGATGTACCCATTATGAAATGGTCTCACCCGTTTGATACCAGCTAAAGCTTCACCAGTATTACCTCTAACCATTCTCATGAGGATGGTTTCAACCTGATCATCACCATGGTGGCCTAATGCCAAGTATGGTGAATGATACTTATCCATAACCTCTTTAAAAAACCGATATCTGCATTCTCTAGCTGCTACTTGTGAACTCAATTGATTCTTTTTTGCATAAGCTTTAACATCAATTTGATATGTTTTACAGATAATTCCCCGCTCAATACAGAATGCTATAACAAATTCCATTTCTGCTTGAGATTGTTTACCTCTAAACATATGGTCAACATGAGCAGCCACTACAGTTAAATCCAAACTCTCCCTATGTTTGTAAAACATATCGAGTAATGCTAAAGAATCAGGTCCTCCTGAAACACCAACAACAATCGTTGATCCCTTTTTAACTAGTTGCTGTTGTCGAATCAGGATATCTAAATTTTTCACCTTTTTCCCCTCTTTATACGATATTCCTCAATGTATTTTCATATATTAATCCTACCATTATTTTATCTAAAAAAACAAAAAAGAAGGTCCAGTTCACATATTCAACATATTTTCACCTGAAAATTTAAATGCATCTAGATATTATAAGAGAACATGATAAACATATAAGGAATAAATGACACAGACTCCTATTAAAATCACAACTGTTTCAAAAAAATAATTGGCTTTCTTTTTCTTCTTTTTCACTTGCTGCCTTGTCTGCTGTGTAGGTTTTTTCGGATGACTTGATTTAGGAGAACTCTGCTTTGGAACTTTTGACTTATAAGTGTTTGAAGATGGAGTTCCTTTACTCGCTTTCATAGAAAGCAACTGGATAAAATCAGCTTTCATTTCCCCGGCACTATTGTATTTCCCCATCAACGCCTTATCTAAAACATCCTGATATTTTACCAAAAAAGAGTGTTGCCGTATTTTTTCGGTTAGCTGACCTTTCCCGTCACGATCACTGACTTTTTTAAAACGTTTGGGATATGCGGCATTCATCATAATCATCGCAACTGAAAACAAATCATATGTTGGCTCTGCCTTTCGATTTCCCATTCCCCAATAACCGCGGTCAAAAAACTCCGTAAATTCTTTTATAGACCTACCCTGCTGTGTCGTTCCACCAACATCTATACATCTAATTCTCGGCGGAGGACCTGAAACAATTAAATTTTCCGGTTTTAAATCCCCAAATACCCATCCCTCTTGATGAAGTTTTTCTAAATTAGTTAAAAGCTGAAGAGTTAGTACACCTGCCCATTCTATCCCTCTTTGCTCAGTAAACTCAAGGAAGTTATTACCTTGTACATATTCCATTACATAAAATGAAACTAACTTTTGAGAGTGATGAATCCAATCGTCCACATCAAGTAAAGAAGGCCCAAGTAAAGTACCTTGGACCTTAGAGAAATGTTTAAGTACATTTACCTCAGATGTAATTGACATGTTGTTTTCGCTAAGCTTGATTGCTACGTTCCCTCTTCTACTATCTGCCAAATATACATTACCTGTTGCACCTTGTCCTAAGGCCTTAATGATTGTATAACGCTCCTGGTTCCATTTGCCTGTAATAATTGAACCAGGGGTAAGGTTACATACTTGATTCATCGTAGTACTCTTCTTCATTTTTTAATAAATTTCTAAGGGAACGTTTTTTCTTAAATTGCTGTATAGCTTCTCTAATCGCAGGACCAGTTGGTGTAATACCTCCTGTTGATAATTTAGGAAAGATGGATGATAAAGATTCAAGCCTAGGAGTCCAATCAAGTACCCTTTCAACGTCATCTTTTTTCCCAGGAAATACTGAAACTGAAAAACGATTATCCCCTATCCTTGAATTTAAACTAATGGATAGATCCAGCAGGGCTTCCTTCACTGTTGGAAGTTTTGGCTTCATACTGGCACTTGTATCAACTAAAATAAGAATCTCAAGGCTCGTAGTTTCACCAAGTTCATCTACTACTTCCATCACTTCTCCTCTTTTTTCTGGAGGTAGTTCTTCCATTGATGTATGTTTGCCTAAAATTTGTTGAAGCTCTTTATTTACTACACCCTGGAGAGTTTGTGTCATTGCCTTTCTTGTCACATGTTGAACTGTTTGTGAAAGTTGATGAGCATAGACAATTTGATGCACACCTCCACCTGACATAGCAATTCCTTCTACCTCTTGAAGAGATTCCTGATCTATTACATTTTCTTCTAATACACCAATAACGTTAACAGTAATACCCTGCTCTTGTGCTAGAGCCGCCATCGCAATCGGATCTTCCCCATGATTTGAACAACCATCTGTAATTAATAAGATTTGTTTTAAATGACCCTTTTCCATACTTACCCTCCTAGAGAGATGTTGCAGTCTCCTGATTTTTCCCCTTGTCCATTGCTACACCGACATATACATAAAAATACTATTATCATACTCGCCAGGAGGGTTTTATTTTATACTTCTTATCCTATTTTCTTCGATGAAACAGGAATACTTGCCCATTTCGGTGTATTATGCTCAATGGCTGATACCACAACTGTCATATCATCTTCTATCTTTCCAGATCTCGTTCTAATTACTTCTTCCATGATGAGGTCAGCAATTTCTTGGGGATCAGTTGTTTTCATTTCACTTATTTTTCTTTTCATCCATAAATCATGATTTTCTACATGCTTTGGTCCTTCAAAAATACCGTCGCTCATCATGATAAGTAGATCTCCGGCCTTTAGTTTTTCACCTACCACATCAACATCAAAATCATCAATGATTCCCATAGGTAAATTACTTGCTTGAATCTTTATAATTTTATCTCCTCTCTTTACAAAGCTTGGGGTTGAGCCAATCTTTAAGAATTTACTACTTCCATCTTGCAAATCAACGATTGCTAGATCAAGAGTCGAAAAGATTTCATCTGTTGTTCTTAGAGACAAGATTGAATTAATTGTTTTAATTGCCACCTTCTCTTCAATACCTGATTGCAGGATTTTTTGTAGAAGCTTAATGGTTTCATTGCTCTCAAAATGGGCCCTTACCCCATTTCCCATTCCATCACTTATCGCGACAGCAAATTTACCTACACCTAAATCAATCATGGAATAACTATCCCCGGATACTAGTCCTCCTCCTTTAGCTGCATGTGCAACACCTGTTTCAATTCGGTATTTTTTCGCTGAACCAAATGAAACATGACAGTACCCATTTGGATAATTTGCACATTCTTCTTTTTTAACAATAATGGATTCCTCCAAAATATCTGAAAGCATTGGAGCAATAATTTTTTCACATTCTCCATGTCCATTACAGAACGGAATACTCATTTCAATATCTACATTCCCTTGTTCCAGACTAAAAATATCAACATTGACAATCTCAATTCCAAAGTTTTGTAAAGCATCTAAAATTTGTTCTTCTTGTACAAAATGATTTTCCCTTTCTCTTTTAATTTCCTTCGAGAGGTCTCCCATCACATTTGAAACACCTAATAATTGTTCAGCAACTAATCGCCTGCTTTCTTGCACCTCTTTCTTTAACTTTTGGTTTGCTTGAAAATAATTAATCTCCTGTTCGATTGTCTCCTCTACTTTATTTGCCTTTGAACAATGCCTGTCAAATTCTTTCCTTAATTTCATGTTGGATTTATACGTATTTTGTTTATTCTCATGCATAATGCTTTGCATTAAATCATAGGTTTTATCAAAGTTCTCAACCCAACACTTCTCTTTTTTAAAACAATGCTGACAGGTGCTTTCTGTAATACTGCTTAAGAATAAGTCGGTCTCACGTTCTTCACTATCATCTTGTTCATCCTTATCATAGAACGTGGCAAAACTTTCTGATAACGCATGAAAAACTTGAGAAAATTGCTCTACCCTATGAGCTGTCACATCACGAATTTTTCGGACATACTGTTGTTGTTCTTGGGCATGCTCATTTGTCCCGGGTATATGCTTAGCTAATCTTGCTGTAACCGCCTTAGGTGTTAGTAAAAACAGCAAGATTGCAATCATTGATTCTAGTAATGTTGTCATCAAATCAGCTGAACCTTGTCCATATAAAGAAATCAATACTGATCCAATTAATAGTCCTATGGCCGTTCCAAACTTTTGTCCTTCACGTAAAAGTCCCCCCAGTAATCCTGAGAAAGCTAATAAACTCATATGATATAAATTTCCGACGTTTGCCAGACTGAGAATCAAGCCCGTCACAACCCCAACTGTACAACCAATACTTGATCCACCGATAAATGCAAACAAGAGAACAATATATCGTGAGAAAATATGCTCTGCCTGAAGATTTTGGAAAGATACCCCGACAAGTCCAGTCATAACGGAAGCAAGGAGAATCATAATACATATAATCTCTTCAACTTTTAACGATTGTTTATATTTACGTGCAGATATCAATGGAATACTTTGCAGAAAAATTAATGTCAAAATAAATGAAAGTCCAGACTCTACTCCTGCCATCATATAGTCATATAGCATTAACTCTGTTTTTATTGCAAAGGAGTACGCTAGTCTAGTTATCGCTACCGTTCCAAAAATAACAAAAGGAAGGACTTTTAATTGATCCTTAAATAAAGAAGAAACGAGCCGATTTAAAATAAGAAATCCGATGATTGAAATTGTAATCACTAAAGCAACCTGAAAGGAAATCGTTAATCCTCCAGCAATAAGTGATAACCCCGCTAACAAGGCCTTGTCCCTTTTCATTAGTAGAACTGCTCCAAAAAACGGAAGAGCAAATGGCAGTACTTCCGAAAGAATAATAGCCCGTCCTAATAAAAAACCGATCAATCCATAAATAATTCCTTTGTGTAAGAGGAAAAGCTGGATTCTAGATGAAATTCGATGGAAGAATCGATTAACCACCTGTTGGGTTTTTTCCATCCCCAATTCCGATATTGGTTCCATTAACCTTCTTTCTACTTTTTCCATTTTTCATTCCCCCACTTATTCATGTTGCTTGTAATTATAGCTAAGCTTATGACAGGAATTTGTCAAAAGAAGGTAGAGTATCTAAGGAACTGTTCGACTGTTTTTGAAAAAAGCGACAAATATCTAAATGAATAGTATTTTTTTCAGCAAGTCTTTCGTCATATTTGTGTGAAACCTGTAATGTCGAGTCAAGAATAGTCAAAAGAAAATTGGAATAGTATGAGCATTAATTGGGTAAGGTATAATTTATTCTTTGATTAAGCTCTTTATTGGGGGTTAGTTGAATCTCTTGGCATGATGATTGAATTATTGGATACTTTGGTTGAATTCTTAAAGAATGTGGTTAAATTTTTTTCAATCGTGGTCGAATTCTTATTAATTATGACCGAAATAAGTTTTCACATAACAAAAAAACTAGCTGCAGAACGCAACTAGTTTCTTCATTGATGACCCGTACGGGATTCGAACCCGTGTTACCGCCGTGAAAGGGCGGTGTCTTAACCGCTTGACCAACGGGCCTTATTTTCTTATTTTTCTATGGTAGCGGCGGAGGGAATCGAACCCACGACCTCACGGGTATGAACCGTACGCTCTAGCCAGCTGAGCTACACCGCCATAGTTATAAAGACGCTCCTTGTTTAAAAGCATGTTCGTCATGTCTCTTCCAGACACATTCCTCACAAGCCTACATGGAAGAAAAATCAGGATGTTTACGGCTCGCTCTAGCCAGCTGAGCTATACCGCCATAGTTTTAAAAACGCTCCTTGTTTAAAAGCACAAGATTTATAATACAATCGATTTAGGCTTCCTGTCAATATAAATTTTAAAATAAATCATATAAAAAAGGAAAACATATCAATCATGTTTTCCTTACTCACAAAATGTATATGAAAGCAGCAAGCTATCCTCTTCTAGCCCCACGACCACCACGTTTTGATTCGGTATTACGTTTTAATGAAGCTAGACGATCTTCACTATCTTTTAAGAAACGATTCATTTTTTGTTCAAAGTTCTCTTTGTTATTACTATTATTGCGGAAATCATTCCCTCTTGATCTCGGGCGGTCTGAATTTCTTGGGCGTTCCGGACGTTGAGGACGCTCTGGACGGTCAATGGCCTTTTTAATAGACAAGCCAATTTTACCATCATTTTCAACATTAATAACCTTAACTGTAACTTCATCTCCGACTTTTAAGTGATCATTAATATCCTTCACATAATTATCGGCTACTTCACTAATATGAACGAGACCTGTGGATCCGCCTGGTAACTCCACAAACGCTCCAAAATTAGTAATGCCCGTCACTTTACCCTGTAACTTGCTGCCAACTTCAATCGACATAAAAATAATGCTCCTCCTTAAACAGATAAAAAATCATTCGAACCTTTATTATATTATACATAAATAAAAAATCCAGTGTCAACAAGGCTACTCTTTTATGTTAAAGATGATCTCATTATCATCAGATAAGAAATAGTCTCGTCTGGCAATCTTTGCAATATACTCATCATCATTAAGTTTTACAATTTCTTCTCTTAGTAAATTTTCTTCTTTTTCCAAGCCGGCTAATTCTTCTTCCAACTTTTCTTTTTGCTCGTTTTTTTCATTTATGGCTGAAGATTGACTAAATAAAGTGGTCACTATAACAGAAGAAGTGACGATGACTAATATTCCTAATAGTAATAGCCGCCGAAATAAGCCTCTTTTACGCCTTTTGGAAATTTGCTGTTGCCTCTCTTGCTCCATTGCATACTGTGATTGTAGTTCCGTAATTTTTTTTGATCTTTCGAGACTCATTTTTCTCCTCCTTACTTCTTTGTTAAACGTTGCCACCACAATTTTAGCTTATTAAATGTATTCTTGATTTTATTTTGATATCCTGCTAATTTGTAAAGAATTCTTGTAATAAATTGCCTTATCTGCAGTGGAACCAGTCTCCATAAAAGCCTTCCTACCCATTTTACAGGGGCTAGTAAAATTTTAACCAAAGAATATACAAATTGAAAAGCCCATTTTAATAAAGTCCATATAACTTTGACAATTCCAAGTACAATCACGATGATAAGTTGTATCAATGCTCGTATAGGCTGAACAAGCAAAACCTGTCCGATCTTCTTGATAATATTATATAATCGGATGCTTGTCTGAATGAAATATTCCAAAAGCTTCAAATAGATTTGTTTAAGCAGCCCCTGGTATGCCGCATACCCACAGAGTAAGGCAAGGAAGATATATATCCTTAGTTCCCCTTCATTTACAAGTAACAAAAGATAAAATAATATTAGGCCTTGAACAACCCAAAACATAAAGTCATTGATAAAAACAACCCACCTAGCTCTCAATGGCCGCTTCAAAAAGCGACCATATGTGTCAAGAGCTACGCCTATCCAACTACCCATTCCTACCATCGCAAGCATAGTGTAAAACTGTGTTGTTAAACTCATTTAAATAACTTGCTAAAGAGTCCTTTAGCTTTCTCCGATTGCTGTTCATCCAAGTAAATTAGATCAAATATTCTACTGCCTTTTATAGATACGATTCCTTTATCAACATCTAAATTTTTCATTTGAAGGTTTTGCCCACGAATCGCTAAAGCCCCCATAACCGTATCCAATAAGAATTCCTCACTATCAAAGCTTTCAACCTGTTTTACGCCGGTGATCTCTATTAACTTTCTGCCTCGCATGATCACATCATGCTCTTGAATCGTACCTTTATGTCCAGATGCATGATTCTCATAGTATTGGCTCATATTCTACCTCCGAATTCTAATAAAGGATTTTCCTTTACATGTGTATGATCCTTCAATTCGGTTTAGAACAAGCTATATGAAATGCGTAAGGCGCCCGATTATCGGCGACAAGCATAAGACGAGTAGGAATAGAAGGTGTTCTTTACCTTCAATTCCTACTTGGCTTATGACTCGAGCCGATGGCGCCTGGAGCTAGACACCAACACTAAGTAAGATATTTTACATTTCTATCGTACAAATGCGGAAGCTCCTTGATTGACGAAGGCAGGTATGGAAGCAACCACTTAAAAAGAGTCTTGCTCAACCTTCTCTTCCTTCACTACTCGATAAAGGTTTGTCGCTTCTTCTTTTCTTGTTGTTTCCTTTAAGTCTTCAATGACAACTGTCACCAGCTTTTGTCCAAAGCGGATCATCAACTCATCACCAATTTTCACATTGGAACTGGCTTTACCCGGCGTCCCGTTTATGGAAATTCTCCCTTGATCTGCTACTTCTTTAGCTAATGTTCTTCGTTTAATTAACCTTGATACCTTTAAGAATTTATCTAACCTCATCTTCTATCCCTCATCCTTTATCTAATTTCTTTGCTTCATTCCAATAATGATCCATCTCTTCTAAAGACATGTTTTGGAGTTGTCGATTATGCTCAATTGCAATCTTTTCTATATACCCAAATCGATCATAAAACTTCACATTTGTTGAAGATAGAGCTTCTTCTGGTTCAATTTTATAATGTCTTCCCACATTTACAAAAGCAAATAAAAGGTCTCCAAACTCTTTCGTGACGAGCGAATGATCTTTATTCACAGCTATCTCATCTTCAAATTCTTTTAATTCCTCTTTTACTTTATCCCAGGCACCTTCCACTGAGGGCCAATCAAAGCCGACCTTTGCTGCCTTCTTTTGCAAATGATAGGCTTTAGATAGCGCTGGAAGAGAAGATGCAACAGCATCCAGTATGGATTGTTCTTCTCTTTTTCCCTTCTCTTTCTTCTTTATTTCCTCCCAATTAGCCAGGACTTCATCTGAATTAGTAACAGATTGTTGACCAAAAACATGGGGATGACGACGAACCATTTTCTCAGCTACGCCTCTAATTACATCATCAATGGAAAACATACCTTCATCCTCGCCAATTTGCGCATGCAGTACAACCTGTAATAACACATCTCCCAGTTCTTCAATGATATGATCAATATCGTCCTTATCAATCGCCTCTAATAATTCATAGCATTCTTCTATAAGATATTTTTTTAACGATTGATGTGTTTGTTCTTTATCCCATGGACATCCATTAGGTCCCCTTAACTCTGCAATAATATAACGGAAAGAAGAAAATTGGTGGTAAAGAGTTGTTTCATCTGTAACAGGTGGTATATAAACACTTGTTAAATTATTAATAGTTGTTTCACGATCTAATTCGTAAAGCTCAATTTCCTTCAATTCCTGTAGACTACTGCCTGCAGCTGTGACAATTTTAATTTTATAATGATCAGGTAGTTGCTCCATAAGTGTAAGCTTTACCTCTGAAGCTATCATTTGATCATAAACTTGAGTGATAATAACATGTCCCTTCAGTTGTAGCATCTCTTTTCTTAAATCAAATGCATCAACAAGCTGAAATCCTTCTACCGGATCTATTTCTAATGCTTGAAAAGTGGAATCCAGAAAGCTTTGTCCACCCTCAATCTTAATTGTATATCCTTTTTTTCTTCCTTCTTTTAATAGAAGCTGAACTGTTTTTTCAGCAACAAGTGGATGACCAGGCACAGCATAAATGATATTCATTTCATTTGCCTTTTTAAGAAGCATTTCCACAATCGTTGTATAAACGTGATCAAAATCATCATGCTGCTCATAAATGCTATCAAAGGACTCAAAATGTAATTGATCCCCTAGCTCTGATATAACAGGGTGTTCCTTTGTTCGTAGAAATAGATGTTCCGATTGAGTTAACAATCGATACACACCATATGGCAGCTGATTCAAATCTCCTGCACCAAGCCCTAAAATTGTAATTGTTTTTGTCATCAATGTACCTCATTTCTATTTAAAAAGTTTCTTTACTACAGGAATATATTGAATCTCTGAATGTGAGAATACTTTCATTTTTAAAATTAAAACGATATAAACAATTCCACCGATGAATACCCCAATTAGTGAGATGATCATTGAGTGTGCACGAGTTTCAGGTCCAACATATGCCATCCCTAGTTTAAGAGTAATGACCATAATAATAATTGCCATTCCTATTTGACCAATTGTTCTTAAGTATGGAAAAGAAAAACCTTTCACTTTAATGAATACCATCATGACCAAAGCTACAACAAAATATGCTACAAGACTTGATATCGCGGCTCCCGTCACATCATACTTGGGAATTAACATGATATTTCCAAAATATTTAAAGGACACTCCGATTACAACCGCTATTGAAGGTACAAATGTGTACCCTAACCCTTGTAAAACTGCAAACATTGTCAGGCATATAGATGTAAATAAGATAGATCCGCTTAAAATCATCAGTACTTTTGAGCCTGAAATATCTTTAAAAAGCATCATGTTAATAGGATCTATTAAGGCTATTAATCCTCCAGCCGCGCCTGCACCAATAACTAAACATAATTTCAAGGAAATCTGCAACTTTTCCTTTATAAAATCCTCATTTTGATTCATTTTTGCTTGAGCAATAGCTGGAACAAGTGATAGTGCGAAGGACGTTGCTACCACTGTACCTAATTGAATTAACGGTTGTCCTCTGTCATATACTCCCTTTGCTACTTTTGCCATCTCCTCATCTATGCCATTATGAAGAAGTAGAGCATATAAATGCAGGGCATCGACTAACTGAATGAGAATCAGCAACAAACTAGTAATCCCAAAGCTAAAACTATATTTAAGTAACGTTAAAACAATTTCTCTAGCTTGAATTGATGCTGATAGATTCCAATGTAATCTTCTTTTCTTGTTTCGTCTCCATAAGAAAAGAAGAATGAAAAATCCTGCTATACTCCCCATTACAGATGATACCAATGCTCCCCAGCCTGCTGTATAAAGGTCATACCCAAAATAAATAAAAAAATAGGAGCTTATTAAAATAAAAGAAACTCGAAATCCCTGTTCTACCACTTGTGATACTGCTGTTGGTTGCATATTCTGTTCAAATTGAAAATAGCCCCTTAGTAAGGAAACAAAAGGAACCAACAAGAATGAGAAAGAAGAGATTTCAATAAGAGGAGCTAGTTTTGCATCTCCCATTATTTTTGAGATAGGTTGTGAATATATGTATAGAAGGAAAAACAACGCCACCCCAAAGCTCGTTAAATATATCATAGCAATGGACATTATTTTTGAACGATCCTGCTCCGATTTCCCGTGGCCTAAATCACTCATTACCTTTGATATCATAACAGGAAAACCGGAAGTTGCTAACACCACGCTCATCCCATAAAATGGATAAACCTGCTGATAAATATAAAAGCCAATATCCCCTACAATATTTTGATAAGGAACACGGTAAGCCGCACTTAATATTTTTGTTACTAACCCTGCAATTGTCAGGATGAAAACACCACGCAAGGCAATATTCATATGATCTTTTTCGATGTTCATTCTATCCCCTCTCAAACATCCTCTATGAGGATTATAGCATATATCAAAAGCGCAAGTGCCTTGGTCAGACCTCACGAACCTAATTTTCACGTACATAAAAAAAGGTAGCGAAAATCCGCTACCTTTTTTTCTTATTGCTCCATTTGACGAGCTAAAAATCCTGCCGCTGTTTCCACTGCCTTGTGTTCAACCTCTCCAATTGACTGCTCTTTAGAAAGGATGATAACAGCTCCAATTGGATCTCCATTAGCAACGATTGGCCCAATTGTATACGACTTAATATCTTCGCTTAAACCTTCAACGATTTGGATGTCTCCTGCATCAGTTTTTAAAACTGAATTTCTTTCTTCCATTACCTGCTCGACAATGTCACTAATGTTCTTGTTTAAGTATTCCTTTTTTGATCCTCCAGACACAGCTATGAAAGTGTCTCTATCACAGATTAAAACAGGATGTCCCAAACTATCGTATAAGGCATCAGCATATTCTTTAGAAAAATCGCTTAGCTCACTAATTGGTGAGTATTTCTTTAGAATGACTTCTCCATCGCGATCCACAAATATTTCTAAAGGATCTCCTTCACGAATTCGTAAGGTTCTGCGTATTTCCTTTGGAATAACTACACGACCTAAATCATCAATGCGACGAACAATACCAGTTGCTTTCATCTTATGTTGCCTCACTTTCATCGGATGATAGGAAATTAATGATTGTTGTTAATATCCTGCTGTAAGTATAAAAATAAGAACTGTTTATGACAGGAGCTTCTTTTATGTAACAATCATCGTTTGTTGAAATTAGTATCCTTCACCAAACGTGTAATATACATCCTGAACCGGATTTTTTAGGAGAAAATGAAAAGCAATTAATAATAATCGCCTATTAACACTTTTTTTAAACTTATTTTGCTGAGATTTCTTCCTTTTTCACTTGTGAAAGACCATTTAAAAGATCTGTAATAATCGCCAACCATTTTTCAACTTCAAGACCTTTTGTATTGACGGTTAATTTTAATCTGCTGCCTTCCATACCTAAACCGACAATGCGAGGATATTTATTGCTTAAATCAAACAGCTTTTGTCCATCAATTTGGTTACTTGCCTCATCTTCTATAAGCATCATAATTGTTTCTTTATCTTGCTTGATAAGTTCAACTCGTTCTTGAATAGCAAAAACCTTAATTTTTGCAATATGGAATAGGTACTCAACTTCTACAGGATATTCCCCGAAGCGGTCAATCATTTCTTCCTGTAATTCTTCCAATTCGATTAATTCTGTTATTGATCTAAAACGTTTGTACATATCAATTTTTTGACGCCCATCCGTAATATATGTCTGCGGAAGATAAGCATCAACCTGAAGATCAATCTCTACATCAATAGCTTTTTGTTTTGGCTTATCTACTTGTCTTTCCTCTATCGCTTCTTTCAGCATTTGAGAATATAAATCAAAACCAACAGAATCAATGAATCCATGCTGTTGAGCACCTAATAGATTCCCGGCTCCTCTAATTGAAAGATCCCTCATTGCAATTTTGAATCCTGAACCAAGCTCAGTGAACTCCTTAATTGCCTGTAGACGCTTCTCAGCAACTTCTGTTAGGACTTTATCTTTTCTGTAAGTAAAGTATGCATATGCAACTCGATTAGATCGTCCAACCCTTCCACGGAGCTGGTAAAGCTGCGATAGTCCCATTTTATCTGCATCATTCACAATTAATGTATTAACATTAGGAATATCCACACCGGTTTCAATGATTGTCGTACTTACAAGTACATCAAATTCTCCTTCAAGGAAGCTTATCATAACAGATTCGAGTTCATTTTCAGTCATTTTTCCATGTGCAAAGGAAACCCTTGCCTCAGGAACAAGCATCGAAATTTCTTCTGCTTTACGATCTATATCTTCAACACGGTTATATAGGAAAAACACTTGGCCTCCACGTGCCATTTCCCTCTCAATTGATTCTCTTACTAATGCCCCGTTGTATTCAACAACATATGTTTGAACAGGAAAACGATTCTCAGGTGGAGTTTCAATAACTGATAAATCTCTCACTCCGAGCATGGACATATGCAATGTTCTAGGAATTGGAGTTGCTGTTAAGGTTAGCACATCGACATTTGCTTTTAGTTGCTTTATTTTTTCTTTATGTGTTACACCAAAGCGCTGCTCTTCATCAATAATAAGTAACCCCAAATCCTTATATTTAATATCTTTTGAAAGTAAACGATGAGTTCCTATCACCATATCTACGCTGCCATTACCTAATCCTTTTGTTGTCTCAGTAATTTCTTTTCTCGTTCTAAAACGACTTAAAAGGCCAACATTAATAGGATATTCCTGGAAACGTTCCCGGACCGTTTCATAATGTTGTTGAGCTAAAATCGTTGTTGGGACGAGCAACGCTACTTGTTTTCCATCGGCAATTGCCTTAAAGGCTGCTCGAATTGCAACCTCTGTTTTTCCATATCCAACATCTCCACATAATAAGCGGTCCATCGGACGAAGTCGTTCCATATCTTTTTTAATTTCTACGATAGAGCGAATTTGGTCCTCTGTTTCTTGATAAGGAAATGCCAGTTCAAATTCTTTCTGCATTTCTCCATCTGGTGAAAAGGCATAACCTTCACTAGCTTCCCGCTCGGCATACAGTTTGATCAAATCATCTGCAATATCTTGTACAGAAGATTCAACCTTTTTCTTCACTCTACGCCAGTCATTCCCACCAAGCTTATAAATTTTCGGCTCTTTACCTTCAGACCCTACATATTTTTGAACTTGATCAATTTGATCAACAGGAACATATAACTGGTCACTACCTTGATAGCGAATATTTAAGTAGTCCTTATGAATTCCATTAATTTCAAGTGTTTCAATTCCAAGGTATTTTCCAATACCATGATTAACATGAACAACATAGTCGCCAATTTCCAGTTCAGAGTAACTCTTAATCCGTTCTGCATTTGAAAGCTTTTGTCTTCTGACTTGTTTTTTAACTCTTTTCTTAAAAAGCTCTTCTTCGGTAATAACCGCTAATCTTTGCATTGGGAGTTCAAAGCCTGTTTGCAAATCCCCTTCGACGATGGAAATTTTACCAATGTGTAAAAATTCATCTTCCCCTAAAATCTTCGCCTCAATCTCATAGTCTTCCAATACATCCTGAAGCTTTTTTGTTCTTTCCTCATTAACACCTAAAAATGCTACCGCATACTGTGCTTTTTGCCAACGTTCTAATTCATTTTTCAGCACATTCATTTGGCCATGGAAACTTTGCATTTGTTTACAAGATAAATTTAGTATGTTTTGAGGACTCGTATGTGGCACATGTCTTAAAAATAAGGAAAGATAAATAGAAGGATGCTTGCTTTTTGACATAACATCCATATAAGAGTGTGACACTTTCACATCCTGAAATACCTTTCCTTCTTCAAGCAGGCCTGTAAACCACTCGGCTTCTTCACGTTCTAACTGATCATATGTCTCATGAATTCTACTTATTTCATCAAGAACAACCATAGAATCTTTCGAAAAATAATCTAGTAAACTAGCAGGCTGATCATAGAAGAGTGATGAAAACTTAAACATATCTTGATTTAGCTGATTGTTGCGTAAACGCTCTAAATCATATTGAATATTTTCAATCAACAATTCCTTTTGCTGTTCATTCTTCATCTTTTTGAGATTTTTCGCTAATCCTTCTTCTACTCTTCGTATACAATTCTCTCTTGACTCATCTGTTATAATCATCTCTACAGCTGGACCAATCACAACATTTTTTAACATCTTTATCGATCTTTGGTCTTCTATATTAAACGATCTGATAGAATCAATTTCAGTATCAAATAACTCTATTCTTATTGCATTGTCCTCTGTAAGGGGATAGATATCTATAATTCCTCCGCGAACGCTAAATTCACCCGGAGCACTAACCATATCAACTCTCTCATAGCCTAATGAGATAAATTGTTGAATGTATTCATCCAAGTCTATATCTTGTCCTAGTGACAACTTATATTGTTTCTGTTTCCAGAGCGTTTTTGGCGGCAGCAATCTCCTTATCCCTGCAACGGGAGCCACAACTATCGAGCTTTTCCCTTCAGACAATTGATTTAATACTTCAATTCGTTGTGCTTTTAGCTCAGGACTCGCTACTGCCACTTCAGATGCTATCAAATCATTAACAGGATAAAGATACACATTATCTTTAATCAAGTTTAGTAAATCTTCATAAACCTTTTGAGCTTGAAACAAATTATGTGTCACAATCAAGATCGATTTATCTAACTCATGATAGAGTGAAGCTGTAAAAACTGTCCTAGCTGAACCGGAAAGACCTGCGACAAGTTGTTCTTTTAGTCCTTCTTCGATACCGGAAACAATTGTTTTAAAATCATCATTTTCATAAAAAAACTGCTGTAAACTTTTCAAGCTCAGCCCCCCTCTCAATATTTCATTTTTCACTTTGCTAAATATAAGAAATGTCATGGTTTTCGGTACTACTTATAATGTTCGATTATGTTTCTATCCATTAGTGGAGAGGTAAACAGAAAAACGCTTTGGGGGTCACCCAAAGCTCTTACTGAATGAAGTGTTCCACTTGGTGTAAATCAGGATTTCTATGTAATGCATCCTGACAGTCTTCACAAATCGTCTTTATGTGCATATCACCACTTTGCTCATATGTGATCATCTCCTGGCGTTCATCATGTGTTAAATGATGAAATCCAAGCTGCTCACTTGAAGCAGAGATATTATCAAGGCTCCCTACCTTTACACCACAGTGTCTACAATAATAATGCAAAGCCATCATAATCCTCCTAAAAAGGAATGTTTTACGTTTAGTATGGTCCTTTTTACGTGGGACTATACATACGGAAAATGAAGGCAAGCACATTGGTTTTAATTATATTCATTCATCACTTGTACGAAATTCTTCTGAAGCCAATCTTCACAAGCCTTCGCACTGTAATTTATTGCTTCGTTTATACCTTCCATATCTTCTTGAGTAAATGTGCCTAGCACATAGTCTGTAATCTTCATCCCATTAATTGGACGGTCTATTCCAACTCGTATTCGATTAAATTCCTGTGTTCCTAAGTGAAGAATCATTGATTTAATACCATTATGTCCACCGGCACTGCCTTTAGATCTTAAACGAATTTTACCTGTAGGAAGATCTAAATCATCGTATATGACAACGATTTCTTCTGTACTTATGTCATAGAAATCCATTAAAGGACGAATACATTCACCTGATAAATTCATGTATGTAAGTGGTTTTAATAATATGACTTTCTCTCCGGAAATATGACCAATACCGTATATCCCATTAAATTTCTGCCGATCAAGAGGAATTGCTAACTCCTCTGATAGCTTGTCAATTACTTTAAACCCCACATTGTGCCTGGTATTTTCATATTGCCTCCCAGGGTTTCCCAACCCAATGACGAGCTTCATAAACACCCTTCGCCTCCAAACAAGATCATCTATTTAAAAATCATAAAAAGAATTAATAGTATTGCCCTTTTTATTATTATATCTTATTTAGCATATAAATTCTTATCATAAAAGTAAAGTGTCAGCCTTCATTTCCTTAAAATATGGATAAGATTACTCCATACTTGGATCATGAAGAACTGACACTAGTTTTGTTCTATTTTAATTATTTTATTCTTCGCTATTCTCCCGACCTTCTTCATTTTCAGGTTGTCCCGGTTCTTGTTCTTCTCCGCTATCAATTTCTTCTTCCTGTTGTGGCGGAAGTATAGAGGCAACTACCTGCTCCTCATCCTGAGTAAATTGATAGTTTGGACTTGTCGAGAGGTCTTTAATATAAAGAGTCTCATTCACACCTAAGTTTGTAATGTCTACATCTATTGATTGAGGAATATTACCCGGCTTTGACGTAATCGTTACTTCATGTAATGATTGTTGTAATACACCACCGTCTTTAACACCCTGTGCTTCACCAGTTAGATGAACCGGTACTTCAACTTGAACATCTGCCTGCATATCCACAATATGAAAGTCAGCATGAATAATTTCATTCTTCAGTGGGTCTGTCTGCATATCATACAACATAACTGCATGTGATGAACCATCAACATCCAAATGGAGAACGGTATTCTTTCCTTCATCTCTAAGCGTCTTAATTAATTCTATGCTATCTAGTGCTACTGGTTGGCTTTCTTTAGCTTTGCCATAAATAATAGCTGGAATCTTCCCAGACTCACGAACTTTTCTTTTTGCCGAATTAGTGAACTCTGTTCTTTTCATTGCTTGTATAGTTGTCATATTTACACCTTCCTAACGATATTCGTTCATATATATTGTTTGCCCATAACGAGAAAGGTATAAACATTTTTGAGAGAATAAAGTGAAAGATACGAAAAAAACCTAGCCAGCACCTAATCTATATCTTAGATAAGGTACGGTAGGTTTTTTTAAAATAAGAGAGAATAAATCTTAATCAAAAAGTAAGCTTACTGATTGTTTTTCATGTACTCGAATAATCGCTTCACCAATAAGTGGAGCAACGGATAGTTCTACTAGCTTATCAATTCGTTTTTCTTCCGGAAGTTGAATTGAATTTGTTATGACTAATTCTTTGATTTTTGAATTAGCAATACGATCGATTGCCGGTCCTGATAGAACAGGGTGAGTACAGCAAGCATATACTTCCTTTGCCCCATTCTCTTCTAAAGCATTTGCAGCTAATGTAATTGTTCCAGCTGTATCAATAATATCATCTATTAAAATCGCTGTTTTACCTTCAATATGACCAACAATATTCATAACCTCTGCCACATTTGGTCTTGGACGTCTTTTATCAATAATCGCGATAGGAGCTTTTAATTTATCTGCTAGTTTACGGGCTCTTGTTACACCCCCATGATCCGGAGAAACAATAACGATATCATCTAATTTTTTTCCTAAGAAATACTCACCTAAGATGGGTACTCCCATTAAATGATCGATTGGGATATCAAAAAATCCCTGTATCTGCGGTGCATGAAGATCCAATGTAATGACACGCGTTGAGCCGGCTGTTTCTAGTAGGTTTGCAACAAGCTTTGCTGTTATAGGCTCCCTTGCTCTTGCTTTTCTATCTTGTCTAGCATAGCCGTAGTATGGAATAACAATATTTATTGTTTTTGCTGATGCACGCTTTAAAGCATCAATCATAATTAGTAGTTCCATGATATGCTCATTCACAGGGTTACTAGTAGATTGAATAATATACACATCACAGCCACGAATACTTTCTTCAATGTTTATTTGAATTTCTCCATCACTAAAGCGTGTTACAGAACTCTTCCCTAATTCTACGCCAACAATATCAGCGATTTCCTTTGCCAGTGCAGGGTTGGAATTTAGTGTAAATATTTTTAAATTTGAATCTCCATAGCGATTAGACATGTAAAGTGTAAACCTCCATTAGGAATTTTTATGATTTAAACGGTCGACATAATTCTCTTTATTTACTTGTCGAGCACGTGCAACTGTTAATGCTTTTTCTGGTACATCATTCGTTACAGTTGAGCCTGCTGCTACATATGCACCTTTTCCAACTGTAACGGGCGCAATTAAGTTTGAATTACAGCCTATGAAAGCACCATCTTCTATTTTCGTTAAGAATTTATTTTTCCCATCATAATTAACTGTAATGGAACCACATCCAAGGTTTACATCAGATCCAACCTCTGCATCCCCAATATAACTTAGGTGAGAGGCCTTACTGCCTTTGCCCATTGATGACTTCTTAATTTCAACAAAATTTCCAATCTTCACCTCATCGGAAATGTGAGAAGAAGGACGAATATGTGCAAATGGGCCTATTTGTACTTCACTGCCGATTTCGCTATCATGTGCGACAGATTGTCTGATCGTTGTTTTAGTATCAATATTACAGTTTTTAATTTCTGTATTTGGTCCAATAACACATTCTTCACCAATCACAGTTTCACCAATGATCATAGTTCCTGGATAAATCGTTGTGTCTCGGCCTATCTTGGCATCAACGGAAATATACGTATTATCCGGATCTATAATTGTAACACCATTTCTCATATGCTCTTTATTAATACGTTGTTTCATTAGTTTTTCCGCTTGTGATAATGCAATTCGATCATTTACTCCTAATGTTTCTTCAAAAGATGCTGTTTGATACGCTGAAATGACTTTCCCCTCTTTTTTCAGTATCTCAATTACGTCTGGTAAATAATATTCTCCTTGAACATTATCATTAGAAACATTTTTTAATGCCTTGAACAATTCCTTATTGTCAAAACAATATGTACCAGTGTTAATTTCCGTAATCATTCGTTCGTCTTCTGATGCATCCTTATGTTCAACGTTTTTTTCTACTGTTCCCTCTTGGTTACGGACAATACGGCCATATCCAGTCGGATCTTCAGCATTTGCTGTAAGAATCGTTGCCTTTGCATTTGTTTCTTGATGATGGGCTAACAAAGCAGACATTGTTTCAGCCGGAATTAATGGAGTGTCACCACAGATAACAATTGTTGTACCCTTTTCATCTTCAAGAAATGGTGCAGCCTGCATTACGGCATGCGCCGTCCCTAATTGTTCACTTTGTAATGCATACTCTGTTCGATCACCAAGCTCAGACTTTACCTTTTCCGCACCATGGCCGACAATTGTGACAACTTTCGACAATGTTAATTGTGTTACTTGATCAAGTACATGCTGAACCATTGGTTTCCCACAAACAGGATGTAACACTTTATATAGTGAGGATTTCATTCTTGTCCCTTGTCCAGCAGCCAGAATAACTGCATACCGATTATCCATTTAATAAGCCTCCAATAAGCTATAATCAATAGAAAAACTTCACTCTTCGCCAATTCCTAAGGAGAAAGCATTGGTTTTTCTTATTCACCATAAAACAGTACCTTTTTATCCATAAAAAAATATATCTTAAAATAAGTCGTATTTCAAGACAACAAACAAAAGTACATGATATTTCTAATTTTATCACAAGTTTCATCTTTCAATTGAACTTACCGGAAAAATCATTTAATCTTGTTTGAGATCTTGAAAAAATTGTCGAATCTTCTTCCTACATATGGAGCGATTCTTAGATTCTTAGTATTTCCTAAAACAAAAAAAAGAACCTTGTACAGTTGTACAAAGTTCCTTTGTTATTTTATGAAGCACCTGCTTCTTCAAATTCAACTTCTAATTCACCTAAACGATGATATTCAGCCAGTACAGCATCTTGAATTTTTCCGCGTGTACTAGAATTGATAGGGTGTGCAATATCTCTAAATTCACCATCAGGAGTGCGCTTACTTGGCATCGCAACAAAGAGACCATTATTACCATCAATAACGCGGATATCATGAACTACAAATTCATGATCTAACGTAATAGATGCAATTGCTCTCATACGTCCTTCGGTATTTACGCGGCGTAATCTTACGTCTGTAACTTCCATTCTGTTCACCACCTTTTCCCCATATGAAAAACTTTAGTTACTAAATTCAACGTTACTTCTGTTATTCCTCCCTTAATTTGAAATTTTTTTAAATTTAGGCAAAATAATTGACAAATATTCTATTTTTTTGATTTTTAACTACAAAAAAAGTCAACCACTTTAGAGTGATTGACTTTTTATATTATTTAACTAATGCAATAACCTCAATTTCAACTAAAGCATCCTTTGGTAATCTTGCCACTTCCACACATGAACGTGCAGGCTTATGAGTCGAGAAATATTGTCCATATACCTCATTAAAAGAGGCAAAATGATTCATGTCTTGAAGAAATACAGTTGCTTTTACAACACTTTCTAATGATGCACCTGCTTCTTCTAATACAGCTTTTAAATTTTTAAACACTTGGTGTGTTTGCGCTTCAATTTCTCCTGAAATCATTTCTCCTTCAGCAGTTAAAGGAATTTGACCGGAGCTATAAAACAAGTTATTTACAATAATCCCTTGTGAATACGGTCCAATTGCTGCAGGTGCTTGACTTGTACTAACGATCTTCATAAAGTTCCTCTCCAATCTCTTTAGTATTTACAATCTGAAAGTAAGTGCCTTCTGTTACGTGAATATTTCGTTCTCGAACATCCACGTCAGCTAATTTTACCAGTGATACATATTGATCAACTAATCTTTCTTCAACACCCTCTGTTTCCACTAGAACACCTATGCCCGCTACAGTTGCTTTAAACTCTTCCAAAAGGCTAATCATGCCGTTAATTGTACCCCCAGCTTTCATGAAGTCATCAATAATGAGCACATTTGAACCTTCTTTTAAGCTCCGTTTAGCAAGCAACATCGTTTGTATTCTCTTTGATGATCCCGAAACATAGTTTATACTTACGGTTGAACCTTCTGTTACTTTACTGTCTTTTCTAACAATAACAACAGGTACATCCAGCTGTGCTGCTACGGCATATGCCAATGGTATCCCCTTTGTTGCCACCGTCATGACTACATCAATTTTCCGGTTACTAAAAACTGTCGCAAAAAGACGACCAATTTTATTAACGATAGATGGGGTACCTAGAAGGTCAGTTAAATATAAATAACCTCCGGGAAGCAGTCTTTCTGGTTTTGCAATAAGCTCACATAGTTCAGCAATGAATTGCTTCGCCTCATTCGCTTCCACCTTAGGGATATATTTCACTCCACCTGCAGCACCTGGCACAGTTAATAATGTCCCGATTCCTTGCTGTTCGAACGTTTCTTTAATAATCGTTAAGTCTTCACTAATAGATGATTTAGCAGATTGATATTTCTCAGAAAAAAATGTTAATGGTACTAAAGAGTGTGGATGATGAAGCATGTAGTTTGTCATATCAACAAGTCGACCACTACGACGAAATTTCATGAACTGGTAACCCCCAAAATCCGAATATTATTATTGTAAATATAACTTAATATCCGTATTTAATCAAGGATGTTTCGCTCTCCAAGCATCCTTACGGCAAATACTTGATCACAAAAGCCTCTTAAACCATTATATACACGTGGTAAACGTGACTCATACTGCACCAATCCAAATACTGTTGGTCCACTTCCACTCATCAATACAGCATCAGCACCAAATCTTTTCATTTGTTCTTTTATATTTGCTACCTCTGGATGCATACGCAATGTAACATCTTCTAGAACATTCCCCATTAAGGAACAGATTTTTTCATAATGATTATTATGTAAGGCACTAACCATTCCATCTACATCAGGATGTTGAACCGTTTGCAGATTTAAGTTTCGATATACATCTGCTGTTGAAACCCCGATCGTTGGTTTTGCAAGCACTACCCAGCAATGTGGTGGCGGGTCAATTTGCTGAATCATTTCACCACGGCCTGTTGCCAGTGCAGTTCCTCCATATACACAAAAGGATACATCTGATCCAATCTCTGCTCCGAGCTTTGCTAAGTCATCAAGAGTCAAACCAAGTTTCCATAACTTATTTAGACCTCTTAATGTCGCTGCCGCATCACTGCTCCCTCCCGCTAATCCTGCAGCAACCGGTATTGTTTTTGTAATTGAAATGGATACACCTCTTTCAATATTAAAACGGTCCTTTAATAACTTTGCTGCTTGATAAGCTAAATTCCGCTGATCGTCTGGAACAAAACGATTATGTGAGACTATCCTGATTTCATTTGGGGAAATATCTACTAATTCAACACGATCCGCAAGATCAATTGTTGTCATGATCATTCTTACTTCATGAAAACCGTCTTGTCGCTTGCGGAGAACATCTAACGATAAATTTATCTTGGCTGGTGCCTTTTCTAAAACACGCATCTTTGTCACCTACTTGAACGAACTAAAATTGTATCAACATTGTACCACAAAAGCAGGTATCGTATTGCTTTTTTCGACATTTCCATTGTTTTATAACCAGATTCTCGGAATGGATAGAAGACGATGACCATTAGATATATGATACAAATACAAGTACCTCTGTTCATTTCTTATCATATTAGTGGTTTTTTATTCTTACAGAGAATAAATAGTAAATAAAATTACATATCCTATAATTTATATCGTAAAAAAAAGGGCCGGTTACAAACCATTCAAACCAAAATGAATGATCTATTACCAAACCCTGTGCCGCCAATCTAAGTTACTTATTCTGTTGTTTCGAAAGCTGTGTTTCAGCTAATTCGATTGCACGCTTCACCATATTCCCTGCATCACGTGAGCGAATTGCTCCCCAGCCTTCTTCCTTCACGATATCGTAAAACCCCAAGTCTTTTGCTAATTCATATTTAAAGCTTTCAGACATTATTCCACGACGTCTCGCCATCTGCAAACACACTTCCCTTCAAAGGATAAGCTAAAGTTTCCAAATAGAAAAAGTACTGCGGCTTTTATAGTATTTGAATATAAACATCTAGATATGTATGATATGAATTTTAAGCAAAAAAAAAAACAGTAAACATATGCTGTCTACTGTCCGCTAACTGCAAAAGAACCTGTTGTATCTTCAAAAAATGTAAGTTGTACTGTTTCAGTCAAAACATCGGCATAGCTGTAAGATACACGTTCAAACGAATTTTCATCTTGATCAAGCTCAATAACAAAGACAGATGGATAGGTTTCTGCTAGTACACCACAGCGTTCTATCGTTTTTCTACGACCACCATTAGCTTTAAGAGTTAGTCGTCTGCCAAGATTACCATCCAAGGATTTTTTAATATCCGTTAGAGTTTTTCCCATTGCATCCACCTCACTAAGATTATTATACAACCTTTCGCCTATGTAAGTCAAATAAAATTTAAATTATAACAGTATCTTTTCACTACTGTCAATAAAATATTTTCAACAAAATTCTCATTTGTCACCTATAGTTTGAACAAACATCCTAACTTTTATGTAACAAAAATGAATGTTTTTTCATCTTATTGATATGAATGTTCATTTTTTTCATACAATGCATAAGTTTAGAGAGGAAAAAACGAATTAAATTTGTCAAAATGATGAATATTTTCTATCTATGTGTTGAAAGGAATTAGCCATTCTTTTTTGAGATTTAGTCGAAAATAGAAGATAAATTTCCCTCTTTCCTATCACTCCACGTAAAACTGATCAACAAAAAAATAGCCACTTACATAGTGAAAACGTAAGCGGCCAGGAATCATGGATTTGATGGTTTTCTGTAAGGCATACCTGTTCTAAGTACTCCTCTTGTTTCGACACCGCCGAGCCCCTTTTCTCGAGTGAGAGTGTTCCGTAAAACATCCCATACATTAATCCTTTCAACAAAAGGTGTAAAGCTGATCTTTGCAACGATATAAACCGGATCTAGTGCATGAATATTAACTCTAGATGGGGAACTTGCAAAATTAGCACCTGCACGTATAAGTGATTCAAAATGTGACTGACATGCCCCGGCAAAGATGACAAGCTGATCAAGGTGTGGAACTTTATTACGTGCCTGCCGAACTGTTTGAACGAAGTGCTTGGAATGCCTATAAGCATTAATATCATCGATACTACCTTTATGCTTTGAATAAGCATCGTGTCCTGTAACAACTAATATATCTGGTCGATATTTTGTTAGGAGGTCCGTAATTTTTTCAGGCATTTCTTTTTCATTTACATGAACACCATTTACAGGTACTCCAATTTTTTCATACAAGGAGAGGCATTTTTGTAAATAAAGTGGATCACCATCAACATGAAGGACCCTCCCCGGGATATGGAAAAACTCCTCATTATGACTGTAGCTGGAAGTAGCATAATATTCTTGTTTTTCTCTTAGTAATTGATAATCCTGCCGAAATAAATAATAAGACTGATCAATTCGCTCTTTTTCTTTTTGTTTTCTCGTATTTTTTTCAGCCTCATCAACGATAACTAAATCGTTGCACCCTGCATCTGCAATTAGTCTTACTTCATCTCCATATAAAATTGCCACCTGCTCTCCAGTAGCAGTTGTTTTTACGTCTATAACACGAAATAATAAGTCTAGATTATATGATTTTCTCGCAACAACATCTCCAATTTTTACTTGCATCCTCTACCACTCCAATGAATGATTCACCTGTGTCTTATCAAGTTAGCTCACAACGTCAGGCCTTTCTCCTTTTAGCTGGATCAAGAATTAAAAATGATCCTTTTCTAGCCTATGTAGGTTTTTAAAATTGGTGATATGCTGAAAAAAGATTAGAAAAACTAAGGCTTGTCGCCAAGTCCTAATGGCGAAAGCCTTAGTTTTTCTTATACTATCATCCATAAAATTTATATGCTTTCTGATAGTCAAACAAAAAACCAGGGGTGGTTCCTTCTACGGGACACTCCTGGTTTTTTATCAACTGCTTACTATTTTAACTAAATGATCGCTAACCTTAGCAAATTCTTGTATTGTTAATGACTCTCCTCTTCTTTTACCATCAATTCCAATTTCAAGAAGAGCCTCTTCAATTTTCCCTTTCTGCTCTTTTCCATTTGGCAGATAATGTACGAGATTGTTTAATAAAGTTTTTCTCCTTTGCGCAAAGCTCGCACGTACAATTTGAAAGAAAAAGCCTTCATCTTCAATTTCAACAATTGGTTTATCTCTAACTAATAATCGAATGATTGCTGAGTCTACATTCGGTTGAGGTACAAAAACTGTCTTTGGTACAGTCATGACCGTCTTGGCTTCTGTATAATATTGAACAGCAATTGAGAGTGAACCATATTCTTTTGTGGACGGAACTGCTGATATTCGATCAGCAACTTCCTTTTGAAGCATGACAACAATACCTTTTAATGGCAGTTTTTCTTCTAATAGCTTCATAATAATTGGTGTAGTAACATAGTACGGTAAATTAGCCACAACCATAATCTCATCACAATCGTGAAAGGAATCTTCAATTGCCTTACTTAGATCTGCTTCCAGAACATCTTGATGAATAACTGTTACATTTTTATACGGCTCTAATGTCTCCTTAAGAATAGGAAGCAGCCTTTGATCAATTTCAAAAGCAATCACACGCTTTGCTCTTCTGGCTAACTGTTCAGTTAGAGCACCAATACCCGGTCCAATTTCTATAACGCCTGTTTTATCTGTTACTTCTGCATGGTCAACAATCCTGGAAAGAACATTGGGCTCAATCAAGAAGTTTTGACCTAAGCTTTTTTTAAATGAAAAGCCGTACTTTTCTAAGATCGCCTTTGTTCGAATGGGTGTTGCTATATCCTTCGTCATCACTTATTTTCCTCCTGCAGGATTTTGTTTATAGCATTTAAATAATCGTCTCTTGAGATTTGAAACATTTGTAACCTTTTGTGAAGTTGCTTTCCATTTGTATAACCTATTTTCAAGAGCAATCCTAATTTTTCACGTCTATCCTTTGCCTTACTGCCACCTATTAAACCTGCATCAAGTAAGTCATCAAAACTAATCTCACTTGTAAATTCCTTCATTTCTTCCTTAACTGCATCAAGAGCATTTCGGATGGCGTCATTTGAAGCATGCTCTACTCCTATTCCTCTACCTCGTTTAGGCCTTGCTTCATCTTTGGGCAAAAATGCATGCTTACATCCAGGTACTAGTTCTGAAATGGTCTTTCGGATTTTTTCACCTGGAAAATCGGGATCAGTAAATATAATGACTCCACGTGTTTGTTGAGCCAATTTAATTTGTTCAATAACACTATTTCCTATTGAAGATCCATTTGTTTCAATTGTATCTGCATCAACTGCTCTCTTTATAGCTGTAGTATCGTCTTTTCCTTCTACAACGATAATTTCTTTTATTTTCATTATTTCCTCCAAAAAAAGTTGAAACTTTTCCCTATGCAATTACGTCTTATGTAATAAAGAGATATAAACAGTATACATTCCTTTTATAAAGAACAAAAGTGCAGGTTGGAATAGCCTTGTTTCATAAGCATCATCATAAGAAATTATTTCAAAGGGAAAATAAAAAACAGAGGAAATTAATCCTCTGTCAAATCTAATCTAAAATTTTAATTTTTACTCTTTTCGAACCCCATCGATAGGCAGCTGATTTTGATGATAAAAACACATCGATTTTGTTCCCTTTAATAGCAGAACCAGTATCAGCAGCAACTGCATATCCATAGCCCTCGACATATACTTTGGTACCCAAAGGAATGACACTAGGGTCAACAGCAATAACCTTTGCATTTGGATTTGCTTTTAAATTCATTCCTGTTGCAGTGGTTCCTGAACAACCATTACAATTTGCAGTATAGGCCGTTGAATTTACATAAAACTCTTTTGAAACAGAATCATTTCCTCGAGAAGCAATAGTTGTACTCGTCTGGACAACCTTTGTTCCTAGAGCAACTACACGATCCTCACTTTTTTGAACTGTTTCAGTTTTCAGTAGTTTTCTCGTTACTTCCTGGCCATTTTCAATCGTTACTTCATAATGTTTTTCTTGCTTACCTTCTTTTCCTGAGTTAATAACTTTTTGTACGCCCTTCTCAATGTTGTCATCCTTCTTTTCCACAACATTAAAGGCAATCGGTTCTTCCACTACATCGGTGACTTTTTCTATTCTGGTTACTGTAACATTACTCTTTTCAGTTAATTCATCTGTTAGAGCGGGTTCAACTTTATCCAATTCATTTAATTGAACATCTTGATTCTTTAAAAAGTCAGCGACAGTAGTCGAAGTAGTCCAAACATGTTGCTTTTCCTCTTCGCCAACATTTAGTGTAATTTGAAATGCTTTATCAATTGTTAGTGACAAATCGTTCTTAATTACTGTATCTAAAGCTGGTTCTATTCGATCATGCTCAGTGACATCAATATCCTCTTGTTGTATCAGTTCTTTAACTGTATCCGCTGTTGTCCAAATTGTCCTTCGTTCATCACCCATTGCAACTTTAATTGGTTTTGCTGCTTTATAGGTGATTTTCATATCATCTTTAATTTTATTTTTAGTACCGTGTGATAGTTCATCTTCTTGTCTTATATCTATTTCATATTCTTTAAGTAAATCGTTGACAGTGTTTGCATGTGTACGGACTATTTCTTCTTTACCGTTGATGGTCAATGAGACAGATTCTTTCGTTAACTCATATGTACCGTACGCAGACCCTGATCCTAAAACTATTAAACTAGTAGCAGAAAGGACAAATTTGTTCTTTATTACTTTTTCGGAAAACAGCTTTTTCAAATTTTCACTAAAAATGAAAACCGCCTCCTTCTTCCTCGTGGATTATATAGAGTATCTTTCGTCTTGTCAACCCTTTGGGCGTTGTCTCATTTTTCCAACGTACTCATAATTATGCTTAAAAAGTCAGGAAAAGTGAAGTAAGAGTTATCGACAAAGATATACTATGAGGAAGTTTAGACATGTAGAACTGAATGATTTTCTCAAAAAGTGGACAAGCTCCTGCATAACTCGACAACTTTCGTTATCGAGTTATGCCGAATACTTTCATGGCATTGTCGGATGTTTTTTGAGCAATTTCCTCAAAATCCATCTCTCTTAGCTCAGCAATTTGTTCTGCTACATACTTTACATAACTTGGCTCATTACGCTTCCCTCTAAATGGGTGTGGTGTTAAATAAGGACAATCTGTTTCAATGAGTAAACGCTCGATTGGAATTTCTTTAGCAACTTCCTTCGGTTTCTTTGCATTTTTAAAGGTTACAGGACCGCCAAATGAAATATAGAAGTTCATGTCCATGCATTGCTTTGCTATCTCTAAACTCCCGGTGAAACAATGCATAATGCCTCCTACTTCATTAGCTCCTTCCTCTCGTAAAATTTCCACCACATCTTCTGTTGCATCACGATTATGAATGATGATTGGAAGCTTTACCTCTTTAGCCAATTGAATTTGTTTTCGAAATACTTCTTTTTGTATTTCCTTCGGTGACTTATCCCAGTAATAATCTAGTCCCATCTCACCTATAGCAACTACTTTTGGATGTGAAGCCAAATCCTTAATCCACAGTAAGTCTTCATCTGTCATATCTACTGCATCAACGGGGTGCCACCCTACTGCTGCATATATCATGTCATATTTTTCCGTGAGTTCCATTGCTCTTGTAATCGTTTCTTTATCAAAACCTACCACAACAATGTGTGTAACTTTTTCCAATTGGGCTCTTTCGATAACTTCTTCCAAGTCCTCATCGTATTGAATAGCATTTAAATGAGCATGTGTATCAAATAGCATTTTTCTACTTCCCTTCCTCAACTTGTTTCGACAAATCTGTATTATGTTTTACAAAATGTTACACGTGAAACATTTGTTTTTCGGCAGCTTTCATCAACTTGTTTTAATGACACTAACTGTTCTAATATCCACATGTAATAAGGTTTTCAAACTTCTAATAATAAAAGTGAGCGTCTCATTAAATATAAGACGCTCAAAAAGGGTAGTTATTTTACTCTTGAACCGTTTGGAAGGTCAGCAAAAACTGTTGCGACTGAAAGTAAATCACCTTGTGATCCAGCTAAAATCATCCCTTGAGATAATTCGCCACGAAGCTTCACAGGTTTTAGATTAGCAACACAGATAACTTTTTTTCCTATAAGTTCCTCTGGTTTATAATGTTTGGCAATTCCAGAAACAACCTGTCTTTTCTCATAACCTAAGTCCAACTGTATTTTTAACAAACGATCTGCTTTTTTTACTGGTTCAACTTGGAGAACTTCCGCTATCCGAAGGTCTAATTTCATAAAATCATCAATTGTAATTTCCTCTTCTTGAGGAGCGATATTTGCATCTTTTTTCTCAGTTTCTACAACCGGAGCAGAGCCTTTCATTTGTTCTTTGATATACTTTACTTCTTCTTCCACTTCTAATCGTGGGAAGATTGGTGACTGCTTATTTACTTTTGTTTGGTCAATCTGGCCAAATGCCAAAATGCTATCCCAATTCTTTAAAGTCTCAGTGCGAATACCTAGTTGGTCAAAGATTTTATTTGGTGTTTCTGTTAAAAATGGCTTTAATAAAACTGCAGTGATTCGTAGTGATTCAGCTAAATGGACCATTACTGAAGCCAATTTTTCATTGTCTTCTTCATTTTTTGCTAGGACCCATGGTTGCGTTTCATCAATGTATTTATTTGTTCTGCTAACAAACTGCCATAGGGATGAAAGAGCAATTGAGAATTCCATATTTTCCATCGCTTCTTCATATTTCTTAATTGTTTCCTGTGAAATCTTTACAAGTTGAGCATCAAATTCTGTCTGGCTTCCATTATAAGCAGGGGTTTTCCCTTCAAAATACTTATCAATCATAGCTACAGTTCGATTGAGCAGGTTGCCTAAGTCATTTGCTAAATCATAGTTAACACGATCAATAAATCCTTCAGGAGTAAAGACTCCGTCAGATCCAAAAGGCACTTCTCTTAATAAATAATATCTAAGAGCATCTAAGCCGTATTTATCAATTAATGTAACAGGATCCACTACATTCCCCTTAGATTTTGACATCTTACCATCTTTCATTAAAAGCCAACCATGAGCAAATACCTTCTTTGGAAGTGGAAGATCCAATGCCATTAACATAATAGGCCAGTAGATTGTATGAAAACGGACAATTTCCTTCCCTACAATATGAACATTTGCAGGCCAGTATTTTTTATATTTATCGTCTTGTTCTGTTCCATACCCAAGTGCCGTAATATAATTTGAAAGTGCATCAATCCAAACATAGATAACATGTTTTGGATCTCCAGGTACTTTTATTCCCCAATCAAAAGTTGTTCGCGATACAGCCAAATCTTCTAATCCAGGTTTAATAAAATTATTTATCATTTCATTTTTTCTTGATTCTGGTTGAATGAATTCTGGATTTTCTTCATAGAACGCTAACAACCGATCTGCATATTTACTCATTTTAAAGAAATATGATTCTTCTTTTACTAATTCAACCGGATGACCGCTGTCAGGACTTTTTCCCCCAACGATTTTGCCATTTTCTTTAATTGGATCAACGAGCTGAAGTTCCGTGTAGAAGGTTTCATCTGGTACTGAATACCAACCTTCATATTCATCTAAATAAATATCACCTTGTTCAACAAGTTGAGCAAAGATTTTTTCTACTACTATTTTATGCCGATCTTCTGTGGTTCGGATAAAGTCATCGTAAGATATATCCATTTTTCCCCAAAGATCTTTTATCCCGGATACAATTCCATCAACATATTGCTGTGGAGTAATGTTATTTTCTTCCGCTTTTCTTTGGATCTTTTGTCCATGTTCATCTGTACCTGTTAAGTACATGACATCAAATCCTCGCATACGTTTATAACGAGCCATTGCATCACCTGCTACGGTCGTATAGGCATGTCCGATATGTAACTTTCCACTCGGATAATAGATTGGAGTTGTAATATAAAATGTCTTTTCTTTATTTTCCATTGTATAACCTCCTTGTGCTAACTAGTTATTAAAATAAGTACCCTGCAAGTCGTCAAAAAAGGCCCTCGCCCAAAGGACGAGAGCGATAAGAAACCATGTATCCTTAATGCTATTCAAATACCATAGCCCCAAAGGTACTTCCGGTACTATTATGTATCTTAAGATTTTGATCAATAAGTAGCCCTTACTAACCTAACCATCTCAGACTTTTTCATACTCTTAATGATACCATCTTAGCCTCTAATATCAAGAATATATACCTAAAGTTTTAACATTTCTCTGATTCGACATTATCATTTAGATTTTTGTCGAATTTTCAAATATAGATGTCGAACGAACAACCTTAATAATGAATAAAAATAATAAAATATTCCGCATACACTTTTTTCCAATTTTAGGTTTATTATACATAATTTGCGGGTAAATAATAGGTAAAACCCACTTATACTAAGGTTTCTATATGGCACCTATTTTTTTACATGGAAATATAATAAAAATGATTGACGTTTATTGGAAACACTGATATGCTTAAAAAGCAAATCAGTTTTTGTCGAATATTGACGAAGTATAGTAAAAAAACATAAATATATATATAGGTGAGAGGAGATTACCAAATTATGAAATCTACTGGAATTGTACGTAAAGTTGATGAATTAGGCCGTGTAGTTATTCCTATTGAATTACGCCGTACTTTAGGTATTGCTGAAAAGGATGCATTGGAAATTTACGTTGATGATGATAAAATTATTCTGAAAAAATACAAGCCAAATATGACTTGCCAAATCACTGGAGAAGTTTCTGATGATAACTTGGCGTTAGCAAATGGTAAATTAGTTTTAAGCCGTGAAGGTGCAGAGCAAATCTTATCTGAAATTCAAAATCAATTAGTAAATAAGTAATATAAAAAAGGGATCATATTTGATCCCTTTTTTATTATTCTATATGATATGCCTGATAAACGTCTCTTTTTTGAACATTTCGTTCAAGTGCTACTTTTTTAATAGCCTCTTTTGAATTTAATCCTTCGCTTATATAGTGCTCAACATGTTCTTTTGCAGATAGTGCATTCCACCAACTATCTTTCTCATCAGTGATTTCTTCTTTTGAACCTTCTACAATGATACAAAATTCTCCACGTATCTCATTGTTTTCAGACCAAGATATGACCTCTTCGATATGACCTCTTATGAATTCTTCGAACTTCTTCGTTAATTCTCGCGATAAACATATCGATCTATTTCCTAAACACTCAAGCATTACGTGTAGTGTTTCTTTTAGACGATGGGGTGACTCATATAAAATAAATGTTTCGTTACGACTACTTAATGAAGTTAATTGATTTTTTTTCTCTTTCTTTTGGCGATCTAAAAATCCAAAAAAGTAAAACGGTTGTGGTGTTATACCGGAAGCAATGAGTGCTGTTAATGCTGCATTAGCACCTGGTAGTGGAATTACCTTTGCACCTGATTCTAAAACTTGTTGTACTAGTTCACTACCGGGATCAGAAATTGTCGGCATACCTGCGTCACTAATTAATGCAACACTCTTATTTTCTTGTAAATACTCAATGATTCTATGTCCACTGCTTTCTTTATTATGTTCATGATAACTAAAGATGGGAGTATCAATTTCAAAGTGATTACATAATTTCTTTGACTGACGTGTATCCTCTGCAGCGATAAGATCTACTTCCTTTAACACCTTAATAGCCCGAAAGGTCATATCTTCCAAGTTACCGATTGGTGTTGGCACTAAAAATAAATCTCCCATTTTCATTTCATCATGAATAAAGCTTTTTTGGGTATGTAGCATATTCCCTTCACCTGCCTTCTATATATGATTGTTTCCTTTTCTTAGAAAACTTTTTGAATTTAATTTCCATTTTTAATGCTTCACTTTTCGATTCAAACTTTTCTGAGTATAGGAGTTTCACCGGAGTTCTGCCTCTCGTATATTTCGCACCTTTTCCAGTGTTATGATTGTGTATACGTCTCTCAAGATTTACTGTATATCCTGCATAATAACTTCCATCACTACATTCTAACACATAAAAATAGTGTGCTTCATTTTGTACCATCTATATGATCCCTACCCATATTGTTGCCTTTTCTTTTTACTTATCTTCTTCTTTTCCATATAAAATCTCCTTTATAACTGGTGTATACTCGTGATTTTCATCGTAAACAAAAATAGGTGTCAACAGTTTCAGATCGGCTTGCCCACCCTTAATACCTTCTATTAAGACTGTGTTCGCTTCCTTGCCTTGCTTTGGATAGACAAATTGCAATCTTTTTGGTTCAATACCGTAGCTTCTCATGAGTTCAACAAGATCTACTAATCTTCCCGGTCTATGAACAATTGCAACTTTTCCACCTTGTTTGACGAGCTGGCTGCTTACTTTAATAACATCCTCTAATGTACATAAGATTTCATGTCTAGCAATGGCCAAATGTTCATTGAGGTTTTGTTTATCCTTCTGTGGTGTTTTGAAATAAGGAGGATTACAAGTAACTACATCAAATTTCCCAAGCCCGAGCTCCTGAGGCATGCTTTTCAGATCTGCGTGGATCAACTTTATTTGTTGTTCCAGCTGGTTGTAATGGACACTTCTAACCGCCATATCATAGAGCCTTTCTTGGATTTCCACACCGATAATATTTCCTTTTGTTCTTGTGCTTAGAATAAGTGGAACAATGCCGTTTCCTGTACATAAATCAATGATATTTCCTCTTTGAATAGGCATATAAGCAAATCTTGATAATAACACAGCATCTAATGAAAAAGAAAAAACAGACGGGCTCTGAATAATCCTTAAATTTTCAGCAAGTAAATAATCTAACCTCTCATCTCCTATTAACTTAACCATTGTTCTTTTCTCCTTTAATCTTTTCGCAAAAGCATTCAATAGCAAAAAAAGACTGACACATAGCACTTGGTTTCATCTTTTGGACAAGACCAGTATGAGTCAGTTCTATTATTTCTTATTTAGGAATGATAAGCAAAATAAACAATCACCATCTTTACGAATACTTCCATAATGTAAGTTACAAATATGGAAGCCTTCTTGATAAAGTCTCGCTAAGTTGTCATAGCCTTCTCCTATATCAACCTGCTGACTTTGCTTCTTTTGCTCCTTATCCGTTGCTTTTGTCTTTTTTGCTTTTGTTTTTGTACTAGTCATTGTTGAATCTAATCGTCGGCGTAAGTTCTCATTTTCAATTTGTAAATGATGATTTTCTTCAATGAGTTCTCCTAAATGTTGCTTAAGCTCGCCTAATTGTGTATATAAAGATCCTATTTGTTCCTCCATACTGCTGACAGATTCAAATATTTCCTTTTTATCCACTTGTTCCACCCCATCAATCTGTGGATTGCATTGGAACTACGCCTTCTTTCTGCAATTCATCCCAAGTGTATTCAACCACGCGTTCTTGTTCCACAAGGTTTACCTGTAGAATTTTCTCTAATATATTTAAACCAACTACTTTTCCTAAACCACCTGGAGTACCAATCATCTCTCCTAAATCAGGTAATTGTTCCTTGGCAGATTCATACTCATCATTCTCATACTTGAGACAGCACATTAATCTTCCACATAAACCTGAAATTTTTGTTGGATTTAATGATAAGTTTTGATCTTTTGCCATTTTGATTGATACAGGTTCAAAGTCTCCCAGAAATGTGGAGCAGCATAACATACGACCACATGGACCAATACCACCCAGCATTTTTGCCTCATCACGGACACCAATTTGACGTAGCTCTATCCTTGTTTTGAAAATCGCAGCCAAATCTTTTACAAGCTCCCTAAAATCAACACGTCCATCTGCTGTAAAGTAAAAGATCACTTTATTTCGATCAAATGTATATTCAACATCCACCAGTTTCATATCGAGGCCATGCTCAGAAACCTTTTTCTGACAAACATGATATGCCTCAGATGCAGCCTCTTGGTTTTCCTGAACCATTAGCCGGTCCTTGTCGTCAGCTAAACGAATGACTTTTTTTAGAGGCAGAACAACATCGTTTTCTTCTACTTTTTTATTGTTTAAGACGACTTTGCCATATTCAACCCCTCTTATTGTTTCCACAATGACAAAATCATCATCCTCTATTTGAAGACCATTAGGGTCGAAGTAATATATTTTGCCCGCTTTTTTAAAGCGAACTCCTACAACATTATACAAACTTATCCCTCCTGCAATGTTAAAACCAATTGTTCCATTAATAATTGTGGATTTACATTGGCATGAAGCCGTTTCTTAGCTTCTAATATAGAAGTTACCTTCTCAGTCACACTTCTTTGAGTTATTTGAAGGGCATGCTGTTTAATTTGCTGAATGATGTCCTGATAAATCACATGTTCATCATTTCCTAATTGAACAGATAAGACATCTTTATATATATATAATAATAAGTCTAACCCTGTTTCTTGCTTTTCCTTATCATTAAAATAATTCATCCACTCTGTGTGTATATACAGAGGTGCCTGTCCTTTTCGAGTGGTGAGGACTTCATATAATTTTATCACTTTCAATCTAGCCTGCGCAAACCAATCATCTTTTGACAGATTAAAAGCCGCTTCTGTGTCATTGGTTAGTTGTGCCACTAATGAAGCAATATGTGGTGCTGTCCCTGAATCTGTCAATGTCTGTTCAATGGCTTTTGGTTGCAATGGCTGAAAAGATAACAATTGACATCTTGATAATATTGTATTCAATATTTTATGATACTGTTCTGTTATGAGAATAGCAATTGTGTTGGCGTTGGGTTCTTCTAAAAACTTAAGTAAACTGTTTGCAGCATTCACTGTCATCTTATCTGCATGAACAATCATATAAAGTTTTTTGTTCGATTCTACTCCCGACTTTGAAAACTCTTCTTGAAGTGCCTGAATTTGGCCCTTTTTAATTGAAAGGCCATCGGGTTCAACAACATGTACGTCAGGATGATTACCCGACTCTATTCTTTTACAATTTCTACAATTGTCGCACGGTTCATAGTTTTGAAGACTTTCACAAAAAAAACTTTTCGCTAAAAGAACTCCTACTTCTCTTTTACCAGTACCTTTTTTCCCCTCAAAAAGGTATGCGTGTGCCAATCGGTCCTTGCGAATACTATTTGTTAATAGTTTGATAACCCTTGGCTGATATGAACTAAATTCACTCAAACTTTTTGTCATACTCATCACTCTCTACGTATATAGGTTAATAAGTAATCCCTTAACCTCGCCTATTTTTGCAAGAATATCTATTGTCGAATCTTCCTTGCTTATTATCTCGTCTGCTAATTGAACTAGTGATTCATCCACCTGTTCAATTATTTTCAATGAACGGCTATTTCCGTTATAATCCCAGCTTCTGGATTGTTTCATATTCATGCCATACTCAACAGCTTCATGGATAAACTTTTTTACCAAAATCTTGTATTTTGAAAGGTCACTGAAATTTCGAGATTTTGCCAATCTTCGTCCAGCACTATCTATGTCAACTAATAATTTATTTAGCTGTTCATTTTGAAGCTTACTTCCTTGTTTAACAAACAAATCATGGAAACCTTTGCTGGATGTTTGGGAAACTTTTTGCTCTAATCCCCTCTTGTCCATAGTTGATCTAATATCTTGACTTATTTTCATCCTTTACCTCCATGGCATATAGCCATTTAGATATTTTACTAAAATTGATGAAACTGTTCGACAGGAAGAACAAATACAGTTGCACCGCCTACTTCTACTTCAACAGGATAAGGGATAAAGGAATCCGCATTACCTCCCATTGGTGATACTGGAGCAACTAGTTGATCTCTGGATTTACAATTATCCTTTATAATTTGCAACGCCTTATCTACTCGTATATCTTCTGTACCTATCATAAATGTTGTATTTCCTGATTTGAGAAATCCGCCTGAACTTGATAATTTAGTAACACGGAAATTATGCTCAGTAAGGGCATTCAATAGCTTGTTACTATCTTGATCTTGTACAACCACAATAATTAACTTCATATAGAGAAGCCTCCTTTTATTGTAACATGTTCAATTAAGTGAATCATTGCACGATTAATGGTAATTTTATTTTATGTTAACTTAGAAAGGCGCAAGTTGCCTGGAGCTAGACACCTACACTAAGTACAAATTTAAAACTTCTTACCTGTTAAAAAGAAATTACCTGTTTTAATTTGTTCTTCACTTCAGCGACAACTTCCTCAAGTGATTTTTCAGCATCAATGACAACAATTCTTTCAGGAAACATGGCAATGACTTTTTCATAACCCTCCTGAACCTTTTGATGAAATGATAAGTCCTCTAAATCAAGACGATTTTTCTCTCGCTCTGAACTCTTAGAAATCCTTTGTAAACCTACCTTTGGATCTATTTTAAAGTAAAATGTAAGATCTGGCATTAATCCGTTAATTGCAAACTCATTTATTGATAACACTTCTTCTATTCCCAGCCCTCTGGCATATCCTTGATAGGCTAAAGAGCTATCAATAAAACGGTCACAGAACACAATTTTTCCACGTTCAATTGCAGGTACAACTCTTTCTACTAAATGTTGCCTTCTTGCCGCTGCATATAATAATGCCTCTGTTCGCGAATCCATCTCAGTATGCTCTTTGTTCAAAATAACTTCACGGATTTTCTCTGATATATGAATACCACCAGGTTCTCTGGTAAAAACCATCTCCATCTCAGTTCCGCTTAGTTCTGTCATTAATAATTCCAGTACAGAGGTCTTACCTGCTCCCTCCGGCCCTTCAAACGTTATAAACTTCCCCTTCAAAAAAGTTCACCCTTTACTCATGTATATGTTTATTTGTCCTTTTTTAATATGATAATCTCCTTGGATGTTTACTCCTAATTCTATCATTCGTCTAATCTTCTCCACCAACTCTTTGGTTATTTTCTCACCAACCATAATTAGAGGAATACCTGGAGGATATGGAATAATAGCTTCTGCTGAATAATGACCTACGGCATCATCTAATTCAACTAGTACCTTTTTACATTTTTTGAGATAAAAATAAGATACTTCTAACGTTTGTATTCCTTTTACTTCTTGTCTTTTTAACTTCTTTGTAGCCAATCTTGTTTTTTTAGGTTTTAGGTGATCTGGATTGATTTGTGTTATTTTATTAATAATCGGATTCATATCACCAATTGGTAATATACATAAGCAATGTTCAGGATTGGCTAATTCGATAAAAACATTATGTCTTTCAAAAACTTCCTGCAACTCATATCCTGATAAACCATTTGTTGATCTTATTGTTAATTTTAAAGGATCACCTTTAACAAGTCGATCATGTGACTCAATAATCTCCAGACCATTTATCGCACCTATTTGTTGTTTGATCTTTTGTACCGATTCTATTATGTCAACTTGCCAATTCTCTTCCATTGTCATACTTAAATATGCACGTGCTAAATCGAGTGAAGCCATAATCGGATAGGAAGGACTGCTACTCTGCAACATTGAAAGATAGCTCTCTACCATTTCCTTGTCTATTAAGTCACTATTAAAGTGCAAAAATGACCCCATTGTCATAGCGGGAAGTGTTTTATGTGCTGAATGGATAACTATATCCGCCCCAATCTCTACAGCAGATATAGGAAATCTATCTCCAATAATAAAATGTGCACCATGTGCTTCGTCAACAAGCACAGGAATTCCATGGTCATGTGCATATGTAACAATCTCTTCTAAATCAGTGGCAAGGCCGTAATAATTAGGATTGGTTAATATAAGAACTTTTGTATTTGGATAGAGCCTTATGGCTTCTTTTATTCTTTCAAATTCAACATAACTAGGAACTATGAGCTCTTCATCCACTTTAGGATCCAGGAAAACAGGCCTAACCCCTGCAAGTTGTAGACCATTCATAATTGACTTATGGGAATTTCTTTGAACAAGTACTACATCATCTACTTGGCAGCTTGCTAAAATCATTGCCAGATTTCCCACAGTTGAACCATTCACTAAAAAGTACGAGCTTTTTACTCGATATAATTCTGAAGTAAGCTGTTGTGCCTTTAGAATAGCATCCTGTGGGTGATGTAAATCATCCAGTCCTGTTAATTCAGTCACATCTATTTGTAAGATATCTTTATACAGGTGGTTTGCTTCTTGTAAAAAAACTGCTCCATTTTTATGACCAGGTACATGTAAAGATGTTGGTTTCACATTAGCATGGTTTAATAGAGCAGTGTAAAGAGGCGTCTCCATTATAAAATCAACGTCCTTTTTTATAGATAAAATCTATTATAACAATATCTAACTTACCTGAGTATATACAGATTCGTCATATAGCACAACCAATAGAGATGTAAGAAACAATAAAAAAGACTGATTTTCCAATCAGCCTCAGAATTTTATGAATAAAGTGGTGAGTTTTTTACCCTTCTTAACTTTTCTAAATAATATTGATATTTAGGGTCAGACGTTGGTGTGTTAGTCATTTCTTTTTCACAGTCTCTGCAAATAAAACTTGTATAAAGATGAATTCCTAACTCCTTCTCTTCATCACATACAATGCATGTTTCCCCAAGAGACTTTTGTAAACTATTTGAATTCAAAATCTCCACCTCCATACTTTTTATTTTTACCAAAAAGTATTATTGTATACACAATTTTGAATTTAAATAAAATGATTTAAATTAAAATATGTCTATTAGTTCAATATGTGCCTGTTTTTTTATTAGTAAGTGACATCGTTCATATCCTCATGTGCCAACTACGTACACTCCGATCTTCTCTCGGCACTTCCTTACTTGCACAGGATGTGCTGACTTCTACGTTACTATAGGACGTGTGGCGTTCTTAGTAGAAGTTCCTTGATAGGCTTCTCCCAAGTCTCAGGCTAGTAGTTATACTTTTTTCTCTACATCTTAACGGAAAACCTTCGGTTTCGTTTTAATTATTTCATTTAAACAAAAAAGACCAGTATCTCTACTGATCTTTCCCTCTTCTTACTTGGCGACGTCCTACTCTCACAGGGGGAAACCCCCAACTACCATCGGCGCTGAAGAGCTTAACTTCCGTGTTCGGCAT
>NZ_JAIVLH010000030.1 GCF_020524345.1 Metabacillus niabensis
GTATTGAACATAAATATCACCCTCCCAATTAGTTATCTATATTATACCAAATTAACGCGGTGAAAAGTTAAAGTATTCAGATGAAAATAATAGGCTGCCGAGGTTTCTCGACAGCCTGACCTACTGTTAGAAGTAGGTTTTTTTGTTTTTTAGTCGAATCATTTTTAATACTTAGGTTTTTTAATGATGATCATGCTTAGCTACAGGCTCGTTAGGAATAACCTCAGCAATAATGAAAATGACAACGATTGCAATCACGGATAAAACTGTCGCAGTCATAAAATCGTAATGACCACCTGTCATATTATTCACTACATATGACGCCATGTGAATTAATAAAAAGCCCCAAAAAAATGTCCAAAAGAAACGCAAACCATTCACCTCAATTTCCAGACGAGTTCTTATTATATATTATCACAAAATATTTCAAGTTTAAAAGAACCTTTTTAAATTGTTCATAAACTCTCCATAACCTGCATGAAATAATAAAACTAAAGGAATTTTTCATGGGGGAAATTTAATCGAGAGGTTGGAAAAACCTGTAAGCTTCAATAGAAGCTTTCACTTTAGATGTGTCCATATTTGCAACGAACGTGATACAATCCCATTCTTTTTAAAAAGTTAGACATACATTATAGAGAAATAAAATGACATTGAAGAGAAAGGTGGTGGGCAAGTAATGACGATAACGGAACGCTTTTTTCAGATTGAGACAGAATGGAATGTAATACATTTACCATTTAAACCAAATGGGTTTGGAATATTAATCATTGGTGATCGTTCAGATTTTGTTGATGAAACCTCCAGTTTTTGGCACCAACATTATGGGAGAAATCAATTAATTTCAGATTTAATGAAGCAGGGGTATACACTCTTTCATTCGAATCTTTATGGAAACCACTGGGGCAGCCCTCGTTCAGTCACAATGGCGAAACAGTTATACCATTTAGTCATGAAAAAAGAGATATTAAATCAACGAATTCATTTATTGATTGATGGAATGGGTGGGTTAACAGGGTTACAATTAATGCAGGAAATACCTGAAAGGATTCGTTCTGTCGCCATGATGAATCCTTGCCTTGACCTCCAAGCTCATCTTGAAAATGAAAAAGAGCATAAATTTTTCTATAAACGATTAATAAAGGAAATTTCGGCAGCATATGGTGTGGATCCAAAAATCGTTTCATCTCTAAATCTTCCCACACTAAACACAACTTCTACAATACCTGTGAGAATTTGGCATAAAACGAATAGTACCATTTATTCACCACAAGATCACAGTAAAAAATATGAAGAAATGCGAAACAAAGCTGAACATCCTATTCAATTAATTTATCATCTTGGTGACAATTTATATCGTATTAATCAATCAATCATAAGATTCTTTAAAGAAAATGAAAAAGTGTTATAAGGATAGAAAAGCTTAGGTTTTCAAAAAACCTAAGCTTTTTTATTGGATATATGGGGTAATCCCATGTCATGAGGCGACGAGGCTTGTCATTCTGTCAAAGGGAATACTAAATGAAGGATCTTTTGCATATTGTAAGATATCGTCCTTAAGGAGGTAATTCAAGATATGCGAGTGATGGTGTTTGGAGCACAGTCACACATTGGGTTTGCGATTTGTGAAAAGTTGCTTGAGGAGGGAATTGAAGTATGTGGAATTTTTTTAGACTCTACCTCAGAAATGAGAAAGCTTCTACTGGAAGAAAGAATGTTGTTGATTGGAAGAAATGCTTTATTTCATGAATTAACATTAGATGATGACTGGAGAAACATAGAAGCTACCCATGTAATTTATTGTAAAGAAAAAAGCGATGACCAAGATTTGCTATGTTTCGAGAAATCTGTTGAGACAGCAGTTGAAACAAGGAGCCACTACTTTTATGTAGCTCCTGATCCCAGACAGATTGAAGAAGACGATCAGTATCATACGTCAACACTGGAATCTTATACGCTTTTTAACTTACCGGGGCTTTATGGACCATTTCAACCACCGGAAGAAAAAATTCATCAACACTTAAAATCTTGTGTAGCAGGTCAGAAAAACACACTTATTATTAACGAGCCGATAATATTTATTACAGATGCTGCTGAAACAATAGTTGAGATCATAGAAAAAGGTAATTATCAAAAAGTGTATTCGTTTCTATGTGAACAAAAGGATGAAACAATTGAATCAGTTTCAGTTGAGGTGAAAATAAACGCGAAAGAAACTGAATCAGATGGATACCGGATCATGAACAAAACATCCATAGAAAAGGGACTATTAGAACAGATTTCCTGTATTAAAATGTATAAAGAGATCTACGGAATTGATAGTTAGTGCTTGAACAAATAAATCATGAAAGGATAAAATAAAAGCGAAGGAAAAAGAATACAAGGAAGTGGTTGCCCATGTACTTAAAGCTAGGTTCTGTCTTTATTATTCTTCTTTCGCTTTTTGGTTGTGGACAACCTGTAGCTTCGGGGGAACTCGAAAAGGTTGGTTTACTTGTTACAGAAACAATTGATGAAAAGGTTTGGGGAACAAAAGGCTACAAAGGATTGTTGAAGATTCAATCGGAATTAAATGTTGACGTATATTACAAAGAAGGCATGAATGATGAGGCAGGTATACGTGAAGCTATCGAAGAATTTCATAACAATGGTGTAAATCTCATTTTTGGACATGGAAGTGAGTTTACAAATTATTTCAATGAGATAAGTAGTGAATACCCGGACATTCACTTTGTTGTTTTTAACGGAGAAACCAATGGTGAAAATGTTACAAGTTTGAATTTTGATTCAAATGCAATGGGTTTTTTTGGTGGGATGGTAGCAGGAGAAATGACAAAGACGAACAAAGTTGCAGTTTTAGCAGCTTTTGAATGGCAGCCTGAAGTTGATGGCTTTTTCGAAGGTGCTTACTATCAAAATGAAAATGTGGAAGTAGATATCCAGTATGTACAAGATTGGAACAATACGGATATTGCGTTAACTCTACTTGATCAAATGATTGCAGATGGAGTAGACATTGTTTATGTAGCTGGCGACGGATATAATATAGCTGTGATTGAAAAGTTGAAAGAAGAGGGACTTTATGCAATCGGCTTTGTGTCAGATCAATCTGACCTGGGAAAAGGTACAGTGTTAACAAGTACAGTTCAACATGTTGACACATTGTACGAAGTTGTCGCAAAGGAATTTGATAATGGAAAACTGGAAAATGGGGAACTCTATTATGATTTTAAAGATGGAGTGATTTCATTAGGTACCTTCAGTCCTCTGGTCAGCGAAGAATTCAAATCAACTGTTATGGAATCAATCAAAGAGTATAAGGAAACAGGACTCTTACCTAATCAACTTTAATAAATGAAAGGAGTGAAGAAAATGGAACAGCACCCAAAAACAATGGAATTTATGCAAATTGCTATGAAGTACTTGCCTGAAGCAAAGCAAAAGCTAGAGGGCTCAGGAATTGAATTATCAATGGAAACCATCCAACCAATGCTTGAACTATTTACAAAAGTTATGGGAGAAGCATATGAGCTTGGGAAAAAGGATGCTCAGTAAAAAAACAAAGGCTGCCAATAGGTAGCCTTTATTTCATTTTCTTCTTTATATAATCCACAATTGGTCCAAATTCTTTTAAAACCGGTTTTAA
The DNA here is from genome assembly GCF_020524345.1 of Metabacillus niabensis. Lineage (GTDB taxonomy): Bacteria > Bacillota > Bacilli > Bacillales > Bacillaceae > Metabacillus > Metabacillus niabensis_B. The sequence goes on from NZ_JAIVLH010000030.1 coordinate 3,647, forward strand.
ATTTTCTAATGAACCCATAATATCATCAATCTGCTCCATTAAGGTAAAGTAGTTCACCTCATTATTTTGTTCTTCTACTTGTTTTTCCTGAGAATTGTGTTGTTCTCTGTATTTATTGGGAACCCTATTTCCGAACATAAGCTGTGTAAATCGGTCGGATGGAGGAGTGGCTTCGGTTTCCTTTTCTGTAGGTTCTGACAGTGAATCTAGGTCAATCTGTTCTTCATCCTTCTCGTCATAAGACATGTCTTACACCTCCTTTACGTTTGGCTGCGATACATATCTATTACTAGTTTATGAATGGGAATGTAGCAAGGTCTAGACATGTGTACTGAAACATTAATATTGAAAAAAAAAAGTGAATGATATAGAATTAGTACCAAGTCATAATAATTGATATAAAAAGTGCAATTTTCAATAGTAGAAGATAAATGAAAAACCAAATGTAGTGAGAATGAATGGATAAAAGGGGCTGTACAAATGAATGCAGGAATAATTGGTATCGGTCGGTACACACCTGAAAAAGTTGTTACTAACGCAGATTTAGAAAAAGTGATGGATACATCTGATGAGTGGATTAGAACAAGAACCGGCATAGAAGAACGACGCATTGCAGATGATTCAATAGATACATCCCATATGGCAACTTTTGCTTCGGAAAAAGCATTAAAGGATGCGGGGGTTTCTGCAGAGGATATAGATCTGATTTTAGTTGCAACTGTAACTCCTGATCAGCCGTTTCCTACTGTTGCATGTATGTTACAAGAGAAATTAGGAGCAAAAAAGGCAGCTGCAATGGATATTAGCGCTGCATGTGCCGGTTTTATGTATGGAATGGTTACAGCTAAACAATTCGTTGAGTCTGGTGCTTATAAAAATGTATTAGTAGTTGGAGTCGAAAAACTATCTAAAATTACTGATTGGGATGACCGTAATACGGCAGTTCTTTTTGGAGACGGTGCTGGTGCAGCAGTCATTGGCCCAGTAAGTGAAGGAAAAGGAATTCTATCCTTTGAATTAGGTGCGGACGGCACAGGCGGAAAGCATTTATATCAAGATGAATACATCATTATGAATGGTCGTGAAGTATTTAAATTCGCTGTTAGACAAATGGGTGAATCGAGTTTGAACGTGCTGGAAAAAGCAGGTTTAACAAAAGAAGATGTAGACTTCTTAATCCCGCATCAGGCAAACATCCGAATCATGGAAGCGGCAAGAGAGCGTTTAGAGCTTCCGGTTGAAAAAATGTCTAAAACCGTGCATAAATATGGAAATACTTCAGCAGCATCCATTCCTATTTCTTTAGTAGAAGAAGTAGAAGCAGGAAAGATTAAAGATGGAGACTTAATTGTAATGGTCGGTTTCGGCGGAGGACTTACATGGGGAGCAATTGCTCTTCGTTGGGGTCGATGAGAATAAAAAAGAATGAGGTGAAGCTACATGGAAAAAAAGCGAGTAGTAGTAACAGGATTGGGTGCAGTAACTCCGATAGGAAATGATGTAGAGACAACTTGGCAAAATGCGATAAACGGTGTTTCAGGTGTTGGACCCATCACTAGAATAGATTCAGAGCCATATGCAGCAAAAGTAGCAGCAGAGCTTAAAGACTTTGATGTTGAACAGTTTATGGATAAAAAAGACGCAAGAAAAATGGACCGCTTTACTCAATATGCAGTAGCAGCATCCTTCATGGCTGTTAAAGACGCAAATCTTGAAATCACAGATGACAACGCACCACGTGTTGGTGTTTGGATCGGTTCTGGCATTGGCGGAATGGAAACCTTTGAACAACAATATAAAACCCTCCTTGAAAAAGGTCCTAGAAGAGTAAGTCCATTCTTCGTCCCAATGCTTATCCCGGATATGGCAACAGGTCAAGTTTCAATTGCTTTAGGGGCAAAAGGTTTTAACTCTTGTACAGTAACAGCTTGTGCAACAGGAACAAACTCAATTGGAGATGCTTTTCGTGTTATTGAACGCGGGGAAGCAGATGTGATGATTTCGGGTGGAGCAGAAGCACCTCTTACTGAAATGTCATTTGCAGGATTTACTGCTAATAAAGCATTGTCAACAAACCCGGATCCTAAAACAGCAAGCCGCCCATTTGACCAAGATCGTGATGGTTTTGTTATGGGTGAGGGAGCAGGTATTGTTGTTCTTGAAGAATTGGAGCATGCTTTAGCTCGAGGAGCAAAAATATATGCTGAAATCGTAGGATATGGGGCAACAGGTGATGCCTATCATATAACAGCACCTGCACCAGGTGGTGAGGGTGGATCAAGAGCGATGCGGATGGCAATTGAAGGTAGTGGCCTATCAGTTGATGATATTGATTATATTAATGCTCATGGTACAAGTACCCCTTACAATGATAAGTTTGAAACGCTAGCCATAAAAGAGGTATTTGGTGAACATGCTAAAAAATTAGCGATAAGTTCAACTAAATCAATGACTGGTCATCTTCTAGGTGCAGCAGGTGGAGTTGAGGCTATTTTTAGTGTTTTGGCGATTAAAGAAGGTATCATTCCGCCAACGATTAATTTGCAAACTCCAGATCCTGAATGTGATCTAGATTATGTTCCTAATGAAGCCCGTAAACAGGAAGTAAGAGCTGCTCTAAGTAACTCTTTAGGATTTGGTGGACATAACGCAACAATTATTTTTAAGAAATATCATGCTTGATTTTTATAAACCCGACAGTTGTGTCGGGTTTATTTTTTATGAAAACCGTTTAATTAATAATGTAGTGGCAAATTAACAAAGATGTAACTTCCATCAAGAACAGTTCTTCCTCCACTTCATAGAATACTTATGAAGGAGAGATGTTCATCATGAGTTTAATCAATACGATTGATTGGCTAGAGAATACACCACAGCAACTAAAAATTTGTGAAAAATTAATTCCATTTTTTAACCATATGAATAAGAGAGAAATTGCTTCCTATCTAAATTCTTTTGGTATGTATAAACATCAAGCAAACATTGAGCAATGGATTGAACAGATGACAGAAAAGCAACTTAGCCATTATATTAAAAAGTTAGAAAAGAGATATAAGCTTGAGTGGAATGGACCGGATGTACCGATCTTTATGTTCCCGATAGATCAAGCCAATCGGAAAATAGAGAGGGAATACCGCGGGAGATCTGGTTTAGCTTTTCATAATAAATTATTCTTATTTCTTTCAAAAGACGTACATAAAGACGATATTGAGTCTTTATTTTTACACGAATATCACCATGTTTGCCGACTGGCTGCTGTCACAAAATCTGAGGATACGTTTACGATAATTGATACAGTGATTATGGAAGGTTTGGCAGAAAATGCGGTTAGGGAAATGGTTGGCGAACAGGCTGTGTCGAATTGGACAAAATTATATGATTCAGACCAATGTGAAAGATTTTTTGAGCGAATGATTCTGCCAAATAAAGAGATGACTAGGGAAAGTTCAAAATTTACCCAGCTCATGTATGGAACTGGATTTTACCCAAATATGCTGGGGTATTCTGTAGGATATCATATTGTAAAAACATTGATGGATAAAACAGGATTGAAGACAAAGCAGATGTTAGGTATGCCGTCTGAAAAAATACTGAAAAAGTATTCGGATGTAAAGAAAACATCATAAAAAAGAGCCTACTTTCATACAATGTGTTAGGACATGTTCAAACTTCTGAAAAAACAATGCATAATCTTCATAGATTGGAATAAATTCTCTAAAATTTGCCTATACTGTTTGACAAATGGTACTGAAGTGAGGGGTTTTTATATGTTATTTCTTCATGATGTTTGGGTAAATTGGTTTGAAGGTGAAGAGAATGGATACAATGTCTGTCATTTTCATGAATGGAGAAAAGATGACAGTGTTGAACTCCTTGATCAGGTTCCTCTATTAAAGGTAAATTCCATGCTATTCGACTACATAGAAAACAACTTATCGGAGTTACCACCTGGTCTATTAAAAGATATTTTTCAAAAGGCTTATATACGTAAAAACCATGAGCGAATCCAACTTGATTATTGTTTTGTTGTGACAGATGGAATAGGAATTTTAGCAGTTGATACAATTGGCTATACCATTCCAATTCGAAAAAGCAGAATTATCCCAAGACAAGAACAATTGGTATTTGAAATGGTGAAAGAAATTGAGCCTGAATCATATTCAACAGAAATTATAAAAGAAGAATCAAACAAGGAATATCATATTTTGTCTTTAGCACCACAATATATGAGAGGCTTGACAAGAAAAGAACGCCAATTAAAGCAATTGTTATTTATGGCGCTTGATCAGCTGTTGGCAACAAAAAATGCTGCTGAAGTGAAGTACTGGTATACTGAATGGAATCCTACAAAATATGAGGATATTCAGCAAAGAGAATTTGATGAAGTATGGAATCAGCTCTATGAAGAAACATTAAACGGTTGGTCTCCTAAGCATATTCAGCTATGTGAACGACTAATAAAAGGACAACCCTTTTTTGAAAAGCTTTGGGACATGGAGCATGAATCAAAGGTTAATTGACTTGGACAAGCTACATAGTAAAAAAACGATGTGATAGGTTCACATCGTTTTTTTAGTTTCAATAGGACTTGCAAAAAAAATTACTGGATTTGCAAGAATAAATAGAAACCTGCAAAATTGAGGTAAGTAACTCTTTTACTTACGCTTACGACCTAGTCCCATAGCATTTTCCATTTTCTTTAATGTGCGGCTTGCGACTGCATTCGCCTTTTCTGCACCTTTATCAAGGATTTGATCCAACTCATCTGACTCCATCAGCTGATAATACTTATCTTGGATCGGTTTTAATGCATTTACAACAACCTCAGCTACATCTGTTTTGAAATCGCCGTATCCTTTTCCTTCATATTTTGCTTCGATTTGTTCAATCGGTTCATTTGTTAAAATAGAATAAATCGACAAAAGGTTTGAAATTCCAGGCTTGTTTTCTTTGTCGTATTTTACAATTCCTTCTGAATCAGTGACAGCACTTTTAATTTTTTTCTCAATTTGTTTAGGATCATCTAAAAGTGTGATAAATGCTTTTTGATTCGCGTCTGATTTACTCATTTTTTTGGTTGGATCCACTAGTGACATAATGCGAGCACCAACTTTTGGTATACGTACCTCAGGGATAGTAAGAACATCGTTATATTTTTTATTAAAACGTTCTGCCAAATCTCTGGTTAACTCTAAATGTTGTTTTTGATCTTCGCCTACTGGTACAAGGTCAGTATTATAAAGAAGAATATCTGCTGCCATTAGTGGTGGATATGTGAGTAATCCGGCAGAAACAGCTTCTTTTCCATGTGATTTATCTTTGAATTGAGTCATTCTTTCTAATTCTCCGATATAAGAAACACATTGTAACATCCATCCTGCTTGTGCATGGGCAGGAACCTCGGATTGAATAAATAATGTGACTTTATCAGGGTCTAAACCAACAGCAAGATAGAGTGCTGCAAGACTTCTTATGTTTTTCCTTAAAGCTAATCGGTCCTGAGGAACGGTAATTGCGTGTTGATCAACGATACAAAAATAACAATTGTACTCATCTTGTAAATCAACAAATTGTTTTAATGCACCAATATAATTGCCTAATGTAACGGAACCACTTGGTTGTATGCCTGAAAAAATTGTTTTCATAGTACCCTCCTAAAAAAATAAGTGAAATGTATAAAAATAAACACAAAAAAGGCCCACTCGCCCCGAAGATAGGGACGATGGACCGCGGTGCCACCCTAATTATTTCTTAAAAGAAATCACTTTAATCTTTAACGCAAGATTACGTCTGCACGTACTAAATTTCTGCACAGAAGCTCAGAAGTCCATTCCATATCGGTCATTACCTGTTTGCACCAACCACAGGCTCTCTACAAAATGCGCCATATATGTACTACTCTTCATCATAGCCGATTATTTTTTATATCTTCAAAGTTTAAGAAAAGACATAGACCCCCGCCATTCTGGTTGTAAGAAGTCGTGTTTTTCTAATTATATGAAATCATGTATGCATTTGCAAATTTTATATGTTTTATATGTAATAATAAAGAACTGTCCCGATCACTACAATGCCAGTCATAACTAATCCACTAGTTAAAAAAGGTGAATGATCGAATGCTAACAGCTCAGAAACTGGTGTCATTTCATTCACTTCCTGTTTTGAAAGCTCCTTCCCCTTAGAAACAAACATTCTTCTAAAGCCATATGTTATGCCGTCAAAGAAACCACCTTTTACTGTGATTGTAAAGAAAGAAATAAACAACAGTCCCATAGCGAAAAAGAAAGAAATATTTACAAATGATAAAATAGTTAATTTTTGGTAAATGATAAAAGACAGTAAGATTGTTAAACATAATGACACAATAATGAGTGTAACAGATCGATTAGTGCGCAATTTCTTTCACTCTTTTCTTGTTAAAATATTTTGCATCTATTATATCAGATGAAAGGAGGAGGGAAAAAAACAAGTGAAGTTATTGTAGAAATATTTATTAGATACAAATGTATAAATTATATAAATTCATTCGTCATATTTCTACAATTTCTACAAAAAATGTTTGTAAGATTTTGTAACCCTTTCCAATTCAACGCGTTAAAGCGTTGTGAAGAAAATGAGTGAAAAATTAAGAAAATTCAAATGGATTTAGATAGGTCTTTTTACCTATTTTTTATTCGAATTTCATTAATATTATTGCATTTGTGTAAATTTTATTAAAAAAATAAATGCACAATTTACTGAATACTTGTATAATAATCCGTGTAAAGAAACTTGTTCAAAATAAAGGGAGGTCAAATTTGTGAAAAAGTCGAAATATTTTCTACTTTTAGCATTATCGCTTGTACTAAGTATGTTTTTAGCTGCATGTAATGGTGGCGAAGATACTGGTAAAGAGACAGATACAGGCGGAGATGAAGGTGCAGCTGAGCAAAAAATTACTGCTCTAGAGTCACAAGCAATTCCATCAATGGATAGTGTAATGGCTCAAGATACAGTTAGTTTCACTACGATGAATAACGTAATGGAAGGTTTATACCGTCTAGATCCAAACCAGGAAGTTGTTGAAGGTATGGCAGAAGGTGAACCGGAAGTTAGTGAAGATGGTACAGTTTATACATTTAAATTAAGAGATGCGAAATGGTCAAATGGCGACCCTGTTACAGCGAATGATTTCGTGTATGCATGGCAACGTGCAATTGATCCTGCAAACGCATCACCTTATGGTCCATATATGATGGATGGTAAAATCAAAGGTGCAGCTGAAATTTCTGCAGCTGGTGCAGAGAAAAAAGAATACGATCTTAACACTCTGGGTGTTAAAGCAATCGATGATAAAACACTTGAAGTAACATTAGAAAGACCAATTCCATATTTCCAATCTTTAATGGCGTTCCCAACGTTCTATCCACAAAATCAAAAATTTGTTGAAGAACAAGGTGACAATTACGCGAAAACTGCGGAAAACCTAGTTTATAACGGACCTTTCGTTTTATCTGACTGGGGCGGAAGCACAGCATCTGAATGGACTTACACAAAAAATGAAGATTATTGGGATGCAGAAACAGTTAAGTTAGAAACAGTTCAATGGAATGTATTAAAAGATTCTCAAGCATCTGCAAATGCTTTTGAAACTGGTGAAGCAGATGTAACTGGAAAACTTTCTTCTGACATCGTTCCTCAATATGAAGGCGATGAAAGAATGGTAAAATGGTTAGAACCAACAATCTTCTGGTTGAAATTTAACCAAAAAGAAAATGAAGCTCTAAAAAATCCGGATATTCGTAAAGCTCTTGCACAAGCAATTAACAAAGAAGACTTCGTTAACAGTGTATTAAATAATGGTTCAATCATTGCAAACTATGCTGTTCCAAGTGAATTTGTTAAAAACGAAGAAACTGGTAAAGACTTCCGTGAAATTAATGGAAACGAATTATTACCATATGATGTAGATGCAGCAAAAGCATCATGGGAAAAAGGTTTAGCTGCTCTTGGTACAGATAAAGTAGAAGTTAGATACTTAGGTGATGACACTGAAAGTGCTAAGAAGGTTGCTGAATATGTTAAGAACCAATTAGAAACAAATCTTCCTGGTCTTACGATTAAAGTTGAGAGTGTTCCATTCAGCGTTCGTTTAGATCGTGAAAATTCTCAGGATTATGATATTCAAATGGCTGGTTGGGGTCCTGACTACTTAGATCCAATGACTTTCTCTGACCTATGGTTAACAGGCGGAGGAAACAACAAAATGGATTACTCTAATGAAAAGTATGATCAGTTAGTAAAAGACGCTCAAACAACATTAGCACAAAAACCTGTAGAGCGTTATGAAGCACTTGCTGAGGCTGAAAGAATCTTACTTGAAGAAGATGCTGCGATTGCTCCTATGTATCAACGTTCTTCTAACGTGTTAGTAAATGAGAATGTTGAAGGATTTACTTACCACTTAGTTGGACCAGAATATAGTTACAAATGGGCATCAGTAAAATAAGTATTGATTTTATTAGTACTTTTTGATTATAGTGATAATTGATGTAAAGAGAGAGAGTATATTGAATATCGATATACTCTCTTTTCCCTTGTTGGGAAATTGTCGAACTTTGTAGAATATTTAATTTATTTAGGAGGTGCACTCATATGGCGAAATACTTAACTCAACGTGTTATTTATATGGTCATTACACTTTTTTTAATTGCCACGTTTACTTTTTTCCTCATGAAAATTATTCCAGGTACACCTTTTACAAATGCTAGTAAATTGTCAGAGACACAGCTAACGATTATGAAAGATAAATATGGTTTAGATGAGCCCGTACCGGTTCAATATATGAACTATATGGTGAATATGCTTAAAGGTGATTTAGGTGTTTCCTTTCAATTCAATAATGTAGGTGTCACTGAAATACTTGTAGATAGCATTGGTCCATCAGCAACACTAGGATTTCAGGCCATTCTTTTTGGAACATTTTTCGGTATTATCTTAGGCGTTATTTCAGCATTAAGACAAAATACTTGGGTTGATTATAGTGCAACATTTTTAGCGGTACTTGGTAAATCAATCCCTTCATTTGTTTTTGCGGGACTATTGCAATATTATATTGCCGTAAAATTAGGTTGGTTTCCGGTTGCATTTTGGAAAGGCCCGGAATACACGGTATTGCCTACAATTGCATTAGCTATGTTCCCGATTGCAACAGCAGCAAGGTTTGTTAGAACTGAAATGGTAGAGGTTTTAGAATCAGATTACATTACACTTGCTAAAGCTAAAGGTGCAAGCTGGTTTGAAATTGCATTTAAACATGCCCTTAGAAATGCGTTAATTCCAGTAGTAACTGTTTTAGGACCGTTGGTTGTTAGTTTAATGACCGGTTCTCTTGTTATAGAAAAAATATTTGGTATTCCGGGACTAGGTGAGCAATTCGTAAAGTCAATTACAGTAAACGACTACCCGGTTATTATGGGGACAACAATCCTTTTTGCGGTTCTGTTTGTTGTCGTTATCTTAATTGTGGATTTACTGTATGGAATCATTGATCCGCGGATTCGTTTAGCGGGAGGTAAAAAATAATGGCACATGAGAAAATTTCAAAAGAGTTGTTTAAACCCGCTCATATTGATTCTGCGAAAAGTGAAGAAATTTCCAAGCCGAGCCTTAATTATTGGCAAGATGCATGGTTGCGAGTTAGAAAAAACAAAGGTGCAATTATCAGCTTAATTGTTTTAGCACTATTAACAATCATGGCTATTGTTGGACCACATATAAATGGTCATGGTTATGATGATCAAAATCTTAAACATTCTAACTTACCCCCAAGAATTCAGGGGCTTGAGAATATTAGCTGGTTACCATTCGATGGGGACTTAACTAGAAAAAACGGCGATGTTTATAATGCCTATGAACAAAAGAAGGTAGATGAATATTACTGGTTAGGGACAGACAGTCTTGGTCGTGATTTATTTACGCGTGTATGGAAAGGTACACAAGTATCATTATATATTGCGGTATTAGCTGCTGTTATTGATATGGTTATTGGTGTTTTATACGGTGCAATCTCCGGATTTGTCGGTGGCCGCACTGATAATGTTATGCAACGGATTACAGAAATATTAGTAGGAATTCCAAACCTTGTTGTTGTTATCCTCATGATTATTGTGTTGGATCCGGGTATTTTATCGATTACAATCGCCTTAACCATTACAGGTTGGGTCGGAATGGCGAGGGTTGTCCGTGCCCAGGTCATGAAATTAAAACAACAGGAATATGTTTTAGCAGCTAGAACATTAGGTTTGTCAAATGGAAAGATTATTTGGAAGCATCTTTTACCAAACTTAGCTGGTGTAATTATCATCAATACGATGTTTACCATTCCAAGTGCCATTTTCTTCGAAGCCTTTTTAAGCTTTATTGGACTGGGATTACAGCCACCGTTGGCTTCTTTAGGTACACTGATTGATGACGGGTTTAAAGTACTTCAGCTATACCCTTATCAAATGATCATACCGGCAATTATTATTAGTTTAATTATGATCTGCTTTAATATGATTGCAGATGGACTGCGCGATGCTTTAGATCCGAAAATGCGTGACTAGAAAAGGTAGGTGAACCCGAAAATGGATAAAATCTTAGAAGTGAAAGACTTGCACATTTCATTCCATACGTTTGCTGGAGAAGTGCAGGCAATTCGTGGAGTTAATTTCGATTTGTTTAAAGGGGAGACTTTAGCAATCGTAGGTGAATCCGGTTCAGGAAAATCAGTTACGACAAAAGCAATTATGCGTTTGCTTCCCGAATCAAATTCAGACATTAAACAAGGTGAGATTCTTTTTGAAGGTAAAGATCTAGCAAAAGAATCAAATAAAAATATGCAAAAAATTCGTGGGAAAGATATCTCGATGATTTTCCAAGATCCAATGACATCATTGAATCCAACAATGAAAATTGGAAAGCAGATTATGGAACCGATTATTAAACATCAAAAACTAAGTAAATCAGCTGCGAAGGAACGTGCAATTGATATATTAAAGCTTGTAGGAATTCCTAAACCTGAAGAGCGTTTTAATCAATATCCACATCAATTTTCCGGTGGAATGAGACAAAGGGTCGTAATCGCGATTGCTCTTGCATGTAATCCGAAGGTTCTTATTGCTGATGAACCGACAACTGCATTAGATGTGACAATTCAAGCTCAAATTCTTGAATTAATGAAGGAATTACAGAAGAAAATTAATACATCTATTATTTTTATCACCCATGATTTAGGTGTGGTGGCAAATGTTGCTGATCGTGTTGCCGTGATGTATGGTGGGAAAATTGTTGAAACCGGAACAGTTGATGAAGTCTTCTACAATCCACAGCATCCATATACATGGGGATTAATAAGTTCAATGCCAAGCCTTGATACTGAGGAAGAGGAATTATACGCCATTCCAGGTACTCCGCCTGATTTATTACACCCACCAAAGGGTGATGCATTTGCACCTCGTAATGAATATGCAATGCAAATTGATCTTGAGGAGCAGCCTCCAATGTTTAAAGTATCTGATACACATTATGCTGCAACATGGTTACTCCATCCGGATGCGCCGAAGGTTGAACCGCCACTAGCAGTAAAACGACGCCAGCGTCAATTCCCTGACAAAAAAGGGGGGAACTAAAATGAAAACAAAAGAAAAGTTATTAGAGATTAAAAATTTAAAGCAATATTTTAACATAGGTAAGCCTAACGAAGTAAAAGCGGTAGATAATGTTTCGTTTGATATTTTTAAAGGGGAAACATTAGGGTTAGTTGGAGAGTCCGGGTGTGGAAAATCTACAACCGGCCGAACAATTATCAGATTATATGATGCTACTGACGGTGAGGTTCTATTCAACGGAGTAAATGTACATGGAAAAAAATCCCGTTCACAATTAAAAGAATTTAACCGAAAAATGCAAATGATCTTTCAGGATCCCCAAGCTTCTTTAAACCCAAGAATGAAGGTTTCAGATATTATTGCTGAAGGTATTGACATTCACGGTCTTGCAAAAACGAAAAAAGAACGTATGGACAGAGTCATTGAATTACTTGAAACAGTTGGATTAAATAAAGAGCACGCAAACCGCTATCCTCATGAATTTAGTGGCGGTCAGCGTCAACGTATCGGAATCGCTCGTGCACTTGCTGTAGAGCCTGAATTCATTATTGCAGATGAACCAATCTCTGCACTTGATGTATCGATTCAAGCTCAGGTTGTTAATTTAATGAAAAAGCTTCAAAAAGAAAAAGGCTTAACATATTTATTTATTGCCCATGATTTATCAATGGTGAAATATATAAGTGATCGTATTGGTGTAATGTACTTTGGAAAGCTTGTGGAACTAGCTAGTGCAGAAGAACTCTACAACAATCCGATTCACCCTTACACACAATCCTTACTATCAGCAATTCCACTTCCTGATCCGGACTATGAGCGCACTCGAGTTAGAAAGACGTATTCGCCTAGTCAACATAATTATCAACCAGGTGACGAAGTTGAATTCAGAGAAGTAAAACCAGGACACTTTGTCATGTGTTCACAAGCGGAATTTGAAAAATATAAAAAAGAACATGCTTAATAATTTTGTGGAAGAGATTACCGTTGGTAGTCTCTTTTTTTTACGTGTACATATATGAAAAAAATGTTATAATTAAACTGGAACATGTGTTCTTTTAGGGGGAATTGTTACTTATAAACCAGTAATAACACTATAGTGAAATGGAGCGGAAGACACTCGACTCCTGCAGGATGTAGAGGAAAGGCTGAGACCCCGCAGGCGAAGCCGAGGAGGCTCAGCTTCCTCCCTGCGGAAAGCGAGTGTCTGGAGCGCAATGAAACGGATCAATCTTGACCATTAGTTTGTAAGAAACAGCCTTTTATTAACATAGAATGTTTAATAATTCATAAAAAGGGTATACATAAGCATGGGAGAATTTATTAAATGTGATAGGAGTAGATGAATGAACTGGTATGAGAAATTAAATCAGTATTTTCCCATTGAAGAAATGAAGTCAAAAAAACATATGGAAACATTGCTTCAAGAGAGGAAAGATATCTATCATAAGGATGAAGGGAAAAATCATGTCTTAATGTATGCTGAACTTCCTGATTTTCTTTTTATTGATTATCTCTTCGTATCAAAAGATGCTCGAGGAGAAGGATTAGGGAGTAAATTAATCAATAAGCTCAAAAATAAAAAGAAACCGATCATTCTTGAAGTTGAGCCCATTAATTATGAAGACTCTGATTCCGAAAAGCGCTTGAAATTTTATCAGAAACAAGGTTTTAAGCATGCTGAATCAATTGGTTATGAAAGGCGCTCACTTGCAACAAATGAAATAAATAAGCTTGAAATCTTATACTGGGCACCAAATGATGAATCTGAAGAAAAGATTTTTGAAGCGATGCAACAAACATATACCCTTATTCATACATTCAAAGACAAAGAACTTTATGGAGAATCCTATCAACCTGTTCATGAAGTACTTTCAATGAATGATAAGAAGAACAATCAAAATATTTTCGATGAGCTGACTTAATTGAGAATGCAGACAGTGCCTTTTTTGAAACAGCAGGCTATTATTGAAGTCAAAATAAGTCACTGTTTACATACACTATCTAGACTTTTCAAGATTGTAATCGTTTTGTCATACTTTTAATATAATAGCTATATGCATACTTACTTTTTTATAGTATAATCAACTTATTGATTCTTAATTAAATTAATTTTAATTTTAGAAAGATATAAATGTTACTCATTCTATATTTAGAGGAGTGAAAGTCAATGGTTACATTGTATACATCACCAAGTTGTACTTCATGTCGTAAAGCAAAGGCATGGTTAGAGGAACATGAAATTGCGTACGTTGAAAGAAATATTTTTTCGGAACCTTTATCCATTCAGGAGATTAAAGAAATCCTACGAATGACTGAAGACGGAACAGATGAAATAATCTCAACACGTTCTAAAATTTTCCAAAAGTTAAATATTAACTTAGAAACATTGCCATTGCAAGATTTGTATACTTTGATTCAAGAAAACCCTGGACTTCTTCGTCGTCCTATTATCATTGACGAAAAAAGACTGCAGGTAGGCTATAATGAGGATGAAATCAGACGTTTCCTTCCTCGCCGTGTTCGAACTTATCAATTACAAGAAGCACAACGTTTAGTTAATTAAATATGAAAAAGAGGTTATTTCTACATTTTAGTCAAATTCTTGAATACTGTAGAAATACCTCTTTGTTTATTTTGGGATTGTCTATTCTTTTCTTAAAGAAATTTGTTGATAAATAAGACCTGCTAACAAAATAAAAGACACGGTTAAATAGGGAATGCTCTGCTCAATCATAGGGTAAGAGGTAAAAAGATTTTGCAAATTAGGCTCTTCAATAATCATTTTTCCTGATGTAAGCGCAAGTAAGCCGCCACCAATATAGATCAAAAATGGATATTTTGTCAGTAAGACAAGGATGATCTTACTTCCCCAAATGATAATAGGAATGGAAATAAATAGTCCTAGTGCTACTAATAGCATATGCCCCTGCGCTGCTCCAGCTACTGCAAGAACATTATCAAATCCCATTAATAAATCGGCAACAACTATTGTCTTAATAGCTTTCCATAAAGATGGATGACTTCTTATCTTAGTTGTGTCTTCCTCTTTCCCTACAATAAGCTCGTACGCTATATAGAGGAGAAAAACGCCACCGATAAGTTGAAGGAAAGGTATTTTCAGTAAATAAACGGCAATTAAAGTAATGAAAATACGAATAACAATTGCGAGCATTGTTCCTAATACAATCGCTTTGTTGCGCTGAACAACGGGTAAGTTACGGCATGCCATAGCGATAACAACGGCGTTGTCTGCACCAAGGACTAAATCAATTCCTATGATCAAAAGAAGTGATAACAAGAAATCGTGTTCCATCGAATAAACCCTCTTTTCAGCTTTTTGACTGCTCGTACAAATTATATGATTGTATTTTTAAGTTATGCTTTTAAGATTCATATAGGTAAATAACTGTTTTTGTAAATTCAGAGTTTTTTTATTTCCTTTAAGCACTTTTTATCATAAAATAGGAGTACAAGATTCTTTCAATATTGAAGGTTTTGAACATTAGTGTGAATCATTCTTTCAGGAGAATGTTGACACTTTCCTTTACCCGGGTTAAATAGTTGAAATTTTGGGTAAAGTGTAGTAAAGTACAACTACCCTGAGGGGGGTTGTCCCTTCAACATCTTATATAGAAGGGAAGGTTGAGTAATGGAAATTGAACGTATTAACGAGAATACCGTAAAGTTTTATATTTCGTATTTAGATATAGAAGAGCGTGGATTTGATCGTGATGAAATATGGTATAATCGTGATCGAAGTGAAGAACTTTTTTGGGAAATGATGGATGAAGTCCATGAGGAAGAAGAATTTATGGTTGAAGGACCTCTTTGGATTCAAGTTCAGGCACTTGATAAAGGTTTAGAAGTTATTGTGACAAAGGCCCAATTATCCAAAGACGGACAAAAGCTTGAACTTCCGATTTCTGATGAGAAGCTTAAAGAACTGCCAGTAGATGAAAATATTGAATCCTTATTGGATCAACATTTTAATAAATCAAGTGATTCACAAGATGATCACATGGAAGATATGGAGCAACAGCTTCAATTTGTATTAAAATTTAATGATCTTGAACATATTATTTCCTTGTCTAAATATTCGCAATTGAATGGGATGACGAATCATTTATACACGCTCGACCAACAATATTATTTATTTATAGAGTTTGATGACGAGGTCAGTGATGATGAAATCGAGAACACATTAAGTATACTCCTTGAATATGGACAAGAATCCCGGGTGACTATTCACCGACTTGAGGAATATGGATCTATCATTGCAAAAGATCATGCACTTACTGTTATCAGAAAGCACTTTTCCTAATAAATCATAAGTAACAGAAAAAACCGATTATTCATGAATCGGTTTTTTCTGTGTTTTTTACCCCACCTTATCAGGCGGAAAAATTTTCACTTCAATATTCGAGAGAAGCAAAGAAGATAAGCGGGAAATAACTATAACTGCCTTAAAGGTCCGACGAAGGACAGGACGTCCAAGTCAGGCTAGCATAAGGATGTGGCGTTATATCTAGCCTGATAAGTTTCGCTAACCATCAGAAGGATGAAGAAAACCCCTACTGATGGAAGTCTCACTTTATTTTACTATTATAGGGTTAAAAAGGATTCTTAAGTAATAAAATAGTGAGAACTATAAAGCAGTAAACTTTGAAAAACAGCCGGAGAGGTTTTGTTTTATTAAAAGAAGGGAAGTAAGAATAAAAATAAGACAGGTGAAAATCGATGAAATTTACATTCCGATTACTACTATTTATTACACTTATTGCTTCCATTATCCTAATTACCAAAAGCTTCTGGGGAGATTGGATTGTTGGATCTGTCAGTGTCCTTTTTACACTTTCCATTATATTTATTTGCATTGTCATTTTCTTAGAAAATCGACATCCATCTCATACAATCACATGGCTCGTTGTATTGGGGGGGTTTCCTCTAGTAGGTTTCTTTTTTTATTTATTCTTTGGAAGAAATATTAAAAAGAGGCGGTTGTTTGAAAAAAAAGCTCTTTTAGATGAAAAAGCATTTTTGGAAATAGAGGGAAATCAAAAGTCATATCAAGATAAAATTGAGCATATGGGGAATCATCAGCAATTATTGTTTAAGTTAGCTCACCGTTTAGGACATAGTCCTATTTCATTTAGCACCAAGACAAAAGTGTTAACAGATGGAATTGAGACATTTGAACATATCTTCCAGGAAATTAAGAAAGCAAAACATCATATTCATCTTGAATATTACATTGTGAGAGATGATGATGTTGGACAGGGGTTAAAGAACCTCCTGATTGAAAAAGCAAAAGAAGGCGTTGAGATCAGGTTTCTTTATGATGCTGTTGGGTGCTGGAAATTATCTAAAGAATATATTAAAGAACTAAGTAAAGCGGGTATAGAAATGGTTCCGTTTTTACCGGTCAAAATTCCCTTCTTTAACAATAAAATAAATTTTCGAAATCATAGAAAAATCGTCGTGATTGATGGAGAAGTTGGCTTTGTTGGGGGCTTGAATGTAGGAGATGAATATCTGGGGAAAGATTCCTATTTTGGTTATTGGCGTGACACCCATCTGCTTATTAAGGGTGAAGCAGTTCGAACATTACAAATGATTTTTTTACAAGACTGGTACTACATGACAGATAAAAAACTTTTACATCATTTGTATTTAGCATCTAACACAGAGTCAGTAGAGGAAACGGGAGGGGTGCAGTTAATTGCAAGTGGTCCAGATAATAAATGGGATGTTATTAAGAACTTATTTTTTTCAATGATTATTTCTGCAAAAGAGTCGATATGGATTGCTTCTCCTTATTTTGTACCTGATGAAGATATTCTCTCAGCACTAAAGGTTGCCGCATTAAGTGGAATTGACGTTAGACTTCTCGTACCAAAGCGTCCGGATAAAAAAATTGTTTATTATGCATCAAGATCATACTTTCCTGAACTATTAGAGGCAGGAGTAAAAGTATATGAATATGAGAAAGGATTTTTACATAGTAAAATTATTATTGTTGATTATGAACTAGCTTCCATTGGGACAGCCAACATGGACATGAGAAGCTTTCATTTGAATTTTGAAGTGAATGCCTTTCTATACCGGACGGGAAGTACACAAAAGCTAGTAGACGCATATATAAATGATATAAATCATTCCAGAGAGATTAATTTAGAACAGTTTTCAAAGCGATCGCTTCCGGTAAAACTTTTTGAATCCGGGGCAAGGCTTATGTCGCCATTGCTTTAAAACAAAAATAAAAACAACCAGTGGAAATTGGTTGTTTTTATTTGCAAAAGTTTATTTTTCGTCATTTGTCAAATTCCCTTTCGTATGGATAATGGATAGAAAAGGGGGGAAGCAAATGTTTGTCGCAATTGATCAGGAAGGATTGATGGTTAATGTTGCAGAAACAAAGTGGTCAAGAACGAAATTAATGAAGCTCAGGGAAGAAAGGATCTTCAACTGTCCAACATGTAATCAAGAAGTAGATTTGAAAATAGGCTCTATTATCGCTGCACATTTTGCACACAAAAAATCTGGGGAATGCCCCACCGTCAAAGGAAGTCTTGAAAGTGACTATCATATGAGGGGAAAACATGATTTGTATCATTGGTATACTAGTCAGAAAGGGATAGAATCTGTACAACTCGAACCTTATCTACAAGAAACAATGCAGCGCCCGGACCTATTCATTAAATATAATCAAAAAAAGATTGCGATTGAATATCAATGCTCAACAATTGATACGAGAATTTTGAGAAAAAGGTCACAACTATATCACCAGGAAGGAATCTCCTATCTATGGATCTTAGGTGCCAAAACTCTAACAAGAGTAGCATCACAGTCCTATCGTCTATCTCCTTTTCAATGGAACTTTATCTTGAAAAAAGAAAACTCAGCACCATATCTATTTTCATATTGCCCTAATTCAAGGGCAATGATTGTGTTATACCATCTTCTTCCATTTTCCTCACGAACAGTTATTTCTGAACATAAACATTATCCTTTACCGTCAAGCTCGCTTCATGATGTCATGAAACTTCAACCTTATAAAAAAGAAAATTTGTATAAGGAGTGGATTCGTAAGGTTAGAAGTTTTCGTCTTAAAGCCCCGGGTTTTCAATCTAAACAATCGTCAAAACTCCATCAATATCTATATCAAACCGTTCATCTGCCACTTCCATATTTACCTTCCTATGCATTTCTTCCTTTGGACAATAATTATATTTTTGAATCTCCTGTCTATGTGTGGCAGGGATGGATCCTCTTGTTTATTCATGCTATCCCGTTAAATGGTTCATTTCGTACACATGATGTTTATCATGCCATCTCAATAAGAATGAATGATGGCTCCATTACATCTCGCTCTTTAATAAAGCATGTGTCCTTTACTTCAGCAATTAATACATATCTCATGAAACTTGCAGACTTGGGAGTTGTTATTTTCGAAGAAGAGGAACGATTGAAGAAGAAAAAAGAAATAAGGTGGACAAACCAAATGGAAGAGCTGCTCAAGGAAGATGTGAAAATAATAGGATCAATATAAATACGACAGTGAATAGGAATTTATTTTTTGAACAAATTAAAAGGGAGATATTAACATAAAGAGGTGAACATATGTTTAATATGAAGAGAAAAAATAATCCTGTTTTAATGGTGGCTTCGATGTTAGGTGTTGGGGCAGCTACTTACTATTTGACAAAAGAAGCAATGCGGGGTGAAGATAGAGATAGTAAGGAATCATATCCAACTGAAAATCCCTTTGATTATATAAGGAATGATTTTTAATTGGCTCATGCGGAGAATGATCTTCGGGAGGGTTGGATATGAACATAAGCAAACTGTTATCTCTTCTTACAGCTTTTACACTTATGGGTTCAATGAGCCCAAGCTCCGCATTAGCTGTCAACGTTAAAGGGGGAAATGATATGTCGGAACAAACAGCAGTAAAAAAGTTACCATCTAGAAGTGACATCAAAGTAGATGATACATGGAGATTAGAGGATATTTTTTCTACAGATGATGCCTGGGAGAAAGAATATAATGAAGTTCAACAAGCACTACCTAAAGTAGCTGAGTTTAAAGGAAAACTAGGGGACAGTGCAGCATCTCTTCATGAAGCTCTTTCCTATCAAGACGAGGTTATGGAGCGCTTAGGAAAACTGTATACATATGCACATATGAGGTATGATCAGGACACAACAAACTCAAAATACCAGGCATTAAATGATCGTGCCAGAAACTTATACACACAGGCTTCAAGTATTAGCTCATATATTGTACCGGAAATTCTATCAATTGATGAAGCGAAAATTAAGCAATTTTTAGGAGAAAAAGAAGAACTGAAACTATATGAGCATGCTTTAGACGAAATTAATCGCCAGCGTCCACATGTTCTTTCGGCTGAAAAGGAAGAACTATTGGCTGAAGCTTCAGAGGTTTTAGATTCTTCAAGCAATACATTTGGTATGCTGAACAATGCTGACTTAACTTTCCCGACAATTAAGGATGAAAACGGAGAAGAGGTAGAAATCACACATGGCCGATATATCCGCTTTTTAGAAAGTGAAGATCGCAGAGTACGTGAAGAGGCATTTAAAGCAGTATATGGCAAATATGATGAATTCAAAAACACTTTTGCCAGTACTCTAAGTGGGACAGTAAAAAAAGACAATTTTAGTGCAAAGGTAAGAAACTATGATTCAGCTAGGCAGGCAGCACTAAGCAGTGACAATATTCCTGAGGAAGTCTACGAAAATTTAGTGAATACGATTCATGATCATTTGGATTTGCTTCAACGTTATGTGAAGCTTCGTAAAGAAGTACTGAAGCTTGATGAAGTTCATATGTATGATCTGTATACACCGCTCATCAAAGATGTGAAAATGGAAGTAACCTATGAAGAAGCAAAAGACTATATCTTAAAAGGTCTTGAGCCATTAGGAGAAGATTACATCTCAATACTTGAAGAAGGCTTTGAAAATCGTTGGGTTGATGTACATGAAAATAAGGGAAAACGCAGTGGTGCCTATTCATCAGGTGCATATGGAACAAATCCATATATATTAATGAACTGGCAGGATAATGTAAACAATTTATTTACACTTGCTCATGAGTTCGGACATTCTGTACACAGCTATTACACACGCAAGTCTCAACCATATCCTTATGGAAACTACTCTATTTTCGTTGCAGAAGTAGCTTCGACTTGTAATGAAGCACTGTTAAATCATTATCTGTTAAATACAATTGATGACGAAAAGAAACGGCTATATTTATTGAATCATTTCCTTGAAGGATTTAGAGGAACTGTTTTCCGTCAAACAATGTTTGCTGAATTTGAACATATCATTCATCAAAAAGCACAGGATGGAGAACCGCTAACACCTGAATTATTAACAAAAACTTACTATGACTTAAACAAAAAATACTTTGGTGAAGATATTGTAGTTGATGAAGAAATAGGATTGGAATGGTCAAGAATTCCTCATTTCTATTACAATTACTATGTTTATCAATATGCAACAGGATATAGTGCTGCAACAGCATTGAGCAACCAAATTCTAGAGGAAGGTCAGCCTGCTGTAGACCGTTATGTAGAATTTTTAAAAGCAGGAAGCTCTGATTATCCAATTGAAGTTCTTAAAAAAGCAGGTGTTGATATGACTTCATCTGCACCGATCGAAGAAGCTTGCAAAGTGTTTGAAGAAAAATTAAATGAAATGGAAGAGTTATTAGCGAAAGTGAATAGTTATTAGAAAAGCGCAAGCGCCTTGACCAGCCTAGGGCAAATAAGGCGATTTGGAATAGAAGGCGATCTTTGCCTTCAATTCCAAATTGACTTATGACCTCGAGGGGCTAGGCGCTGGAGCTAGACACCTACACTAAGTACAAAATTTTTTACTTTCTTACCTGTAACTATAAAAGGAATATGCATACGCACATTCCTTTTTATTTAAAATCCTTTAAACGTTTTTCGATGGTTAATAAAATAAAGAGTTGTAAAAATAGCAATAAATAGTAGAGGAGACGTAATATATAGCGGGAAAATGTCCATAAATGCTAATAAGTTAATAATGATTAAAACAATTGTTATGAAGGTTAGAAGCAGGATCCAGCTACCTTTCATGAGTAATCCCCCTTTGAATTAATTCTTAGTATTTTATATGTTATCAGTGAGCCAATTATCCATGAAAATTGAGACAGGTTAAGTCATCGAGAAGTGCATGCAAACATCATTTGAATGTGAATTTTTTGTGAAAAGGAGCTATCTTACTTGTCAAATGTCGACACATTTTGATATATTATAGATGTGAAATTAATCACAAACAAACATTTACCCCTTTGTTTGACCGTGAAAAATTTCTCCCATCCCCTTTGTTGTCGTTAAGACATATAAAAAAGACCCTTTACTTTGTATAGGGTCTTTTTATTTTGGAAGCGGAAGTTTCTTTACTTTCTTATCCATAAAAAAGAGATTGACTATAGTCAATCCCCAATCCCTTTATTTGGTTCCTATATATCTCCAAAATGTTCCATGTTTCGCTTGAACCTTTTCAACTTTTTGGGAAAGAACCAGCTTTTTAAGCTCTTTTTCTACTTCAGTTATGGTCATATTATAAACAGTTGCAATCTCAACTGATGCAACAAATCGATAATGCTGTAAGAAGATTTCCAATGGAGGTGTGTGTGAAGGTTTAATCACGTCACCAACCATTTCTTCTAAAAGCTGTACATACATATCATAAGAATAAATGCCGGTTATTTTTAATCCTTCCTGCTCAACTTCTTCGCTAAAAAAAGCGAGTGTGGGGATTTCCTGAATATCCATTTCTGATGTGATTTTAAGATCACATTGCAATGCTTTTGCAGCACTATCAGAATGGAGGTCCTTTTGAAATTCAGTTACATCCAGTCCTACGTTATTAGCAATATCTACTAAAATTTCTTCTTCTGATACATTTTGACTTTCAATAAATAATAGTTCCTGCAATTTACGTAAATAGCGAAGTCCTGCTTTTCTACCTTGCAATTCTGCGGATTTTATTGCAAGAGATGCACGGTACGGAGTTGATAATGGATTTTCCATCCATACTTTACCATCACAAGACATGCCTGTACGACATGCAGTTTTTTCCCAAGCTTGAGCGAGCTTTTCAGGGCTTTTTCTTTTCGTAATATTCAATGTTGCGAGGCGTCCGCTAATGATGTATTTAAGGGTAAAGAGCCGTCCGTACTCGATTTGCAACTTTTTTACAATTGGTTCCAATGCCCAACATTCAGGGCAAAGAGGATCAACAAACATATATATTTCAATTGGTTTATCAGGATGCCCATGACAATGGGAGAAGAAGAGGGATACGTTCTGTTTCTCATGATGTTCCTTCATTGCTTGTGCCTTCTTTCTGATTGCTTTCTTCTTCCGGTTCAATTGTGTTGACCATATGATGTGCTGTTAGCTGTAATCGATGAAGGAGAAAATCCCTTATTTCTCCTTCTAAGCCTGTTTCTTTCATAGCAGTTTGCATACAGCTTATCCAAGCATTTGCTCTGGAAGGTGTGATTTCAAAGGGCAGATGTCTTGCTCTTAACATCGGATGCCCATGTTCTTCCGTATAAAGTTGTGGTCCACCTAAGTACTGTGTCAGAAATTGCTTTTGCTTACGTGCTGTTTCCGTGAGATCATCTGGAAATATGGGAGCCAGTAACGGGTGTTTCTGAACATGAGAATAAAAGGTATCAACAAGCTGCGAAAGTGTTTCTTCTCCGATCGCTTCATAAGGTGTTAAATGTTGATTCGTCATGTTGATTTCTCCTTTTCGATGTGCTAAATAACAGGGTACGTTAAAATTGAATCTTAGGTAGCTTTTGTTTTTGATGTAAATTCATTTTAACAAGCGTTCTTACATATCTCAAACAAACCGCTCTCAAATGTTATATTTACCATTATTGTATGTGGAAGAGATGGTAGTATGTATAAGTTGTCTCATGTGAAAAAAAGACCATCATAGAAGATGGCCTTTAAAAAGTTTGCTTTACACCAGATAGGTTGACGTGATTTTTCTTACATAGTTTTGTGTTTCTTTAAATGGGGGAATGCCGCCATATTTGTCTACGTTTCCGGGTCCCGCATTATATGCTGCTAAAGCGAGGGAAACATCTCCATTGTATCGTGATAGCATTTGTTTTAAATATTTTGTTCCACCGTCAACATTTTGGGCTGCATCTAACGGATTATCTACTCCAAGAGATCTTGCAGTTGCAGGCATCAGCTGCATCAATCCCATTGCTCCGGCATGGCTTTTGGCAGACGGGTTAAAACCGGATTCCTGTATAATGACAGCACGAATTAACTTCTCATCTACACCATACTTTTCGGCTGCTTTATTAATGATTTCATCAATTGAGTTTGCCTGTAAAGGAGCGTCCGATTGACTAGTAGGATTCAATTGATCTACAACAGGGGAACTCATTAACGAAGATATTGGCAAAGATGATAGTGTTGGTATAACATTCTGTTGGACTGTTTCATTATTACTGCTGGTACCGACTGATAAGAAAGATTTTAGCAGTTCTTGAAAATTCGTTTCAAAAGTGGAATTACTTGACTGATTAGCAGATTGATTAAAGCTTTGAAGTGCTTGCAGTTCAAGCATGGTTTTGTAATATTGCATTTTAATATCCAATAGTCTTACCTCATCTCACTATATTTTTGCTCATAAAACCGGCGAATTTTATTTTTCGTTTCACGAATTGGAATATTTAGTTCTTCTAAAAGATTATCGAAAACCTTTTTCCCTTCTTGTTCATCTGTTACTTCATATTCAAGTTCAAAGTCCTCTATATTTAAATATCGGCTGTGATCGATCACAAGTAAACCATTTTTATAATTTATTTCTGCCCGTAATGTGGATAAAGTACCAAAATAGCTCATGTCCGCTTTATTAATTCCAAGGCTTGTTATTCTCTCAGTAATTTGTCCATCCTCTAGGATCCCTGTTTCCATCATCTGTTGTGCTGCTTCTTTTGTAACGATTTGATGAGTCTCC
The DNA here is from genome assembly GCF_020524345.1 of Metabacillus niabensis. GTDB lineage: Bacteria > Bacillota > Bacilli > Bacillales > Bacillaceae > Metabacillus > Metabacillus niabensis_B. The sequence continues at coordinate 28,329 of NZ_JAIVLH010000030.1, forward strand.
AGTATGCCGACTTGTGCAGGCTCCTTTAATGTCATGACAAATTGATTCTGTTTCTTTCGAATTCGAAGAGCAGATCCACGTTCTTTTAAAGAAAACTGCGGGGTGTCAAAATAATGATTTTCCTGAAGAAAAAACTGTTCATCCTTCAACTGAAATACTTTTTTTATGTTCGTAAACTCATTGCGAGTTAATATGTTTTTAAATTCTATTTCTATTTCCTGTGACATATCGGTTTGACCTCACTAATCAGAGTTTCAACGAAAGCCATTACCTTCAACAGGTGCTTCCGCATTTCTTATTATCTCTCGAATTTAAATAGTCTGCAATGTTATCATGTAACTTTTTAATATGGTAAAATAATCTTGGATTGTAATGGAAGGAGATTCGTATGAATACTAGAATTGAATTAGTCGAAGCAAAAGTAGAAGATCATGTATTAATTTTGGAGCCGGGAGAAATTTCATCCGGATTGGAACAAAGTGATGTAAAGGCACAAGGACAGATGCTTGTTGATTCTGATCAATTGGCTTTTATTTATATATTAGAATCAGGGGATGAGTTTGTCTATGCAAGTCTTCCTCATCAAATTTGGCCGCAATTAAAAGAAGCGTTGGATAAAGAGTATAAAGTTGCTATGAAATTGAAGGCCAAGCAGATTGAGCTCGAAAATTTAACAGAAGAATTACGTTATCTATTAGAAAATATTAAAGATAATGCAAATTACGGAGATGAAATGGAGAGCAAGGTAGTAGAACTTTTTTCTCTATCTTAAAATGTAGTGGACAACAGGCGGTTGTGTTAGGGGGATACATAGATGGAAGGTCAACAATGGAAAGCCTTTTTGGCTCCTTATAACCAGGCAGTGGAGGAATTAAAGGTTAAGTTAAGAGGCATTCGGTCACAATATGAGCTGGAACATTCTAATTCTCCGATCGAGTTTGTTACTGGCCGAGTGAAGCCTATTGCTAGTATTTTAGATAAAGCTAAGCGGAAAAATATAGCAATGGAAGATTTGGAAGAAGGTCTTCAAGATATCGCAGGGGTAAGGATGATGTGTCAGTTTGTTGATGATATTCGATTTGTTGTAAATATGTTGAAAAATCGAAACGACCTGGAAATCATTGAGGAACGAGACTATATTACAAATCAAAAAGACAGTGGTTACAGATCTTATCACCTTGTTGCAAGATACCCGGTACAAACCATTGCAGGTGAAAAGAAGCTGTTGGTTGAAATTCAGATTCGTACGTTATCAATGAATTTTTGGGCAACGATTGAACACTCATTAAATTATAAATACAGTGGAAACATTCCGGACAACATCAAAGTCCGCTTAAAACGAGCTGCTGAAGCTGCATACTCACTAGATGAAGAAATGTCCCAGATAAGAGGAGAAATCCAAGAAGCCCAGGCTATTTTCTCAAGGAAGACTGATAAAAAATAAGCTGAACACTAACCTTATTATGAAAATAAACAATAAAGGGGTAGTATCTATGAAATTTGCTATTTCATCAAAGGGTGATCCAATTTCAAACTCAATTATGCAAAAAATGAAAACCTATTTACTTGATTTTCAGCTGGAATATGATGAAGAATGTCCGGATATCGTGATTTCAGTTGGAGGAGATGGAACGCTGTTGTATGCATTTCATCGCTACAAAAGCAGACTGGACAAAACCGCCTTTATTGGAGTACATACCGGTCACTTAGGATTTTACGCCGATTGGGTACCTGAAGAAATTGAAAAGCTTGTGATTGCCATAGCAAAAACACCTTACCAGGTTGTTGAATATCCGATCTTAGAGGTTATTGTCCGTCATAATGATGGTGGCAGGGAGGCAAGGTATTTGGCTCTCAATGAATGTACGGTGAAAAGTATTGAAGGAACATTGGTTATGAACGTTGAAATTAAAGGCCAAATGTTTGAAACCTTTAGAGGTGACGGATTATGTATATCAACACCGTCAGGAAGCACGGCTTATAATAAAGCTCTTGGTGGAGCCATTTTACATCCTTCTTTACGGGCGATTCAATTGGCGGAAATGGCTTCTATAAATAATAGAGTCTTTCGAACAATTGGATCACCATTAATTTTACCTGAGCATCATACATGTATGCTGAAGCCGGTAAATGATGTTGATTTTCAGGTTACGATTGATCATCTCACCTTGCTGCATAAAGATGTAAAGTCCATTCAATGTAGAGTGGCCCATGAAAATGTCCGATTTGCACGATTTAAGCCATTTCCATTTTGGAATCGTGTACGAGATTCATTTGTGGGAAATACAGAAAAATAATGAACAGAGCGTTTCATCTGAAGTGGACCATTCGCAAGGAAGAAGATGGTATGCTCATCTTTGACTTTGTGAAAGCAAAGCAAATCTCTAAACGTGCTTTAACAGATATTAAATTTAATGGCGGCGACATATTAGTTAACTCGGAACATGTGACTGTCAGGCATAAGGTAAAAGAAGGAGATGTCCTAACAATCATTTTTCCCGAGGAAGAACGAGGCTCAGGCCTACAGGCAGACAAAGTACCATTTAACATTGTTTATGAAGATCAACATTGTTTAGTGATTAATAAACCGCCATATGTCCCGTCTATCCCCTCCCGGGAGCATACAAAAGGAACATTGGCGAACGGATTGATTGATTATTATGAAAAACATCATATACCTTCGACCGTTCACATTGTGAATCGATTAGATAAAGATACATCAGGACTTATGCTTGTTGCGAAACACCGATTTGCTCACTCTTTATTTTCTACTCAACAAAAAACCAAGCAAATCCATCGCACGTACAAAGCAGTCGTGCATGGTGTATTGGCTCTGGATAAGGGCACGATAACAGCTCCGATTGGCAGAAAAAAAGATAGTATTATCGAGAGAGAAGTTTGTGAAGAAGGACAGGTGGCAGTTACTCATTATGAGGTCATTCAACGACTGGAGGATAAAACGCTTGTAGAGCTGGTCCTTGAAACTGGCAGAACTCATCAAATCCGAGTGCATATGTCTTCACTCGGGAACCCTTTATGTGGAGACCAATTATACGGTGGAAATGAAAACGAGATCAAAAGACAGGCCCTTCATAGTTCACAGCTGTCATTTTGGCATCCTCTGTTAGAAAAGCAATTAACATTTGAAACGGAAATACCTGAGGATATGAGAGAATTACTTAATTAGCCCTACTGCATTATTAGTAGGGCCTTTTATAGTGAAGTGAACATCCATTATTTTTCCCTAAATCTTGTCTCATCATATGGCAGGCTGGATGGGACGGAAATAAGTTCTTCCTCCGGGTAACGGAAAGCGGTGAGTTTATTTCCAAAAACGGCTCCTGTATCAATATTAATTGTACGATTTACCCGTCTGGGTTCTTTAATTGGTGTATGACCATATACAATCATTGGTTTCCCTTGGTAATGCTGAGCCCAATCGCGGCGTACAGGTGTTCCATCCGGATTTTTCTTACCGGTAATATCTCCATATAACACAAAGGTTTTGACAGCATTGGTGTTCTTTCCTATATAATCTTCGCGAATGCCGGCGTGGGCAACAATCAATTTGCCATTATCGAGAATTTGATATAAATGAGAAGATTCGTATAACCACATAAATTTTGCTTTTACATCAGCTTGCTCATTGGTTGCTAACTGTTCATATTCTGCAACAGTGGTTTCAAGTCCATGAGTGATTTGGACTTTATTACCTAAAAAGAAGCGATAAAGCTTATTACAATGATTACCAGGTGAGTAGTGGGCATGATTCTCTTTTACAAGCTGGTATACAATCCGAATAACCTCAATAGAATTTGGTCCACGATCTGTTAAATCTCCCACAAAAGATAGCTTCCGTCCTTCAGGATGAACAGGCATACCAGATTCCCAATCATATCCCAATTTCTTCGTTAACTCTTCAAACTCTGTATAACATCCGTGTATATCACCAATCACATCGATTTTCATATGAAGACACCTCATATCATTGTTTTGCTAGTAATAAAAAGGGTACTCTAGAAATAGAGTACCACTTGTCTTAATCAAACATGTATTTTCTTGTGCGAGACCTGACATTTAAAACAATACCGATTGCGACCATATATGTTGCCAGTGAACTACCGCCGTAGCTAACAAAAGGTAATGGTAAGCCGGTAATCGGAAGAAGTCCGATTGTCATGCCGATGTTCTGGAATACTTGGAATGTAATCATCCCGATAACACCGGTACATAAATAGCTGCCAAATGGGTCATTACTTTCCAGAGAAATGTGAATCATTCTGTAGATAAGTAAAAAGAATAACGATACAACGATACTGCCGCCAATAAATCCAAATTGCTCAGAAATAATCGCAAAGATAAAGTCAGTATGGGCCTCAGGTAAATAAACTTCTAAATTATTATACCCTTTTCCATGTAGTTCTCCTGATCCGATAGCGAGGAGTGATTTTACAAGCTGGAAACCTTGTTCTCCTGAATATTCATAAGGATTTAACCAACCATAAAATCGGTCCAATTGATAAGATTGACCACCTAGAATGTATTTTAAAAGGATATCAGGGTATTTAAAAAATAGAATAAGAAATGTACCAACACCCACTACAAACGTAATAACGGCCGGCAGAATAATACGCCACTTAATACCTGAAATAAGCAGTAAAGAAGCAATAATTACACAAAATACCATTGTCATCCCCATATCCGGTTGTCTAATTAACAATAGAATAGGAGGGCCGGCAACAGCGGCTACTTTTCCGATAAGAAGAAAGTCATCTGTTGTTGTATTTTGCGGATACTTCTCTCGGTGGTCAGCGACAACCTTACTCAAGACGATAATAATGATAATTTTCATTAACTCTGATGGCTGAAAATTACCAAATGGTCCAAGTTTATACCAGGCTGTTGCTCCTTTAATGGTTTGAACAATTCCTTCCGGTAATATTTCTAAACCAAGTAAAAGTAAAAAGCCAAAACCATATAAATACCAAGCAAGCTGTCTAAACCGATCATAGTCAATGAGCATTGTCACTGCAATGGCAACTGCACCAATAATGTACCACTGAATTTGTTTCATCGAAAAATTGATGCTTTGCAGGGTTGCAGGTAATGTTGATTCAGCACTATTAATCGCGACTGAACTGACAATCGCTAATAAAAACAATATGAAAATTAACGTATAATCTATTTGTTGTTGAGGGGATTTATCATTTGTCATAGCCGATCCCTTTCTAAAATCTTTTAACTTGAAAAACAGTCCATCTTCATTGTATCATGTACAATCTTAAAGGATTGTGAACGATTTGCAAAGAATCCTTTTTAAAAAGATGTGGAATGTACAATTTATTTTGTTTTTTGTTATGCTGCAGGTCACTTCACTTTTCAGAAATGTTTCATTTGTGTAAATAGTCGTCAACTTATTGATTCATCATTTGTATATAGAATATTATAGTTATTATGGACAGAAGCACAATATGTAGAAGGATATAAGTTTTTGTCGAACGCATGAGATATTTTTCCATATAAATATAAACGATCCAATCGATTAAAAAGAGAGGAGGAACAACTTATGTCAGAAATAAAAGAACAGGCAGAACATGAAGTGGAAGCACTTCTAACAAGTTTGTCAGATAAAAATATGGATGAATTCCGTTCCATTTTTTTAGAGCAACATCCATATGACCAAGCAAATGTATTTATTAAACTTGATCTTGATCAACGAAATACAGTATATCAATATCTTTCTCCTGAAGAAATGGCTGCAGTGTTTGAAAATATTGAGGATGAAGACGGTCAATATGAAACCTATTTATCTGAAATGGATCCCACATTTGCGGCACAGATGCTTGCCCAGATGTATGCGGATGATGCAGTCGACGTTTTGAATGAATTAGATAAAGATCAGGTTGCAAGCTATTTAACGATTATGGATGATGATGCAGCTGAAGAAATTCGGGAGTTGCTTCATTATGAAGAATATACTGCAGGTAGTATTATGACAACTGAGTATATCTCCATTCATGCCCATCAAACAGTACACTCTGCCATGCAAATATTGAAGCAGGAAGCACCGAATGCAGAAACTATTTATTATGTGTTTGTCATTGATGAAGAAGAGAAGCTGGCAGGCGTTATTTCGTTAAGAGATCTGATTATAAGTGATTCAGATACAATGATTTCAGAGATTATGAGCGAGAGGGTATATTCTGTAAGTGTTGCTGAGGATCAAGAAGAAGTCGCAAGAAAAATGAAGGACTATAACTTTTTAGCTCTTCCAGTTGTTGATTTTCAGGGCCATCTACTAGGAATCATCACAGTTGATGATATCGTTGATGTTATTGATGAAGAGGCGAGTGATGACTATTCAAAATTAGCCGCTGTTTCTGATGTTGGATCAACAGATCGAAATCCGTTTTCAGCAGCTAAAAAGAGATTGCCATGGCTGATTATCTTATTGTTCTTAGGAATGTTTACGGCAAGTTTAATCGGACGATTTGAAGAAACTCTAGACAAAGTCGCCATTTTAGCTGTTTTTATTCCATTAATTGCGGGAATGGCCGGTAACACTGGGACACAGGCATTAGCGGTTGCTGTTAGAAGAATTTCATTAGGAGACACCGAAGATCAAAGTTTAAGCAAAATGGTATTCAAGGAAGCTGGCACTGGACTCATTACAGGAACAATATGTGGAATTGTTGTTGCTCTTACTGTCTTTATTTGGAAGGGGACACTTTTTCTGGGAATATTAGTCGGTGTGTCTATTTTGGCTACATTAACAGTTGCGACCATTTCAGGAGCATTCATTCCGCTAATCATGCACAAACTAAAGGTTGACCCTGCTGTTGCATCAGGACCTTTTATTACAACGATTAATGATATTATTAGTATTTTAATTTATTTTGGAATGGCTACATTGTTTATGCAATATTTGATTTAACAACGGCAAGCATATTAATACAATTCAAAATTAAATTTGTATATGATAGGAACTAGAATTATCTCAAACAACTTTTGGTCACAATGAAAAATGATGAGGTTGAATGCAGTGAAATACGAGTATCTTCATTTCTGCATTCAACCATTTCAATTATAGAAAAAATAAAAAGGAGGGATAGGATGCACGGAGCTTCTGTAACTTCATTAGTTATTGTTATTCTCGCAGCCTTTTTAACCCCAATTTTACTCCACCGTTTAAAATTAAATTTTATGCCGGTTGTGGTAGCTGAGATTATCATCGGGTTATTTATTGGGAAAAGCGGCTTCAATATTGTTCACGAGGATATGTGGTTGGAGACATTATCAATGCTTGGCTTTATCTTCCTAATGTTTCTTAGTGGACTTGAAATCGACTTTACAGCATTTGCGGGAGGGAAGAAGAAAGAAAAGCTTCCTTCAGGGAAAAATGCTCCAAATACATTCTTAGTTTCAACTATTATTTTTGTGGGGATATTTGCCTTATCATTATTACTTTCTTACATATTTGTCTGGATCGGTTTAATGGACAATGCCTTCCTCATGACATTGATCATTTCAACCATTTCGCTAGGTGTTGTTGTTCCTACTTTAAAAGATGCCGGCATTATGAAATCCAACATCGGTCAAATTATTTTGCTGGTCGCTGTAATTGCTGATTTAGTAACGATGATTTTACTTGCTGTTTTTGCCTCTATATATGGAGGAGGAGAAAGCAATACATGGCTGCTACTCATTCTGTTTGGAGCTGGTGTTGCGCTTTACTTCTTAGGAAAAACGTTTATGAATCGGTCGTTCATTGAAACAATGTCAAAGGGAACCATTCAAATTGGGACTCGTGCTGTTTTTACTTTAATCATTTTATTAGTGGCAATCTCTGAGACTATAGGGGCAGAAAATATCCTTGGAGCCTTTTTAGCAGGGGTATTAGTATCACTCCTATCTCCTAACAAAGAAATGGTTCAAAAACTTGATTCGTTTGGATATGGTTTTCTCATTCCGATTTTCTTTGTAATGGTGGGGGTCGATTTAGATATATGGGCATTATTCCAAGATCCTAAAATTTTCATATTAATCCCATTATTGTTTATCGCTTTACTAATTTCTAAAATTGTACCCGTATTGTATTTGAAAAAATGGTATGACATGAAAACCACTTTAGCTTCTGGGTTCTTGTTAACATCAACCTTATCTTTAGTTATTGCAGCAGCGACAATCGGGGAAAGGATGGAAATCATTACATCTCAAATGTCAGGGGCATTGATTTTAGTTGCTGTAATTACGAGTATTGTCACACCAATATTCTTTAAAAAGCTGTTCCCTAAAACGGAAGCAGAGCCTACAAAAATTAAAGTGGCATTTATTGGTGCAAACCAAATGACATTACCTGTAACAAGGGAATTAAATCCAGATCTGTATGAAACAACGGTTTATCATATTCAACAAGACAAAATTGATAAGCAAATAGCTGAATCATTATTCGAAATCAAAGAAATTAGTGAGTTTCAGGTTGATGCTTTAAAAGAACAGAATGCATTTGATGTTGATATGATTGTTGTGGCAACTGGAGATGAACAGAAAAATGCTGCGATTGCCCTGTATGCAAAAGAAGAACAAGTTAATCGGGTAATTGCGAGTGTTGCTTCACCAGACTTAGCAAGTAAGTTAAAAGATGAAGAAATCGACATCTTCTCAACACTACTATCTACGAATACAGTGCTGCGTGCTTTAATTGAAGCACCAAGTGTGATGAGAATTTTGACAAACCAAGAAACAACTCTTTACCAAATCAATTTAAACAATCCAAAATACGATGATATTCTATTACGTAACTTTCCGTTTACTGGTGACATCATTTTCGTAAGAATTTTTAGAGGAAAAGATTCCATTGTACCTCACGGTGATACAGACCTTAAACTCGGCGACCGTCTCATCGTCACAGGCTCAAGAGAATATGTGAATGAACTTAAACAGGAGTTGGAGTTAGTCTGATATTTGTAGGATAATGTATTTTGTTTATTTTTAATGATTGCTTTTTCATAAAGATTAATCTTTGAATATTTATTATTAAGTCGATAGTGTAATGGAGCGGAAGACACTTGACTCCTGCGGGAGATTGAGGAAAGGCTGAGACCCCACAGGCGAAGCCGAGGAGGCTCAGCTTCCTCCCCGCGGAAAGCAAGTGTCTGGAGTGGAATGGAACGACATACTTTCACATTAAAATAGAGTATAAAGTTTCTCAAACGCTATTTTATTTCAATTCTTTCTTGAAAGTTCGCACACATTTGGTATGATATTAATAAATAACAAATAAATATTGGCAATCAACCGCTAGGGGAGCCCTATACAATGGGCTGAGATTAAAGTGATTCTTTAAGACCCTTATAACCTGATCTGGTTCATACCAGCGTAGGGAAGTGGATTACTGCATGATATAAAAATGTATGTAAAACCACTTTTCTATAGAAAAGTGGTTTTTTTATTTGCCATAAAAGAACTAGGTGATCGTAATGGAATTCCATGTCATAACAGATGGTAAGCAAACCATAAATGAACTGATATCTAGATTGTCAATCATTCACACGGAAGTGGATTATATCCACATTCGAGAAAAAACAAAATCAGCTTCAGACATAATGGATCTCTTATCTGTGTTAGTGGACAAAGGTGTACCAAAGGAAAAGCTCGTCATAAATGATCGAATGGATGTGGCTGTTTTACAAAACATACCTAATCTTCATTTACCAAGCCATGGCTTTTCGATTCGGGAAGTAAAAAAATATAGGCCTTCATTTAGAATCGGCCGATCGATTCATTCTTTAGAGGAAGCGATTCAATGTGAGCGTGAAGGCGCAGATTATTTATTATATGGGCATATTTTTGAAACAACGTGTAAAGCAGATCTTTTGCCTCGGGGTGTCGAGCAGTTGAAGGACATTTGTAAAAACGTCAAGATACCGGTTATCGCAATAGGAGGAATTACTCCCAAAACGATTGATCAACTAAACCGAACAAATGTACATGGTGTAGCGGTTATGTCTTATGTCATGGAGAGCAAAGACCCCAAGAGTGCATTGTTGACATTAAAGAAGGTAGTAGAGGAGAGATACAATGAGCAAGCACTATGATGTAGGAATTGTTGGTGGCGGAATCATTGGTCAATCGATTGCCTACCAATTGGCAAAAGAAGGTATCTCTGTCCTTGTGTTGGATCGTCATAAAGGTGGATCTGGTGCGACAAGTGCAGCAGCAGGAATGCTTGGAGCAAATTCTGAACTTGAACAGAATGATGCTTTTTTCCAGTTTGCAAAGGAAAGTCAACGACAATATCATCTATTACAAGACGAACTTTCTAATTTTTCACAGATTCATATTCAACTAGTTGATAAAGGAATGTATAAAGTAGCTTTATCTCAAGAAGAAGCCGTAGCTTTAAAAAAAGCGGTACAACATCATGAAGCACTTGAATGGCACACAAGGGAAACGGTTTTAAATCACGAACCTTCTGTTTCAAGTGAAATTGAAGGAGCACTTCATATCCCCGAGGATGGTCATGTTTCACCAATACATGTTTGTGAGGCATTTACAAAATCAGCTAGTTTACTTGGTGCAACTTTTATCGAGAATGCTCCTGTTCAGTCCATAAAAAAAACATCGGTCAATGACTATATACTCAGTACACCACAAGGAGACTTTACTTGTAATAAAGTAGTTATAGCGAATGGCGTTTGGAGCGGTTACTTCTTTAAACAGTTAGGGTTACCAAATGGCATGAAGCCTGTTAAAGGAGAATGCCTGGCAGTAAAAAGTAATACTTTGCATTTGGAAAAGACAATTTTTTATGATCATTGCTACATTGTTCCTAAAGGTGATGGAAGATTTGTCGTTGGTGCCACGATGGTAGAGGATGACTGGAGCACATCACCATCTTTAGGAGGAATTCATGCGTTAATTGAAAAGGTCTCCCCGCTCGTGCCGGGGATATCATCTGCGCAACTTATAAGCACCTGGGCAGGGTTAAGGCCACAATCGGAGGATGGAAAACCTTATATTGGAGTGCATCCTGAAGATGATAATATTCTATTTGCAACAGGACATTACCGAAACGGAATCCTGCTTGCTCCTAAAACAGGAACGATGATAAGGGATTTTATTTTAAAGAAAAAGATAGATGAAAACTATGTGAGAGCATTCTCTGTAACGAGAAATTTAGCACAGTCTAATGAGGTGATCGTATGAGCATAAAGCTTAATGGAGAGCTGGTTGATCTGAAGGAAGATGTTAAAACAGTTCAGCAGTTATTAGCTTTTTATCAGTTGGAAAACCGTCTGGTTATCGTAGAACATAATCGGGAAATTGTTGTAAAAGATCAATATGATTCAACAACCATTCAACATGGGGATGAAATTGAATTAGTTCATTTTGTAGGAGGAGGATGATTGACATGTTAAAAATTGCTGATAAAGTATTTCAATCAAGATTATTATTGGGGACAGGAAAATACCCGTCATTCGAAATTCAAAAGGAAGCTGTTGCTCAGTCAGAAGCAGAGATTTTGACGTTTGCGGTTCGTCGAATGAATATTTTCGAAGAATCTCAGCCGAATTTCCTTGAACAGTTAGATGTATCAAAATATACACTGTTGCCAAATACCGCGGGTGCAAAAACGGCTGAAGAGGCAGTGAGAATTGCAAAGCTTGCAAAAGCATCAGGATTATGTGACATGATTAAAGTAGAGGTGATCGGCTGTGACCGTTCATTGCTTCCAGATCCTGTTGAGACATTAAAAGCGAGCGAAATGCTGTTAGAAGAAGGATTTATTGTTTTACCGTATACATCAGATGATGTGGTTCTGGCAAGAAGATTAGAAGAATTAGGTGTTCATGCAATTATGCCTGGTGCTTCACCGATTGGTTCTGGTCAAGGATTATTAAATCCTCTTAATCTATCCTTTATTATTGAACAATCAAACGTGCCTGTTATTATTGATGCCGGAATAGGCTCTCCTGCAGATGCTGCATTGGCAATGGAACTCGGTGCTGATGGTGTCCTTTTAAATACAGCTGTTTCTGCTGCAAAAGATCCTGTGAAAATGGCTGTAGGGATGAAGCTAGCTATTGAAGCTGGCAGATTAGGGTATGAAGCTGGTAGAATAGCTAAAAAAGACTATGCCATCGCAAGTAGTCCAACAGAAGGAATGATTACAACTTAATGGAACGCTATTCTAGACAAATACTATTCTCTCCAATCGGGGAAAAAGGTCAAGAGCAAATACGAAAGAAACATATTCTTGTAGTTGGTGCAGGTGCATTGGGTACCGCAAATGCCGAGATGATTGCCCGCGCAGGGATAGGAAAACTAACAATCGTTGACCGTGATTATGTAGAATGGAGCAATTTGCAGCGGCAACAGCTTTATATAGAAGAAGATGCACAGAATCGAATCCCTAAAGCTATTGCGGCAAAGCTTCATCTGAAAAAAATAAATTCAGAAGTAGAAGTTCATTCATATGTTGAAGATGTAACATCGGCCAATATTGAAGAACTTGCTGAAGGTGTGGATTTAATCGTTGATGCCACCGATAACTTTGAAACAAGATTACTTATAAATGATGTGGCATTAAAACATGAGATTCCATGGATTTATGGTGGATGTGTTGGAAGTTATGGCTTATCTTTTACCATTATTCCTCACGAAACACCTTGCTTGCACTGCCTATTAAAACATATCCCGTTTGATGGAATGACATGTGATACGGTGGGGGTTATTTCACCAATCGTAAGCATGGTAGCTTCACATCAAACATCAGAAGCGCTAAAGCTTCTGGTGGGAGATGAAGAAAATAGACGTGGTAAGCTTGTATCCTTTGACTTATGGAAAAATCAATATTCATCAATCAACATGGACCGTCTAAAAAATAATGCTTGCCCGACATGTGGAACAAATCCAGTATACCCTTACTTAACAGCTGAAATGGAAACAAAGGCTGCCGTTCTATGTGGAAGAGATACTGTACAAATCAGACCAAGTGAGACAAAACAATTTTCATTTGCACAAGTGGCTGAACGAGTAAAGCCGCTTGCAGATGCATTTTTAGAAAATCCGTTTTTAATGTCATTTACATTTGGAGAGCATAGAATCGTTCTGTTTAAAGATGGGCGTGCCTTAATTCATGGAACAAAGGATATATCGGAAGCAAAGAAGATTTATCACCGCTACGTTGGGTAGTAGGGAGAGGGAGAAACATGACAGTGTCTCGAGCGCTTACAATTGCCGGATCTGACTCTGGAGGAGGAGCTGGTATTCAAGCGGATCTAAAAACCTTTCAGGAGCTTGGTGTGTTTGGAATGTCAGCCATTACTGCTGTAACAGCCCAAAATACATTAGGAGTACAAGGGGTGTATCCGCTTAGTCTTGATGCGTTAAAGAATCAAATCGATTCGGTTGCTACTGATTTGAAGCCGGCTGCAATTAAAACAGGTATGCTTTTTAATGCTGAAATGATTCAGGTAGTTGCTGATCGCATCCAGTATTATGGGTGGGAGAATATAGTAGTTGATCCAGTTATGATCGCGAAAGGCGGACAGTCGCTTTTGCAAAAAGAAGCAGTCAGTGCACTGCTGACAGCCTTAGTACCTCTGGCTAAAGTGATCACTCCAAATATCCCTGAAGCAGAGGTTTTAACAGGAATGGAAATTCAAACGCTTGAGCATAAAAAAGAAGCGGCTAAAAAGTTGTTCAATCTTGGCGCCAAGTTCGTCATGATCAAGGGAGGCCATGATATAACAGGAGAAGTCGTGATCGACCTGTTATATGATGGAAACAGCTTCGAATCATTTGAGGGTATACGAAGAGAAACAAAGCATACTCATGGAACTGGCTGTACATTTGCCGCAGCCATTACGGCTGAACTAAGCAAAGGAAAAACCGTGCATGAAGCCGTAAGTACAGCGAAGGAATTCATACAAGCAGCAATCGATGACCAATTAGGAATCGGCGAAGGACACGGCCCAACAAACCATTGGGCATATCGAAAAAAGAATCTTATATTTAGTTCATAATAAAAATAGGACTGACTCTGATAAGGCGAGGCAATCTACAGATTAGTTGCCGTGTATTTGTGGAGTCAGTTTTTTTGGCGGGGAGAGACATAATCATGAATGTATCTAAAGCATTAAAACTATATCTTGTTATGGGATCGACAAATTGTCATGTTTTTGATCCGGAAAAGACTTTGGCTGAAGCAATTGAAGGTGGAATCACGTTATTTCAATTTCGGGAAAAAGGGGATGATACTTTAAAAGAAAAAGACCGTTTATATCTGGGGCAAAAATTAAGACAGCTTTGTAAAAAGAATAAGATTCCGTTTATTGTCAATGATGATATTGAGCTTGCTCTAGAGCTTCAAGCTGATGGTGTGCATATTGGACAAGATGATAGTACCCCATATAAGACAAGAAAACAAATTGGTGAGAACATGTGGATGGGAATTTCTACACATTCAGTCGAAGAAGCCCAACAGGCAGTAAAAGATGGAGCCGACTATATAGGAGTAGGACCGATGTTTCCTACTAAAACAAAAGCAGATGCTCATCAGGTGGTGGGGCCTGACCTTATTAAAACAATAAGAAGATCAGGTTTGGAACAATTTCCGATTGTCGGGATAGGTGGAATTACACTTGATCGGGCGAATCTTGTTTATGAAGCAGGAGCAAATGGTGTGGCAGTTATAAGTGCCATTAGTGGAGCTGAATCTCCGAAACAGGCTGCTGCAGAATTTCTCTCCCTAAAAGCAACCAAAATATGAAATAGCACTTTTTTAAAATCAGTGATATAATTATAACCAGGTACTAATAACATGTATTAATTTAAGGAGGATGTACATGAGTTTATCATTAAAAGGACGTAATATTGTCGTAATGGGTGTAGCGAATAAACGCAGTATTGCTTGGGGAATTGCACGTTCTTTACATAATGCCGGAGCACGATTAATTTTTACATATGCTGGTGAACGTCTTGAGAAATCAGTTCGCGAGTTAGCTGAATCATTAGAAAGTAATGATTCACTTGTTCTACCTTGTGATATTACAAATGATGAAGAAATTAAAACATGCTTTGCCACAATTAAGGAACAAGTTGGAGTGATTCACGGTATTGCACATTGTATCGCGTTTGCTAATAAAGAAGAATTACAAGGTGAATACCTAAACACAACACGTGAAGGTTTCCTGCTTTCACAAAACATTAGCTCATACTCTCTAACAGCTGTTGCTAAGGAAGCGAGAGGTCTATTATCAGAAGGCGGAAGCATTGTGACGCTAACGTATCTGGGTGGAGAGCGTGTGCTGCCTAACTATAATGTAATGGGTGTTGCAAAGGCTTCTTTAGAAGCAAGTGTAAGATACTTAGCAAGTGATCTAGGAAAAGACGGTATCCGTGTGAACTCAATTTCCGCTGGTCCGATTCGTACTCTTTCTGCAAAAGGTATTAGTGACTTTAACTCAATCTTAAAAGATATTGAAGAGCGTTCTCCGCTTCGCCGCACAACAACTCCGGAAGAAGTTGGAGATACTGCATTATTCTTATTCAGTGATTTATCTCGAGGAATGACTGGAGAAAATCTTCACGTTGACTCAGGATACCATATCTTAGCATAATTCTTGATCATAGTAGAAATCGACTTAGCCGTTTGGTTAAGTCGATTTTTTTATACTTTAAGAAAGGTTAACTATATTAAAGGATTAAAGTGTAAAAAAAGACATCGACTTCCGCCATTCTTGGCGGTAAGTCGTGTTTTTCTAAGAAAAAATCCTAGAGCCCAGAAAATAGGCACATTACCCAGTACTCCCGCATAACATGTTGAGTGTGTAGACTCTTGTTTAGGAGGGAAACGAATGGCAAATAAGCAAAATTACAAAATGAAGCCCCTTATGTATATTGTTCAGCCTGATTCTGACGGTGTTCATGTTAATATGCAGTCATATGTAGTGAAAAAAGCAAAACAAAAAGTGGTGGAGAAGCCAAAACAATCAGAAGTTACTGTTAATACTGTAGTAGAGGAAGCAGTTGAAACTGAACTGCAAGGGGCTGTTAGTACGGCTGTGGAGATTCAAGAGGAAGAACAGGTAGAAGAAGAACCTACAGTTAAGCAGTATCGAAAGCAAAGAAAACCTATTACCAAGATGAACGTTCAAGAAAAAATTGAGTTTTTTAAACATCTACCGAAAAATATGCCTAGGACACTTTGTCAGATCAGTACAGTTGAAGAAACGTACCGTGGAGTAATTATGACAGAAGAAAATGACATTGTTACAATTCGCTCGTTAACCCATTCTAAACCGATTGATATACCGCTAAATCAAATTAAAGAAATTAATTTGTTAGGTTTCTAACGTACTTAAACAAAAAAAGTTAGGCACATTTGTGTCTAACTTTTTTTGTACTATCAGAAAGTATACCCATTAGGGCTTGGTGACAAGCCAAGTTTTTTCTAAACCAGATCTTTAATCAACTAATAACCGGGGTGATAAGCATTGAATTGCACAGAAACAGCTTAAGTCAACCTCTACACAATTTTTTGTTTTAACAAGCTCTTTTACATCACAAATTTTATGAGCAACATGTCCGTGACAATCGATTGGAAGCAGTAGCCGCAGTGTTGCACAGCAATGATGAATCCCTTCGACTCTGAAAAAATTTGTTTCAAAGCATTCCCCACCAACATGACCGAATGCTTTAAATGGCTCACCCTTTTCGTTTAACAGAATGAAGGGGATTGTATCTCCCAGTGTTTTGACTGGGTTTAGAAGGTTTGAATAACAACTAGTTGGACATTTTTCATCTTCGACAGCTTCCTGTTGATTCAGTATATTTTCAACCGCATCACATACACAGTTAAAGGCATTATTATGTCTCATTTTTGATCTCCCTCCCACCAATAGTTCTTATTAATAGTATAAGAATTAAATGGTTGATAGGTTCTAGGGAAAGGGCCTATTTTTCTGAAAAATCTTGATACAATCTAAAAAGAAAAGACTGCCGATTGTTCAGCAGTCTTTGATGTTTATCCGTTTATTTGTGGCATTTTTTTCTTTCGTCTGCAACACGGTCCACTAATTCCGGTGACAAGCATTGGATAGCACAGAAGCAATCAAGGTCTACTTCGATGCAGAAGTCAGTTTTCTCAAGACCGAAGAAATCTTCGTCACAAGGATTACATACGCTTAGCGTATTGCCATCAACATCAACCGGACGTAATAATGATAATGTTGCACAGCAATCTTCAACAGCTTCAACACGGAAGAAGATTGTTTGGAAGCAAGTCATGTCTCCGTTGAATCCACCAACATTACCGAATGCTTTAAAGAGTTCACCTTTTTTTCCGTAAAGGATGAAAGGAATTGTATCTCTTTGCGGACCAGAGACAGGGCCTAATAAATTGCTGAAGCAGCTAGTTGGGCATTTAATTTCTTCTACTGCTTCTTGTTCAGCTAAAATTTGTTCAACGGCTTCACATACGCAATTATTGTCTCTATCTTTTTTATCTTTGCAACCCATTGAATAGTCATCTCCTTAAATGATTTATTGACTTTAGTCCTTAACAGACTATGTGGGAAATGACTAGTTGGTGTGGGTTATCGTCTATATTGTATGTATTCATCCAGAAAGTTTTTAGGTGAATGTATCAAAAAAAAAGGGATGAAACTTGTCTTATTAAGAACAAGTTTCCTTATATTTCATTACTATAAGTTTAAAAATAGTCCGTTCCATTGTGCTCCAGACACTCCATGCTCCGGGGAGGAAGCAGAGCCTCCTCAGCTTCGCTTGCGGGGTCTCGGCCTTTCCTCATCTCCCGCAGGAGTCGAGTGTCATCCACTCCATTTCACTATAGTGTTATTATAGTATCTTAAAAGCAACAATCTATGGGAAACAATTTAATAACAATAGAAATAGCTGATACACATATAATATGATCTTTTATCAGTTGGGGATAAAAACATAAAAATAAAAAAGCAGGGCAGCCCCTGCTTCTTGTCATTAGAAAATGTCGATGTTAACAACTAGTGCGATTAAGATTTGAAGAAGAACTTGAAGTGAGATTGCAACGTCTGTGTCAGTTGTTGTAACTTTTACATCTTTTGAATTTTCAATGACTAGTTTTTGTTTGTTAACTTGTTTCATATCTGCTTCTTGAAGTAATTGTTGAGTTACTTGCTCTGCACGAGCGCTGTCAGCGATTGTTAAGTTGATAACAAGTGCGATTGCCACTTGAAGTGCTACTTGTAGGGAAACAGCTACTTGAGTATCAGTTGATTTAATATCAATGTCACAAGAATCTCTTACGATGATAGTTTCAGAAGAAATTTGCTCTGTTTCGCTTACTTGATTTGCTACTTGTGATACTTGAGCATCGTCGCCAAAGAAGTTGCCAACATTAGCTCCAGCCACCTCATTGTTATTATTGTTGTTGTGATGATGACAATCACAGTGTGTTGGATGACAAGAATTACGGTCTAATGCAACCCACTCATATGGTTTTGCTTGCATGTTTTAATTCCTCCTTTCGATGTACTATTATTAAATGTCAGGATTTTATTTTTGTATAAGACAAACATCTTGGTGTTTTCACCCATTTTTAGTTTATTTGTCTTTCTTTTTATTTTTCAACATGTCACGCAGTGTCATGTTTTTTGGTGCTTCGTCAACTTTTTCAGGCTCTTCTTTCTTTGCCTGAGCTCCTTTTACAAATTCATTCACTTGTGCTTGAAGATCTGCTACTACCTTTTTTAACTGCTCCTTTTGGTCGTCCGTTAATTTCTTTTTACTTTCATCTGAGATGTTATTTTTGCTTAATACGTCTTGAACGAATAGTTGCATCATTGTTTGTGAGATGTCTTGAAGATTTAATTTATCATTAGACAATGTTGTTCACCTCCATAACATAAATGGATAGGGGAAATAGCGCATAGCGACCCCTTCCCCATAAAGATTTTTTATTTATCTCTGGCAGTTTTATAGGATATCAATTGATACTAACAATGCTAGTAAAATTTGAATTAGAACCTGGAGAGAAATGGCTACATCTGTATCTGTTGTTGTAATCGTAACGTCACGGGAATTCTCAATGATTACTTTTTGTTTATTTGCTTGCCTGATCACAGAGTTTTGTAATAAATCCTGAGTTACTTGCTCAGCACGTGCGCTGTCAGCAATTGTTAAGTTAATAACTAATGCAATTGCTACTTGTATTGCTGCTTGTAATGAAACAGCTACTTGTGTGTCTGTTGATTTAATATCAACGTTGCAGGAATCTTTAATGTGGATAAATTCCTCTGAAACTTGAACTGTCTCATTTGTTTGTACCGCATCTTGTGTTGTATTTGAGTTACTGTGCTTACATTTGCAATCATCTAAGGCAGACCATCTAGTTGACATCCAAATTCACTCCTTTCACGATAAGAGGTAAAAAGGGGTCACAACGATTAACCGTTACGATGGGACGTTTAGGGAGGAAAAAATCGTGAGGTATGCTGTGTTCCCTTTTAATTGTATATAATGCAGATTCACTAGGTTTTGAATGAGGCAAACATACAGGTTTGCACCCATTTTTCTTATAAATGCTGATGGACAAATGACTGTTTAGGGATTTGGCCTATACATAAAAAAATTAACATGTCCAAGTTCATAAAATAAAAATGCCTTCATAATGTATAAAGATTATGATTAGAAAGGTGGGAGGGGATGATCACATGGGTAGAATTTTTGATCATTGCATTGGCATCTTTTCGGTTAACGAGATTAATGGTTTTCGATAAAATCACCTCCTTTATTCGCAGTCCATTCCATCGTGAAATTGAAGAGATAAACGAAAACGGTGAAACCGAAATTTATATCGAAATTAAAGGAAAAGGAATACGGGCATGGATCGGTGAATTATTAAGTTGTTATTGGTGTACAGGGGTCTGGTGTACAGCCTTTTTATGCGGATTGTGGTGGTTTTGGCCAATAGGTGCCGAACCATTACTTGTGATTTTAGCCATTGCGGGATTAGCCGGAATCATTGAATCTATCGTAGGGAAATTAATAGAATAGGCAAAACACATAGAAACATAAAAGCAATTACACATAAGATGAGATATAGATGCTAAATGACTGCAGACGGTAAAAAGAACAACTGACTTCTTCAGCATAACGTCTAAAAGCTATATTAAATCGATAGGAAGGTGGGATAATCATGAAAAAGGCAAACTTGAATCCTTCCGGAAGACCTACTAACTCGAATCAAATGATCTCTGTGTCAAAACCTAAAAAGGTAAAAAAGAGTGGCTGCGGATGTGGAAAGAAAAATAAACGTGTGTAGCTTTTAATAGGTTTGAATGGAGAGACTACTTAGATAAAGTAGTCTCTTTTTAATGGTAAAAAACACATTACATATTTTTACATATATATCCACATACTAAATTTAGTTTTTATTCCAAAAGTTAGGGAGATAGTAATATGCCAGATTGGATTGAAGTAGTCATTCGTTCTTTTTGCATTATCGGTGGTCTTTTTTTTATTACGAAGTTACTTGGGAAAAAGCAATTATCCAAATTATCTTTTTTTGAATATATTGTTGGCATAACAGTAGGAGATATTGCCGGGACCATCACGATGGATATTGAATTAAATATCTTGAACGGAGTGGTTTCTATCTTAATATGGACGTTATTTCCCCTTGTCATATCTTATATCTCACTTAAAAGTAAGAAATTTCGAGATGTTGTTGAAGGAAAAGCAACTACGTTCATTCAGGATGGCAAAATTTTAGAAGAAAATCTAAAGTACGAAAAATATAGTACAGATGAATTACTTGAACAGCTGCGCAAGAAAAATATCTTTCAAGTTTCTGATGTTGAGTTTGCCATATTAGAGACGAATGGGGAGTTAAGTGTTTTATTAAAAAAAGAAAAGCAGCCAACAAAATGGGAAGATTTTTTCGGAGAAGGTCCAAAACAAAAAACACCGTTAACGGTCATTATGGATGGAAACTACTTAGAAAGTGCGATTTATGAGGGTGGCTATAGTTTAGATTGGGTGAGGAGTAAGCTGAAGGAGAAAAAAAGAAATGTGAAGGATGTATACCTTGCTCAACTCGACTCTGATGGGAATCTATATGCAGATTATTATGATGATCAACTAAAAAAGCCATAAACAGGAGAGGAAAAATGAATATTTTAGAACTGTTTTTTGAAGGATGGCTGAATTCTACTATGAAAAAGCATGATCGGATTCAGTCTGGAGAAGATGTGAAACTGGCTGAACTGCATGACCAATTAAATACATTAGACCAAACAACAGAAGATTTTGAATATCGAATGGAGAGCGCAGCAGTAGAATATGAAAAATGGGTAAAGTCAAAATCAAAGTGAAATTAAGGCAAAAACACTGTTATTCGTCCACACCGTTTCCTCAATCCCTACATAGATTATAAAGAAGTTAGGGTAGAGGAGGTGCTTATGCTCATGGGTTACGGCTACGGTGGTGGTAACTATGGTTATGGCGGTGGCGGATACTACGGAAGTACTTTCGTATTAATCGTAGTATTGTTCATTCTTTTAATCATTGTTGGTGCATCTTTTTATAACTAATGTGTGAAGCTTTAATGACGAACCAAGTACGAGCATGGTAGGCTGCTCGTACTTTCGTCTTTTTAAAGAGTTCAGGAATGCTTGAATTTTATTAAAAAGATGAATTTCCTATCACATTTTAATTGGAATTCCATACGATAATATCATGAATTAAGGAGGCGGGAAAATGGATAGCAAATTCTTTAAGAATCTTGAAGGAAAAACTGGCGTTAATATGAATGATATTTTCTCATTAGCTAACTCATTACAAGGTGCAAACTTTAAAGATGAAAAAACAGTACGCAGCGTCATTCAACGAGTTTCTAAGATTGCCAATAAACCAGTTAACAAGCAAATGGAAGATAAAATCGTTAACTCTATTGTTAACGGAAATGAGAAATTGGATTTTAATACGATTTCTAAGATGATAAATAAGAAGTAAACAGAAAAAAGGGTCTGACTTTGGTCAGACCCTTTATAGTAGGGTAGAAAATTAAGTTTTGCAAAAAGAAGCTATCTTTTGCAAAATAGATTAAGAATTTGCAAGAAACTTGAAAAAAATTTGAAATCCAAAAAACTAGTGGAAGTCTACAAGAATGAGCTGATTTTGTAAATGAAATAAGCATTAGAGCAGCTTCTTTCTAACTTATTTCATCATTCCCCGTATAAACCGGGAAGGGACAGCCTTTCGTCCTCTCCGATAAGAGGGAACTGACAAATATAAATGTTCTTTTGCCCGCGTCATCGCCACATAAAGTAATCGTCGTTCTTCCTCAAGGTGTTCGAACTTTTCCTTTCGAGCCGACTCCAAAGCGAAATCATGTGGTAGGGAGCCGTCGACAACACCTAATACATAGACATATTTAAATTCAAGGCCTTTTGAACGGTGAATCGTCATAAGCTGGACTCCGGATTCCTGTGTTGATGTTTTTAACGATTGCTGTGTCACAATCATATGGTCAACATGCTGGAGAAAATCAGTAACAGTCATGAATTTCTTCGCAACTACCTTTAAATCATTCAAGTCATCCGAGCCCTTTTCCATTGCATTTCCTTCATTACCTTGCTTCTTTAAGTAATCAACAAATCCTAAATCTTTTTCAATGATCGTTAATGCGACAGCCGGTTTTTCATGCTGAAGAGAGTTGATCCTTGGGATGATTTTCTTTAGCTTTGCTTTTTGAAATGCAGGCAGTCCATTTACATGCAATAGAGCTTCAACAAGTGAGCAGTCATGCAGGATGGATAAAGCTTTGACATCATTGAGAACCGATTGTTTTAAAAATAAAGCGCGTATCAACTCCGTTATGGCGGAGCTGTCATCAGAGTTCATACTAAGGCGAAGATAGGATAAAATACCACGTACCATTTTTCTTTCATAAAAGGATGATTGTCCCTTTTCAATAGTAAATGGGATGCTTGATTGAACAAACCGTTCAAACACTGCTCGTCCACCTGTATGTGTACGATATAAAACGGCAAATTCCTCAGGTTTTGTTCCTGCTTCAATTTTCTCCTTCATATCTTGCAGAATCATTGTAGCCTCTTCCTCTTCATCATATGGAAAAAAGGCAACAGGTGAGTGTGGCGTTTCATATTGTGCGATCATTTGCTTACTGAGTCTTTGTTTATTTTTTGATATAACATCATTTGCTGTTGAGACAATTTGATGATCAGAACGATAATTAGCAGAGAGTGTAATCACTTTTGCTGATGGGTATTCTTGTTTGAAATTTAAAATAAATGACGGTTGACTGCCTCTAAAACTATAAATAGTTTGATCATCATCTCCGACACCGCATAGATTGTTAGTATGACTGGATAATAGCTTAATAAGCTTATATTGCACAGGATTAATATCCTGAAATTCATCTATTAAAAAATACTGAAACCGATGTTGATAAGAAGATAAAAGAACAGGATTTTCATTTAGTAGCTCATAGCATTTTACTAGCATATCATCGAAGTCAAATTGACCGCGCTGTTGTTTTTGATCCTCGTATTCTCTATAAAGAGTGAGTGCGGTTTGCTCCCAATCATCAGCAGGCTTTATACACTGGGGCATGTGCATGGTATTTTTCCAATAACCGATTTGTTGAATTGCTTGGTCAAATGGAAAGTCCTTTTCATCAATTCCTAATTCTCTGCAGGAGGCTTTTAGATAGCTTTCCTTTTGCCAATCCCATTTTAACAGGTGTCGACTATTCCACTTCTCACGATCGTGGTGGATAAGGATTTTATAAAAGATACTATGAAATGTTCCAATGACCAATTGATTAAGCTTTGAAGCCTGGACAGAAGAGTTTGCAATAAGCCGTTGCTGCATTTCTTTTGCAGCCTTTGCTGTAAAGGTGACAAGCATCATCGATGTAGGTGAAATCTTTTTTTCTTCAATCATGTATAAAGCTCTTGTTGTTAATACACGTGTTTTTCCACTACCGGCCCCGGCTAAAATAAGCAAAGGTCCTTCAGTCGTTGTGACAGCTTCTTTTTGTTCCACATCTAGTGGAATGCCCAATAGGGACGCAGGGGCTTTTACTTTTACTGAAAAGGGAGTTCTTCCTTTAAGAATTTTTGGTTTAGACCATTTTGTTGTTTCTTTTTTATCAGCTGTAGCAATACTTCTTGATTTTGGTAACCGAAACCCATTTTGCGCAGTGTCGTTCTCTATTGTTTCATGAGTTGGTGTTTCTTCTTGTTTGGGAAAATCGAGCTGAAATTGCTTCTGGCATGTTTCATTTAATTCTCTGTTTGAGTGATAAAAATAGGGAGGATGGTTAATGCCTAAATACAGCTTCACCGGTTTTCCGCAGCACCTGCAAACGACTGCCTCTTTTAAAGATTCTTCATAGATTCTTTGGATTTCCTGCTGAGGTAATTGTGTTAAGGAGATGATTGATTTCTTTATTTTTGCTGAATTCATTGTTGTCCTCCTCCCTTAAAATAGGATAGTTCATCGTATGTATATAGAAATTTAGTATAAGCGAATAAATGAAGCGACAAAATCTATGATAACAGAACGAGAACTGAACGAAAAGTGAAAGAAAATGGTTTAACCTTCCAATTATATGGGGAATAAAGAATAAGAGGTGATAAAAATGGGATATATCTTACCGATACAACATGATACATACACTCAATACGCTAATCGATCTGTCTCAGTTCAACAACATTATGCACATGTTATACCAACATCTGGAGTCACTCTGAATACTCGTCATCTCCGTGAAAGCCCACAGGCAGAACAACAAAAGTTTGCAGATATCTTAAAAGAAAAAATGAAGCAGAATAACTATGTAGCAACATATACAGGAAAAGGGAAACACTTGAATGAATATGTTTAACTATGAAAAAAGGACCGGCTTCATTTGAAACCAGTCCCTCTTTTGATGATGTTAGAATGACTGAACATGTAATCCTTTCCCTTCTAACCACTCTGCATAGAGAACTTCCTCTGTCCGAAAAATATTTTGTTGCTTTAATTGCTGCTCAAGCCAGGTGTAATTAAAACCAGCTTCAATTAAATTTTCCTTCAAAACTTTGCCGTCGCTAATAATTGTAATAGGGATGTGAACGTTTTCCTGATTCACTTGAAGATCTGACTTTGTCGGATTTTCAAATTTTGCTTTTTTTAGAATACTGACGGTTCCATCTGTTTCAAGAACAGCATACTCCAACTCTCTAATAGAGAATACACCCTTAGATCGAATTAAATGTTGTAATTGATTGATGTCCAGCTTACACTTTTTTAAGCTGTCTCTTTGTATTTGTCCTTCTCTTATAATAATGGTTGGCTTTCCTTCAAGAAATCCTCTTGTTCTACTCCACTTTTGTGTAATCATTTCTAAGATGAAAATGAGAAGTCCCCAAATGAATACAGCATAAAATATTTCAGCTATACTAACTTGATCATCAAAAACGGCATTCCCGACCAATTCACCCAAAACAAGGGCAGAGATAAAGTCAAAGGTTGTAATTTGTGTGATTTGTGTTTTTCCTAATATTCTTGTGATAACAAATAGAGCAATAAATCCAAAGAAAAGTTCAATTGTTATTTGTCCAAAATGCATATTTAAAACCTCCGTCACACACGTCCATATATAGTATCATTAGCGTCATGATTATTTTTATACTATAAGATATACCAGTTGCTAAATGACTGAAATAAAAAGAGGAAAGACAGGAAAGAATATAAAAAAAATTCTACATTGGCAGAAGGAGGGGTTTACGTGTCTGAAGATTATAACAAACTTACCTCAACTGAGATTGCATCTCTATGGACGACCTATATGAACGAGAGCATGGTGAAGACGATGTTATCACATATGCTGATTGATATAGAGGATAGTGAAATAAAAACAGGGGTTCAGCAATCTTATGATCTGGCGAATCATAATTTGAATTTTTTAACAGAATTTTTCCGGAAACATAAATATGCTAAACCAGTTGGATTTACAAATGAAGATTTATATACAAATGCACAAAAATTATACTCCGACACATTTATCCTTATCTATGTTAATCACATGTCAAAGGTTGCCATGCTTGGGTATTCAGGTTGTTTGGCGATGTGTGTACGAGAAGATACAAGACATTTCTATACAGAATGTTTGCAAAAGGCGGCAAATTTATATAACTCCACTCTTGAAATTGCTGACAAAAAGGGTTTTTATATCAAAGCGCCGTACATAGAAGTACCAGAGGAAAGTGATTATGTGGAAACGAAAAAATATCTCAGTGGATTAAATCCTTTTTCAGAGAAACGTCCATTAAACGCGATTGAAATTTCTCATTTATACATGAATATCCAAACCAATTCAATCGGCAGTAAATTATGTTTAAGCTTTGGACAGACATCTCAAAATAAGGAAGTACAGGAATATATGATGAGAGGAAGCGACATTTCAAAAAAACATGTAAAAATCTTTACGAAAATATTGGCTGAGAGTGATATCATAGCACCTGGTTCTCCGGATGTTTGTGTAAGTGATTCTACATCACAAACATACTCTGATAAATTGATGATGTTCCAAATGTCATTGCTTAGTGCAGCAGGTTCGGGTAATTACGCAACAGCGGCAGCAGCAAGTCAACGGGCAGATTTAATGGTAAATTATGAAAGGTTATCTATAGAAATTGCAGACTTTGCAAAAAACGGTGCGGATATTATGATAAATAACAATTGGCTGGAGCAGCCGCCGGGTCTGAAGGATCGCAAAAAGCTTGTAAAGAAGGAAAAATAGAAAAAAGCTAACAAGAATGTTAGCTTCAGCTTGTAGAGAAAGTGGGTGTTTTTCTCTACAAGCTTTTTTATTTTCTTAAAATGTTCTTATAAAGATTAATAAATTTCCTAAGATAACCAAAGAAAAAGCTTCTCACACACCTA
>NZ_JAIVLH010000031.1 GCF_020524345.1 Metabacillus niabensis
TTAGATCATTATCTAAAAGTACACACTGTAATATAAATTGAACCGCCGTATACGGAACCGTACGTACGGTGGTGTGAGAGGGGCGAAAATAATTAAAATTATTTTTCCCTCTACTCGATCGTCTAAATAAAGTTCATATACGCTCAAGTCAATGTTTATGTTATTCTTCTCTTGTTTTGTCTCTTTGGTCTTTGTTACGTTTGTTTCCTTTACTATTATCACCTGCAACATGTTCCTCTGCTAGCTCCATTTGATGTGCACTGTTTCTAGGTGAATTTTGGTTACTACTACCTTTATTCATTTTTTTAGTCATTATGGGCCCTCCTTAACAATGAAACCTTTTAATTACTTATATAGTTTTTTTCCGAGGGGATAAAACTATGCATGTCATTTAAAGTTTATATAAAATAAAAAGCCCTATCTACAGAAAGAGTAATTGAGCATATTCTTTCGTGAATTGGGCTTACCTTCATTACTTTAGTTCTGTGTTTCTGTCAGGTGTTGGTATCATTTTCTTATGTGTGTACTTTGATTGTTGGATCCAGCCTGTATAGGAAGTAACAATTTGCAGATGTTTATCTAAGAGTACTAATGCCATGTAAGGATAGTGGTGATTTTGTCTAAATCTAAGATCGAACCATCGAACTTCAAATCCATTTTGTCGCTCGACATACAGTGCATGAGTATGCTTGGAGTTAGCCAGGAAGTGTTTTACATTACAATCTTTTAGTGAAGACTGAATATATGGACAGGAAGTATCATGTTTCATAAAAGAATGATCCCAGATAACTTCTCTTTTATTTACATGGCCTGTTCTAAAGTAGTCATCTGTCTCAATTACAAAATCCCATTTCTTAATAGATAAAGTAGGAATGACCGTATAATTTGCGATTGGATGATATTTTGCCAACATTGTTTTTATACGGAGACAAATAAGGTAACGATAGATAAGGTAAAAAGAAAGGATAACATAACAAATGAAAAAAATGATCCCTGGTGGGTATTGGTATAACCAAAATATAAAGCCTATTAGGTGGACAAGAATAATAAATAAATCGAACAATGGAATAAAATTTAAAGATAGCCATTTCTTTGTAAATGGCCGTCCTGCTTGAGTCCCGTAAGCATTAAAAATGTCAAACAGTACGTGTAAAATAACAGCAATAGAGGTCCAATACAGTAATGGTATAAAAGATTGGTCGAATAGGACAAATATGATGCAAGAGATCAATATTGGCCAAATAATCATAGCAGGAAGAGAATGGGACAATCCTCTATGGTGTTCAGTATACATTCCATTTCCTTTAAGGATTTTTATTGCATAATCAAAATCTGGTGCATTTGAACCGATGACTGTCCCAATCATAACAGCAGTAGCTAACTCCGGATTTGTTGCTACATTTGGATCTAAATAGGCGAGACCTGCTAATCCAAATCCCATTGTAATATGAGTACTTGTATCCATTTAGTGCCCCCAAGATAATAGATAAACCCATCCATCCGGTATTGCTATTTTTCTCTATTAAATTTGTAAACATGTGCTGGGCTGCATGCTATTCATTATCAATTCTAGACTTATTAATAATTTACAGAGCCAACCATTACTTGCTTATCCTTAATATAAGCTGACTCTTTTATCATATCTTGTACAATCATGTCAGCAGAATGAGGCACATTTAATTTTTTTATATTGTGCTTCATGTTTAGAAGTTTTTGGTCGTTCATTAAAAGATTATGGACTTCTTCACATATGTCATCAATTTGATTAATAATAAGTGCTGATTCATTATTTTCAAAAAAATGTGCATTTTCCTTCTCTTGACCAGGAACTGGCTTAAAAAGGACAATAGGTACACCAATTGCTGTAGCTTCTGTCAATGTAATGCCGCCGGGTTTTGTAATCATACATGAAGCGATTCGATAAAGCTCATCCACACGTTCTACATAGCTTAACACCTTAAATTGTTGAGGATAATTTTTACCTAATGAATCGAGTGATTCCTTTAGAGGATGGTTATTTCCACATACGACAACAATTTGTAATTGTTTATTTTTTGATAAGAAGGCTTGACATAATTCTTTTACATTCTTCAAAACTCCATGTGCACCAGCCATAATAAGTAAAGTTTTCTTTGAAGGATCTAAGCCGTATTTATGATAAATAGGGTTTAAATCCATTTCTAATTCAAATTGTTTTCTAATAGGAATTCCAGTTACTTTTATACGATTTGGATGAATTCCTAATTGTAATAATTTTTCTTTAACATGATTCGTTGCGACATAGTATTTGTCGATATTTTCATGGACCCATATTCTGTGTAAACAAAAGTCTGTTAATACATTAAAAGTTGGGATAACAGTTCCTGTTTTTCTTCTGTATTCAGGTACAACTATCATAGGAAATGTATTAATGATCATATCAGGTTGTTCTGAAGTTACAATTTGATGTAATCGTTTATGTCCCATAATAAAATATAAATTCATTAATCTTTTATTATACATTTTATCGACTCCATAATAAAACAGACGGTAAAATTGTTTTCCAATAGAGAAACTTTTTAAGTATAAATATTGAGTAATTTCAGAGAAAACCGGGAATGATTCAGAATAAAGATTACAGACAATAACTTTACTAAATCCCAGCTCCTTACACTTTTCTTCTAATGTTTTGGCAACTTGAACGTGACCATTTCCGTATTTTGCAGTTAAAATTAATACCTTTGAATTTGGCTTCAACATCTTCACCTCAATCTAGTCAAAAACAGTTCAATATACATGAAAACAGTTCATATTCAAAGTATATGAAAATATGAACTGAATTTGTCTTTTAGGTTACCATATAAATGTTACTTTTTCATAAAGCATTTATTAAGTATTTCTTAAGATGTTAAGTTGTTGTAAACAATCGAAACCTAAATGAGAATACTTTATTAATTCAGTCCCAATTATAAGGAGTTTCCTGGTATACATAATAATTAAGCCAATTAACAAAAAGAAGATTTGCATGAGATCTCCAACATTGAATAGGTTTATTTTTAGGATCGTTGTTTCGAAAATAATTTTCAGGAATTTCAATTTCCAGACCTTTTGCTAAGTCACGTTCATATTCATCTTGTAGGGATGTTAATTCATACTCAGGATGTCCCGTTAAAAAAATGTGTTTTTCATCCTTGGACATAACCAGGCAGACACCGGCTTTTTCTGAATATGACAAGATCTGTAACTCAGGTATCTGTTCAATTTCTTCTTTTAATACATCAGTATGTCTAGAGTGGGGAACATAGTACAAATCGTCGAATCCTCTTAACAGTTTTACAGTCGGATCCACAACTTCATGTTCAAAAATACCAAAGCATTTTTTTTCCAGTTTATATTTATTTACGCCATAGTGGTGGTAAAGTCCTGCTTGTGCACCCCAACAAATATGTAGAGTTGAAGTAACATTTGTTTTCGACCAATCCATAATTGTTTGCATTTCTGGCCAATATAAAACTTCCTCATACTCCAGGTGTTCGATAGGTGCACCTGTTATGATCATGCCGTCATATCGTTTATGTTGGATATGACGAAAGGTTGTATAAAATTCCTTAAGATGTTCAATCGCTGTTGTCTTTGATGTATGTGTTTCAGGTCGCAAAAAGGTAATATTTAGTTGCAATGGTGAATTTCCTAATAAACGCAATAACTGTGTTTCTGTCTTTTCTTTTTCTGGCATAATGTTCAGAATAATAATATTTAAAGGACGAATATCCTGAGAGTAAGCACGTTTTTCATCCATAATAAAAATATTTTCTTTTTCGAGAATTTCTTTTGCTGGTAAATGACTAGGAATATTAATTGGCATTTTAACTACACCCCCGTTACAAAATTAAGCTTTTAGACATTATAAAAATAAAATAGCCTACAGCACTGATTCTTTATTATAGAAAGTTTAGAAAAATAATTCAATTTATATATTTCAATAAATAACCATTTTCCTATTAAAAAAATTAAATTTACAGTATATGTTTGGTTCTGACTTATTAAATAAGTGAAACATATGGTAAAGTAAATCTTATACATAGTGTGCTATAAACTTTTACGATCATTGGGAGGAAGAATGTTCGATCCAACAGTTTTCGATAATTTAAAGGTTGTAATAGAAGGATATATTTATGATATGGATATTGACCACCAAATTTCTGTGACAGATCGCAGTGACATTATTGATCTAGCAAAGATGTCCAGACAATATTCCATTTCTTATAAAGGGTTAAAAAATAAAAGAAAAACAGCTAAATTCCTCATAGAAATGCCACATCATGAACTATCAAGTGAGCTACTTCAAACAACAAGAAAACATGGCTGCAAGGTAACTCTTGTTTTCATGGAATCACAAGATTCTAAGGAATACGATGAAATATTATATAGGAAATTAAAAAAAATATGGGGAGAATATCATCCTGTTTCTTTGTTCATTACAAAGGAACTTACAATGACATCCTTCTACTATCATCACAAATATAAAGTGGAATTTCAAACAATGTTTGGTGAGGATGATTTAGAGGCATTACTACAAATAGTTGATCATTCGATCGTTTTACTTGGTTTAACTTCGAAAAAATGAAATAAGCTTTTTCATTATTCTAAGTTACACAAATTGCAATAATCAAAAAAATGAAGTGGTAAATATAAGATTTTTTGGTTCTCACTTGACTCAAAAACCTTATTAGCGGAATAAACTATAGAACTAATATATATTGTATTTGGTTTCCCGGTAGAGAGGTAACATGGGAAATGGCATATCCAATACTTATAAGCTGTGACAAAGTTTCTGCACAGTTTTGTCTTGGTGGTTCCATCGGGGCGTGAAAACTTTTAAACAACTGATGAACTGTATTATTTTCATAACAGTGTAATAAAATCACATGTCGTCCTGTCCATGCCTGACCAATGATTGTGCGAGGGTTTCTTCTTATCATCTGATTGGCTCCTTTAAACTTGATAAAATATTATATGAAGGGCAGCTAGTCAGATGTTCTTTACTTTAAATATCACTCAATTACCGATGGAAGGCAACGATAAATATGAATCCAGAAGACATAATCGAAAACATAAAAAAGTATGTATACAAACAATTCGAACATGAGGAAAGTGGCCATGATAAATGGCATATCGAGAGAGTGAGAAAACTGGCTGTATCAATAGCTGAAAATGAACAAGCAAATGTATTTATTGTTGAATTGTCGGCCATTCTCCATGATTTAATAGATGAAAAGGTAAAAGAAACGATTAAGCTAGATATCCTTGAAGTTGATAAATTATTAAAAATGCACCTAGTTCATAAGGATGACCGAGATAAAATTTTAAAGATAATTGAATCAATAAGTTTCAGGAAGAATATCAGTCAGAATGAGTTGAGTATAGAGGGTAAAATTGTTCAGGATGCGGATCGTCTAGATGCAATCGGAGCAATCGGTATTGCCAGGACATTTTCTTTTGCAGGTTCACGTGGGCATATTATATATGATCCGGAAAAGAAAAATAACCAACATGCTATTCAGCATTTTTATGATAAATTACTTAAGCTAAAAGACTTAATGAACACGGAAACAGCAAAACATTTAGCAGAGGAAAGGCATTTATTTTTAGAGCATTATTTACAACAGTTTGATTTAGAGTGGAGTACTACAGAAAAGGAAAAGGAATAAATTATTGCAATGATAGCTATTTTTTCTTTTTACCTATTGAACAGATTATTTAGTTATTAACGAAAATCAAGTGAAATCCAATGAATAGCATGTCTAAACAAGGCTATGTTACAATACCATTACGAAATAAATAAAGGAGTGCCCAGAATGAAGATAAAATCTATTGAACCTACTCCAAGTCCTAATACGATGAAGGTTCTTTTATCAGAGGAACTCCCTTCTGGAAAGAGCAATAATTACAAAAAAAATTCAGCGGTTGATGCACCTCAAATAATTAAAGATATTCTTGCTATTGAAGGGATAAAAGGAGTTTATCATGTTGCAGATTTTCTTGCTGTGGAAAGAAATGCAAAATACGATTGGAAAGATTTGCTAGCTCAGGTTCGTCAAGCGTTTGGAGAAGATGTCTTGGAAGGATCTTCAGTTGAGGGAATGAACGAAGAAGCGTTTGGTGAAGTGAAAGTATTTATCCAAATGTTTAATCACATTCCGATGCAAGTGAAATTAACAGATGGACTGACTGAACAACGATTTGGCTTACCGGACCGTTTTAGAGATGCCGTTTTTACAGCTCAACAATCAAATGAAAATGTTGTATTAGATCGTCAGTGGAAAGAACATGGAGTACGTTATGGTAATCTCGAAGATATTGGAAAAGAGGTTGTTGATGAGATAAATGCTGCATATTCTGATGAACGCCTTAATAACTTACTTATGGCTTTATCGGAAAATAAAGAAGCGGCAAAAATACAACCACGTAAATCATATAAAGTAACAATTGAGATGTTAGATCATGATGATTGGACTGAACGCTTCGCGCATTTAGATCAAATGAATCCTACTGAGGAGGATATTCCTGTATTGGAAAAATCATTAAATGATGAGAAGGCTTCAATAAGAAGACTTGCTACAGTTTATTTAGGGATGATTGAGAAGCCAGCTGTTTTACCTTTGCTTTATAGAGCACTTAAGGATAAATCTGTTACGGTGAGACGAACAGCAGGTGATTGTTTATCAGACATTGGTGATCCTGCAGCCATGGAAGAAATGATGGTGGCATTAAAAGATAAAAATAAATTAGTAAGATGGCGGGCAGCCATGTTTCTTTATGAAGTTGGAGACGAAAAAGCCCTATCTGCATTAAAAGAGGCTGAAAATGATCCTGAGTTTGAGGTTAGTATGCAAATCAAAATGGCGATAGAACGTATTGAAGGTGGAGAAGAAGCGAAAGGTTCTGTTTGGAAACAAATGACAGAAAGTCGAAAAGCGTAATACTTAGCGTTGACAACCAACCATTATAAGTGTGGTTGGTTGTTTTTAACATGTAATTGTTTATAATCTTTTATTTATAAATAAGAAAAGATAAAATTTTGTACTAAGATTTGGTGTCTAGCTCAAGCTGATTGGTGGTGCCTTGCGCTTTTCTTATTTGCATTGAGAAATAGGCTATAGTATTCTAAAAATACATGTGAAGTACTTGGAGGGATTAATGATGTCAATGGCATACGAAGAATATATGAGACAAATGGTCAAACCTATGAGAGCAGAATTAACAAATGCCGGGTTTGAGGAATTGACAAGTGAAGAAGATGTTGAGCAATTCATGAAAGACGAGCATGGCACAGTTCTTGTTGTGGTTAATTCTGTTTGTGGATGTGCCGCAGGTTTAGCGAGACCTGCAGCAACTCAAGCCGTTCTTAACGCAGATAAAAAACCTTCTAGAATGGTTACAGTTTTCGCTGGACAGGATAAAGAGGCAACAGCAAAGATGAGGGATTATTTTGAAGGATATGAACCTTCTTCACCATCAATGGCACTATTGAAAGAAGGAAAGGTTGTCCACTTTATTCCACGTCATGAAATCGAAGGGAATTCGATTGAGGCTATTATGCAAAACTTGGAACGTTCATTTGAAAAGTACTGTTAAAAGGATGCTCATGCATCCTTTTATTATGACTTAAATTAGGAGAAAAATATGATTGTTACAACATCAGGAAGACCTAATGAAAAGCTGAAACAATACGCTATACAAATTGCTGATGTACTAGGTGCCACTTATCAAAAACGAAACAAAAGGTCAGTAGCAGATATACAAAAAAGAGCTGTGGATCACGTTATTGTAGTGGGGAAAAACAGGATGGAATTACATTTTTTTAATGGGGAAAGCCCATTGTTTTTTCATCCTAACTCAGCAATGTTCAGGATAAAAAGACTGATAAAAGGTGAGGGAGATCCTTTTTGTGATGCTTGCGATTTGCGGCGAGGAGACAAGATATTAGACTGCACGTTAGGTCTTGCTTCTGATAGTATAGTGGGTAGTTATGTAGTGGGAACCCATGGACTGGTAATAGGGGTTGAAGGCAGCAGGTTTCTATCTTATCTTGTACATAAAGGTCTTAATCAATGGGAAACAGGCATACCGGTTATCGATGAGGCGATGAGACGAATTGTTGTTCGTAATATTGACCATCTTTCATATCTCAAAAGCTGTGATGATGATTCGTTTGATGTCGTATATTTCGACCCAATGTTTGAAGAATCGATAGATGGCTCTGTTGGAATTGAACCTTTAAAAAAAATAGCTACCTATTCGCCGCTGCAAGCTGAAACCATCGAAGAGGCAAAGCGTGTAGCCAAAAAGAGAGTTGTCTTAAAAGATCATTACAAAAGCTCCAGGTTTAAGCAGTTTCAATTTGAGGTGAATGTACGTAAATCAGCAAAATTCCATTACGGTGTAATAGAAATATCTTAATAGCGAATGATAAGACCATGGAGGTGTATTCATTTGGCAAAGAGAAAAGTTGACCCATCAAGAGCAGGACTCAGCTCTCCAAACGTGGAGGGGCAAGGTACAACCACAAATGAAACAAATGGTTATCAGGTAGACTCTGCTCGAAAGAAAACAAAAAGAACGTAATTAGAAAAGGGTGCTTGCATGAAAACAAGCACCCTTTTCTTTATGAGGTAAGAAAGTATAAAGTTTTCTACTTAGTGTGAGTGTCCAGCTTCAGTGCTTTTCTTATGTATTAATCTGTAATTTCAGCGTAAATGAAATATGCAAGTGTAATAAACGAAATGATTACAAATAAAGTATCATAACCCATGTCTAGTTCCTCCTATTCAATATACTTACTATTTACCTGTATACACAATTTTAAACGTTTTCTTATCATATTAAAAGATATAGGTGTAAGATTTTTCAATACAAATTATTTATAAAATTTGTCATGAAATTGATATATAATAACGTCCAGCTCTATGTTAAAATATTCATATAATCTTAATGTCGGAGGAACACTGCTATGAACAAATGGTTACGCAAATCTCTTGTTATCCTATTTTCAATCGCTACATTTGGCCTTGTTACGCCACCGGCTTCATTAGCAGCAGTTCAGGAAAAACCAACGGAAGATACAGTTTCAAATTCAACCGTGTCAAGAGAAGATACGCATCGAGCAGCTGAAGCTAATATCAATATCGAAGAAGAGAAAACGCTTTCTAACGAGGAAGTTTTGTCTAATATTCTATTAGAAGCAGAGCAAAAGTCGTTTGTTAAATTTGGCGATAAAATTGGCCATGTTATTGAGGATGAATTTAAACAAGTCATTTTTCCGAAAATGGAAGAAGTGATTACATATTATTTAAATGTTGAAGATGATGAGCTTTTTCAACATATAGAAATTTCTAAACCTTCCGGTGGAACAGGCGAGAAGATTTTTCACATTTATCATTCTCAAACGGGAGAAGATTTACTGCGGTTTCATGTTCGTAGAGAAAATCGACCTTTAGAAGGTTACTGGTTTAACTTCCATTACCATACATATCATGATTCTTTTCAGTCTCATAAAGATTTAGGAAGTATTTATTGGAATAAAAATACTCCTCCAAATTGGATGAGCTTTCATTAATCCCACCAAAAAAGAGTATGCTTATATGCATGCTCTTTTTTGTACGTATAGCTAAACAATGGGATCATACTTCACCATCTATGCTTGCCGTTTGGTATCATCTAAGTTTTATAGTAGGAATCTAGTAGAATCCCATAGAATGTGTTAATATTTTAATATAGTGATTTTGTATAAATCCAACACTCCTACTATATGACAAACCTCAAACAAATAAATATAATTTTCACCCACATACGTAGTTAGAACAAAAGAAAGGATGCACGTCATGAAAAAGGCTGGGATCGTTCTTTTCATCATCCTTATTTGTATTCCTTTCTATCATCTTGCCAGAGCTTTTCCAGAAGGTAGACCTCTATCCACCTATCAATTTGAGACCGCAGATTTTAACCTCTCCAAATCTGTTGTGAACGAATTGATTTTATTACCATCTTCTGATTTTTCAGAAAAAGAGGCCATCAAGATGATATATAACATTCAAAAGGTAGATGAAAACATTCTATTGTTAGCAGTAGAGGAAAGTATCCAGGTTCAATTATTTACTGGCCCTTTAACAAATCAAAATGGATTAAATGATTTGAAAAATATCAAACCTAGAGGTTATGGGGAAACAGATCCAAATTGGGACTCAGTTCCAGGTATGAGTGACAATCGCGTTGTTTACGCAAAAATAGGCCATAGTGAATTTGGTAAAGGGCATGGTTCAATCAATTTAGAACTTCATGAATTTGCACATGCAATTGATCGGTATGTCTTTCATTATGTTCGATTTGATCCTGTATTTATAAATATTTGGAAACAAGAGGTAGATCAGCTTTTTCCACTAAAGAATTATTTTCTTCAATTTCCAGAGGAGTATTTTGCAGAAACCTTTGCCATGTACTACTTTGATGATAAAAACAAAAAGGCTCTTTATGAAAAGGCGCCATTAACTTTTAAATATATTCAATCATTAGAGGAAAAGGCCGTTTTCCAACAGAACAATTTGTATGTGAATTCACAGTATTAAATGGTAAAATACATGAAGGAAAATAAATAAGGGAAGTGTCTTTTATGAAGCAGTATCTAGATTTATGTAAGCATGTCTTGGAAAATGGTGTTAAAAAAGAAGACCGTACAGGTACAGGAACAATTAGTACATTTGGATATCAAATGAGATTTA
Source organism: Metabacillus niabensis (assembly GCF_020524345.1). Taxonomy (GTDB): domain Bacteria; phylum Bacillota; class Bacilli; order Bacillales; family Bacillaceae; genus Metabacillus; species Metabacillus niabensis_B. The sequence goes on from NZ_JAIVLH010000031.1 coordinate 10,758, forward strand.
ATCTCCAAGAAGGATTTCCGCTAATCACGACAAAAAAACTTCATACAAAATCCATCATTCATGAGTTATTATGGTTTTTAAAAGGAGATACAAATGTAAAATATTTACAGGATCATGGCGTTAGAATTTGGAATGAATGGGCGGATGAAAAAGGTGAGCTAGGTCCTGTTTATGGTCATCAATGGAGAGCTTGGCCTGCAAGGGACGGCTCCACAATTGACCAAATTACAAATGTAGTTGAACAAATTAAGAACAATCCCGATTCAAGAAGGTTAATTGTTTCTGCTTGGAATGTTGCAGATGTAGATAACATGGCATTACCTCCATGTCATTGCTTTTTTCAGTTTTATGTTGCCGAGGGTAAACTCTCATGTCAACTATACCAACGATCTGCGGATGTCTTTCTAGGAGTCCCTTTTAACATTGCTTCCTATGCATTGTTAGTTTATATGATGGCAAAAGTAACTAATTTAGAGGTAGGGGAGTTTGTTCATACATTTGGTGATGTTCACATTTATTCAAATCATATTGATCAGGTAAAGGAACAATTACAAAGAGAACCAAGACAATTGCCTACATTAAAAATTAATCGTGACGTAACATCGATTTTTGGTTTTTCTTTTGAAGATTTTGCAATTGAAGATTATGACCCGCACCCTCATATAAAAGGAGTTGTTAGTGTTTGATTTCTTTAATTGTTGCGATGGATAAATATCGCCTTATTGGCAGAGATAATCAATTACCTTGGCATCTTCCGCAAGACTTGGCATACTTTAAAAAAGTAACCATGAATCACAAAATTATTATGGGTAGAAAAACGTTCGAGTCGATTGGAAGACCGCTACCTGGACGTGAGAATATTATTGTAACGAGAGATTCAACATATTCACAGGAAGGTTGTACCATTCTGCATTCAATTGACGAAATTCTAGAGCTATCTTCCCGTTCAGATGAAGAATTGTTTGTAATCGGTGGAGCAGAAATTTTTAAAGAAATACTGCCGGTAAGTGATCGATTATATATTACCGAGATTGACGATGAGTTTGAGGGAGATACTTATTTTCCTGATAGAAAAGAAACGGAATGGAAGAAAATTTCAGTTGAAAAGGGAACGAAGGATGCGAAAAACCCTTATGACTTTGAATTTGTAGTTTATGAAAAAATTGACTAGGAATGTTTTTGGGAATAGAAAAAGCAGGACAAGCCAGATTGCTGACATTGTCCTGCTTTTTTATGGTAAAAGATATAGTAAAACAGAAAAAAAGTGTAGAACAGTTCCTATCAGTACAAATAGATGCCAAACTGCGTGATGGTATTTAAACCCCCGCCACACATAAAATACAGCTCCAACTGTATAAAATACTCCTCCAATTACAAGAAGAATTACACCGTTTATCGGTACGTTTGAGACAATGTGATTCCAAGCAAAAACAATTAACCATCCCATTATGACGTACATAATGGTTGAAAAGAAAAGAAATTTCTTTACAAAAAATGATTTAAATATTGTCCCCCCAATTGCAAGTCCCCAAACAATTCCAAACAATGTCCAACCAATCCAACCTTTCACTGCAATGAAAAGGAATGGAGTGTATGTGCCTGCAATAAAAAAGTAAATTGCCGAGTGATCTAATATTTCAAAGAAATCTTTTGCTTTACCAGCCGGGAAGCTGTGAACAAGCGTAGATGCTGTATACAATAGAACCATTGTGGCTCCAAATAAAGTAAAGCTGACGATATGCCAAGGTGTACCATGGAGTGATGAAAAAACAACTAAGACGATTAGACCGGCAATGCTCAGTAAGCCGCCAATACCATGTGTTATCGAATTTGCAATTTCTTCCCCTTTTGAAAAGGTATGTGTGTTTGCCATTTCCTTCTCCTTTCAGCTTGAAAATCCCTTTGCTTTATCAGGTAATTTATCAATTATACCACTTTATCCTTTAAATTACATCACACTTAAATATGTTATAATGAAATAAAGGTATGTTAATCTTGTACGATTTGCTGAAGAGACAATAGAATTTCATTAAACAAGGCTTTGTCTTCAAAATCTTGTTCAGTCCAATTTTCATATATCCAAAAAAGCATTTCTCTTGGGCTGTTAAAAACTTCTCCACTTGTGTCTGCTTCACGAATCATATACCGTCCATTGTCTGGATCTGCAACCACTAAACACGGAATCGCACCTTCTATATTTTTAATTTCATACTCCATTATTTTAGCACCTCTATAGCTTTCATAGTGTAAAGTTTAATTAACAGAACGAGTTGTTCTTAAAATAATGTTAAAATTTATAATATATCCTTTAAATTTTGAATATTCATGATATAATTTCAAATTAACAAGCAGTTGAAAGGACCGTGAAAATGAAACAAGCTATCAATGATTTGCAAAACGTATATGTAGAAGATATTTTAAAAGCACATCATCTGCTAAAAGATGTTGTAACACATACACCATTACAAAAAAATGAACAACTTTCTGAAAAATACCAATGTAACGTATACTTAAAGCGTGAAGATTTTCAAGTGGTTCGATCTTTTAAAATTCGTGGTGCTTTTAATAAGATTAAACAATTAAATCCTGAAGCCATTGTAAATGGCATTGTTTGTGCCAGTGCTGGTAATCATGCTCAAGGTGTGGCCTATTCGTGCAGACAATTAAAGATTCACGGGAAAATTTTTATGCCTTCCACAACTCCTAGACAAAAGGTGTCACAGGTTGAATTATTTGGAAAAGAGTTTGTTGAGATTATTTTAACCGGAGATACGTTTGATGATGCATATCAAAAAGCTGTTGAATGCAGTGAAGCAGAAAAACGTACATTTATTCATCCATTTGATGATACAGATGTTATAGCTGGTCAAGGGACTGTTGCAGTTGAAGTTTTAAACGATGCCGACTTTGAAATTGATTATGTTGTAGCAAGTGTTGGTGGTGGCGGCCTTATTTCCGGAATAGGCACATATTTTCATGCAATATCTCCATCAACAAAAATTATTGGAGTTGAACCTGAAGGAGCACCTGCTCTGTATCAATCTAGAGTTGAAAACAAAGTAGTTTCTCTCGATAAAATAGATAAATTTGTTGATGGTGCAGCAGTAAAGAAAGTTGGAAACAAAACATTTTTAATTTGTAATGATGTAGTGGAAGAAGTGCTATTGGTTCCTGAAGGTAAAGTTTGTACAACTATTTTAGATTTATATAATGAGAATGCCATTGTTGCAGAACCTGCAGGTGCTTTATCTATATCTGCGCTTGATTTTCTGCGAGACCAAATTAAAGGGAAGAATGTTGTTTGCGTAGTTAGTGGTGGAAATAATGACATTGGAAGAATGCAAGAGATCAAGGAACGATCAATGATGTATGAAGGATTACAGCATTACTTTATTGTTAATTTCCCACAACGTGCGGGTGCACTTAGAGAATTTCTAGATGAAGTTTTAGGGCAAAACGATGATATCAATCGTTTTGAATATACAAAGAAAAACAATAAAGATAAAGGACCTGCATTAGTTGGAATTGAACTAAAACAAAAAGAAGATTATGAGCCGCTTCTTCAAAGAATGAAGAAAAAGGGTTTTTACTATAAAGAAGTGAATAAAGACAGCAATCTTTTCCACTTGCTCATTTAATTTTTTAACACTTTAAAAAAACTTGCTATTAGACAAATTTAGACAGACTTCCAATTTGTATTAGGTTATAATATAGGAAACGGGTAAAAAAGAGGATTGATAACTTGTTATTCAAAAGCCTAGAGTTCAAGTTAATGAGTGGACAGAAGGTAAAGATTACTGATATTCCAGTATTGGAGGAAGATAACAAATACTGTTTCATGCTTCAAATCCGTTTACAAAAACTTATAACATTAATTCATGCACAGAGAAATCCAAAGACTGTTTATTCTTTTAAAGATTACTTGAAAAAACTGCTAAAATGGCCAGATTATGAGGCGATATTTGGCACAAGTGTTTTAAAAAACAATGCTTAGAAGGAAGGGAGCCAACCAATAATTGGCTCCCTTCCTTATTACTTTCTAATAACCATTGATTGTCCAACAATTGATTGTATAATGGAGATAGTATTTTTAGGGATGTGATGGTTTGACCAAAGTTAAGATTGTAACTGACTCTACTGTTGATTTGGATAAGGATTTACTAGATGAATATGAAATCACAGTTGTACCATTATCAATAACAATAGACTCTATAAATTATCTTGATGGAGTTGATGTGACTCCAGAAGTGTTTATTGAAATGATGAGTCAATCTAAGGAGCTGCCCAAAAGCTCTCAGCCGCCTGTTGGGGAATTTTTGAAAGTATATGATGAACTTGGTAAGGATGGAAGTGCAATCATTTCTATTCATATGTCAATGGGGTTAAGTGGAACTGTACAATCAGCTGAAACGGCGGCCCAAATGTCATCAGCAGATGTGACTGTATTGGATTCTAGGTTTATTTCAAAAGCACTAGGTTTTCAAGTGATTGAATCTGCAAAAATGGCTAAAACTGGCTCCTTAAAAGAGGAAATTCTTAAAAGAATAGATGAAATACGCCAAAACACGTGGCTTTATATTAGTGTTGATACACTTGATAACCTTGTGAAAGGTGGTCGAATTGGCAGAGGTAAAGCACTTATTGGCTCTCTGCTCAACATTAAACCTATTGCCAAGTTACAAGAAGGGGTTTACACCCCTGTAGGAAAAGTAAGAAGTCATTCACAAGCAGTAAAATTTTTAGCAAAGCAATTTGCAGAGGATATTAAAGGTAAAACAGTAAAAGCAGTGGGTATTGCTCATGCAGATGCATTTGATTTTGCGAATAACTTAAAAAATGCTGTAATTGATATTTATCCCAACATTACCGTAGATATATCTTTTACAACTCCTATTATCTCTACGCATACAGGCAAAGGGGCAATTGGATTTATGTATTATACTGAATAAAATAAAACTGCGATTTTACTTGATCATTTTGTAAGTCAAATGATGAAAGTAGAGTTGCTTTTTATTGTTTTTAAGATATATATCTATAGACACTTTAATAAAGGGATAGGCACATGATTGAGATATTAACCATAAAATAACCATAAGATAGAAGAAAAGGTTATCAAACCTTTTATAGATGGTATTACATAAGGTCAGAATATCGAAGGTGGTGCGTACAATCGGTAATAAAGTGTTGTTTATCGGAGATTTTGGAATTGATGATATTGTAGCCTTATTATATGCCTTTTATAGTAAAGATATAGAAATTGTTGGAGTTGTTGTTGATTATGGGAATATATCAAAAGACAATGCAACAAGAACGGCCACATATTTAAGTGAATTAATGGGTTTAACAAATATTCCAATAATCGGTGGTGCTGTTAGACCACTAACAGGTGAAGATCCGATTTATTTTCCGGAAATTCATGGAGAATATGGTTTAGGTCCCATCACTCCTGACTTATCTGAACCAATTCCTGAATTTGAAAATTTTCATGAAATAGTTACTGTTATCGAATCTTTTCCGAATGAAATCATGATTGTAAATGTCGGGAGGCTAACCTCTCTAGCAACGGCAGTTGTCCTCTATCCAAATCTTCTTTCAAAAGTTAAAGAGCTTTTTATTATGGGAGGAGCATTTCTGTTTCCTGGTAATGCAACACCTATTGCGGAAGCAAACTTTTATAGTGATCATTATGCTGCAAATTTAGTTTTAAGTAAGGCACAAAAAGCTAAGATTTTTCCGTTAAATGTAACAAGCTATGCAATTATTCCAGACAATTATTTAGATGAATTAAATAAGCATTTTACAAGGAAGGGTGATCGGGCGGGTATGTTGTTAAAGCCTATAATCGATTACTATACGAAATGGTATAAACAAAGAGACCCTTCCATTTCCGGAGGACCTATGCATGATTTGTTAACTATATGGGCTGTAGTAAATAGCCATAACCTTGAGTTCATAGAAAGGCCAGTAAAAGTCAGCACAGAAAGTGATGATGCAAGAGGTCAGAGTATTGGTGACTTTAGACCTTTTAAGGAGCTTGCTGATTATCCGACACATTTCATAGCAACTAAATTTGATCGAGCATATTTTCTAGAGGATATATATTATACATTTAAAAATGAAAAATAAAAATATGAAGACATAAAATCTTCACACAAATTACCTTTTACTTTTCAGACAACTTTGATAAAATTCATTTTGTTGAAGTAAAAGAAGGGTGAAGATATTATGTTGAAATATAAGAAAGTTTTAGTACTTGGTATTTTCTTATTGGTACTAACTGCGTGTGGAAACCAATCTCCCATTAAAGATCCTTTAAACTATGAAGTACAATCATTTAGTTACACGAATCAGAATAATGACCCTCTGTCATTGGATGATCTAAAGGGGACAGTTTGGGTAGCAAACTTTATTTTTACAAATTGTGAGACAGTATGTCCTCCGATGACAGCGCATATGAGTGAATTGCAGCAGAAGATGAAAAGTGAAGGTGTAAACGCCAGAATTATTTCGTTTAGTGTAGATCCTGAACATGATACTCCCGAAAAAATTAATGAGTTTACGGCACCTTATTCCATATCATTTGAAAATTGGGATTTCTTAACGGGCTATTCACAAAAGGAAATTGAAGAGTTTGCAAGAGAAAGTTTCAAAACAATTGTTCAAAAACCTAAAAATAGTGATCAAGTCCTTCATGGAACTTCCTTTTATGTAGTTGACCAAAATGGTGTGGTTATGAAGGACTATAATGGTGTGGAGAACCCGCCATATGATCAAATGATTAAAGATATTAAGGCGCTAACTAAGTAATTGAATAGAAGTGATGGTCAGATACAAAAACACTCCATTATAGCACGTTATTTAATAATGTAAGCTGTATATTGTGTTTGTGAAATCTGACTTTTTTATTTAGTAGATCTTTTTAGGTTAATGATTATGTAAAGAGTATCATTCCATTATGAAAGTTCAGTCTAAAAACCATTATATTATTCATGATATAATAGGTTTTTAGACTAGATGACAGGGTGATTTCATGTTAAGAAAGGTAATTACCATTAGTATAGTAAGCTTGATTCTTACAGGATGTGTGTCTGAATCAATGTCAACACTTGAAACCAAACCAGTTTCTCTTACACAAAAAGAGGAACCTTCAGAAGAGTTTATTCCTAAGTCAGTAAAGCTTGTTGCCCTAGGAGATTCCTTAACAAAGGGAGTAGGGGATGAGTCCAATCAAGGTGGTTATGTAGGAAGAATAACAGAAATGTTAGAGGAAGAAAAAGAAATCAAAGAGGTGCATGTTGATAACTTTGGGATAAGAGGGCATAAAACGACAAACCTTCAAAAAAGACTAAAAGAAGAGAATGTTATTCAAGCTTTGAACCAAGCAGATATTATTGTTATAACGATTGGCGGAAATGATATGATGAATGTAGTTCGTCAGAATATTTTTTCTTTAGACTTTGAGCCTTTTCGAAAAGAACAACTAAACTTTGAAAGAAGATTAGAGGATATCTTTGCAACGATTCGTGCTCACAATTCAAATGCTCCTATCATATTTGTAGGACTTTATAATCCTTTTAAATTCATGTTGCCAAATTTACCTGAGATTGATCAAATTATTGAGGAATGGAATAGTGTATCTAAACAGATGATTACAAGAGATGAAAATAGTGTGTTTGTACCTGTAGATGATATTTTCTCATCGCAAAGCGATCAAAAGTTGCTTTATAAAGATGAGTTTCATCCGAATGAGAGTGGGTATACTTTAATGGCAGACCGTATTTATCAAGCCATGACAGCTGAGGATATTACAAAGAAGTTTGTTGGTAGAAATGAGTGATTTGATGAAAAAATGGAAAATGTTGTTTCTTGTACTTGCTGGGATAAATTTAATTTTTTTAATAGTTGTTTTCTCTTTATTATTAATGCCTGTTGATCAACCAAAAGAAAAGGAAAAAACTCAGCATATTGATGGACAAGAAATTGTTCCATTCTTAATTGGTACTGATAAAAGCACGTTAACAAAATTAGTGAATCATTATCTTGAACAGGAAACAGACCAAGAAAACCTAAAGTATTATGTAGAATTAGAGGATAAAGTAAATGTTTATGGTGTTATTAAAGCATTTAATAAAGACGTTGATATGAAATTAGTTCTTGAGCCAATCGTAAAGGACGATGGAAACGTACAGTTGCTTGTGAATGAATTATCTATCGGACAATTAAAACTACCGGTATCATATGTATTAAAGTATATGAGTACTTATTATGATCTACCTGAATATGTTGTCATTAATTCAAGTGATAAGTTAATTGATATCCATCTAGATCAATTAACTTTAAAAAACGGGTTAAGTGCTCGCGCAGAGTCATTTAATCTTGAGGAAGATGATATTACTTTTACATTGCATGTTCCGTTACCATAAGGTCTAACATACGTTAGACCTTTGTTTTTCTCGAAAATTGGTCCAAATTACCCTGCCGATAAAGGCTAGAATGATTATTGTGAAACATGTATACTAAGAGAATAGATTGTCGAAATAAAGAAAATGATAGATTGTTAGAATGAAAGTCTCAACATTTAATAAGAGGCTCTGTTCCCTTATCTACAAGAGAGGAGGAGCGTAATGTTTTGTACAAACTGTGGAGCAAATATTGCAGTAAAGTCTGCAAATTATTGTTCTAATTGTGGAAAGAAGCTAGAAGAACAACTACATCCTTCTTCATATAAAAAGAAGAAAATACTTGTTTATATAACCCCGTTTCTAAGTTTACTACTTGTTACCTCAGGGCTTATTTTGACACATACTTATGAGTCAAAAGTAAATGCTACAGTTCTTAAATTTCAAGAAAAAGCTGAAAAGGCTGCTTTAGCTGGTGAATATGAGAAAGCACTATCTTATCTTGAATCCGGCCTTTCATTTCGTAATACCTATGATGTAATGATAAAAGAAAAAGAAATAGTTGAATCCATTATTGACTTAAATCAAGATCTAAGCGATGTTGAACAAAAAATAATGAATGAACACTTTGAAGATGCTCAGAAAGATCTTAACTTGATTAAAAGGCAAATTAATACAACTAGTTCACCATTATTTGTGAAACTATCCTATGAAATTAATCAAGTTGAAACGAGTGTCAAGGTTGGAACGATGAAAGAAGAAATAAATCAGCTTTCTACAATAGATGAATTAGCCGATAAGTTGTCAACTCTCTATTCAATGGAGGTTCAAGAAGCTTCTGAAATAAAACAACAAATTTATATGAAGATGGTTAGTATAAGTGCTTCTGATGCTGAAAAGAATTTGGAACAAAAGCACTTTAATAAAGCTATAAATTCAGTCGAAGAGGCACTGCAATATGTTGTTAACAACGAGAAATTATTATCATTAAAAGATCGTATAATTGAAGAAAAGACTGCATTTGAGGCAGCAGAACAAGAGAGAATTAATAAGGCAATACAAGTTGCCAAAAAAGAAGAACAGATGAACTCTACACAAGCAGTAGAATTAGTCGAAGTAAAGGCAAACGTTGATAAATATGGGGATGCCTATATTAAAGGCTCTGTTAAAAACAAAGGTACTGAAAGTGTTCATTCAATAGTAATTGAATTTCGGGTTTTAAATGGCAAAGGTTCAATACTAGAGAGAGGTAAGACAAATGTTTTTCCTAACAAGTTACAGCCTGGTCAAGAAGGAAATTTTGAGCATGTATCATATTCAACAAAAGAAAAGGTAAAGGTTGAGGTCACAAATATATCATGGCTTTTAGAAGAGAAGAAAGGATAATTTATGAAGAAAAGAATGATTAGCAGTATCTTAATATCCCTTCTCATATGGATTGCAGGTGGAATAGGCTTTTTTTATGTTAAAGAGTATACGGCAAAAAAAGTTTACTCAGAATCAACGATCTTAAATCAAAACAAAGATGTAAATGTGGTTCAACCACCACTAGAGATTAAAGAAATTATTCGGGAAGTTCAAAAGAAGGTTGTAATGGTTGAGTTAGAGGATGGAACAGTCGGTTCCGGCTTTCTCTATAATCATAAGGGGGATATCATTACAAACGCACATGTAATAAGTGGTGCGAAGCAGGTGAAAATCCGCACGACAGATGCAATGGGTTATGATGGTGAAGTAATTGGGATTAGTACTGAAACCGATGTTGCTGTTGTTAGGGTTAATGGATTAGAAAATGTTGAACCATTAAAGCTGGCACCCAATACTTCGCTCGAACTAGGTGATGAAATTTTAGCTTTGGGAAGTCCTTTAGGCTTTCAGAACACTGTTACAACTGGAATAATTAGTGGGACCGACAGAGAATTGGACGTAGAACCGTATAAGTATGATGATGTTTACCAAATTTCTGCTCCGATTGCTCCAGGAAACAGTGGCGGACCACTAATTGATAGAAGAACAGGAAGTGTTGTGGGAATCAACTCCGCAAGAATAGAACAAGGAAGCATCGGATTTAGCCTTCCAATTGGAACGGTCCTTCCATTAGTAAATAGCTGGTCTGAAACTCCAATGAAAAACTTACCTGTTGTAGAAGCGGTTGACGAAGATGAAGAAATCGATGAAAATAAAATTATCGAAACAGCTGATTACCTTGTCAGTTATTTCATTGATAGTATAAATTATCAGGATTTTGTAACAGCTTATTCATTATTGGGAAGTAACTGGCAAACAAATATTGATTATCAATCATTTAGAAATGATTATTTGAATATTATTTCAATAAGGGTTGATGAGCTTAAAACAACAAAAATTGAAGACAAGGTTCTTGTAGAAACAGTTTTAACGGTTACCGAACAAACAGATCATGGACATAAAAGCACTACTAAAAAGATGAACTATGAGGTAGCTTATGAGAATGACCAAGCTAAAATAATTTCTGAAGATCAGCAAGAATAGTTAGATGTCAGATTATAGATAAATAAGACGTAAGAGTATTAAGATGGGGGTTCAATGAATGAAAAATAAGTTTATGATCTTTGCGCTTGCTGCAATTCTGGTTTCGTTCATATTTGGCGGGATAGCGTGGCAGAAGCTTGCTGCTGAAAATATGGATGAGGTATATTTGAATCTTGCATACAGTACAATGTGTCTAAGTGTTGCTTTTTATTTATGGCATATAAAAGATGAAAAATCTAAATCATAAGAATGAAAACTGAGAGGGTTTCAACCTCTCAGTTTTTCTATTTAATTAAGATCCTTCTTCTTCCGTTTCAACTTCTTCTGTACTTTCTTCCTCAGTTCCTTCTTCTGTTTCTTCTACATTTGTTTCTTCCTGTTCAGTATCATCTGTGTTGTTACATGCAGCCATTAAAAATACAGCAAGTAATGATGCTCCGACTTTTAACAATAAGCTCTTATTCATCTTAATTCCTCCCATGTAACGAATAGTGTTTACTTTGAACCCGGCTGGTTCAATCTAATAATAATAGAAAATGAATGGGTGTATACTGATTTTACAAAAACTAAACAGGATCTTTAATAATTAATAATAGGTTAAAAATCTATTAATATTTTTTACAATAACTTTTTATGAAACTAGGTAAATTAGTCCTTCTATGTTTCAACTCTCAGTCTGTAGACTTACCTACAAGTAAGTATAAATAGATTACATATATTTCATTATGTTCGGAAAAAATGAGGATATCAATAAAAGGAAGGATGGGAAGATGAAAAAAAATAAATTAAGTTATGAATCAGATGGGAAAATGGGACAGCATAAAGGTAAAAAACAAAGCATAAAGAACACCAACAATGAGAAAATGTTTTTTAATACAACACAAAATAGTGAATGATTAAAAAAGAGGTAAAGAGAAGTATTATTTTCTCTTAACCTCTTGTCTCTGTTATTTATTATTTTGTGCTCTTTTTATAAAAGAAATTTCGTCCTCAATTAAGCCGCATGTTCCGCATTGAATGCGGTATTGAGGTCCCTTATAGGAAATGTGAAAAGGGTCTAATGCAGATTGATCTAGTTGTTCCACAACATCTCCGGTTTGTGGGTTTAATTTTACAGATTTAACTTGTTGTTCAATAATATTGAATCTCGTTCTATTGGTTTTGCAATTTGGACATAAATACGGTGATGACATAGAATCATGACCTCCATGTGTGTTTTTCTTATTATTCACAATGGGGTAGATTTTATGTTTTAAAAAGTGGATATGCTGACAATTTCATAATGAGGTTGTATTCATTTATTCAGAAAAAATATAAAAGGATGACCATAAATTCATCCTTATTACAAAGAGGTTATTAAGCTTTTAATAGTTTATTAAATAAGATAATAAAATTCTTAATATCTTCTTCACTAAACTCATTAAATTTATTTAATAAAAAATCTGTTTTTTTCTTTTCAAACAATAGAAGGGTATTTTTTCCATCTTCCGTAAGGTGTATGTCTACAATTCGACGATCTTGAACAGAACGAATACGTTCGATCCATTTTTTTTCAATTAGAGAGTCTGTTATAGCTGTAATGTGAGAAGCTGATACATTCAACATTTTAGATAAATCGGAAGATTTTTTAGGACCGTGTTCAAATAAAGTCTTTAATATGAAAAACTCGTTTCTTGACATTTCGTTATCGTAAACAAGATTCATTTCTTGGCGTAATTTTCTATATACATGTCGCATTAAAGCTTCCATTTCATACATTTTTTCTTGACGATTATTCAACTTTTTTCCTCCGTACTTACATAATATCCTTTTCATTAGACTAAGGAAGTTCTATCGATGTGTCAAGAGATATCATCATAAATAAGGTAAGCAGTTTACTTTTCTAGGATATAATACATGCTATATAATAGAAATCATTAGTTCATATGAGGTAGGGTGATTAAATTAATGAATAATAATCATAATTTAGAATTAGCTACGTTTGCGGGTGGATGTTTTTGGTGTATGGTTCAACCATTTGATGAATTACCAGGTATTGAGAGCGTTATATCAGGGTATACAGGTGGAGAAAAAGAAAATCCTACTTATGAAGAGGTATGTTCAAATAGGACTGGACATTTAGAAGCTGTACAAATTACGTATAACCCGGATATTTTCCCTTATGAGAGGTTATTAGAGCTGTTTTGGCAACAAATTGATCCGACAGATAATGGAGGTCAATTTTATGATCGCGGAGAATCATATCAAACAGCTATATTTTACCATTCTAAAGAGCAAAAAGTGCTTGCTGAACAGTCTAAAAAGGATCTTGAAAATAGCAACAGGTTTTCTAAACCTATCGTAACTGAAATTCGTGAGGCAATGCCTTTTTATCCTGCTGAAGAATATCATCAGGATTTTTATAAGAAGAGTACAGGACGTTATAAACAATATCGTTCAGGTTCTGGAAGGGATCAGTTTATTGAACAACATTGGAAAGATAAAAATCATCTAAAAACTTCATTAACACCAATGCAGTATGAAGTAACACAAAAAAGTGGAACAGAGCCTCCATTTAACAATGAATTTTGGAATCATGAAGAACAAGGGATTTATGTTGATATCGTTTCAGGTAAACCCTTATTTAGCTCAACGGATAAATATGATGCAGGATGCGGATGGCCAAGTTTTACAAAACCGATTCAGGACTTTGAAGTGGTCGAAAAATTAGATACTTCCCATGGTATGGTTAGAACAGAAGTTAGAAGTAAAACAGCTGATTCACATCTTGGTCATGTCTTTGATGATGGTCCGGGTCCAAGCAGGCTAAGGTATTGTATAAATTCGGCAGCATTAAAATTTATCCCAAAGAAAGATTTAGAAAAAGAAGGGTATGGAAAATATCTATCATTATTCGAATAGTAAGTAAAAAGGGCTGAAGTTCAGCCTTTTTAAATGCAGACATACAAATTACGTAGTATATAGAATAGGGTATATTGGAGAAAAAAGGAGTGGGGATTGTGGCAGTTTTAGGTTTTGAACATGTAGGTATCCAAATAGCTGATATTGATAAATCAATTTCTTTTTACCAAGAGGTAGTAGGTTTAAAACTTCTTGATCAATTTTTACATACTGATGGGAAAATGAAATTGGCATTTTTAGGTGTGAAAGACCAAATTATAGTCGAATTAATTGAAGGATATAATCCGGATTTACCTGATGAAGGAAAAGTACATCATATTGCATTCAGAGTTGATAATATTGAAGCTGAGAGAAGAAGATTACAGTCTGCCAATGTGGAATGGATTTATGAAGATATTACTGTTTTACCAAATGGTGCAAAGTATATATTCTTTCGGGGTCCTGATCAAGAATGGATTGAATTTTTCGAAAAATAATATGTGTTAACCGTGCTAAGTCCCGAAGCACGGTTTTTTCATTGTTGTTGCATATGTAGACTGAAGTGATTTTTTTACCTAGAAACTAGGCGAACACACATACAATACAACCCACCTATAGCATAATGTAGAGTGAAATCAAAATAAATTATGGGGAGTGAGTTATTATGCATTGCTATAATGAGTGTGGATATCCATATGGTGGCGGTTACGGTTACGGGAACAGCTTCGTTTTAATTGTAGTACTTTTCATCTTGTTAATCATCGTAGGTGCAGCTTATATTAACTAATCCATCGAACACTTTTGGAGCTCAATATGGGCTCCTTTTTTGTAAACCGAAACAAATATAAAGTTGACATATTAACGCCTAATCATTACCATTAGAGTAGATGAATAAAGGGGGAATATATGTGAACTGGGAGTTAGTGGCTGATGATGTAATCAAAGGAAAAGTATTAACCTGGAATGAAGCTCTATCAATTTTAGAATGTCCAGATGAAGATTTATTAAAATTATTGGACGGAGCATTCAAAATAAGAAGACATTATTATGGAAAAAAAGTAAAGTTAAATATGATAATGAATACAAAATCAGGATTATGCCCTGAAAACTGTGGGTATTGTTCACAATCCAGTGTGTCAAAAGCACCTATTCAGAAATATAGAATGCTAGATAAAGAGACAATCTTAAAAGGAGCGGAGCAAGCGCATCATCTTCAAGTAGGCACCTATTGCATTGTAGCGAGTGGAAGAGGACCTACTGATAAAGAGGTGAGCCATGTCACTTCTGCTGTAGAAGAAATTAAAGAAAAATATGGATTAAAAGTTTGTGCTTGTTTAGGGATACTTAAGCCGGAACAAGCAGATAAATTAAAGGAAGCTGGAGTTGATCGATATAATCACAATCTCAATACTTCAAAAGAACATCACAATGAGATTACAACTTCCCATACATATGATGACCGTTTGAATACGATTGCTATTGTGAAAAAAAGTGGAATCTCACCATGTTCCGGGGTGATTGTTGGGATGCGGGAATCTCTTCAAGATGTTGTTAATATGGCATTCAGCTTAAAAGAGCTTGATGCTGACTCTATACCGGTGAATTTTTTACACGCGATAGATGGTACTCCGCTTGAAGGTACGAATGAGCTTAATCCAAGATATTGCTTAAAAGTACTTGCACTATTTCGATACATAAACCCAACAAAAGAAATCCGAATCTCAGGTGGACGTGAGGTGAACCTTAGATCACTTCAACCACTTGGATTATTTGCAGCAAATTCAATATTTGTGGGAGACTATTTGACAACAGTTGGACAAGAAAGCACAGCAGATCATAAAATGTTAGAAGACTTAGGGTTTGAAATAGATTTTCAATTTCATGAATCAAAAGTATAATGTTGAAAAATGAATTTTGATTGAATGAATGTTAGAATATCTCTAGCTGTTCCAATTTATTTGGAATACATGAGGTATTCTTTTTATATGAAAAAACCTATGTTTTTCAAAAAGGAATGGTTTTATTCTGTTCTTGAACAAGCTATAATTATACAATATTGTCAGCAGGGGGAATGACGTTTGAAATCTTTTTATCATTACTTAATGAAATATCGTCATCCTAAGCCACAGGATGAAATTTCTAAGTTTGCTAATGATGCTTATAATGATCATAGCTTTCCTAAAAACACAGATAATTATGACGAAATAAGCTCCTATTTAGAAATGAATGGAGCATATTTAGCAAGTATGACCGTATTTGATGATGCATGGGAAAGGTATCAACATGAAATATTAAAAAATATTTAAAAGAAAGGCACAGGATGATTATATATAAATCATCCTGTGCCTTTCTAATTGATAAAAAATTATATTGATATTAGTAAAAAGCTTATTTTTATATGTGTATATCGATATATAGATCTACAATGATTTTCAGGAGCCCATGACGAAATGAAAAATACAGCATATACTATCTTATCCTTACAATCACGACAAAAGGAGAGATGGAGAAATGAAAAATAATCATCAAAATAAACCAAAATTTAAAATAGGAGATATTGTCGTGATTATTATGTATGGAACGGTTGGTACGATAACAAAGCTTCATTTAGTAGACCAGCATTTTGCCTATGAAGTGAATCATGGGGATGTATTGTTTTATGAAAATGCACTTCAGTTATTTTCAGAATATGATGGGACTATTGTCGAAACAGAAAAGATAAGTATAGAAGTTCTCTACCAAATTGGTGATATCGTATTGGTAAAAGGATATGGAACTTCATTGTTTAGAATTGTGGGAGTGAGAACAGAAGTTTGGAGATACGCAGAAGATGGATGGGAAGAAATTACTTATGAGTTAACTAGAATGTCAGATGGAGAATGGTTAGAGGCGACAGAAGATGAAATGAGCCTAATGATAAGTAACCAAGAGGCTGAAGAATTTATTCAGCAAGTTCATTTGCACAACACAATATCTGATGAAAGCCGTTACTATGCTTCTTTGATTCATCAATATATTGGCCTGGAACCATCAAGTGATAATAGAAAATCAGATGATAAAAAGCAGTTGATTGATGAAATGCTTGATATCTACAATGATTATAAAACACTGTATAATCTTTTTCATGATCAGGAATATTTAGACATGATGAATCTTGTATTAAAAAGCTTATCGAGATACAAGGATATTGATTCAATACATTAATTCTTACAGTGAAAACATAATAAAAATGAAATAAGGAATACAGAAAAAAATAACCCCATAAAATAAGCCTTTAAGAATAAAGCTTAATAATTGATCAAAGCCATCTCCATCAATAAAATCCAGAATGTTATGTTTCTCAACTTTTTCTAACGTACCATTGATTTTTGTGCTAGTAACCTCATTTATCATCCTATATTCCCCATTTCTTTATATGCTTGTCCATCTAAAACTATTTATATGAAAAGAATATATGTTTATTCCATTTTCTTTTTATAGCATTCAAAAAAATATTCATTTAAATTGCATATGTTCCTGTGCATGGACATAAAAAATAGAAGGGGGGCGATATTGTGAAGGAAATAGAAGTAATTATTGATACAGAGGAGATTGCTGAGTTCTTTTACAATGAGCTCACAAAAAGAGGGTATGTTCCGGGTGAAGAGGAACTTGGAGAGCTGGCAGATATCACATTTGATTACCTTCTGAACAAATGTATAATTGATGAAGATTTAGAGTTTGAAGACAATGAATAATGCAAAATAGTAAAAAGAGGATGTCTCATAAGGTTCTGACTTTATATAACATTTTCTCTATATAGCATGTAATTGATTTTTACCGGCTATATATTAGGGAATTGAACCTTCTATAGAGACATCTTCTTTTTTGTTTATGAATGTAGAAATGGTTTCGTTCATTAGTTAATCATATTCTGTACTTTATCTATTGACTTCATTAGAGTTAAATTCCGTTTAACATCTTTCGTAATATCCTGAAAATCAGCTTTTACTTCATCTCTCCAGGACTTAACCTTTGAGTAATTTGTATACCAATCGTGGTAAGTCGGAAAACGATGTTTGACGTTTTCCCAGGCAGGAATAAGAGAAGGACTGAATATTTTAGATTGATTTTGGTTCGACGTATATTCATGTGGCCAGTAATCAGAACGAGAGCCTGTATGAATTTGTTTAGTGGCAAAATCCAAAATAGAGGAGTATGCTTGTTTTGAAAACAGAATATGATAAAGTTTTTTCCCAATATTAATTCTGGTTTGTACAGATTGAAAGTTGTGTACTTCAATTCCTGATAAGGAATATTTTCGTAAAAAAGTGAATTTTTTATAGGGAAATACAACATGGGTAAAACCCATAACTTCTTGTATCATATACATAAAAGTTTGAAAGATCGATTGTTTTGTATGGTATAAAGTCATGAGATGTTTTTCAACATATTGTTGTTCATTTGTAATTAATGCAAATGTCAGAAATGTTGAAGATAATTTGTTCCGGAAAAAAAAACTCCATATCGGCATCATAAATGTTGAGACAGAAAACAAAGGTAATAGATGAAAATACGAAATATTATCTTCTATGCTTTTTTTATATAGGAGTAGTTGGGGATAAGCATCATGAAAAATTAGTGAATTAGCACGTTCAAGGAAATGGAATAGGCTGACTTGCTGGGTAGGAGAGAGAATGGAAGAAAGTATAGAACTTTTTAAGTCAGTCATATTATATCCGCCATTTCGTGAGACCATATGAGCCAAAAAAGCCCAATGAATCTCTGGATATTCCAAATAAAAAGAAAGATAAGCATTTGTTCTGGTTATATTATTTTTGTTGGCTAACTCTGTTTTGTATTTAATAGTAGAAATAATATCTTTTTCTATTTGTGTTACGATTAACGGAGTTTTATCTTTGAGTATATCTTTTAAATCTTGTTCGATTGTAGTAATCGGTTCATGGTTTTGTTTTTTCATATTTGTCATCCCTTTAATGAGATATAACCTAATTCTCTACATTTGTATGGGAGTTTAATAAAAAATGTGAAACTTTTGTTTTTCCGTGTCGTATATAAAGGAGAATAAATGATCAATTTGAACGCAAAGTGAGGGATTCAACATGTTAAAAAAGATCCTAAAGTCATTCATAGCAAATAAACATTCTCATTCTTATCGGAAGTATAGTTCAAGCGACTTTAAACGTTCAAGTTATAAACACCGTCATCCATCAAAATATGGTCATCATTATTACAAGAAAAGACACGGATCAAGCAGTTTTTTTAGTTCCTATAGCAGCTAATGAACGTTCTGCTGAATAAATGGATCGAGCTTGTAGAAAAACCCCTTACTCCCTTATCAATTGTAGATAATAAATATGTGATAACCGAAATTCTGGGTAAAGGAAGTTATGGTTTTACGTATCTAGTTGAAGATGAACAGAAAAATCAAAAAGTACTAAAACAGTTAAGAAAATACAAGAGGCTCGATCGTGCCGGAAGTAGGGCATTTGACCGAGAAGCTTTCATATTAAGTAATTTTCAACATCCTGCTTTTCCTCAACTTTTTGAAAAGTTTGAGGATGTAAGTCAAAAGAAATTTATTGTCATGGAGTATAAGAAGGGTAAAACATATGAGCAACTAATTTTTGATGATGGTGTAAAGTATACTGAAAAAGAAGCGTTAGCAGAACTTTATCATGTTCTTAGACTTGTGAAGATTATCCATGAAAAAGGATATGTACATCGAGATCTTCGAATCCCCAATATATTAAAACATGGAAACACCCATTATATCATTGATTTTGGATTAGCTAGGAAAATAACTGACCAGATTGCAAACGAAGAGAAGTTAAATCGAATAGACAAAAAAATGTTTCGGGAGATTAGTTATAAAAGTGACTTTTATGCTTTAGGTCATTTTCTATTATTCTTACTATATTCTTCATTTGAACCTGAAACATCTAAAAAGAAAACATGGGAAGAGGAATTGACCATTTCAAGTCATTGTAAAGAGATTTTACGAAAAATGCTGCAATTGGATACTGCATACGAAGAAGTGAATCAGGTCTTAAAAGATGTGGGAAATTGCATTTATTAGGGAGGAAAACAATGTCTTTTTTTAATAAAATATTAGCTAGTGTTGGGATTGGATCTGCTAAGGTCGATGCAAAACTATCAGATTCTATTATTAAAGTCGGGGAGAAAGTCGAAGGAATTATTGAAGTAAAAGGAGGAAACATCGAACAATCAATTGATGAAATTTATCTAACAATTAACACAAATTATGAAAAAGAAGAAGATGATAAAGTCATTCACAAACAAGCAGTTATTGCGAAGGTAAAGCTGAATGAGCCGTTTGTTATGATGCCAGGTGAAACAAAAACAATTCCTTTCACATTTGAGCTGCCTCTGGATACTCCATTAACAGTTGGATCCTCAAAGGTTTGGTTGCAAACAGGAGTTGATATTAGGGGTTCTATAGATCCGACAGATCGGGATACCATCAAAATTGAACCACACCCTTTGATGGAAAAAACAATTAGTGCACTAAATGAACTTGGATTTTCACTTAGAAATGTTAAGAATGAAGCTGCTTCATATAAGGTACGGAAAAGATTACCGTTTGTACAGGAATTTGAATTTATTCCAACAGCAGGTCAATTTAGAAAAAGTTTAGATGAAGTAGAAATCATGTTTTCTCTGCTTGATGAATCAAATATAGAGATTTTTATTGAAGTTGACAGAAAAGCTAGAGGGATTAGCGGTCTCTTTTCTGAAGCTTTAGATTTGGATGAGTCATTGGTGAGATTTACTCTTCATGAAAATGAAATAAGCAATATAAAGGGAATTTTACTAGATATTTTAAATAAACATAGTTAATAAAGCACCAGCAAAGCAATTAAAGTGCACAAAATCTTCATGCCCTTTAATTGCTTTTTAATATGCCTTAAAAATAGGTAAATAGGATTGTTTTTTTGCAACAAAAGACTAGATACTTTCGTTGTATTTATATTAAGATATTTTTATTTACGTAAGTTTTCATTATAGAGTGAGAAGGGGTTTAGGGATGAAGGAGAGCAAGAAGAGCCATACAATACTGTCAAGAACAAAGTCGAAAGAAAGGAAAAAACGTAGAAGATTAAAAAAAGTATACAGAAGAATGCTCACAATCATTTGTTTTTGCATCATTTTATTTATAGTATACAATTACATAAATTCTGATAAACAGGGAGAACCAGTGACAATAAATGTAACCAAAGAATCAAACGTAATCGATCAGGAAATAGAACCAATAAAAGAACGAATAAATCAACCGACAACAACCATAACAATAAGTGCAGCTGGTGACTTCACATTAGGAAGAGATGAAACGTATGATTATCAGGGTTCATTTGTTGATGTAGCTACTCAAAAAGGTTTGTCCTATTTTTTAGAAGGGTTGGATTCCTTATTTTTAAATGATGATTTTACAACAGTGAACCTTGAAACAACATTAACAAATTCATCTGAAAAGGCAAATAAGACCTTTCGCTTTAAAGGTGATCCAGAATATGCTGAAATTTTAAAAATGGGTGGAATTGAAGCCGTAAATTTAGCCAACAATCATATATTCGATTACTTACAGCAGGGCTATGATGATACGAAGAGTGCACTAGAAAATAAAAAGATTGGATACTTTGGGTATGAAGACTCTTACATAACAGAAGTGAAAGGTGTGAAAATAGGCGCTTTAGGCTTTGAAGGGTGGCAGGATACTCAAGAGATACGCAGTCAAATTAAGGAAAGCATTCATGAATTGAAAGAGCAAGGGGCACAAATTATATTGATTCACTTTCATTGGGGTGATGAAAAGCAGTATGTACCAAATGATACCCAAATCTCATTAGCTAAATTCAGTATTGATTCAGGTGCAGACCTAATACTTGGCCATCATCCGCATGTTGTTCAGGGAATCGAAGAGTATAAAGGAAAGTTTATCGTATATAGTTTGGGGAATTTTATGTTCGGTGGAAATAAAAACCCGTCTGATAAGGATACATTTGTTTTTCAGCAAAAATTTTATATCGAAAATGGGAAGTTAAATGAAAAAAAAGAGATTAATGTGATTCCATTTTCAATATCATCTGTATCTACACACAACGATTATCAACCGACATTGCTAACTGGAATAGAACATGAAAGAGTAAAGGGAAAAATTATTCTTTATTCTAATCAAATATCCAATTCGGAGTGGCTTGTCTACGAGAAAGATTTGGTGATATCTGAATAAAATTGCAGTGAATTGTCGTACTTAACAAAAAAGGTAATTTAGGTATAATAGAATAAGTGAGTAAAATTGACAAGTGTTTGCTAATCCAAACGTTTGAGTCTTACAGAATTGATAGATTTAATCTTTGAAAGTGAGTGTTCATTATGGGTCGTAAATGGAATAATATTAAAGAAAAGAAAGCTTCAAAGGATGCTAATACGAGTCGTATTTATGCAAAATTCGGCCGTGAAATTTATGTAGTAGCAAGACAAGGAGAGCCAGATCCAGAAGCAAATCAAGCATTAAAAGTAGTTCTTGAGCGAGCAAAAACATATAATGTCCCAAAGGCAATCATTGATCGTGCAATTGAAAAAGCAAAGGGCGGGGCAGAAGAAAACTATGATGAACTACGTTATGAAGGCTTTGGACCAAATGGTTCGATGGTCATTGTAGATGCTCTAACGAATAATGTGAACCGTACAGCTTCTGATGTTCGAGCGGCATTCGGTAAGAATGGCGGGAATATGGGTGTGAGCGGTTCTGTAGCTTATATGTTTGATGCAACAGCTGTTATTGGGATTGAAGGTAAATCCTCTGATGAAGTGCTTGAAATATTAATGGAAGAGGATATCGATGTTCGAGATATTCTTGAAGAAGATGAGTCTGTTATCGTATATGCTGAACCAGATCAATTTCATTCTGTACAAGAAGCATTTAAAACAGTGGGAATAACAGAATTTACAGTAGCTGAGTTAACGATGCTTGCACAAAACGATATTACATTACCTGAAGAAGCAAAAGTCCAATTTGAAAAAATGATTGATGCACTTGAAGATTTAGAAGATGTTAGACAGGTTTATCACAATGTAGATTTAAGTGAATAATTTTTTAGCAGACCTTTAAATAATAAGGTCTGCTTTTTTAATTGCTGAAAAATCCTTCAGTGTTGGAATGCAAATCTTTTTTTTAGTTAAACTAATAACTGCTTTAAAAATTCTTAATGGAGGGTCTTATATGTCGAAAAAAAAGAATTCACCTTCTTCAGAAGTAGATCAAAAAAAACTTGTGGATGATAAGGCAAAAGTGGCTAGAGAAAATAACTTTGAAGATCAGCACATTCGACGTGTAACGCAAAATGGAGCAGATGGGCAATAAGATCAGAACCTAGAAGAAAAAGACTGGAATGAGGTGTAAGTAGATGGCGAAGAAGCACCACAATAGTCCTGAACAAAAGGCGGTAATGGCTAACAAAAAAGATACTGAAATGGGAAGTGAATATGCCTACAAGTCAAAACCGGCTCCTGGGCATAAAGAACAAGCAAAGCACAAGAAAGTATAAATAAATACCTATAAATAGAGTCAAGTTTTCTTAATTAAGAAATATAGTTCTTTAAAAATAAGGTCTAAATCTTTTTGTTAGAAGATTTGACCTTTTTTTTGAAGTCAACGAAATAACAGGTAAGGTATGATATAGCTTTCCTTTCCTTTCATTTTATGGCATGATCGTAAATAATGCCTATGGATGGGATAGGAGGGAAGAATTGAATGATGATAATGGTAGTAGTTGCTTTACTTTTATTTTGTTTCTGTGCAATGGTTTATTCTGTAGAGTTTTTTTCTACATTCGACGTGAACGTAACCTTGTTTTTTGAGCAGGTCAGGTTACCGCTTGCAACAGATCTATTTTTATTCATATCGGATATAGGATCGATTAAGTATGCATTGCCTATTTGTATTGGTGTTGCCATCTTTTTATTATACAAACGGAATTGGATAGATGCTGTTTTATTATTTATTCTATTCTTTACGGTTAGACAAATGAACTACTTGCTTAAGGAATTATTTTTACGTGAACGCCCTACATATGATGCCGTTTACCAAGCAACACATTATAGTTTCCCTAGCGGACATTCTATGAATTCTGCAGCAATTTATGGGTTCTTATGTTATTTAATTCTTTCTCATTTTATCAAACGGGAAAATCAAAAATTGCTAGCTATAACGATGACTATTTGTCTCGTCATGTTAATAGGTGTTAGTAGAATTTATCTAGGAGTACATTATTTAACAGATGTACTAGCTGGATGGAGTGCGGGGTTTGTTTGGTTTATGTTATTTAGAACGATTAGAACTACTTTGTTTGTTACAAAGTCTTAATAGTAAAAGCTTTGAGGTTCATTAAATGATGTTATTCTAATGATTTCGACAAAAAAAGCGGTTTTTATCTAAAGGAATCTTTCGAGTAAGTGGCTAATTATTATAATAATACTACTTAAGCGAAGGAGAGAGAAACCGTGTATACCTTACTATTAAAAAAAAGAATCACTTCATATGATGTGACCATTTTTCAAACACCGAAGTTTGGGGAGAAAAAAGGGTATCAAGATGTTTATCGTTTTGTGATGGAAGGGAATAATCACAAAGATGCATTACATAAGGTTTTTCAAACTTTCAATGTTACAGACCGAATGCCGAATGATTACCATGCGAGATATTTAAGCACAGGCGATATTGTTCTTATTGATGAAGGAAAGAAGGGGCAATTTTATTATAAGCTAAATCCGCAAGGGTGGAATAAAATTAATCGTATTCATGTTAGATAAGCAAATAACGAATAGGCAATCGATATCACAGGAAATTTTATATTATTGTGATCATCGATTACCTTTTCTTTATTTTACTTAACATTACTTAACAGTCATAATTAAAGGTTGTTCCCAGGACCATTCTTTCTTTTGCCTGATGTATGTTCCTTTGCATGAGCTGTTTCTTCAGCTTCTAAGACAGCAGGTGAAATATGGTTGTTTTTCTTTGGTGTATTTCGATTTCGATGTTTTTTCCCCATCATAATATCTCCTTATATTTCATTTGTTTTATTCGTTGCATGTGTTTTTTGTTTTCTCGGTTTTTTAGATTCATGTGGTTGTGTTCCATTTCTAGAACCAGGGTTAGTTTCATTTGCATATTGGATCGCTTGTTCTAATTTTTTCTTCATATCGTTTCCCTCCTAAAGAGATTACGCTTATATCTTTTCCCAATGTTATAAAGCTATAGCTGACAATAAATGTATAGCATTTTTTCAAGACAGATAGAAAATGGTAATATTGAAAAAATTTAATTGTCTTATCAAGATATGATATAGTAAATGAGAAATTGGTTTATTATTCTCTCTAGGAGGTTAAAAAATGAGCGTACATATTGGTGCAAAAGATAATGAAATAGCTGAAACAGTATTATTACCAGGGGATCCATTACGTGCAAAGTATATTGCCGAAACATTCTTGGAAGATGTGTCCTGTTATAATGAAGTTCGCGGAATGCTCGGTTTTACAGGAACATATAAAGGTGAAAGAATTTCTGTTCAAGGTACTGGAATGGGTGTGCCATCAATTTCTATATACATAAATGAACTTATGAATAGTTACGGAGTACAACAATTAATACGTGTTGGTACTTGTGGAGCTATTCAAAAAGATGTAAAAGTCCGGGATGTCATTTTAGCAATGAGTGCATCGACCGATTCTCAAATGAATAGACTTACATTTGGCGGCGTAGACTATGCCCCAACTGCAAACTTCGATTTATTGAAGAAAGCTTATGATGCCGGGCTCGAGAAAGGTCTAAATTTAAAAGTTGGAAATGTCTTTACAGCAGATATGTTCTACAATGACAATGCTGAACATGAAAAATGGGCACAATATGGTATTTTAGCAATTGAAATGGAATCAGCTGCACTTTATACATTGGCTTCCAAGTTCAATCGTAAAGCATTATCTGTATTAACTGTAAGTGACCACATTTTAACTGGAGAAGAAACAACTTCAGAAGAACGCCAAACTACGTTTAATGATATGATTATAGTAGCGCTAGAAGCGGCAATTAAAAAAGCATAATTATCTGAAAATATTTCTAAAAGTATGCCATTTGCATACTTTTTTCTTTTGACATTGTTGACCACCCGGTTTTTTTGTCGAAAAGAAAACATTGAATTTACGTTTTAATGTCTAGGTAGAAAGGTAAAGATGTAGGTAGTTACTTAATTATCATTTCTTTAGCTTGTATTTAGTGTTAAAATAGCTTTGTTATTGAACAAGAATAGGGTGGTACTATGTTTTACAATAAATGGAGCGTTATTTTACTTTTCCCAATCGCTCTTTCGGGTTGTACAGATTTTTCTAAATCGATGCCTTTTCTTAGTGGTCAGCAAGGGCAAAACTATACCCAAACCGAACAAATTGAGAATAATGAAGAAGTAAAAGAACCAAAAGAAGAAATAGATGAAGATTTTTTATTAGAATCAGAATTTTTTAATCAGGTAAAACAAGTAAATGGCGACAACATTATTGAAAATCCGACAAATTTACTCGTTATGGTAAATAAAGATTTTGCTCTTTCTCCTGAATTTGAACCTAATGATTTGGTTGTCCCTGATGTTGAGTTTTCTTTCGGTGATGCGGATGTTCCACAAAAATATATTAGAAAAGTAGCAGCTAATGCGTTAGAAGAGCTTTTTGAATTAGCCGAAAAAGATGGAATTGAATTATTAGCTGTATCCGGATATAGATCATATTCACGTCAAGAAGGGATTTTTAATGTAGAAAAGCAAGATAAGGGTGAAGAATATGCATTACAAGCTGTTGCTCTTCCTGGACAAAGTGAGCATCAAACCGGATTAGCAATGGATATTTCAAGTCGAAGTGTAAATTTGGAGATTACAGAAGAATTTGGTGAAACGAAAGAAGGAAAATGGGTTCAAGAGAATGCTCATCGTGCAGGTTTTATTATTCGTTATCCAAAAAATAAGGAATCTCTTACAGGCTATCAATATGAACCATGGCATTTGCGTTATGTTGGAAAAGAAAAAGCAGCTATTATGTATGAAAAGGATTTAACATTAGAAGAGTTCTTTCTAAAAGTGAAAAAGATATAACGGTGATATAGTATGAATGCTCATTTGGACAAACTACAAAAAAATCTAGACATCTTGTTTATAGGGTTTAATCCTAGTTTGGTTTCCGGGGAAGTTGGACATAACTATGCAAATAAACATAACCGTTTTTGGAAAATACTTTTCTTAGCTGATCTCACAGAACGAATTTATCTTCCTAACGAAGATGGCGAGTTACTCAAAAAAGGATTTGGGTTTACTAATATTGTATCAAGACCGACGCGTGCAGCAGCTGAAATTACACAAAAAGAATATCATGATGGTAGGGAAATCCTGAAGCAAAAAATAGCTTTTTACCAACCAAAAGTTGCTTTTTTTGTTGGTAAAGGTGTTTATCTTCAATATAGTCAATCTAAAAAAGCAGGATGGGGTAAACAGCATAAAAGTGTAATTGAAGGTGTAATAGATTTTGTTGCTCCTTCTTCCAGTGGGTTAGTTAGAATGAAGATTGAGGATATTGTGGAGATTTATAAAGGTGTAAAACTATTAATAGATAAATAATTGAAGCTAAAATAAGGGGAAGGTTTCATGTTCCCCTTATTTTCATCTTTATATTTACTTTACCAAAAAAGCAATCCACCTAAAACAATTCCTGTGATAAAACCTAAGCCAATACCATATGCCGGTCCCCAGCCCCATCCATATCCATATCCATAAGGGCCATAACCGAACCCTCCTCTTTGGATCCGAGGTTCAATAAAAACTTTATTAGGTGTAACCCGACAAATCCTACCAACATGGGTGCGGCCAGAACGATCTGTGATTCTTACTAATTTTCCATTATAGCGACAGCAAAGGTCATAGTAATGCTGTGACATGATTTTCCCTCCTTAGCCTTTCGTCTCCATATTGTATGTTCACGGCCAAGGGGGGATTGTACTAATAACTATAAAAAGTTGATTTAGACGGATTGTCTTGCATAAAAAACTCGAAAGGATAATTTGTCTCTATATCGTATCGATAATTCCTCATGCATTGTTAACATGCTAAATGCTAATGGAGGAGTCAAGTCTGTGATGTTAAATTCTGTAGTAGGTTCTTCTGTCCTCATGGAGGAAAAATCACCCTCTGATTGGATTTTGAAAATTGATAGACCAAATTTATTGAAGACGCTAATCCAATCTTCAATAGATAAAATATCAGGTATTCCGTAAAAAGAAGTGATCTCGCTATACTCTGACTCTAATAATGGCGCCGTCCGTATCATCTCAATAGCAATAATTACACCGTTTGGTTTTAGAATCCTTTTTAGTTCTGGTAATGTTAGATCAAGATTTGTAAAATTTAGAACTGACTCAGATAAGATGATATCGGATGACTGATCTGGTAGAGATGTTGAAGTTAAATCTTCTTGTATATATATAATTTCACTCTGACATTCTTTATTCCGTTTTTTTGCTTGTTGAATCATAAGGCGATCATAATCTAGGCCAATTACATTGTAGCCTAATTGATGCAGGTAATAACAACTTTGCCCTGTTCCACATCCAACATCAAGGACAGTATGATTGATTGGGAATTTTTCTTGTTCAAAGATTTCTTTTGTTAATGATATGCCACCAGGATGTGCTCCACCAACGCCGAGTGAAGATAGCATTTGTAAGTAATTCAAATTATTCCCCCCATTCTGATCCTCTATTTTATGAAGGATCAGAATAGAGCGTGATTAGACACAATGGAATAAGCGATGTTTTTCAAAAAGCATTTTGAGCTTAGGAGTAATCATGTTATGAATTTCCGCCTTATAAATGTATTGAAGTGAACCCTTAACATGTAATGTGTGAACAAAGCGTTCCACTTGATCATTTATAAATGTAGAAATTTGATTTTGATAAAAGAAAACTTTTTGTTTTATTTTGTAATCAATTTCATTGATTAATGATAATGAAAAGTGAATCATATCAAATTCAGTTCTTCCAATGTAATCTGCTATTTGCATATGAAAACCTCCCTACATTTACATTCGTGTAATAAACTTTACATTAAATTAATAAAAAAGTATCGTAGTTTTTGTCGAAGATCATTTTCTTTTATTAAATTTCAGTTTGAAGTATCCCTTACTATATGATTTGTGGAAGTAGAATGTTGCCAAAAGGGGAATCATTTTTTTTGCCACACAAATTAATTGACGTTTTCATTTGGCTTAGACATAATAGGAACATACATAAAGGTGGTGCAATGTAGTCGTGAAAAATAGCAAATTACTAATTTCAGTAATTGTAACAGCAACAATTACAGCAGGTATAACATACAATGTTGTTAAGCCTAATGGAAGTATGATAAGTGCACAAGAAGACGATCCATTTGGGAAATTAAGAAAAACATATGAAATTCTACAGACAAATTATTATGAAAAAGTTGACACAGATCAGCTTGTTGAAGGTGCTATTAAAGGTATGGTGGAATCTTTGGAAGATCCATACTCCGTTTATATGGATGTTGAGGAAGCTAAAAGCTTTAGTGAAAATATTTCTTCATCTTTTGAAGGTATTGGTGCTGAAGTACAAGAAAGCAACGGAAATATTATGGTTGTCTCTCCTATTAAAGGATCTCCTGCTGAAGAAGCAGGGATAAAACCAAAAGATATCATTCTTAAAGTAGATAATAAATCTGTTGATGGTTTGTCTGTTAATGAAGCAGTTATGAATATTCGAGGAGAAAAAGGAACAAAGGTTAATCTCCTTATCAAACGTGCTGGAGTTGGAGAACTTACTTTTACAATAAAAAGAGATACAATACCTTTAGAAACAGTTTATTCAGAAGTGCTGGATGGAAATATTGGTAAAATACAAATTACAAAGTTTTCTGAGACAACTGGAAAAGAACTTGCAAGCGCCTTGGAGGAGCTTCAAAATAAAAAAGTTAAGGGGTTAATATTGGACTTAAGACAAAATCCCGGTGGATTAATGGACCAAGCTCTCCTTATGTCTGATTTATTTGTTCCGAAAGGAAAAGATATTATGCAAGTGGAAGACAGAACTGGTGCCAAGGAAATTTACAAAGCTGAAAATGATAAGGATGTTGACCTGCCTATTACGGTTTTAATTGATGGCGGAACAGCAAGTGCAGGTGAAATTATGGCTGCAGCATTAAATGAGTCGGCGGGAATACCACTTGTTGGGGAAAAAACCTTTGGGAAAGGGACTGTCCAAACTGCAAATGGATTTGATGATAATTCATCTGTCAAATATACAACTGCTAAATGGTTAACACCTGATGGTACTTGGATACATGACAAGGGAATTGAGCCTACAGTAAAGGCAGAGCTGCCTGACTATGCAAATTTACCGTATATTAACCCTGAAAACGAATTAAAATCAGGTGATTCTAATGCCGAAGTAAATGCTGCTCAACAAATGCTTAAGGCACTTGGTTATAAAGAAGTTAGTACTAAGGGATATTTTGATGAAGCGACAGAAAAGGTTGTAAAACAATTCCAAGAAGATAATAAACTTACTGTTAATGGTGTCATTACAAAAGATACAACGATTAAGTTGATGGAATTAATTCAGAAAAAAATTCAAGAAAATGATACACAATTGGAAAAAGCTATATCGGTATTAAAAGAAAACATGTAAAAAAACAGCTTATGCTTTTCGCATAAGCTGTTTTTTCGTACGATCTATAACCATGTAGAAACTTGATCTAAATCTAATCGATTACTTTGGTGTGCAGGCTTCATAGCTTTTCCAATCGAAATTAACATAATTGGAACATATCTTTCAGAAATCGAAAATTCCTGCATAAATTGATCTTTATTAAACCCGCCAATTGCACATGTGTCATAGCCTTTGGCCTTTGCAATAATCATCAGTTGCATTGCAGCCAATGAAGCATTTGTAAATGCAGCATCTCGTGCAAAACCTTTGTCTGTATAAGCACGACTAATCTGACCTGCTAAGTTTTCTTTTATCTCTGATTTTAAATGTCCTGCAAGTACAAGAGGATCATATACCTGGTCAGTGTTTTCATTGGCTTCTAAGTCACCTAAAATGGCAACTACAGCAGATGATTCAACAATTTGACTTTGATTATAAGCAATAGGTAATAATTTTTGTTTAGCTTCATCACTATGGAATATTGTAAAATGCCAATGTTGTAAATTCCAAGCAGATGGTGCCTTTGTTGCAAATGTTAAGAGTTCACTTAACTCTTCTTTTGATATTTTCACATCTTTATCATAATGGCGGATAGAAGAACGACTATTTAATACTGTCATCACATCTTCTGCATAGGTTGTATTCATGAGAAATCCTCCTGAGTTGAATTTGGTACGTGTATATTTTATACTAAAAGTAATATACTAACTTTTAGTAAGTCTTATCACATCTACCTATCATAATAGAAGTGAAATACAGAGTCAAGAGAAATGGAATAAGGGGAGATCTGTGTGAAAATAAATCTTTGTCCTAAATTAGAAACGGCTTTTAGACTTTTAGGTAAACGTTGGATTGGTATTATTATTCATGTTTTACTCGATGGACCTAAAAGGTTTAAAGACCTGACAGATATTATTCCTAGTATTAGTCAAAAGATGTTATCTGAACGACTTAAAGAACTGGAAAATGAAGGATTAGTGGAAAGAATTGTTATTGATGAAACACCGGTTAAAGTCATTTATCAGTTAACTAATAAAGGGAGAAGTTTGAAAGGTGTTGTAAAAGAGGTAGGAATTTGGGCAGATACTTTTTGCTCGGTTGGAGGAAAAAGAGGAGCAGAGAATGAATAGAACCGTTATTATTACTGGTGGAGCAAATGGTATTGGGAAAGAATTAGTCCTTCAATATGCTGAGGAGAAGGACAATGTTGTTATAGCGGATATTAATGAGAAAACAGGCAGAAACTTGGAACAAACATGTATAGAAAAGGAATTAAATGTCATGTTTGTTAAAACAGATGTATCAAACGTAAGTGATATTGAACAATTAATAAAATCAACGGTTGATCGTTATAACACCGTAGACATACTAATTAACAATGCAGGATTGTCTAAGTGGAAGTCTCCATATGAAATAACAGTTGATGATTGGGACATGGTCCTGAATACAAATTTAAGAAGTGTTATGTTTGCTTCAAGAGAAGCTGCTAAGGTAATGAAGGCAAATGCCAATGGGGGAAAAATAGTGAATATTGCCTCCACCAGAGCATTAATGTCAGAAGAAAATTCAGAGGCATATGCTGCGACAAAAGGTGGCATTGTTGCACTGACACATGCGCTTGCAGCTTCATTAAGTGACGATCAAATACAAGTGAATGCGATTTCTCCAGGCTGGATTGAAACTGGAGATTACAACTCATTAAGAAAAGTTGATCACATACAGCACTTTTCTAAACGAGTGGGGAAACCATCAGACATTGTCAAAGCTTGTAAATATCTTACAAGTGAAGATAATGATTTTGTTACAGGTATTAATTTAATCGTGGATGGTGGTATGACTAAAAAAATGATCTATGAAGAGTAGCAAGAAAAGAGAAAAGTTATGGCATTTACCTAATGATATAGGTGAAAGCCCACTCAAAACCCTTCCGATATGAATACTTATTAGTGTAGGTATTTATCTAGGAGGAGGTAAAGAAGATGGGTCCATATATGATGAGAAATGATTTCCGAAGCCCTTACCCGGGAGGCAGATTTTTTATAGGTGCACCATTCGTTGGAGGACTTCTTGGTGGTTTGGTAGGTAGTGCTATCTTACGACCAAGACCATTTTATCCATATCCGCCATACCCTTATTATGGTTATGGTTATGGGTACGGTTATCCACCATATGGCGGTTATCCTTATTATTAATATAAAAAACTACCTGCAATTGTCTGCAGGTAGTTTTTTATTATGTGAAACAATTGTTATAGATAACCACTTTAAAATGAAGGTGTTTAGAACTTAGGGCGATTTATAAAAAAAGGTTAAGTTATATCAATCTCAGATAAACTAAACTCACTTAGCTTAATAAACTGGATTTCGATCCTATCCTCTAAAAACCTTGCTTTTGTCCCTTTCCTCTTAACAGGTGAGGGGAGCATGAATTTGGTTTGTTCTGAATCCTTAGGGTAATTTATGATAAATAATTGATGTGTGGTATGCTGCAATTTGACATTTTCCTTGGACACATTATTTAAAGGGACGTTCACATAAACATAATCACTGGTTTCGAAAATCTCCGGTTTTTGAATAGTGGATGATTCTTTTGGTGAAAAATCAGTTTGGAAGGGATAACCACCTTGAGTTAAGTCACCACCGAATACATTCTTCATAACTTGTTGGATATAGTTCTCCACTTCTTTCGGGTTCATTTTATTTAAATGCTTGGAAAAACCAGATTGACCAAAGGGAAATTGTTTATCCCATGGAAACATATAATCACTTCCTAATTCGGTTCATTTTAATACATATGATATGCTATTAAGTAAAATAGGTTAGAGTGCATATCTGTTGTCGGACTTGATCTAAGATGTTTATAATGGAATTTGGAATATATTAATAACTACTGCTTTGAGTTGACAGAATTGTGAGGTTTGATAATGAATAATGAAGTAAATGCATATAAAAAGGGTCTGTTTTATACTGCTTTTTCTTATATGTTATGGGGGGTACTGCCACTTTATTGGAAGTTAATCCATGATGTAACTTCTGAAGAAATTTTGGCGCATAGAATTTTTTGGTCTTTCTTGTTTATGCTTGCCCTATTAACTTTTTTTAAGGAATGGCCGAATGTTATTGATGTATGTAAGAAAATGGTGAAACAACCGAGTTTAGTTTTATTGCTTATTTTATCTTCTGTTTTAATTAGTATAAACTGGTTTATGTATATATGGTCTGTAAATCATGAGCACTTGATAGAAACAAGTTTAGGATATTACATAAATCCACTTATAAGTGTTTTATTAGGAATGATATTTTTTAAAGAAAAATTGAATCTCTGGCAGAAGTTATCTTTTATCATCGCAGGAATTGGTGTTTTATATATGACGATAAACTATGGACAAATCCCATTCATTGCTTTGACCCTTGCTCTTAGCTTCGGATTATATGGGCTGGCAAAAAAGATGACAAAGTTAAGCTCTGGAATTGGGCTAGCATTTGAAACATTGGTCGTTACACCTATTGCGATTATCTATTTATTGATGTTGGCTTTAAAAGGAGAAATGATGTTTCTTCAATTTGACATAGCGACAAATTTACTCCTGATTGGAGCAGGTGTTGCAACAGCTGTACCATTACTTCTCTTTGCAAGTGGGGCTCAACGTATACCATTATTTATGGTTGGTGTACTTCAGTATATAGCACCAACAATTACGTTAATAATAGGAGTTGTTCTTTATAAGGAACCATTTACTATAACCGAATTGATTACTTTTTCATGTATATGGACTGCCTTATTGCTCTTTACTCTTTCCAATTCACGTCATTTTAAAAAGGTTGCAATAAAAATCAAGAAACCAAATTCTGTTGAGATGTAGGAGTGTAGATTTTGAAGAGCATAGAAATATTAGAAGCTTATAAATCACTATGGTTAAACCGGTCATTGCCAATTGATGAAAATCCTGAACATACATTAAGAAATGCTGTTGAAAAGGAACTGAAGGATGAAATGACTCATCCTAGACTCCGTAAAACACCACATCAAAAGTTTACCTTATCGGTGAAAAGAATAGTTGCCTCTTCAATTGAAGATCAACTAAAAATAAAACTAATTGAGTATCATCTATCTATTTTAGAAGAACTTGAAAATGAAACAAATAGAGGAGGTTCACTATGAAAAGTATTACCAAACAAGATGTTCAAGAATATCTAAATCATTTTTTAAATAAACAAGTGTTTATACACTTAGAAACAACAACAGGCTCTTATTCTGCACATAAAGATGAAAAAAACATGACAGTTGTGGCCTTTATTCGAAATACAAAGGTTACCTATCATCAAGCTAAAATTACAGGAAATGGTCCATATCGAATTGGTCTGAAATTAGAAGATGGTTGGATATACGCAGAAGGTCTAACGGATTGGACATTTAATGAAGAAGGTCAACTATTAACTGCAGGCCACAACTCAGAAGGGCAATTAGCTATAGCCTTACAAATAAGTGAGAAACCATTTCACAATTAATGATATGTTCAAATGGACGTTTTAATCATGATATAGAGGTGAGTATAGATGAAGGAACATGTATTAGTAATATTGCCACATCCTGATGATGAAGCCTTTGGAGTTGCCGGATTGATAGCTTTAAATCGTAAAGCAGGAGTACCCGTTACATACGCATGCGGTACGTTAGGTGAAATGGGCAGAAATATGGGAAACCCTCTTTTTGCGAACCGAGAGCTGCTGCCTCAAATTCGTAAAGAAGAACTAATTAATGCTTGTCAAGCGATGGATATTAAAGACTTACGAATGTTGGGGTTACGAGATAAAACCCTCGAATTTGAAGATGAAGAACAATTAGCTGATCTATTTGAAAAGATAATTGATGACGTTCAACCAACCCTTATTGTAACTTTCTATCCGGGTCATGGGGTCCATCCTGACCATGACGCATGTGGCGAAGGCGTTATCCGAGCTTTAAAGAGAAAGCCGATTGAAGAACGACCTGTTACATATTGTATGGCGATTACGAAGAACAGATTTGAGAGTATTGGTCATCCTGATGTTGAGATAAATGTAACAGATGTAGCAGATATTAAACTGAATGCATTAAAAGCACATCGTTCCCAAACAGAGGGAATGTTAAAGGCGATGGAAGAGAAATTCCTAAATAAAGACCCTGAGGTCATGCATTGGTTTGAGAAAGAAGTGTTTTATACATATAAATGGAATGATTAATAGCAGAAAAACACGACTTACTGCCAAGAATCCCCAGAAGTTGATGATTTCTTATACTTTAATCCATTTATATAGTTAAATTTACTTAAAGTACGAAAAAGAGTGTCTTACTTCATCTGAAGATAAGACACTCTCAGACTGTCGACAAAAGGGGTTCGGAATGTTTTACATTCCGAACCCCTTTTGGGATTTTTGACCAATTCCCTTTAAATTTTACAATAAGCGGTCTCTTCGAGCCTCTTTATTATACAG
>NZ_JAIVLH010000032.1 GCF_020524345.1 Metabacillus niabensis
ATTGAACATAAATATCACCCTCCCAATTAGTTATCTATATTATACCAAATTAACGCGGTGAAAAGTTAAAGTATTCAGATAAAAATAATAGGCTGCCGAGGTTTCTCGACAGCCTGAGAAAGGAATCCCTTTCTCTTAACGATCATCTTGTATTTGATTATGCATTTTTTTGCTCCAAATTATTTAGGTATTCAATAGCTTCATCAAACGTATCCACTGGGATTATTTCCATATCAGTCCCTATCTTTTTCCCTGTTTCAACAGCCTCGTTATAATTTGATGCTTGATCCCCCTTTTCATTTGGTGCAAAGAAAATGTCAATTCCTTCTTTATTAGCAGCAACAATTTTCTGTGATATACCACCAATAGGACCAACTACCCCTTCAGCATTTATTGTACCGGTACCAGCAATTTGATAACCTTTCGTTAAGTCACCTTCGGTTAACTGATTGTAAATTTCAAGTGACATCATGAGTCCTGCTGATGGACCGCCTATTTCCTCCGTCTCAAGCTCAATTTCAGGTTCTACATCCATTTGTCGATCTGTCACCAGTGATATTCCCAACCCTATTTTTTCTGGTTGATTTTGGAATGCAGACAAGGTTATTTTGGCTTCGTCCCGTTTTCCTTCTCGCTCAAAAGTTATAATTACTTCTTCTCCCTCTTTCTTTTTTGCTACATATTCAATAAATTCTTCAGCAGTCTGAAACTCTAATGAATCTACTTTATAAATCCGGTCTCCCACCTCTAATTTTGATGCAGCAGGCATATTTTTTATCACCCCATCTACATAAATACCATTGAATGAATATTCGACTTTTTTATTTGCTTTTTCATACGCAACAGATATAGCGGCTTCTTGAGACACTTCCATCATATGTAATTGTCTGTTCATGTAATCTTTATCTGACTCATCTTCCCTCTTTATGTCTTCTAAAGGGTGAATGTAGTAAAATTCGTTTACCTTTGCCCACACGTATGTTAAAGGATTTGCACGTCCAAACCGAACTGTTGTTAAGGAAAAGCTGCCTTTTTCATCATTAAAACCATTTTCCACCTTAATTATTGGTTCAAGCTCAGACGCCATACCAGGTTGGGTAATGTAAAAAGGAAGCTTTATGAAAGACATAATTAGCAACATAATTGCTAATACCAAACCTGAACGCAAAATTGTTCTACTCTTCATCAGAGCAATTCTCCTTCCACTTCTCAATTAAATCTTTTATTTTAGGAATATGCTGTTTAGCTTCCAATTCTCCTATCTCAATGATTTCCTTAATGTTAGTAAATGCCCGTGAGCTGTACTGTTCAACATGTGGTCTAATCATTACATCAGAAGCAATTTCTCTATGATGTACTAGTTCATCCTGCATAATATCCAGACTTTGAAGAATTACATCAAATATTGAGGTGATATCTTCATTTTTTTTAACATGTGATACATCCACTGCTATCACAATATCAGCACCCATAGATTTCACAACTGACACAGGCACCCGGTCTACTACACCACCATCCACCAATAGTTTACCATCAATTTTTTCAGGAACAAAGATCCCTGGAATAGCAATACTAGCACGAACTGCTTCTGCAACAGGGCCACTATTAAATATAACCTTTTTTCCATCATATAAATCTGTGGCCACAACGGCAACAGGTATATCTAATTCCTCAAATTTTTTTTGGTGAGTAAATAATCGAATAAGTTCTTTCACTCTGTTTCCAGAAATAAAGCCCATCTTTGGAACAGTGTAATCTAGATAATATTTTCGCTTAAATGCTAGGGCAAATTGATATAGTCTTTCCAAACTAATTCCAGCAGCATAGAAACTTCCGACTAATGCCCCCATACTACTTCCCGCAATAAGGTTAATGGGTATTCCTTCTTCTTTTAGTACCTTTAATACCCCTAAGTGTGCAAAGCCTCTTGCTCCACCTGATCCAAGCGCTAGTCCTATTTTAGGATCTCGTTCCAAGGAGAGTCCCTCCTTACTTTGTCTATGTTTATCATGATATCAAGAAATGATTGTACATTTATTTGAACCTTTTGTTAGGACTATATTATTCAAGCATGATCAAACTAATGTATAAACTGGTGCAACATTCTTATGGTCTAAAAACTACACCTATTCACGTATATTGAATTAATGAGAACTGTACAAGTACTTGAATTTTTATTTCTAAGTACTTGTTGCTTAAAAGATACTAGGGGGCGTCATATTTTGGGTTTTTCATCAAAACTAAAGACAATGTTCATCGCCATATTTATTAGTGGTTTAACGATTGCGATTATTCTCAATCCTAAGGAATCACTCGATGCTTCTCTAAGAGGCTTAACCATATGGTGGGAAGTTGTCTTTCCATCATTACTTCCCTTTTTTATTGTATCAGAACTTCTTATCGGATTTGGGGTTGTAAGATTTATAGGAGTTTTATTAGAACCATTAATGAGACCTGTATTCCGGGTTCCAGGGGTTGGTGGATTTGTATGGGCAATGGGAATGGCCTCCGGTAATCCGGCCGGTGCCAAGCTTACTGCCAGAATGAGGCAAGAAAAACAACTTACAAAAATTCAAGCGGAGCGATTAGTGTCTTTTACAAGCTCCTCAAACCCTTTATTTATCTTTGGTGCTGTGGCAGTAGGTTTCTTTGATAAACCTTCCCTTGGGATTTTATTAGCAGCTGCACACTATCTAGGAAATCTTTGTGTCGGCCTTACGATGAGGTTTTACGGTAAATCTGATGAAACATTTAAAAACGGTAAGAAGAGGTTTTTCCCCTCTCCTACACACGCATTTAAGGAGCTTCATTCAACAAGGATCAACGAAACCCGACCTCTAGGAAAAATGCTTGGAGATGCTGTTATTTCCTCCATACAAACCTTATTAATGATTGGTGGTTTTATAATCCTTTTTTCAGTATTTAATAAAATCTTAGCCATCATTCAAGTTACACAGCTGATCGCTGTTGTTTTTTCTGGTGCCTTATCACTTTTTCATATCGCTTCAGATCTTAGTGTTCCTTTAATTACCGGCATTTTTGAAATTACACTAGGTAATCAACTTGTAAGTGAGACAAACGCTAGTTTGCTTGAGAAAGTTATGATTGCAAGTTTTATCTTAGCCTTTGGAGGATTATCTATTCAAGCCCAAGTTGCAAGCATTTTAGCTGATACTGATATTCGGTTTAAACCTTTTTTTATTGCAAGAGTTTTGCAAGGTATTTATTCTTCTATTATCGCTTTTCTTCTCTTTAGGCCAATATATCTCAATCTAGAATCATTTAACACTAGTGAATTACCCGTTATGTTAATGAAACATGGCCCCGGCTTGGCTAAAGATTATTGGGAAATGATTGTACAAAGTGGTCCGCTAATAACAATTATTTCGTTACTTTTCTATATTTTTCTATATGGTAAAAGAAATGTCTTTACGAAAACGAGTTAATTGTACAACAAAAGGTGAGGGGAGGGCCTCACCTTTTATATGTTTGAAAATTTATTTTTCAATGCCATCTCCACAACCTCAGGGACTAATTCTGAAATATTCCCTTTGTATTTAGCTACTTCCTTTACAATACTTGAGCTTAAAAATGAGTATTGATTATTTGTCATCATAAAAAAAGTTTCAATATTTTCATCTAGTACACGGTTCATAGACGTAATTTGCATTTCGTATTCAAAATCTGATACTGCTCGTAAACCACGTAAAATAGCTTGAGCTTTTTTTTCACGAACATAGTCTATTAATAAACCCTTGTAAGATTCGACAATAACATTAGGGATTTCTTTTGTTACCTCCCGAATAAGTTCACACCGCTCTTCTACTGTAAAAAGAGGTTGCTTTGACGAATTATTTAGCACACAAACATAGACTTGATCAAAAACCTTTGCTCCCCTTTTTATAATGTCAAGATGTCCGAGGGTAATTGGGTCAAAACTCCCGGGACATACAGTAATACTACTCATTACGATTCCTCCCCCTTTTTATATTGATAAATTGAAATTGAACTCATTCCATATGTTTCATGCTTTACTTGTATAAAATGCCCAATTTCATGATCCAGCTGAACATCTGATCCATGTTCAGTAATAATGAAGCCATTTTCAGTCACGACATGATTATCACTGAACTTTTCAATAAGCGCTTTCAACTTTTGTTGCTTATACGGTGGGTCTAAAAAAATCAAATGAAATTGAAGGCTTCTTTTAATGATAGCCTTAAGTGCTCTTTCCGCATCATTTCGATAAACTTCGAAACTGTCTGCTTTTATCTGACATAGTTCTAAATTTTTATGTATTGTTTGAATTGCCTTTGTCTCACGATCAACAAAAACACATTTCTCAATTCCTCTACTCAGTGCTTCAATGCCTAAGCCACCACTTCCAGCAAAAAGATCTAAGGCAATACCTCCATCAAAGTAGGGGCCAACCATATTAAAAATAGCTTCTTTCACTTTATCGGTTGTTGGCCTGGTTGTCACACCTGGTACAGCTTTCAACTGGCGACCCTTAAAATTTCCTGATACAACTCTCATCTGTTTCACCACTACTTCTAATTTTTACTTTTTAATATTTGTATTATGCATCAAAAAACTTGATTTTTCCCGCTTCCTATTGAGAAGATATTTGTTTCCTTATACTCTCGTTCATAATAATTTTTACCGATCGTATAATGTGGATTGAAATTAATTAACCTAAAGAATCCACTTTTCAAGTTTCACTTTATCCTACCACAGCCATTCTATAGGATACAATCATTTCCTTTCTAGACGTACTTAGTCATTAAGCCTATAAATACCTTAGTATCTAAATAGAATTTTTTTGAAATTATCATGTATACAGATAGATGAAATGGTGATAATGAGTAGTAACAACATCGATTCGTTGATGTTGTTGCCAACCGCGGAGAAGACTTACGTTTCCCCATAAGTCTTTCCTCCGGTTTCTCCTCTCCCTTTGCCTTCAGCCTTTAGGAAAAAGGTATTGAAGGACCCTGCAGGATTTACCTGTAGGGTTTTTTTTGTATTGTTCAGCAATTCAACTAACCTAACAGATATAAATAATTGAATAGGTATTTAAATTAGAGTCCTACCCTCTTAACTTTTTAATTGGTTCATGCTATAGTGATATTCGGTAAAATGTACGGATAAAAGATCATTAGGGGGATAAATATGATTCAACGATTCATTGAACTTGGTGAAGGATATTCGGATATATATGAATTAGTAGAAACTTCCAAGGCTAATCAACATAGAGTAACTCAGTTAATAGCATTACATACGAAACGTAACACAAAAGAAGTTACTTCACTTGTTGTTATTATGAAACCAACAGAACCTGGAAATTTTCAAGCTATTTATATTTGTCGTGAGGGAATTTCTAACCCCAATTTTATTACAAACAAACGTTATGAGTTATTTAAAGAGCTTGCAGAATTATTACATAAACAAATTATTGAAATTGAAGTTAAACCTTCATCAATGTTTAACGAAATAGACTTATATTACCAATATTTAATTGGTATTCTCCGTTTAAATCACTTCTTACCACCATTACAGTGAACACTTTCATAAAATAGCTGTAAATAAAAAGAATGGTTGAAGGTGACTAACCCTCAAGCATTCTTTTTTGTTTTATAGCCCTATCTTATAATCGTATTCTTTCGCTTTATCAACCTTTGATTCAAATTCGAGCTTTAGAAATGGTTTATATGAAGGTTCAACATGTTTAACAAACGAGTACGATGACAGTCTTTGAGTCGTTTGCTCCACAACATCCATATTGCAATAAAGCACAACATATTTTAATCGCTTTGAAACATAGTGTACATTACCAAACTTCCTAAGCATTTTTAATTGCTTTAATGTATGAAGCCAAACCACAATACCTTGACGCTTTTCAAACATACTCATTCTCCCTTAATATCTAAACAGAATGTATAATTAAATCTAATCATTAAAAGTCTAGCAAAAATTTCGACTTCAAACAATATTTTGACAAAAATTAAGCAGAAAAACACGGTTACCGCCAAAAAATGGCGGTAATCGATGCATTTTCCTATACATTTATCCTTAAGTAAATAATACGAGTGCTAGACTCGCTTTATGAAACTTTACAGCCGCAGCTTCCTCCTGTACCACAACCCCCACCACAGCTTGATTCGAAAAATGGATTCCCGGTAGGAACCTTTATATGAACAGAAACAGCTTGACCTATTTGAACACTGATTTCATCTAGTAGGGACTGAACTTCGTTTTCCGCCTTTTTAAAATTTGCGACATGATCATTTAAATCCACGGTTCTTTTAACATCCCTCAACTCTTTTGTAATTTTCCGATAATCTGGATGATATTTACCGAAGCGTTGAACATCTTCATATAATTCCTTAATTTTCGTAAATTCACTAATTAGTTGCTGTGCTTCTGTATCATTTTTTAATATATGATAACAACGGCGATACTCTTTTACAATTTCTGATTGAAGTACCCAGCTCGCAAGTTGTTCTGCTTGATCTATTATCTTTGTGCTTTCAAGTGTAGCAAACATAGAGTTTTAGCACCTCCGTTACCCATTTTAACACGAATAACAGAAAATGAAAAATAAAGAGCGTCATCACATGATTGGGCTTATCTAATGTTAACGTCCAATGATTTTTTCAATTGATAATCAGATGAATCATTATGAACAACCTTTATCATAAGATGATGTTTTCCCTTCTCTAACCCCTTTATAATAAAGGCCGCTGTGAAGATCTCATCGACTTTTTTACCGTCAACATACACTTGCATATGGCCTTCTCCGTTCATATTCGCCCCACCTTTTTCCGTAAAAGTAAAGGATGGGATATAACATTCCACATAAATATTTTGACCTCGTACATGGTGATTAATAACTATGTCTTTAGGCTGTTTTAGACTAGAAACTTCAATTGCAGATTCTGATGCTTCCACAATATCAAGCGGCACAACGCTCATGCTTCCTTTCGGTCTGGGCTTATCCTCAACACACCCTGATAAAATACATAAAAAACATGCAAAAATTAAAACAAAACGATTCATATTCATTAGCCTCCTTTATTTTTATTGTTTACAGAGACTTAGAAAAACATGAATCGTTTCAGAGAACTTATTGGATAACAATACTCAACCAAGTTCTTAATCTTGTTGTCTCATAGATTGAAACATCGCGATCATCATAGATGCCATCTGAACAGAGTTAGAAAATTGTTGAACTCTGTGTGGAATTGTTTTTTGATAATAATTCATCATATTTAGCTCCATCGAATCAAGATCACTGGGATTTCTGGAAAGTTTTCGATACCAATACGGTTGTTCTCTTATAAATCTTACCCGTTCTTCATTTGCCTGAATGTATTCTTGAACATCCTTTCTCATAGCTTCCCCCTACCTTATCAATACTTACTTTATTAATCCTTTCTAAATGAAAAAGGATGTTGACTTGAGGCAGAAGAGTTCTGTCCAGATCCTTTAGAACCAAATTGATCAAACAATCCTTGTAATGTCGAAATCGTGCTACTCATATTGGTTAGATGATGATTAACGGTATTCATATCCATTTTCTTTACAGCAGTGAATAATTGATTCATGAAATCTGCTTTACTTGTTTCGTCTTTTTCCTGTGTTTCATTAGATTGTTCGTCTTTATATT
Source organism: Metabacillus niabensis (assembly GCF_020524345.1). Lineage (GTDB taxonomy): Bacteria > Bacillota > Bacilli > Bacillales > Bacillaceae > Metabacillus > Metabacillus niabensis_B. The sequence continues at coordinate 7,670 of NZ_JAIVLH010000032.1, forward strand.
GTTGCCATATCATATCGTTTTCTCCAAGTAGATACCAATCTTCAAATACTTCTTGCCAGTCTTTATTCCCTTTTCGAACTTCTTGAATAAGTTTTGGATGCTTTTTCACAAAATCTTTAAACTGTTGAACGGATGGATGGTTTTTTTTCGATGTCATTTCCTCACCTCATTGATTCATTTGCCTATAGTATCTTATTTTCTAATCAGCAAAACTGTTCGCCTAATATTTTTTAGTATTAATAAAATAATGTGGAATTGAAAATCAAATGAAATATTTGGTAAAATAATACTAACCAAAAGGAGAGGGTAAAAAGATGAAAAAAGAGAAATTGCTGCAATTAACTAAAGAAGTACTTGATCAAGCAAATGAAGAAGATCAATATGTAATTGAACTTTTATTAAAAGGGTTAAAAAAGATACAATATCATGAACAAGGATCCTACATAGGTGCTCTCCTTCACGCCACATCTGAATATAGAGATGAGCAATTTTATATAAAAATACCCAATACACCTATTATACAAAATGCATTAAATATTGTTCATGGAGGGATTACAGCTACGCTGCTTGACTCAGCAATGGGCGGACTCGTTCATCACGTACTTCCACCTGATAAGGCGGCGGTTACGACCGAAATTAAAATAAACTATGTTGCGCCAGGTGTTGGAAAAGAACTATCTTGTACCTCACGTGTGATTCATAAAGGAAATAAAACAGTTGTCACAGAAGGACAGGTATTCCGGGATGATGGAACTTTAATTGCTCATAGTACCGCTAGCTTCTTTATAATAAACAGGCAATAGTCATTTGCTATTTAAAAAAATAAGGTGTCAAACCATTCCCCTTAATGAGTTTTGGTTTTGACACCTCTTTAAAATACTTACTTAATTTGAATTCCAGGTTGTTATAAAATTTTGAGTGTAGTATAGACCATCTACACCGACCCCTAGATGAGTAAAATCTTCATTCAATAATGTATCACGGTGTCCCTTGCTATTTAACCAACCTTCGCTAGCTGCAATGCCATCAACATACTGCGCAGCAATGTTTTCTCCAGCCATTTGGTATTTTATCTCTTGCTTTGACAATCTATTGACAAGACTTCCCTCAGTTGGAGATTCGTGTGCAAAATAATTATTTTCTTTCATGTCCCTGCTGTGTAAAAATGCAACTTCTGAAGTAGCTTGATCCCATTTTACTCTTTCTAAACCATGTCTTTTACGAAGCATATTCGTAATAGATAGAATTTGTTGTTCTGCACCCTCTTCTATTCTCTCCCATTTTTCATCCGGTATTTCTTGAGGCTTAATTAACTCACCACGATAAGTCACTTCATAAGATCTCTGTTTTATAAAAGTTTCAGCGTCTAACAATCGAATACTTGATAATATACCATCAAACTTATCAATATATAATTGAACATATATATCGCCCATCTTTATCGTGGGTCTGGTATTCATATCCTCTTCTGAAAATTCAAATCGATAGGAGTTTCCTTCAAACTCTAATGACAGACTAGACGAAACAGGTTGAATTTTAAACACTTCCTGTACAGATTGTCCAATTTGAAAAGGATTCACATTAACCTCGCTACCAATTGCATAAACTGTAACAACTCTTTGATTTAATATTCCTATTTGGATATATTCGTTTTCAGATATATCGTAAATCCACCAATCATAATCATAGGCAGAAGGATCAATCCTATCAGGTTCACCAAGCAGGGCTGTAATTTCCTCTGAAGATTTTTCCATTAAAGACAAAACACCTTCATTTGGTACAGTTTCTTTACCCACATCCGAATGCTCTTCTTCCGAGTTTGTTAATTCCTCATTTGAGATTTGCACATTTTCTTCTTCATGTTGTTCATTCGGAGTATATTGGCCGTAATAAATAAATAGAGTATAACTAATAAAAATAATAACGAAAATGATAATTGTCCTACTAATCACACGCAGTTTGCCCACCTCCCTTTAATTACCTTCTGTTTTTCTATCATTATATGTGACCTTAGAATAGATATTCTGGTTATAGATTCCAACATCCTTGAACATAATTAAGCTTAACTAAGCTCTTTCTTTCATTATTACCACGACAATTAAATCTAAAACATGAACAAAAGTCTTACGAATATTGCCTTACTTCCTAATCTTTTTACTTTTATTGTACCAAAATTGTGAGTAAATGGTGATTAAAAAGCATTGTATTAAATCATAATTAAAGAGAGATTCATTAATAACTTTCTATAAAGATGTAATATTCATGTTTACTCTGTTTTTCTTTGTTTTTTTGTTCTCTTCTTCTACAACTGCTAGTAATGGTCTGGTAAGGTCAACTAACTATTATTGGGAAGGAAAACATTTCCCAATAATAGAAGTTTCACTTTGCCACACCAATAACTGGCAGTAATATTTAGTTTAATTATAATTTTTAGGACTACTCTGTTTTTCTTTGTTTTTTTGTTCTCTTCTTCTACAACTGCCAGTAATGGTCTGGGTAAGGTCAACTAACTATTATTGGGAAGGAAAACATTTCCCAATAATAGAAGTTTCACTTTGCCACACCAATAACTGGCAGTAATATTTAGTTTAATTATAATTTTTAAGACTACTCTGTTTTTCTTTGTTTTTTTGTTCTCTTCTTCTACAACTGCCAGTAATGGTCTGGTAAGGTCAACTAACTATTATTGGGAAGGAAAACATTTCCCAATAATAGAAGTTTCACTTTGCCACACCAATAACTGGCAGTAATATTTAGTTTAATTATAATTTTTAGGACTACTCTGTTTTTCTTTGTTTTTTTGTTCTCTTCTTCTACAACTGCCAGTAATGGTCTGGTAAGGTCAACTAACTATTATTGGGAAGGAAAACATTTCCCAATAATAGAAGTTTCACTTTGCCACACCAATAACTGGCAGTAATATTTAGTTTAATTATAATTTTTAAGACTACTCTGTTTTTCTTTGTTTTTTTGTTCTCTTCTTCTACAACTGCCAGTAATGGTCTGGTAAGGTCAACTAACTATTATTGGGAAGGAAAACATTTCCCAATAATAGAAGTTTCACTTTAACTTTTGCACGTATTTAAGCTATAATAAATTACGTGAAAAGGCTTTAGGAGGGAATTTAGATGAGAATGGAAGATACAGGTATAGAGGGTATTAAGATAGACTTATCACGTTTAGATGAACTTATGGATGAGATTGGTTTAGTTCGTGCAGGGCAATGGGATTATGAGCGAGTTACATATGACCGTAAGATTGAAACAAAAGGTGATATTTTCTACCTCCGTGTTCAGGCATATGCTGTTGAAGGAGATATTGGCGGAAGACATGCTGTTGTAAAATTAATGACACCGCTTTTAGGCAAACATTATTATCCACATGGTGTTGAATATGGAGAAGGGGAAGAATTTCCTGTAGCAGTAGTCAACACAAGCAAAAACTTACTTTCACAAGTAGCAGAAGAACTAAAAAAAGTTCAATCTTAATATCTACAAATACTAAATATGATAAAATAAAAAAGCAAAGGACTAGTCCCTGCTTTTTTATTTTTGTGACTCACATAATTTAATTCTAGATTTATTGTTATTACTTTTTTTGTTTTAAAAGAAAATTAAATACGTTGCATTAGAAAGGGGTTCACTTTTGACCACCATCTTAAACAGAAAAACTCTAATATTTATACTATCGGTTATTATTATTGGTGCAATCACCTTCCTTATTTTGCCGATATCAATTCCACTTATTGTTGCTTTTATAACCGCCCTTTTTCTAGAACCAGCAATTAGATTGCTTCAATACAGAGGAAAAATCAAACGACAACTGTCTGTAGTAATTGTCTTTTTATTTTTTGTGATATTGATAGGTATGATTGGTTATGTATTAACAACTAAAGTAGTTGGTGAGGTCGTTCAAATAGCAGAAAATACACCTACATATATCAATGAGATTACAAAAGTTTGGGAAAATATTGAGGACGACATTGCTAATAAAACACAAGATCTCCCACCAATTTTCGTGGAAGAAATCAGTAACCAAGTAACAAGTTTTCTTCAAAAGACTAGAACAGAATTAACTAGCTATGTCAATATAGAAAATGCCAAGGCAGTAATTACAAATATCCCCACTTATCTTGTTAATTTAATTGTCTACTTAATTGCTCTTTTTTTGTTTATGATAGAACTTCCAAGGTTGAAAACTAAAGCTTATTCATACTTGACGGACAAGACGGCAGAAAAAGTCTCATTTATGATATCAAGATTGGCTTATGTAGTGGTAGGATTTATTAAGGCTCAATTCTTAGTAAGTATAATCATATTTGTCACTTCTTTAATCGGGTTATTATTCATTACACCTGAAATTGCATTAATTATGTCCCTAATTATTTGGATAATTGATGTTATACCTTTAATTGGATCTATTATCATTATGGGACCTTGGACATTATATCACCTTATTACAGGTGATGTTGCACTTGCTGCAAAGCTAGGTATGCTAGCAGTGATATTACTAGTAATAAGAAGAACTATCGAGCCAAAAGTAATGGGCACCCATATTGGACTTTCCCCTTTAGCTCCACTTATCTCCATGTACCTTGGAATGAAGCTATTCGGTGTTTTAGGATTTTTTATTGGTCCTATGATCCTAATTATTTATAATTCTGCAAGAGAAGCAGGATTAATCAAAATCAATTTTAAAATATAGAAGTGAAAGAAAGAGAAACACATTCTCTTTCTTATTCCTCCTCTTTTTGAATTTCCCAAGTAAAGAATTCGCCATCTTTTTTTGTACAGATTAAACCTAATTTATCAAATAGTCGTATTGATTCCTTGTCCTGTACTTCACATTCCATTACAACCTTTTTCACAGCCATCTGATATGTTAACCAGTCAATAAATGCATCAATGGCCTCATATGCTATTGATCCATCTGTTGTAGCTTCTTCAATATGATAAGTTAACCTTACATTTTGTTCTTGAACTGGTTTACCTTGCATCACAATATCTCCAATTATTTTTTTCTCTTCATATAATATAATCATCCATACACCACAGTCTAAATCCTTATCATCCATTTCTAAACTTTCGATATAGTAAGGCAAGAAACCACGCACATAAGCAGACGGCCAACTAGCGGGAATTTCTATGGGAGAACGTTTATCAAGTTCCTTTCGATGGAAAACTAATGATTTGGCAATATCAAGCGAACAGGGTATTATCATTAACCGATTTGTTAAGATTTCAATCAACCCATCCTCTCCCCTCTTTGTATTTTCAGCATACTTGGGAGTAACTATATAATCCATACATATTCATCATTCCATATACAAATGAGGAATTTCACCTTGAGGTAAACTAAATAAGTTCAGAATAGAAAAATTCCTAAAGGATACCTTTTAGAGGGCAAAAAAAATGGTTTAGAATATTTTATTCTAAACCACCTTGAAAATATGTTTAAAAACCTAATATTGCTTTAATAACCGATGTTGTTTCTCCACCGTGATAAAAAACATATAAAAGTAAATACACAGCAACACCTGTTATGGCAGTGAAAAACCATACAATACTTGTTATTGGACCAAGTTTACGATGCTTTTGGTAATTTTTTTTGTAACCTGTTATTAAAGATATAATACCTAATACAGCACCGACAGTCGCTAATGTAATATGAAAAACAAGAAAAATTGTATAGTAGATTTTGATTTCATCTGGACCCCCAAATGCTGTGTTACCAATAAAAATAGTTCTTGAGGCATAGATAATAAAGAATATTATTGCCGCAATCGCAGCTCCAAACATAACTCTCATATGTGCTTCAATATTACGCTGTTTTATTAAATACCATCCAATTGCAACTAATATTGCACTAAGAACGATAAACGAAGTACTTATAGTAGGTAAAATAGGTAAAGATGTATTCATACATGAAATCCTTTCTTTTAATACAGCTTTTAATTGGTATATCATATGTAAAGACTGACGAGCATATAGTCAGCCTCATCACTTTATTTTATAGGATCAGGTGAAAATTTCTTATTTAAATCAATCTCATCTTTTTCCCTTTCTCTACGAGCCCATTGGAAGAAGATATAGGCAAGAATAGATCCATAAACAATTTCCTGGATAATTTTCATAAGGACACCACCCAGTTGTTGATCTTCGACAATTGGTAATGTGTTAAACATTTCCGGACCTGTTAAATTCAAACCTGACAGCATATCAGCGGGTACACATAACTGCAATGCATTCAACCATGCTTGTGGTTCGGAATAAGTTAGATAAAGAGGGTCACTTGCAAAAATAATAAGAGCACAAGCGGGTGTTAATAACACACCGTCAGCGAAAATATAGCCAACTTTTTTTATCCCTGTTAGTGACTTCCAATCTGGTAATGTAGTAAGTAGTGGCCACCACATGCATAATGCTCCAAAAAATATAAGCGTTGTCATGACTGAATGATAAATAGGATCAGTTTTCACAAAGTCAAATACTAATGGAACATGATAAAGAGAAAAAATACCATTAAAGAAGATAAGTGCGACAATTGGATTAGTAAAAAGTTTTATTACAGGCTTTACAATTGGTCTGTACAATATGGATTTCCATAACCAGTCAGGGATTCCTAAAATAAGTAATGGCGGTACAACCAAATATAAAACAGCCATCTGTGTCATATGTGCACTAAACATAATATGTCCCAAAAGATCAACAGGACTACCTTTACTAATATAAAGAAAAAGTATCGCTAAAACAAACAGCAACTGTTGCTTGAGCGGAACAGTTGAGCTTTCTTTAAATTTTGTTCTCCAAGGCCCTATAATCATAAAATAAAGCGCAGTGATCAATAAGATCACAACAATAAAATATGGACTCCATAAAGCACGAAATCCAAATATATCAAAGCTCATTAAAATATCAGCTCCTTAAGCTAGTCCTTCAAAGTTATTATACACTTCCATATATTTTGTAGCAATGAACGTTCTATGACAAATGTCAGTCATAAATAATGCACTAAAAAGAGCAATTGGCGTCTATTTGCCAATTGCTCTTTCAAAATAATTACCACCAAATAATAGTAACAAACGCTAGCACTGTTAAGGCAGCTACTCCTACTCCTGAGAATAAGAAAAGTGCTGGAGTCTCATGACCTTTGTGACTCATATGCATGAAATAATAAAGTTGAAATATTACCTGTATCACAGCAAGAGTAATGATAAATGGAATCTTAAACCATTCCCCAATTCCATCATAACCAACAGCGATAAAAGCAACGATTGTTAAGAAGATCATCATACCAAAAGTAACCACTTGGTGTTTCATATCTTCTGCATTTTTCTTACGACGATAGGCTAAGTCTACTTTTGGGTTTGCTGAATTGTGATTATTTGCCATCAGTTTATCCCACCATTCCCATTAAGTATACAACTGTAAAGATAAACACCCAAACTACGTCGATAAAGTGCCAATATAAACTTGCTACGTAATATTTAGGTGCATTGTATAAGCTTAGTCCACGTTTTGCGTTTCTTACAATTAGTGTAGTGATCCAAAGTAGTCCGAATGCAACGTGAAGTCCATGTGTTCCAACTAATGTATAGAAGGATGAACCAAGTGCACTGTCAGTAATTGTAAAGTGAAACTCATGAACATAGTGATTGAACTCATAAATCTCCAATATTAAGAAGGCTAATCCTAAAAGAACTGTTATGATCAACCACAATTGCATTTTTCCAAAATTAAAGTTTTTCATGTGATACATTGCGTAAACGCTTGTTAAACTTGATGTTAAAAGTAACATAGTTGCTGCAAACACAAGTGGTATCTCAAAAAGTTCTTGTGTTGTTGCTCCTCCTGCGTTTGATTCCCTTAAAGCTAAGAAAGTTGCAAAAAGAGTTGCAAACAACACAGTTTCTCCACCTAGAAATAACCAAAAGCCAATAAATTTATTTTTTCCTTCGAGGGTAGCTTTTTCAGGCGCAGCCGGATAGTTTTCAGCTGTTAATTTCTCTTCAACAGATGCCATTATGCTTTCCCTCCTTTATCTTCATTAAGTAAATCTTCTTTATGGATGTGATACCCATGATCATCAATTACTGAACGTAAGAACATACATCCAAACGTAATTAGGAAACCTACAATAATTGCAGGAAGTCCCCATCCGAAATCTTCACGGTACATTAATCCAAATGATACGATGAATAAACCAAATGACATAATAAACGGTAAGATTGAACCATTAGGCATATGAATGTCACCAAGTGGTTCTGCCGGTGTCATTTCTTTATTTCCTTCCATCTTTTCAATCCATAATGGATCTAAGCCACGGACAAGAGGAGTTTGTTTAAAGTTATACTCAGGTGGCGGTGAAGAAATTGCCCACTCTAGAGTTCGGCCGTCTCCCCAAGGATCTCTTCCAACCTTTTTACCTTTGACAGCAGTAATAACAATGTTAATTAGTAATAGAATTGTTGCTGCCGCCATTAAGAAAGCACCTATTGTACTTATAAAGTTCCCCATATCTAAACCTTGACCTGGCAGGAAAGTAAATACACGACGAGGCATACCCATTAGTCCAAGGAAATGTTGAATAAAGAATGTTAAATGGAAACCTGTAAAGAATAGCACAAAGATGACCATATTTAACTTTTCATTTAACATCTTACCAAACATTGTTGGCCACCAGTAAATAGCACCAGCGAATAATGAGAATACTACCCCACCTACAATTACATAGTGGAAGTGAGCTACTACGAAGTAACTATCGTGATATTGATAGTCTGCTGCAGCTGCTGCAAGCATTACCCCTGTAACCCCACCCATTACAAATGTAGGTATAAATGCTACTGACCATACCATAGGAGATGTAAATCGAATTGATCCACCCCAAATAGTAAATAACCAGTTGAAAATTTTAATACCTGTAGGAACGGCTATAGCCATTGTAGCCACTGCAAAAATAGCGTTAGCAATTGGTCCTAATCCAGTTGTAAACATGTGGTGAGCCCAAACCATGAATCCTAGGAATCCAATTAATACAGTTGCAAATACCATGGATGAATATCCAAACAAGCGTTTTCTAGCAAATACCGGAAGAATATCTGAAAAGATACCGAATGCTGGTAAAACTAAGATATATACTTCAGGGTGTCCGAAAATCCAGAAGATATGTTCGAATATTACTGTATTACCACCTAATGCAGGATCAAAAAATGCTGTACCAAATAGTCGATCAAACATTAAGAATGCTAAACCTACTGTTAATGCAGGGAAAGCAAATAAAATAAGTGCAGATGCAACAAATGTAGTCCATGTAAATAATGGCATACGCATATATGTCATACCAGGCGCACGCATATTGATAATTGTAACAAGGAAGTTAATCCCTGCAATCAATGTACCTAAACCTGAAACCTGTAAACCTAATAGGTAAAAATCAACACCATGCCCAGGTGAATCTAATGCAAGTGAAGCATAAGAAGTCCAACCAGCATCAGGAGCTCCACCTAAAAACCAACTTAAGTTTAAGAAAACCCCTCCAAAGAAAAATAACCAAAAACCTAAAGAGTTTAAAAATGGAAACGCTACATCACGAGCACCAATTTGTAATGGTACAACCGCATTCATTAATGCGAATAATAACGGCATTGCAGCTAGAAATATCATCGTTGTTCCGTGCATTGTTAATACTTCGTTATATAAACCTGCACTAACAAAATCATTATTCGGAACAGCTAGCTGAATGCGGATCAGCATTGCTTCTAATCCACCAACAAGGAAGAAGAAGCCACCGGATATCAGGTAAAGGATGGCGATTTTCTTGTGGTCTACTGTTGTTAAGTAGTCCCAAATCGTCGCACCGACCCCTTTTTTCTGAGTTAACGTGCTCACAGTGTTACCTCCCTTTTCATTTTGCTCAATAATTAATTACTAGAGACTTTTAATCCCATTAAGTATTCAGTAAGAGCATCAAGCTCTTGATCCGTTAATTCATCATATGTTCCTGTCATATTATTAGCAGGCTTATATGTCTCAGGATCTTCTAACCATTTTCGAACATTTTCTTCATTATGTTCTAGTACACCTGCTACACGGGCGCGTTCTCCAAACGTAGCTAAGTTAGGAGCAGTTCTTGCTGCAGCTGGTCTTTCATCTGTTGGAGAAACTGCATGACATGCGATGCAACCTTTTTCTTCAAACAGTTGCTCACCTTGAACAGCTAAATCTGTTGAAGCAACGGATTTTGCATTTTCCATATCAGAGATCCATTGGTCAAACTCATCTCTTGAAACAGCTTTCACTTTAAAATCCATTAGTCCGTGTGAAGGGCCACATAGCTCAGCACATTTACCGTAGAAATACTCTCCAGCTTGGTCAGCTCTTTCTGAGTCAAATGTTAACCACATTTTGTTTACATTGTCTACGTTAGTATCCATTTTCCCACCTGCAGATGGAATCCAAAATGAATGCTTTACATCTGATGCAATCAAGTTAAAGTAAACTTTCTCATCAGTTGGAACAATCAAATCTTGACTTGTAATTACTCCGTAGTCAGGATATTCAAATTCCCACCAATAAAGATTTGCACGAACGTTAACTACGATCGCTTCTTCAGGCTTACGGTTCTCATCATCAATTGCATCTACTTCTGCAAGTTTAAATGTTGCAGAAACAACTGGAACAGACAAGACAAGCAGTAAAAGAATAGGAATAACAGTCCAAATGATTTCAAGCTTATGATTCCCTTCAACTTGTACAGGAATGTTGTTCTCTTCCCCTTTACGTCTACGGAATCTAACGACAACGTAAATGAAGATTACTGTTACGACTGCAATGACAACAACCATAATAAGTGTACTTAACACCATCAGGTCATACTGCATATCCGCTACTTCACCAGCAGGCTTAAGCGTGGAAAGAAACGGTTCACCACAGCCGGCCAAGACAAGCGTCAATAATGCAAATAGTGAAAATAGACGCCACTTTGTCAGCCATTTTCTCATAGCCAAATCAAACCCCTCTTTCAGTAATTTAAAATTCCTATCACTTTAACATACAGGAACTTTTTATAAGTAAATTCTTATTAAGAAAGAATTTATAAATTAAACAATGGTAAAAAGCACCATTGATACAAACAAGATTGTTAAGTAATTAATAGAGTAAACAAACATTTTTGTCGCCCATTTTAATTCCAGGTCTTTATTATTAAACCCTTTTATTCCAAGTATAATCCAGCCCAAATTCAACAAAGTAGCTAGGACTAAAAAGCCAATCCCAAGTTCATATAAATAGAAAGGTAATGGCAGTAGACATACAATCCATACCATGATTTGACGTTTTGTAATATCAAATCCATGAACAACAGGAAGCATAGGAATGTTTGCAGCACGGTACTCGTCAGTCCTTCTCATTGCTAATGCTAAAAAATGAGGTGGCTGCCATATAAACATAATTAAAAAAAGCACCCATGCCATAACACTTAGATTTGAATCAATTGCCGCCCATCCAATTAAAGGTGGAACAGCACCTGATATACTACCAATTACTGTATTAATTGTATAAAGACGTTTTGACCACATTGTATAAAGGAATACGTAGGTGACAACTCCAACCATTGAAATGATAGTAGCGGTTATTGTTGTCATAAGCATAAAAGCAAGTCCTACTGTTAATAGAAATATCCCTACCCATAACGCATAGAAAGGATTCATTTTTCCTGTGACAGTTGGTCTTTCTTTCGTTCTCTCCATCAAATAATCAATATCTCGGTCATAGTAATTGTTAATTGCACATGATCCAGCAATAACCAGCGAAGAACCGATTAAAGTAAATAAGACAACGTCTATATTGGCTAAAAATCCTTTATCACTAAAATAAAGAGCTAGCCAGAGACCAGTAAATGTAGTGATTGCATTGGAATTTACAATCCCTACTTTTATTAGTGCAAGGAAATCTTTCCACAAAGTTGTTTCTTGTATATCATTTGAATGGTGCGTAACTGTTGCATCATTCAACGCTTTTGTTTCGGCCAACTATATACCTCCTTCCCCCTTCATTACATTAGGAATTCGTATATTCCTCTGTAAATCACTTTCCTATTTTATTTTAGAGTAATTCTGATAATGACATCTTAGAAAACACTATATGAAGGCGGTTCCAACATATAAATTTTCTACATCTTATGATACTAAAAAAATGATAATTTAAAAACGGTCTACTTGATATTAAAACATAATTCTTCCATCAATTGTGAATAATTTATGAAGTATTTTTGTCGAAATTGTGAAAGGGTATTTCATAATTTCATACGAAAGAAATTACTATACGCTTAGGTTACCCTATTTATCATAATTTCTTAGTGATTTCTTTTTTAAACAAGGTGTTTATGTATAAAATCGAACACATATCTAGTTCTAGCAAAATCCTTCTGAATATTCAACCCTTTCTATCCAAATAAGAAAAATTTTTTATAAATTTTCATTATGTTTTCCATTTCGTGTTACGTTCGTATCCATAAGGAGTAAAGCGCTTTACAAAAATATCTAATAACTTTGTGAACTTTTCCTTCATTTTATTGTCTTTTTCTTCTACATTGTGTACTATACGATGAGTATTTACTATTATTTATATCAATTATATAAGTAGGTGAACATTTTGCAACGTGCTCTTAAATGGTTCTCAATTTTCACAACCATTATTATGTTATTCGTGTTAATTGGTGGAGCCCTTGTGACAAAAACTGAGTCAGGTGCAGGATGTGGAGATTCTTGGCCATTATGTCATGGTGAGCTTGTTCCGAGCCAAATTACTTTTGAACTTGTAGTAGAATTAAGTCATCGACTTGTTAGTGGACTTGCTGGAATAGCTGTTCTCATACTTTCAATTTGGTCATGGAAAAAAATCGGCCATATAAGAGAAACGAAATTTTTAGCTATTCTTTCTATGTTTTTCTTAATACTACAGGCTTTGATTGGAGCAGCGGCTGTTAAATGGGGACAATCTGACGCTGTACTTGCTCTCCATTTCGGGATTTCACTTATATCCTTTGCATCAGTGTTGCTTTTGACATTACTAATTTTTGAAGTGGATAAAAAATTTGATTCGAAAGCGCTTATAATTGACAAAACAATGAAATTCCATATGGTCGGTATTATAGTCTATTCGTATATCGTTGTATATACAGGTGCCTATGTGAGGCATAAAGGCGCAAGTCTCGCATGTCCTAAATGGCCAATATGTAGCACTAGAGCTAACGGTCTCCCTACTACATTACACGAGTGGATCCAAATGGGACACCGAATGGCAGCAGCTATTATTTTTATTTGGATCACCTATACAGCTTGGCGAGCTCTAAAATATCATAAAAATCAAAAGGTCATTTATTGGGGTTGGATAATTGCGTTTATATTAGTTTCAATGCAAGTGACCTCCGGTGCATTGGTGGTCCTTACCGGGTTAAACTTATATGTATCTTTAGCACATGCCCTTATTATTTCGTGTTTATTTGGACTACTTAGCTACTTCCTGCTACTAGTGAGCAGGAGTAATATTAACGCTGAAATAAGTTCTACAAATGATCAAAACTTTTCCTAATAAAATATGGAATACATAAAAAGCAAAAATGAACATAAAAAAATCGCTCTGGTGATTATGTACATTTTTGTTTTTTATTTTTTTGTCAAACTATCAATTCAATCTCCTTTCAAGCATTTACCCTTCATATGCTAATGCTAAACACCTCATGCTTTTCTTTCCTTCCGAATACTCCTGTATAAAACATTCCAAACAAAAAATCATATTATCATTCAAATTTATATAATAGAACAAAAATAAAAAGGCTAACTAAATAGTTAGCCTTAAACAGGTTAGAAGCTTTTAAATACCGATTTTTCTCTTGGTTGGACAGCCTTGATATCAGGTACATCTGTTTGTTCAGATCGAGTAGGCTTTTTATATATTTCTCTGTAATTCGTAAACATTGAGACATTTACTAAAAGCCCCATTGAAATTAGCAATAACAGTATTGAAGATCCTCCATAACTAATAAAAGGTAAAGGCACCCCCGTTATTGGAATAAGCCCTGTTAAACCACCTAAATTTATCATGGTCTGTATAGCAATCATACTTGAGATCCCTACAGCTAAAAGTGTACCGAAAGGATCCTGACATTTACGCGCTACAGCAAACCCTTTTAATACAACAAAAGCCAACAGAATTATTACAAAAAGCACACCTAAAATCCCAAGTTCTTCAGCAATAATTGCCATAATAAAGTCTGTATGAGATTCAGGCAAATAACCATACTTTTGAACACTTTGTCCTAAACCAAGACCTTTAAGCCCGCCAGATCCGATTGCATAGAAAGAGTTCACTAATTGATAACCTGCTCCCCCTTCGTTCCCGAACGGATCAGAAACACCTGTAAAACGACTAAGCTGTTCATCACTGAAAAATCCTTTTATAAAAATATACGGAGTCATTAGCAATGCAAATAAAAGTAAAAAAGAAATAAGTTTTAACATACTTTTAACTGCCATACCAGATGAAACTATCATACAAACAGCTATCATTCCAATGATAAAAGCAGTACCAAAATCAGGCTGAATGACAACAAAAAAACATATTAAACCTGTAAAAATAAGGGGTGGTAAAACACCTCGACCAAATTCATCAATATATGTCTGCTTTTTATCATACACTGCAGCTAAATAGATAATAACACTCAACTTAACAAATTCACCAGGCTGTAGACTCATTCCGCCTACTTTAATCCAACTTTGTGCATTACCGGCAACATGTCCAATAAAAAACAAAGAAATTAAAAGACCAATTGAACCAAACACAATAAACTTTAAAATTCGACCGTCTAAAAATGCTCTATATGGAAGAATCATCATGACCAAAAAAGCTAATCCGCCTGCAATAAGTGCAAGCTTTTGCCTTTGAAAAAAATGATCCGGTTCAAATCCATAACGGGCAACTGCTGTTATCATACTTGAACTGTATACCATTACAAGCCCGAATGAACAAAGTAATATAACAGCTAATATTAAAGAATAATCATATGATTTAATTATTTTTTTCACCATTTTTATCTCTTCCTTACTTAGAAACATGAAGTCAATCTAGTTGTTTTCATTTTACTATAACTTCGACTGAAAATGAGTAAAAACCTTTAAAAACATTACTTTATTCATATTTTTGAATAAATGATTAAAAAAACCCAAACTAATTAAATTAGCTTGAGTTTTTAGTCATTATTTTGTTGTAAATGCATCATGTAATGCAGACAACTCTCGCTCCAATGTATCGAGCAGTTCTTTACCCTCATGTTCCTCTACAAGGCCAAGTCTTACAGCAAAGTCTATTTCTCTAGATAAACCAAACATTTGTGTATCTAAAACCTCTTCATAAAGTGGACATTGAGGCATTGTTAAATTATCCATTTGAACCTTGATCAGTCTCATGATCTTATCAGCATCTGCCTTAAGTACCGCAAGTGCTTTATCTCGATGATTAACAGCAATCTCAGACGCCAATTTAATCCCTCCGTTTCCGAGCGATTACCCTATTATATATTTTAATATTAAGCCCATTAAGAGAAAAAAGCAAGGACAAACCGCCTAAAGAAAAAGTTTTGCTCAAAAAGAAAAGAGATAGTTAAGTAATTGTGTTCAAACATCCCAATATATGTGACAAAATTTACATAAAAGCTTATACTTATTTTGATGAAAAGGGGTGTACATTGATGAATTCAATTATTTTAATAAAAGGCAAGGTGGATTATCAAATCACTTTAGATCCTGGTGTTTGGATATTTGATGATAGAAAAATTGATCTAACAACTTATTTTCAACAAGACCAAGTAGAAAAAGATGAACTAGAAGAGTATACAAAGGCTGTTTCTAAACATTGGGAAAGGGAAATTAGAGAAGGTGCTGTTTTTCCTCCAACACTTAAAACTGAACAAAAATACGAAAAAATAAAAGTTTTAACTGGAACTTTTGGAATACCGTTTAAGCCTTTCCTATTGAATGCTGAGGTTCACGATGATGCTACAGAGGTAAAATTAATAACAGAAGATCAAGAAATTACAGTACCTCTTTCCGATGCTCACCAATTAATTTTCGGATTTAGCAAAGAAGGTAAACCATTAACAAATGATGGACCAATCCATGTCTATTTTGGAGATGGGTCAAATTTAAAAAATCCGATTAAAAACGTAAAAGAAATTATTATCCAATAACATCCATCGGAAAATGAGCCAACTATGATAGTTAGCTCATTTTCTTTTCTTTTACTAGAAATGATAGTCGTCAGAGCAAATCTGCTGCTAATTGAGCTAACCCTGAACGCTCACCCTTCACTAATTTTACATGTCCTGCAATTGGTTGATCTTTGAATTTTTCCACCACATAGGTTAGTCCATTGTTATACTCGTCTAAATACGGGTGGTCTATTTGCTCCGGATCTCCCATTAAAACAATTTTACTACGTTCCCCTACTCGAGTTAAGATTGTCTTCACTTCATGTTTTGTTAAATTTTGAGCTTCATCAATAATAATGATTTGGTCAGGAATACTTCTTCCCCTAATATAAGTTAATGCCTCTACTTCAATAGACCCCATACCTGCCAAAATGGCATCTAGTTCACCTGGTTTTTTCGTATTAAAAAGGTATTCTAAATTATCAAATATAGGTTGCATCCAAGGTCTGAGCTTCTCCTCTTTTTCTCCGGGAAGAAAACCTATATCTTTGCCGACTGGAACAATAGGCCGGGCAACAAGCAACTTTTTATAAGTGCCTAAATCTTCTGTTTGCATAAGTCCAGCCGCTAAAGCAAGCAATGTCTTTCCGGTACCGGCTTTTCCAATTAAAGTGACTAAAGGCAAGTCCGTTCTTAGCAAAAGTTCCAATGCCATAGTTTGCTGAACATTCCTTGGTCTTATCCCCCAGATATGATCATGGTCAAAAACAAGACGTTGGATTTTTTTCCCTGTATGATCTACCTTGCCAATTGCTGATGAAGATCCACCTAAAGCATCTTTCATAATGACAAATTGATTGGGATAGAAAGGGTGATTTGTAATTTCAGATAAAATCAGTTCATTTTTTTCGTAAAATCGATTTAAATTCTCCCCACTTATATATAAGTCGAGAAAACCTGAATAAATATGATCAATCTCAACCACTCGATCACTTAGAAAATCCTCAGCTATTAATCCAATAGCATCCGCTTTGACACGAACCAACGTATCTTTACTAACTAAAATTACTGTTCGTCCATCTTCCTTCGTTTGCTCCTCTAACGACAAGTTCTTTGCTACAGCTAATATTCGGTTATCATTCGTTTTCTCAACAAAAATCTCCTGCAACTGATGAAATGACCGATGGTTAAGTTCTATTCTTAATGAGCCACCATTCGTCAATGGGATCTTTTCATGTAATTTCCCTGTTTCTCTAAGTTGATCAATCAGCTTTGAAACTTGTCTAGCATTTCTGCCGATCTCATCCATATAGCGTTTTTTTGAATCCACCTCTTCCAAAACGACTGCTGGAATAACAACCTCATTTTCCTCAAATGAAAAAATGGAATTCGGATCTTGCAATAATACATTTGTGTCTAGAACATAAATCTTCCTCAAACCTCCGCCTCCTACTCCGTTGCTATTTTTTTATGGAGTGAAACAATTAGGGTAAAAAAAGTCAAGCTGTGAATGAAGCGTTGCTAAAATATATGAAAGAATGAATAAAGATAGAAGGTTTATTAGACAATAAAAATTAAAAAGCAGGAAAAAACCTCTTTCAGCACTTTCATATTGTTCATTCTAGAAACAAAAGTGTTATTTCAAAAATATTCCTGCAAGACTTAACACCATATTCTACCACTTAGTTCTTCATTAGAATAAAGGAGTGATGACATGAAATTTTTACTTACGATATTGTTAATTTTGACCCTCGCCGGATGTACTACTAATCAAGGTGCTCCAAAAACAGATCAAGAAAAAGATAATGGCAGCGAGCCGATTAACGTTAAAAATAGTGTAGAAGAACATGTAGATCGTAAGTCCGGGCAGGAAATTTCAAAACATCTTGTAGATCTTGCAAATGAAATTCCTGAAGTAAATGATGCGACAGCTGTAGTTCTGGGACCCTATGCTGTAGTCGGCATAGATGTTAATTCCAAACTGGACCGTAATAAAGTGGAGACAATTAAATATACAGTAGCTGAAAGTCTTATGCATGATCCATACGGAGCTAGAGCAATTGTAATCGCTGATGCTGATACAAACGTTAGATTACGTGAAATGGCCAATGATATACAAGAAGGGCGACCGGTTGTTGGAATACTTGATGAATTAGCCGCAATTGTCGGTAGAATAGTTCCGGAAATACCAAGTGAAATTCTTGATAATCAACAAAAACAACCTACCAACCAAAATAATGATCAGTTAAATGAAAAAGAACAACAAAAATTGGAAAAAGAACAACAAGATCAGTCCAACAATCATCTAAATCAGTGACGATAAAAAGACTGCCTATTTCCTATCTTAAGACCTTTTATCATCTTCTTGGGTAAAGTGATCTCTTGATGGTGATCATATGGCAGTCTTAGTTTTATATATAATTCTTCAATGCATCTAAAACTTGTTTATCAAGTTTTGCAGCTGCTTTTTCGTCATAGGTTTTTTCATATTGGGGTACGGTCGAAATTTTTGAACCATAGAACATAACATCTCTTACTTCTATAATAGATAGTTCTACCAATACTAGTTTTAATGGAACATTCTTTAATTTTTCAATATTTAGATGTGCATTTCCATTAATCGAGTATGTTGATTCGTTAGCGATTAAAGTTAAAACAACAGCAGGATGTTTCTTTATATTCTCAACAATTCTCGACTTTTGATCTATCGCAATTAATATACGATTTTGATCTGGTGCAAATACCCATGAAAGTGCACTTACATTTGGTGAGCCTGTTTCATGATCGATTGTAGATATTGTTACAAAACGTTCTTTTTGTAACTCCTGAAATAATGGATCGATGAGTGCTGTTTCTACTCTATTTGCCATTTCAACCCTTCCTTTCCACTTTATACAAATATCATACCTGTTTTTTTCACATTGTCCAACAAAATATATTCAACTAAATCTTTTCATCCTTCTGTGGTATAATAATTTTGTATAATCAACCAAAAAAGAAAATCCCTTATTTAATTTCATACAGAAACAAACTAGGCAGATTATCTAATAGAGGTGTTTTATGAGAGTGAAATGTGTTATATGTGACCTTGTAGAATCAATAGTGGATGAAACTTTAGTCGCAAAAAGATTAAGAAATCGCCCCATTCATACATATATGTGTACTACATGCCAGGATCGAATTACAGAGAAAACAAAAGCCAGAGTGGCAACTGGTAAGTTTCGCTTTTACCGTGATAAAAAGAATGACGACAATTGGTAAGAAATCGATTTGAATTCTTTCAGGATTCATCAGTGGTGTTGCTTTAGGTTTATGATTAAAAGTTACTCAATTAACAAATAAAAAGAGTAAGACCAGGTTTTGATTGCAAATCCTGGCCTTACTCTTTTTTAATTAACGAACATCTTCCGCTTCTTGATTTTTAGATTGATGAAGACGGATCTTGTAAATAATTAGAATTAGAGCTGCTACTACCAACCCTTCTGCAACAGGTAAAAAAATTCCTAAAAATGTCAGTACCGTACAGCCAAGCGCTAAAAATGTATATATAACAGCTGACT
The DNA here is from genome assembly GCF_020524345.1 of Metabacillus niabensis. GTDB lineage: Bacteria > Bacillota > Bacilli > Bacillales > Bacillaceae > Metabacillus > Metabacillus niabensis_B. The sequence continues at coordinate 27,433 of NZ_JAIVLH010000032.1, forward strand.
TTAATATCGGTAATTTTTTAGCAAATCCCAGCTTATAAACTAAAATTGATAGAAACAAAATTGTCAAGTACAACATCCACATTCCTACCTCTGGATGATCAATTACTCGATATAAGCTTGGAAAAAAAGACAATCTTTCTGAAACATCCATCAACTTGTCCTCCTTTATAAATAAAACGCAAGGCGCTTGGGCTAGACACCAAAAATAAGCACAAAATTTCTTATATCAATACACCTTAAAGAAATAGGCTGATTCAAAACCAAAGAATCCTCCAGTAGAATCAGCCTTATTACTTCAAATTATTACATACCAGCTAATTTCTTTTTCTTAGCTGCTTTTTCACGCTCATTTTTATCAAGAATTTTCTTTCTTAATCGAATGGATTCTGGAGTTAGTTCACAATATTCATCATCATTTAAATACTCTAATGCTTCTTCCAATGACATTATACGTGGTTTTTTCATCGTACTCGTTTGGTCTTTTGTAGCAGAACGAATATTTGTCTGTTGTTTCATTTTACAAATATTAACAACTAGATCATTTTCACGAGTATGCTCTCCCACGATCATTCCTTCGTATACATCAACACCCGCTTCAACGAATATGATTCCTCTGTCTTCAACACCTTGGATACCGTATGTTGTTGATTTTCCATTCTCCATTGAAACAAGTACACCTTGGCGACGACCGCCAACTTTACCTGGCTGCATAGGCTGGTAGCTATCAAAAGTGTGGTTAATAATACCAAAACCACGAGTTAAAGACATAAACTCTGTAGAATAACCAATTAGGCCACGTGCAGGAACATTAAAGATTAAACGAACTTGACCATTACCGTTGTTGATCATATCAATCATTTCACCTTTACGTGCCCCAATTGATTCCATAACACCGCCTGTATGTTCTTCAGGGACATCAATTTGCACTCGCTCAACAGGTTCACATCTTACACCGTCAATTTCCTTAATGATTACTTCCGGCTTAGATACTTGTAATTCATAACCTTCGCGACGCATATTTTCAATTAATATTGAAAGATGCAACTCACCACGTCCTGAAACAACCCAAGCATCAGGAGAATCAGTTGGGTCAACTCGCAAACTAACATCCGTTTGAAGCTGAGATAATAAACGTTCCTCTATTTTACGAGCAGTAACAAACTTACCTTCACGACCAGCAAATGGACTGTTGTTAACAGCAAATGTCATTTGTAAAGTTGGTTCATCAATACGTAGAATCGGAAGAGCTTCTTGATGTTCAACCGGACAAACTGTCTCTCCGACATTGATGTCTTCCATACCAGATACTGCAACTAGGTCTCCAGCTATTGCTTGCTCAACTTCAACACGCTTTAATCCTTGGAAACCAAATATTTTCGATACACGGAAGTTCTTAATTGAACCATCAATTTTCATAAGTGAAACTTGTTGTCCTACTTTCATTGTTCCTCGGAACACACGACCAATTCCAATACGACCAACATAATCATTATAGTCAAGTAATGCTACTTGGAATTGAAGAGGTTCTTCTTGATTGTCGACTGGTGCTGGAATATGATCGACAATTGCATCGAATAAAGAAGCCATATTTTCCTCTTGATCAGCAGGATCCGGACTAGTACTAGCTGTTCCATTGATCGCAGAAGCAAATACAACCGGGAATTCTAATTGATCTTCATTCGCATCAAGTTCAATAAATAAATCTAAAACTTCATCAACTACTTCTGATGGACGAGCAAAGTCACGGTCAATCTTATTAACTACAACGATTGGTGTTAAATTTTGTTCTAATGCTTTCTTCAATACGAATCTTGTTTGTGGCATACAGCCTTCATATGCATCAACAACAAGTAAAACACCATCAACCATTTTCATGATACGTTCTACTTCTCCGCCAAAATCAGCATGCCCTGGAGTGTCCATGATGTTAATGCGACTGTCTTTATAATTAATTGCTGTATTTTTTGCTAATATTGTAATTCCACGTTCACGCTCTAGATCATTTGAATCCATTGCACGTTCAGCAACTTGCTCATTTGTACGGAATGTTCCAGATTGGTGTAACAATTGGTCAACCAAAGTTGTTTTCCCATGGTCAACGTGGGCAATAATTGCAATGTTGCGAATATCATTTCGAAGTTTCACTATTTCATCTCCTAAAAATGTATAATAACAAGAAAAAGCAATCTAAAACCTATTCTTGCTGTATTCTGAGGTAATATATTCATTATTTCAAAATCACCTTCGATATTATACCATAAACAATCTAGAAAAGCTGAAAGTTTTTAAGTAAACTGTAGAAAGATGTAAAAATATCTGTTTTAAGGTTGGGAGATGTCTGTATAATGAAACCAGGAAAATGGATTTTTCTCGTATTAGCTATTTTAGCAGCTGTATGTATGGCTGGTATTGGAATTGCCATTGGCGAACGAAGCATTGTTGGGATCCTTTTAGCTATTATCGGTTTAAACGGAGTAATGGCTACAGGTTTTATTTTCAAAAGAAAAATGCGTGAAAAAGGTTTAATTTAAAACAAAAAGAAGGGATCAATTAGATTCCTTCTTTTTTGTTCAAAGAGGTAAAACTGAAATCATGTATTCCTTTTGTGTTCCTTCATCTTTCTCCACTTTAAATTGTTCAAAACCACATTTCCCTAAAAATTGCATCCAAGAATTCCGCTGAATTGGACAACCTGCAAACAATACTCTATAACCTTTTTTCGATAATACTTCCTTATAATGAGCTATTATCATCTTTCCAAAACCTTTGTGATGTTTTGAAGGATGAATTAAGATGGTTCCAATCCAAGGCTTTTCATTCGACGGTGACCACTCAATCATAAAGCTGACACCTACATTTTTGTCAGACTCATCACACCAGATTCTCCACTGTCCTTTATACATAGAGTAAGAAAGCAAATAAGTCTCCAGCTCGACACTCACACATTCCTCTTCCTGCCACTCCGGACTAGCATCTATTAATTCCTGAAAAAATGGGAGGTCTTTTGACTGAAGTTCCCGTGCCTTAATTTTCGTCACTTATTTAAATATTCCTTCAAAATATGTTGATGCAAATGCTTTTCACCGATAAAGAAGCTGTTTTTAGAGATTAGGTCTAGCGGCTCTCCATCTAGTGTAGACACGCTACCACCAACTTCCTCAATTAAGATAATACCCGCGGCGAAATCCCATGGAGCCAATCTCATTGTTATGTATGCATCTAATCTCCCTGCTGCAACATATGCACATTCAATTGCAGCGGAACCATAGGAGCGTGTTCCCCGTACTTTTTTTACAATTGGTACAATAACGTTATGATCAAATCGTTTATTTTCTGTTACCCAAACCGGATTTATACTTATAACAGCTTCCTCGATTTTAACTTGATCAAGCTTTGGCAGTGGCACTTCATTCATATAGGCACCATTCCCCTTAAACGCATGATAAAGCTCTTCATGTACAACATCATAAATGAGTCCTATGTATCCGACACCATCACCATAAATACCAATTGATATCGCAAAATTACGCTGTTGGTGAACAAAATTCATCGTTCCATCAATTGGATCAATAATCCATATAACTCCATTCAGATCCGTTACCTCATCACCATAGCCTTCTTCTCCAAGAATCCGATGATCGGGATATGTTTCTTGTATTTTGCCAATAAGAAACTGCTCTACTTCCTTATCCATATTTGTTACCAAATCATTTGGATTTGATTTATATTGAATAGAAAGTGTTGATTCAAATGATGATCTAATGTTCTCTCCGGCTTCTTTTATCCATTTTTTTGCGTGTTGATCAATTTCATGCCAATTCGTCATTTTGCTACCTCTTTTCTATGTATCAATCCTACTTACTATTTTTAGGATACTGTAATGAATTAACTGAAATCAAGTAAGAGTACCTTTATCGCGCAGATAAAAACGAACCTATTCGCGAGGTTCGTTTGCAGATAAACTTATCTCCATCTAGGCCTGGAGCTTCATCCACTCTTTTCTTAACTTCTCTAATTTTTGTTTACACTCTATTTTCTTCTTTTGATCTTTATTTTGCATTGCCTCATAAAGGGTGGCTAATTCGTAATCAAGTTCGAGTCTTAACACCCCAATACGATTATTCATCATTTTCTGACCACTCGTCTTTACAATTTGTTTCATTTTTACCGCCCCTTTCATTCTCTTGATTTTATAAGTAATAACTAAGCGATTTCAAAGAGTCAATTTAGGTTTTTAATAGTTTTTTTATATAATATGTGTTTATAAAAAAAGTTGGAACTGCTTAGACGAAATTGTGTATATACCTAGTAAATACCACCTAATTGAATGTTCAAAACGTCGTTTACGGTTCATAAATAGTAGGTCTTAACAAAGGATATGAACACTATTCATTGTGAAAAAGCCATTCATTGTATATAATTAATAATTATTATAAAAAGAGAATTTATCTAACCAGGAGGACACATACGATGAAAAAATTTAATGGTTTTACTACAGAGGACTTTAAGTCATTTACTATAGATGGTCTTGAACATAGGATGGATGCTATTCGTGAGAGAATACAACCAAAATTTAAAGAACTTGGACAAGCCTTAACAGATGATCTATCCGCCAGCCTTCAGACTGAAATGTTTTTGCATATTGCCAAGCACGCAAGAAGATCAGTTAATCCACCAAAAGACACCTGGTTAGCGATTGCAGGAAATAAACGGGGATATAAACAACATCCTCACTTTCAAGTTGGTTTATTTGATGACCATTTATTTATTTGGTTGGCCTTTATTTATGAGTTACCAAATAAAGATGGAATTGCTAAAACATTTATAACACATATCAATGAATTCAATAAGTTTTCTTCAAAAGATTACGTCATTTCTCTCGACCATACAAAAAAAGATGCAAAACCTTTTGAAGAAATTGACTTGAATCGTTCTTTGGAACGTTTTAGAGATGTTAAGAAAGCAGAATTTCTTATCGGCCGCCACTTTCGAGCAGATGATCCAGTGGTTCGAAACGGTGAAAAACTATATGAAATCATCAGGGAAACCTTTAAAGAGTTAACACCTTTATATAGACTTTCATTTAAGTAATTATTTTGGATAGATAAAAACCAGTTTTTCAAGAAAAAGGTACCATGTTACTAGAGTTTTTAAAACTAAAAAGTCTGATCCAAAATGATGGATCAGACTTTTTAACGTGTTATGACATTCTAATTGTATGTTCATTGCTATCTTTTGCCTTTTTTATAGCTTTGTATGACGAATATCCGCTGACTTCTTCAAACTCGTTGCAAATTGTTTTTTCTTCAGCTTTACTTGGAACAATTACTTTAAACCTTCTATAAACAGTAAGCAACTCGTTACGTTCAATTCCTTTTTCATACGCCTTTTCGATACATTCAAAAAACTTTATCACATCTACTATTTCCTCTGTACTCCAATCAAGGGAGATAGGATATTGATAATCCATTACATAACCTCTTTCTTATGTTTTCTAACAAAAAATAATAATGTTCCCGGATGCTTTGCATTCTGTTTATTCCTTCACATAACTGAACAGATAGGCTATTTTACTGACCATATAACTTGTCCCGCCATTAAGAAATCCACCATCAATCTTACCATTATTTATATATTTTATGGCAACATCCCTTTTAAAATTTTTCATTTCACCATTTTATAGGAAATAGTATCTATTTTAAATTATTTTTGTATACCTTTGATCATTTTAGACTTAGTATAAAAAATGTTGACTGGGCTAATTGATAACGATATAATTCATTTGTTTTATGTTAAATAAATAGTCAGATTTCGACACAAACTCTTCATAATAGAAAATGTTACCGAAACTGAAATAATTCGTTTAGCAGCATATATACAAAATTAAAATTTCATCGTGTCCTACACGTGATAAACATTAAAATTAAAAAGAAAAGAAGGTGGAAATACGTTGTCACAATATGAAACACCATTGTTTACAGGTCTAATAGAACACGCAAAAAAGAATCCAATTCAATTCCACATACCAGGTCATAAAAAAGGTGCAGGTATTGACCCCGAATTTAGGACTTTCATTGGTGATAATGCACTATCTATTGATTTAATCAATATTGGACCATTAGATGACTTACATGCACCTAAAGGTATAATAAAAAAAGCTCAGGACTTAGCTGCAGACGCATTCGGAGCCGACCATACCTTTTTCTCTGTACAAGGAACAAGTGGAGCTATTATGACTATGGTCATGGCTGTATGTGGCCCTGGAGATAAAATTATTGTCCCTAGAAATGTACATAAATCTGTTATGTCGGCTATTGTCTTCTCCGGAGCTACACCGATTTTTATCCATCCGGAAATTGATAAAAGATTAGGAATCTCACATGGCATTACGACAGATGCAGTTGAAAAAGCACTTGAACAACATCCCGATGCAAAAGGAGTATTAGTTATCAATCCAACATATTTTGGTATTTCCGCAGATTTACAGAAAATTGTTGAGATTGCTCATTCATACTCTGTACCTGTATTAGTAGATGAAGCACATGGTGTACACATTCATTTTCATGAAGACCTGCCTTTGAGTGCTATGCAAGCCGGAGCAGATATGGCCGCAACAAGCGTTCATAAGCTTGGTGGTTCCATGACTCAAAGCTCAGTTTTAAACGTAAGAGAAGGGCTTGTATCGCCTCAGCGGGTGCAATCTATTTTAAGTATGATGACTACAACCTCAACTTCCTATTTATTATTAGGGTCACTCGATGTTGCAAGGAAAAGGCTGGCAACAGAAGGTCATGAATTGATTCAAAAAACAATTGAATTAGCTAATTACACAAGAGACCAAATAAATGAAATACCAAACATATCTTGTATAGGAAAAGAGATTATCGGGACAAAAGCTACCTTTGATTATGACCCTACCAAATTAATTATTCCTATTTATGAGCTCGGGATTACAGGCTATGATGTTGAAAAATGGTTACGGGAAAATTATCATATTGAAGTGGAATTATCTGATTTATATAATATTCTTTGTATTATTACACCGGGCGACACGAAAGAAGATGTAGATATGTTAATTCTCGCATTAAAAGAATTATCACATCAAATTCAAGCAACCCAAGATCAGGCTAAATCTAAGGAACGAATCTTTTTACCGGATATACCAGTTCTTGCATTAACCCCTCGTGATGCATTTTATGCTGAAACAGAAGTAATTCCCTTTAACGAATCTGCCGGAAGAATTATTGCTGAGTTTATTATGGTGTACCCACCCGGTATCCCAATCTTTATTCCCGGTGAAATCATAACAGAAGAAAATTTAACATACATTAAGAAAAACTTAGAAGTGGGTTTACCTGTACAAGGACCAGAAGACCCTACATTAGATACTTTAAGAGTCATTAAAGAACACCGTGCTATCAGGTAAATGAAAAAAACAAGGACAGACTCCCAAGAATATAAAGCCCTTTTCTTTTAAAAGAACTATTATATTCAAACTTTGGAGACTGTCCCTTTATTTTACTTTACTATATATTTATGTTGAACCTGTTTAATTGATCTTTACGTTTACTACTTTTTGGTTTTGGTTACAACAATCTTGATGACTACATTTTCCATACAAAGTTGTCACTTTTTCACCTTCAATATGACCAATTGTAGAGTTGCAGTGCTGACATACGATTGTTCCCATCTCCATACCCCTTTTCAATCAATTTTGCACTCTCAAATCCTCTAATTCTATGAAAGCGTATAACATTTCTTGAATTTATAATAATATAACATAATTAATTCGTCAATACCCAATTTGTATAACTTATTTAATTAATAAGTCATAACATTTCTGAAAACATCAGATTATTTCAGAGGTATGAGGATCAAATAGTAAGTAAAAATAGCCATTAAATACATTTTATACGTTCGTTAAGTTAGACATGTTCTTACATGAACTAAAAATTTTTCATATCATAATTCCTCTATTTCCTCCATTGTGTCATACTCATACGATAACAAAGAGCAATAGCACTCTGTATGAGATAACATATGTAATAAGAGATGAAATAGAAAAAATTATCGCAGCTTTTCTTTTTTCCATAAATGTCATAGCAATCAAATAGGAGAGATAGAAAAACATCAGCAGCAAAATGGACTTAGCTAACAAACTGTCTTTATTAGATAACCATTCAATTACACTGTATCCACTCCATAATATTATATGTATACAGGATAGTAAGCCTAAAGTAAATTTCATTTCACTACACCTCTTCAATATGTATGAAAACGGACTACATTATAGAATACCCTACATTAAAATAGGTCATTCAATTGGAAATTTTAAGTATTTGTATAGGTAAAACGTAATATTTTTCATTTATGTAACAAATAGATGACAAGAGAAGGTTAAACACATATATATGATAAAATAGTTATAATTTAGTCTTATTGTACGTATCTAGTTAAATATAACCTTGCATACATACTATTTTGGAACTATTTAAATTTTTTAGAAGAGGTGGACATGGATGAAAAGATCAATACTTATTATTTTCATTATTCCAGTCGTTGTTCTTTCCTCCTGCAAAAACATTATAAATTCAGATGTGCCCACAGATTTCACTCTTAATAGAGATAAACAAATTGTGTTTTTTTCTGATGATAAAAATATTGATAGAGAAGCGATTTACTATGATGCATTATTAGTCATTAAAGAAGATTTTCCGGAAGAGTTTGAGAATATGAGAGTGATTTCTGAAAATATGGATAAACATTTATATGAGGTCGATACATACCCTTCCCTTTTAGTTGTATCAAAAAAGGAAATTCTTGTACAAATTGAAGGCACAGTTTTATCGAAGGAAGAAATTTTAGAGCCAGTTTCTAATGCATTATTAGAGTGAGAAAAGGTTGGCTCATTTCCCTCTCTTGTTAATTGAACAATAAAAAGATGCTAACTTTGAAGTTAGCATCTTCTTTTTTTGATTATTTTACAATATGGATTGGACTACCAATTGCAACTTCAGCAGCTTCCATTGTAATTTCACCTAGTGTAGGGTGAGCATGAATTGTCATAGCAATATCTTCAGCTGTCATTCCAGCTTCGATCGCTAAACCTAGTTCTGAGATCATATCAGAAGCACTTGGCCCAGCAATTTGCGCACCAATGACTAATCCATCTTCTTTACGAGTAATAAGCTTTAAGAATCCATCTGTATCATTTAATGATAATGCACGACCATTAGCAGCAAATGGGAACTTCGCAGCAGTTACTTCGATTCCATCCTCTTTAGCCTCTGCTTCTGTGTAACCTACAGATGCAAGTTCAGGCTCAGAGAAGACAACAGCTGGAATACCAAGGTAGTCGATTTCAGCTTTTTCTCCTGCAATTGCTTCTGCAGCAATTTTTCCTTCATATGAAGCTTTATGTGCTAATTGAGGACCTTCAACAATATCACCAATTGCATAAATATTAGAGATATTAGTGCGGCATTGCTTATCAATTTTGATAATTCCTCTATCAGTCATTTCCACCCCAACTTGCTCTAAACCAAGTTCATCAGTGTTTGGACGACGTCCAACAGAAACTAATAAATAATCAGCCTCAATTGTTTTTTCTTCACCATTCACTTCAAATGTAACTTTTACGCCATTTTCATTTTCTTCAACACTTTTAGCTGACGCTTTTGTGTGAATTTCAGCACCTTTTTTCTTAAGGTTGCGTTTTACAATAGCGCTCATTTGTTTTTCAAACCCTGCTAGGATTTCATCTGCAGCTTCAATGAACGTAACTTCTGTTCCAAAGTTAGCATATGCAGAACCAAGTTCGATTCCAATTACCCCGCCACCGATGACAACTAGCTTTTTAGGAATTTCCTGAAGATTTAATGCGCCTGTTGAATTGATTACTCGCTTCGTATATTTGAAAGTTGGAATCTCAACTGGGCGAGAACCTGTTGCAATGATACAATTTTTAAATTTATACGTTTGTGAAGATGTTTCATCCATCACTTTAACTGTTTCATTATCAACGAAGTACGCTTCACCAGAAACGACATCAACTTTATTACCTTTAAGTAATCCGGCTACACCGCCAGTTAATTTTTTTACAACACCTTGCTTGAATTCTTGAACTTTAGAAAAATCAACTGTTACGTTATCAGCTTTAATCCCCATTTCTTCAGAGTGTTTAGCTGTTTCATAACGATGACCGGCAGCGATCAACGCTTTTGAAGGAATACAACCTACATTTAAGCATACTCCTCCAAGTGTTGCTTTTTCTACTACTGTTACCTTTTGCCCTAATTGAGCAGCGCGGATCGCTGCAACGTATCCGCCTGGGCCTGCTCCAATGACAAGAGTATCTGTTTCAATCGGGAAATCTCCAACTACCATCGATTACGCCTCCATTAAGATTAATTGTGGATCGTTTAGTAAACGCTTGATGTGGTTAAGAGCATTTTGAGCTGTAGCACCATCGATCATTCTGTGGTCGAAACTTAAAGATAATGCTAGAACCGGAGCTACAACAATCTCTCCATCACGAACAATAGGTTTATCAGCAATACGACCAATACCTAAGATTGCAACCTCAGGATGGTTGATAACAGGTGTAAACCATTGTCCACCAGCCGAACCAATGTTTGTAATTGTGCATGAAGCACCTTTCATTTCATTCGGTGCAAGCTTACCTTCACGTGCTTTTGTAGCTAGTCCATTAATTTCATCTGAAATTTCAAAAACAGATTTGCGTTCTGCATTTTTTACAACCGGTACAAGAAGACCTTTTTCAGTGTCAGCAGCAATACCGATATTGTAATAATGTTTTTGTACCACTTCTTCTGTTTTATCATCAAGAGATGTATTAAGAACAGGATACTTTTTAAGCGCTGAAGTAAGTGCTTTTACTACGTACGGTAAATATGTTAACTTAATTCCCTGCTCTGCCGCAACATTTTTGAATTGTTTTCTGTGAGCAACTAAGTTTGTTACATCAACTTCATCCATTAATGTTACATGTGGAGCTGTATGTTTGGAATTAACCATTGCTTTTGCAATTGCTTTACGAATAGGGCTCATTTTTTCTCGAGTCTCTGGGAAATCTCCCTCTGGAATCGCTTGAGCTGCTGGCTTCGCTTGTTTTTCTTCTTTAGCAGATGGCGCTTCTTCAGTAGCAGGTTTTGCTTCAGCTACTCCTCCACCTTGCAGGAATGAATCAACATCTTCTTTTAGCACGCGACCATTTTTACCGCTGCCGGATACTTGACGAATATCAACATCTTTCTCACGAGCATATTTACGAACTGACGGCATAGCAATAACGCGTTTGTTCGGATCTACTTCAACCTCTGGTTGTACACCTGCTTGTTTTTCTTGTTTAGGTGCTTCTTCTTTTTTCACATCTTGACCAGCTTCCGCAGTAGATTGAACCTGTGCTTCTGTTTTTTCTTCAGCTTTCGGCTCATCATCACCATGATCACCTTTGAATTTCAAATCCTCATAACCAGGTGCATCAAAGGTAATAATTGTTTGACCTACAGTCGCAACTGTACCTTCTTCAACGTTTACTTCTGTTACTGTCCCTTTTACTGGTGATGGGATTTCTACAACCGCTTTATCATTTTGTACTTCAGCTAGGACATCATCTTCTTCAACTTTGTCGCCTGCTTTTACAAACCACTTTACGATTTCACCTTCATGGATACCTTCACCGATATCAGGCAGTTTAAATTCGAATGCCAAATCATTCTACCTCCTAAGTAATTGTATTATGTCAATTATGATTTATAGTTCAAATTAAAAATTGATTACTTTTTTAGCTGTTTCAAGGATATCTTTATAAATTGGAAGCCATACATTTTCAGCCTCTGTAAATGCATATACTGTATCAGGTGCTGTTACTCGTAATACAGGAGCCTCTAGGCTTAAAATAGCACGCTCATTAATTTCAGCTACAACGTTTGCCGCGATACCAGCTTGTTTTTGTGCTTCTTGAACAACGATTGCACGACCTGTCTTTTCCACAGATGCGATGATTGTGTCAATATCTAATGGGCTGATAGTACGTAAGTCAACAACCTCAACTGAAACGCCATCTTTCTCTAATTCTTCCGCTGCTTTTAATGATTCGTGCACCATTGCACCGTAAGTGATGATAGAAAGATCTGTACCTTCACGTTTTACGTCTGCTTTTCCAATTTCAATTGTATATTCCTCTTCTGGAACTTCTTGACGGAATGAACGATATAATTTCATGTGCTCTAAGAAAACAACTGGGTCGTTGTCACGAATAGCAGAAATTAATAAACCTTTTGCGTCATAAGGAGTTGAAGGAATTACTACTTTTAATCCTGGTTGTTGAGCAACAAGACCTTCTAAGCTATCTGCATGAAGTTCTGGTGTATGTACAAATCCACCAAATGGAGAACGGATTGTAACCGGTGCTGTCCAACGACCGCCTGAACGGTAGCGCATACGTGCTAATTGACCACTTAAAGAATCCATTACTTCGTATACAAAACCGAAAAATTGAATTTCCATTACTGGACGGAATCCAGTTAAACCAAAACCAACTGTTAAACCACCGATACCTGATTCAGCAAGTGGAGTATCGAACACACGATCTTCACCAAATTCTTTTTGAAGTCCTTCCGTTGCACGGAATACGCCACCATTTACACCAACGTCTTCCCCATAAACAAGGACGTTTTCATCGTTTTTCAATTCGGTGCGTAATGCATCAGTGATGGCTTGAATCATTGTCATTTGTGCCATGGCTTACTTCGACTCCTTTGCTTTGTATATTTCATATTGCTCTTTTAAGTTATAAGGCATTTCTTCGTACATGATTTCCATCAAGTCCGTTACCTTTTGTTTTGGATATTTATCCGCTTTTTGGATTGCATCTTTAATATCTTCTTTTGCTTGTTCGATTGTTTTGTTTTCTTCTTCTTCGTTCCAAATACCTTTGTCTTCTAAGAACTTACGGAAACGAACCAATGGATCTTTTTCTTCCCACTCATTTTCCGTTTCTTTTGTACGATAACGTGTTGGATCATCTCCGGCCATTGTATGTGGACCATAACGGAAAGTTAACGTCTCGATTAAAGTAGGACCTTCGCCATTGACAGCACGTTCACGAGCATCACGAACAGCAGCATATACTGCTAAAGGATCCATACCGTCCACTTGTACACCTACGATACCAGCTGCAACAGCTTTTTGTGCGATAGTTTGTGCAGCAGATTGTTTCTCAACTGGAGTTGAAATCGCATAACGGTTGTTTTGAACAACGAAGATAGCAGGAGCTTTATAAGCACCAGCAAAGTTAATTCCTTCATAGAAATCACCTTGAGATGCACCACCGTCACCTGTGTAAGTGATCGCAACTGCTTGTTTCCCTTTCTTTTTAAGTCCAAGAGCAACACCAGCAGTTTGGATATATTGTGCACCAATAATGATTTGTGGTGAAAGACAATTTACTCCTTCTGGCATTTGGTTACCATGGAAATGTCCGCGTGAGAATAAGAACGCTTGATACAACGGAAGACCATGCCAAATAATTTGTGGAACATCACGATATCCCGGTAAAATCCAGTCTTCTTTTTCTAAAGCAAATTGTGATGCAATTTGTGAAGCTTCTTGTCCTGCTGTAGGAGCATAGAAACCTAAACGTCCTTGACGGTTTAAAGAGATAGAACGTTGATCAAGGATACGAGTATAAACCATGCGACGCATAAGTTCTTTTAATTGCTCGTCACTAATTTCCGGCATTGCCGCTTCGTTTACGACTTTACCTTCTTCATTTAAAATTTGGAATGTTTCAAACTGCTTCGAAATAGCTTCAAACTGTTTCTTACTGTCAACAACAGCGCTTTTTGTTTTTGCAGCCATTTTATAACCTCTTCCTTTCCGTTTTAAGAGTTGCCCAAATTTGAATGACTTTACATCATTTCAACTTTGAACATATTTAGTATTAGTAAGAGAATTCCATTATTCACAGCAATAGGTTACCCTAAAATCATTTGGATGACACAATTTTTTTGAATTCAACTCTTCTTACCGTTAATACCACTCATGAGATGTATAAAACGTTCTCTATGTATGGTCTATGAACTTTATAAAGTCCATACTGTATTAGTTAAAATTTTATATAAACTAATACACGTTAACAATTCATTTACAAGTTTACACTAATATTTTCTCCTCCGTCAATTAGTTTGTATAAGGATTTCAAAAGACAATTCTTTCTGAAAACTTAAATCAAATAAAACTGTATTATTACAAATATATTATCTGTAACAGTGTTGTTGGTACAGTTGCTTAGAGGTCAACCTTTTTTACAAATATATTCCATAGTAAATCTGTTCAAAAAAAAGAGAATGACTCTTCGTAAAAGTCATTCTCTACTCCATTTCATTTAGTTTAACATCCAGTTCTGCTTGTTCATAAAAGGTCATTTTCTGTTCATTATATTGCTCTGTATATTTATTGAATTCCTCATTTTGCTCCATAACGCTTTTATAAGTTGCATTAATTTTTGAAATTTGCGCATCTAATTCTTCAATAGTCAAATCCTCTTTTTGTAACATTGTATATAATTCCTTATCTAGTGTAAGAGAAGTTTCATACTTCTTGTAAAGCGTTTCATAGGATTTATATCGATCTTCCATTGTTTTTTTTAGCTGATTTGCAGATTCTCTTAATGCTTCATCTTTAATATTAGCTATATCATCAGTAATTTCTTCAAATTTTTTCTTTGATGACATAATACTATCATTCTCAGCTTCAATTTTGCTCTCACGGTCTTCAACAACGGTTATCGCTTCTTTTGATAAGGTTACAACTTGATCAAATTCGGTCATTCCTAAGTCCATAATTTTGTTATAGAGTTCAGATTCCTTCTTTTCAAGCTCAAGTAGTGGTTCCTGTTGTTCTTTAAATGTATCTTCCAGTGAGGCAACCTCTTCTAAAGTTTGATAGATATTTTCTTCCGGTGAGGGACCAAAACAACCTGATAGTAAAATAATACATAAAAATAGCATTAAAACCGTTTGTTTTTCCATCATATTTAATAAATTCCCCCTAATCATTCAGACAGTTTCTACTATAATCTGTTCCATTTATTTGCACAATCTTTTTTTGATATTTTTGGAATTAAATGGAGAGATTTGAATTCATCTTCTATTATTATCAAATATATGAATACCTGTCTTTTCGTTAGACCACCTTTTTAACAAAAGCTTCTTTGGGCATCTGTCTATACACTTTTACCTAAGTGACATAATGTGTACTATACGTATTGGCATGGCGTAATGATTTGAAGGAGGTACTTACATTGCATTATTACGACTTTGGAACTTACGAAGGATGCGGAAATTATGACTACGGTTTTGCAGCCCCTGTTGGCTATGGCAGTGGCTTTGCCTTATTCGTTGTATTGTTTATCCTGTTAATAATTGTTGGGGCAGTATATCTAGGTTGTTACTAATTGTAAAACGTGGTTACCTACATTTTTGATCATCCACGTTTTCCTTTTCGTTTTTTATCCGTTCATTTATAATCTAATTATATATATTATTGTGATATGCAGACTTTCTACATACAAAGAATAACTTGTAAAAACAATAAATTTGTCACCGTGTTAAAAGGAGTGTTACACCATGATTACAATGGAAGATATTATTAGAGAAGGGCATCCAACGTTAAAAGAAGTAGCAAAAGGGGTTTCTCTACCTGCATCTGATGAGGATAAAGAAATATTAACGAAGATGCTTGAATATGTAAAAAATAGTCAAGATTCTGAGATAGCTGAAAAATATGGACTACGACCTGGGATTGGTCTAGCAGCTCCCCAAATAAATGTGTCAAAACGTATGATTGCTATTCATACCTTGGACGAAAAAGGAAACCAACACAGCTATGCACTCTTTAACCCTAAAATTGTTAGTCATTCTATTGAAAAAAGTTATTTAACTTCAGGAGAAGGCTGCTTATCAGTGGATCGTGCTGTTCCTGGTATTGTCCCTCGTTTTGCTCGTATTCGTGTAAAAGCAACTACCCTCGAAGGTGAACAAATAGATGTTCGTTTGAAGGGACTTCTTGCTATCGTCTTTCAACATGAAATTGATCATTTGAATGGCGTTATGTTTTATGACCATATTGATAAAAACAACCCATTTCAAGAACCTGAAAATGCGATACCAATTGAAAGGTAAGCAAGGACAATATGTCCTTGCTTTTTTTGTACACCTAATTATGAAACTTATCCTTTCTTACCTTTAAAAGGATTGAAGAACAGTAAATAATTCCCACTAATCAAAATGCAAAAGAAATGTCCCTTCTCCATATACTATAACTGCAATAATATGGGACGGCTCTAGAAGAAATAAGAAAAGGTGGTAATCAATTTGCTGAAAAAATTAAAAAAGTCACTCCGCGAACATATGAACCAGTTACTTAAAAGAAAATTGATCGCATAAATCCTTGTCATATATGGTTTTAAAGGATAAAAACAAAAATTAAAAAGGGTTCAATTATATATTCGATAAAAAAGAACTCCCTACACTTTTCTTGATATACTTGGCTTGAATAAGAATATCGAATATAATAGTAAAAGTTAGTCTAACATTCGGAAGTTAAGGAGAGATTTGGTAAATGATTTTTAAAGTGTACTATCAAGATAAAATTACTGAGGTGCCTGTTCGAGAAAGAACAAACACTCTATATATTGAAGCAACATCTGAAGAGGATGTTCGATCCAAATTAAAAGAGCGCGGGTTTAATATCGAATTTATCACTCCAGTTGATGGGGCATATTTAGAATATGAAAAGCAAAGTGAAAACTATAAAGTATTGGAGAATTGATCGTTATGAAATTTGTAAAAAATGACCAAGTTGCAGTTTTTGCATTAGGCGGACTTGGTGAAATTGGTAAAAACACGTACGGTGTTCAGTTTCAAGATGAAATCATTCTTATCGATGCCGGAATAAAGTTCCCGGAGGATGAACTTCTTGGTATTGATTATGTTATTCCTGATTATTCGTACCTAGTTAAAAATGAAGATAAAATTAAGGGATTATTTATTACGCACGGACATGAAGATCATATTGGGGGTATTCCATATTTACTTCGTCAAGTTAATATCCCTGTTTATGGTGGAAAATTAGCGCTTGGTTTACTTCGAAATAAATTAGAAGAGCACGGCCTTTTACGTCAATCAAAATTAATTGAATTTCAAGAAGACGATATTATTAAATTCAGAAAAACATCTGTTACATTTTTTAGAACAACACATAGTATCCCTGACTCCTATGGAATTGTTGTCAAGACACCTCCTGGTAACATCGTACATACTGGTGACTTCAAATTTGATTTTACTCCTGTAGGTGAACCAGCTAACTTAACAAAAATGGCTGAAATTGGCCGAGACGGTGTATTGTGTTTACTCTCAGATAGTACAAATAGTGAAATCCCTAACTTTACAATGTCTGAAAGACGTGTTGGGGACAGCATCCATGAAATATTCCGGAAAGTAGATGGACGAATTATATTTGCAACATTCGCATCAAATATTCACCGACTACAGCAAGTAGTAGAAGCAGCGGTATCTCATGGGCGTAAAATCGCAGTGTTCGGTCGTAGTATGGAAGCAGCTATTCAAATCGGACAAGATTTAGGTTATATCAGTTGCCCTAAAGACACATTTGTTGATGCTCATGAAATCAATCGAATGCCTGCTCACAGAGTAACTATACTTTGTACAGGTAGCCAGGGTGAACCAATGGCAGCTTTATCACGTATCGCTAATGGAACTCATCGCCAAATACAAATTATCCCTGGAGATAATGTTGTTTTCTCTTCTTCACCAATTCCAGGGAATGCACTTAGTGTAAGTAAGACAATTAATCAACTTTTCAGAGCCGGTGCTGAGGTAATCCACGGACCATTTAATGATATCCATACATCAGGTCATGGTGGTCAAGAAGAGCAAAAACTAATGCTTCGTTTAATGAAACCGAAGTATTTTATGCCAATTCACGGTGAATACCGTATGCAAAAAATGCATGCTAAACACGCTGTTGATTGTGGTGTGGAAGAAGAAAATTGCTTCATCATGGATAATGGAGAAGTTTTAGCTATCGGTGATCGTGAAGTTGGAATAGCTGGAAAAATCCCTTCAGGAAATGTATATATTGACGGAAGCGGTATTGGTGATATCGGAAATATCGTGCTTCGTGACCGTCGTATCCTTTCTGAGGAGGGCCTTGTAATCGTTGTTGTGAGCATTAACATGAAAGACTTCAAAATTGCAGCTGGACCTGACATTATTTCAAGAGGATTTGTGTATATGCGTGAATCAGGCGATTTAATCAATGATGCTCAAACACTAATTACTAAACACTTAAATAAAATTATGGAACGTCGTACAAGTCAATGGTCTGAAATTAAAAACGAAATAACAGATACCCTTTCACCATTCTTATACGAAAAAACAAAACGTCGTCCTATGATCCTTCCTATTATTATGGAAGTTTAACTAAAAAACAAAAGCCGTCACCTAAGTGACGGCTCAG
The DNA here is from genome assembly GCF_020524345.1 of Metabacillus niabensis. Classification (GTDB taxonomy): domain Bacteria; phylum Bacillota; class Bacilli; order Bacillales; family Bacillaceae; genus Metabacillus; species Metabacillus niabensis_B. The sequence goes on from NZ_JAIVLH010000032.1 coordinate 46,000, forward strand.
GCTGTCGAGAAACCTCGGCAGCCTATTATTTTATCTGATTGCTTTAACTTTTCACCGCGTTAATTTGGTATAATATAGATAACTAATTGGGAGGGTGATATTTATGTTCAATACAAGAGAAAACACACAAAATGAAGTTGAATTTATAGTAATAGATGAC
>NZ_JAIVLH010000033.1 GCF_020524345.1 Metabacillus niabensis
TTAAATTCTGCATTAAATGTTCGACGTTCTCTTTTAGTCATCGTAGATTCTCCTCGAGTATAATATCTGTAGTCTACTTGACCTTAATTTTCCTGTCTAGTTTAGTGTAGCCGATTCAAGGTCTTTATCACAACAGTAAACAAGCATTGAGTGCAATTGTCCCCTATGGTGATAAACGTGTGCTAAAATCTCTAATAACCACTCATATCTTGTGTAGGTAACTCCCCAATATGAAGTAGTTTCAGAGATGAGTTCGTCATTAGACAATTTCATATAATTATTTTTCAATGTATAAAAATTTGTAATTAGGCCTTCTTTTATCGAATCCAAGGTGTTATATGATACTCCTGCATAATAACTTTTCATTTCTTCTTCTGATGCTTCATTGGAAATACGCCAATCAGCCTCAAAAATTACTGCTAAATGCTCTAATAACTCCCCAATTGAACGTTTCTTTGGGTTAGGTCTATTTTGTAAATCATCTTCTTCTAAATTTCCAATAATCTGAACTATTGTATTTACTGCTAATTCAATCTGATAAAAAACACTACTGCAATTCATGAATTCTCTCCTTATTCAATAATACACATTAGTACTTGAAGTAACATCGATTCTTTAGAAACTGCGCTCGATGTTGAAAAGCACTATTAATTAAAGTCGCAATGGTTCGATGGTATTTAACCACACCATCAATATACCAATGCTGTTCCAAAATTTTGTTCTCCCTTCTAACTGAGTGTACTTGTAGCTTCTTGTCCAGTACATGTACTTTCTGGCAACATAACTAATTCGTTTTAAAATCCTAGATTAAGTTTTTTTTGAACGATATTTGCACTTCCCTCATTGATAAGCTTCCAACTTTTCAAATAATAGCTTTATCAAATCATATTGGGTTTTTATTTAACTGGAAGTAAATGATCGACAACAATACTATTTATTGCATTAATATACGCATATGCACTTGCTTTTAAGATGTCAGTATCTGATGCTTTAGCAGTATATATTTCCCCTTTGAATTCAACTTGAATTTTCACTTTTCCTAGTGCTTCTTTTCCCCTTGAAACACTTCTTATATCGTATTGAACCAACTTCATATCTAAATTACATACATTCATAATTGCAGAATATAAAGCATCAATTGGACCAGATCCTATCGCAGTTCCCTTAATAGTTTGATCAGCCTTCTTTAATTCCACACTAGCAGAAGGAAATTTTGTATTACTGATCACTTGCAGATCTATTAACTCATAAAAATTGTTACTGTAATGGCTGACGTCATGATTATTCCCCTTTTCTTTTTTGTGAAAATTTTCAACCAACACATATAGATCATGATTATATACCTCTTTTTTTACATCTGCTAATTCAAGAAAGTCTACAAAGATTTTCTCGAACTCTGAATTTGAAAATTGATTCATGCCCAATTCTTCAAAAGCAGTTTTTACCGCATGGCGTCCAGAACGTGCTGTTAGAACAAGCTCCATATCATCAAGACCAACAGTGACGGGATCAATTATTTCATAAGTATTTCTTGATTTAATTAATCCATCCTGGTGAATACCTGAAGAATGTGCAAAAGCATTTTCCCCTGTAATTGCTTTGTTTACTTGTACATCAAGTCCCATGAATCCACTTACCATCCTCGACGTATTCATAATTTCCTTTGTATTAATATTCGTAAATGCTTGATATATCTCGGAACGTGTATGAACTGCCATAACTACTTCCTCTAAAGAAGCATTTCCTGCACGTTCTCCAATTCCATTCATTGTACATTCTACTTTTTCTGCACCATTTTTAATTGCTGCCAATGTATTAGCTGTAGCCATTCCTAAGTCATTGTGGCAATGAACACTTAGAAGCACTTTGTCATTCAAATTCTTCAAGCGATCATTTATCTTATTTATTAATTCACCGAACTCTTGAGGCTCAGCAAAACCAACTGTATCAGGTATATTAATAATTGTAGCTCCTGCTTTTACGACAGCTTCTATAGTTTGCCATAAATATTCGAAATCAGCTCTTGACGCATCCTCAGTTGAATATTGCACATCTGGTAGGAGTGTTTTCGCATACTTCACAGCATCCACTCCAATTTCTAATATTTGATTTTTCGATTTTCCAAATTTCTTTTCCACATGAATATCCGAAGTACCTAATACAATATGGATTAGTGGATTTTTTGCATATTTCACACTGTTATATACAGCATCAATATCGGATTTTACTGCTCTTGCTAACGCCGTAATGATCACATCCTCTGTATTTCCTATCCTTTTAGCAATTTCTTTAACAGCGTTAAAATCACCTGTTGATGAAGATGGGAATCCAGCCTCAATCATATCAACTTTGAGTTTCTTTAATTGCTTGGCGACTTCCAATTTTTCATATACATTCAATTTTGCACCAGGAACTTGTTCTCCATCTCTTAATGTTGTATCAAATACCCAAATTTTTCTTGACATGTGACACACTCCTTTTTAAATAAAATATAAAAAGCCCCGCCTCTATATAAAAATATAGAGACGAGGCATTGCTCGCGGTACCACTCTAATTGGTTAATAAAATACAAAAGTAACCCACTCATTTTCGGCGGCGATCACCACCTATCTTTATAATAACGGAAGAAATCCGACATCTCCTACTTATATGGTTCAGAGAGTAGCTCTTGGATGAGTTCAAAGGGTATAACTACCGATTCTCACCAACCATCGGCTCTCTGAAGGAGTTTATAAACCTTCTACTATTTCCAATCTTTGCTTATTTATTATTTAATTATTGGTAATAATAAATCATTAAATTTAAGCTGTCAAGTTGTAATTTTCCGAAATATTTAACTTGTTTCATTTTTCAAAAACTATTACAAAAGGTTGTCTTTCATAATTTTATGAATTGGACAAATAAAAGGGCATTTCCATTTTTAAAAACATCCTTTGTTTCAATAACCAATTCAGTAATTCGTCTGATCCTTATGAATCTGAGCAATTTCTATTTAAACATTCATAAATTCATCCTTCATCTTTACCATTTTTATGTATGAGCACTGAATATTGAAGATTATTAAGATGGTAAGGTCTTCAAACCGTAATACTATTATTATATTTTAAATTTGGCAGTCATTGCTCTTAAATTTTCTGCTAATGAAGATAATGCTTGTGCAGATGAAGAAATTTCCTCCATTGTTGCTAATTGCTCTTCCGTTGCCGCTGCACTCTCCTGATTCGATAAAACACTTGTTTCAGCAACATTCTTTACCTGTTCAGAATTATTAACTATATGCTCGCTTACAGTAGCCATTTCTTGGATTGAAACCGATACCTCCTGAATTCTTGATGATACTAAGGAAATTAATTGTTGAATATCTTCAAACGCATCGTTTACGTCTTTTGAAAGAATAATACCTTGATTGACTTTTTCTGTTCCATTCTTCATGTATGACACGGCATTATTTGTTTCTGCTTGGATTTCATTCAATGTTTCTGTGATTAACGATGCTGATTGCTTCGATTCCTCAGCTAATTTTCTCACTTCATCTGCAACTACTGCAAATCCTTTACCATGTTCCCCTGCTCTTGCAGCTTCAATAGCAGCATTCAATGCTAATAGATTGGTTTGATCAGAAATATTTTTGATGATGTTCGTTATATTTTCTATTTCTTTAGATTTTTGGTCTAAATTACTAATCAAGGTAGATAATTCACTTACGATTTCAGAAATTACTGTCATTTGCTGAACAATATTTCTAACGGTTTTAGAACCGTTTAGAGTTGAATCATTAGCTTTTTTTGACATACTTAACATATCGCTACTACTAGATGCTATTTGTTGAATTGATGCTGAAAATTGTTGAATGGAACCAGATACTTCGTTAATATTCTGAAGTTGCCTATCTGCCCCTTCAGAATTATCCTGTGATAGAGTTGCCAGTTGCTCTGTTGCTTCAGTACTTTGCTCTACACTAGCACTCAGTTCTTCGGCTGAAGCACTAACATGTTCACTTGTTTGGGAAGTCTGTTCAACAAGCGTATATAAGTTTTGTTGCATTATGTTTATACCCTTAGTTAAATGAGAAATTTCATCTTTTGTTTTTACAGAAAGAGTATTCCCTGTTAAATCACCTTCAGCAATTCTAGAGACTCTATTAACAACCAATTTTATTGAGTTTACTATCCTATTTCCGACAGCATTTGAAATAGTCATTGCAATCATTAATACAATCACTAAACTTATGATTAATGTTGTGAGAATACTTTTATACGCTTCATTATTTTCTTTTATTAATTCTTCTGCTAAGTTCTGATTAATTTCTAGCAGTTGTTGTAAGTCAGCATATGCAGAGTTGTATTCCTCTCTTCCTAACCTAATTCCATTATCTGCTTTTTCAAAATCACTTGCTTGCATTAGAGATACATTATTCTTTACTCTCGAGTTAAAAGTTTCCCAATTTAATTTAAAATCCTCAAAAACTTTCCTTTCTTTTTCATCAAGATAATTTTTTTCATACCTATCTATAAATACATCAATCTCCTCTAGATCTGTTAATGCTGTTTCTGCCATAGAACTGTCTTTACGAAGAAGTGCTTGTACCATCTGTAATCGTATGTTCCCGGATTTTTCGACTATATGTGTCAAATCGATTACCGGAACTAACCTATTCTTATACATTTCCTGTCCGTTCTTATTTATATGCGAAACTGAAAAAATAGAATAAGCACCTAGTAATATAAGCATCACTACAAAAAGAAGGTAAGTTAGTAAAAGTTTAGTTTTAATTTTTTTCATTTTTATTTTTATCCTTTCATTCATAAAAACATAAGTATTCTAAAGTTCCAATTTACTATAAATACTTGAAAACCTTTTAGATTTAATAAAAATCAGCCAACACACACAACACAGACATAGTATACAATACCTATCAATTACATATAAGATTCTGATTTTCTTACAGTTTAACAGAAGGTGATAGGCATATGTATCGATCTTCGTCACATTTTCTTCCATTGATTTTAGAGAGTATGTATATTTGTTTAATAAGTTAGTGTGATAAATTTGTAACTCTTTATAATTTCATTCTAAATGGTCTTCTCCAATCTGGTCCTAACATGTAAAAGCACTTACCTATATTCAAGATAAGCACTCGATTTTCATATAAGGATAATTAACTTGACAAAGAAAACTTTCTACCTAACAGGTATTTCTACTATAAAAGTAGAACCTATGGCTTCTTTACTATTCACAATAATTTGACCCCCATGCAGTTTAACAATCGTTCCCACAATGGATAAACCCAAACCTGTCCCCTCAACAGTTCTTGTACGCGCTAGATCTGCACGATAAAAGCGGTCAAATATCCTGTTGAGTTCCGTCTCTTTCATACCTATTCCTGTATCTTCAAAAGTAATAGAGACAAATTTCCCTTTATCTTCTAAGGATATATCGATACTACCGCTCGGTTTATTATATTTAATGGCGTTTGATAAAAGATTATCCCAAACCGTATTAAGTAAGGATGGATCCCCATTCAACTCTATATCTGGTAAAGAGTAACTTAGCATAATTCCTTTTTCATTGATTGCCCACTGGTAATGATGAACCAATTCCTTAATTTGATTACCCAAGTTAAAGGTTTTTTTCTCTAAAATATCCTCATTTCGATCTAAAGAGGCTAGTAATAATAATTGTTTGGTTAAAATGGAAAGTCTCGCAATTTCACCGTTAATGATCGAAATGTATTTACTTCTTTCCTCATGGCAGATAGAATCGTTTTCTAATAAGTTCGTATACCCTTTAATATTCGAAAGGGGCGATTGGATATCATGAGATATATTAGAGATAAATTCCTTCCTAACATCATCCATTTGCTCTAGTTGCTTAGACATTTTTAAAAAACTATCTGTAAGTTCTCCCAATTCATCATGTCGAGTTACTTTTAAATCCACATTAAACTGACCCATTGCTAGAGCTTGAGTCGCTTTTGTTAAATTTGATATTGGTTTTACCAAATACTTTGTACTAAACAAAACCATAACAATGCTCAGTGTGATAGATATAATAAGGATCCAACTAAATAAATAGTGCATTTCATTAAATAGTAGATTGATATCTGGCCTAATAAAAAGGCCATAGTTTTGTCCTTTATATTCCATTTGGACACCAATTGTATTTTTTAGTTCATTTGCGAAAAAACCAGTGACAAACGTACTTGTTGGAAACTGAAGCATCCCATGATAAATATTACCCTTTAACACATATTCCTTTGTTAACACAGGAAGACTTTTATCTCGGAAAGGTGCACCAAAATGATATTCATTTCCGGAAGAGTCTACTAAATAGATTTGATATCCGATGGATGAAATATTTTCTAAATAATGTTGAAGGTCTACACCTCGATTTTCTTCTATAAACGAAGCAATATCTTGAGCGATTACTGTATTCTTTTGATCGTTAAGGGGTTTTATTTTATGTTGATAATAGACATTGGAAACTAAAAAGGCTAACATACTACTAACAAGCATAATGCCAATGGTGATCACAACAAATTTCAGATAAAGGGACCTCATTTACGGTTTCCCTCCAGTAAATAACCAACTCCCCGCACTGTTTTAATATGAAAATCATCCGTCAATTTGGAGAAACGTTCTCTTAAGCGTTTTATGTGAACATCTACCGTTCGCTCATCGCCTTCATAATCTATACCCCAAATCTGTTCAATAAGATGATTTCTGGAAAAAACTCGCATTGGATGTGACAGAAGAAAATACAAAAGCTCAAACTCTTTTAGTGGTAAAATCATCGTTCGATTCCCGATTTGAACCTCATAACTTTTTTTATTTATAATTGTACCTCCCATCCGCAAAATGTCTTCGTCGGAATCTTTCTCATAACGCCGTAACAAAGCTTTTATTCGAAAACTTAATTCTTTCGGTTCAAATGGCTTCACTAGATAGTCATCGGTACCAGCTTGAAATCCTTGTTCTTTGTCCTCAATCTGATCCTTTGCCGTTAGAAGAATAACAGGAATATCATAATTTTTCCTTATTTCCTTTGTGAGCTCATAACCATCCAAAAACGGCATCATTACATCAACTACAGCTAAATGAAAACTTTCTTGCTGAAGAAGTTTCAATGCTTCTATACCGTCTTTGGCTTGAAAAACCTTGTAGCCTTGTTCGGATAAATGGATATTTACTAGGTTTAGAATATTGCTATCATCATCAACGATTAGAATGTTTGTCATAAATGTTTGCTCCTACTATTAAAAATGACTATGTTTGTTTACTTGCATTATAAACACAATTAAAAAGCAAAGAAACCTCAGTCGAAAAGTATCAGTTTCCTAATACTTAAATACCTAGAATTCAAAAAATAGCCCTTGGTTTCCATGTAAGGGCTACTTCAATCATACTTTTTCTATCATTATTAAAAGAATTTACTCTATCTTTGCACAATTCGTCCATCACTCATTTTAATGATATTGTCTGCATAAGAGAGCATTTCTTCATCGTGCGTAACCATTAAAGTAGTTATATTTAATGTTTTCGTTAATTCTCTTATTAATAACATAACATCTTTAGATCGTTTAGAATCTAAACTAGCGGTTGGTTCGTCTGCGAAGAGAACTTTAGGCTGGTGAATAATTGCACGAGCAATGGCTACTCTCTGTTTCTCCCCACCTGATAAAGAAGATGGATTAGCATACTTCCGATGTTCCATCCCAACTAATTGCAGAATTCTATTCACTTCTCTTTTTTGTTCCTGTTTCTTTAATTTCAATTCAGAAACATCCAGCATGAGCAATAGTTGTTCTTCTACGGTGAGAAAAGGCACTAGATGAGAAAATTGGAATACAAATCCAAATTTACTTGCTCGTATTTTCCGAATTTGCTCTGAACTCATGGTAGCCATATTTTTTCCTTCGAATAGTACTTCTCCATGTGATGATGTTTGAAGCCCTGCAGCGATTGTAAGAAGTGTACTTTTACCTGAACCTGACGCACCTACTAATGCTGTTAATTCCCCTTCTCTAAGAGAAAGGTTAATTCCCTTCAAGATTTCTTCCTCAACTTCCCCATTCGTAAACGTCTTCCTAACTTTATCAATTGTAAATATTGACATATTATATCTCTCCTTGTTGTATTGCTTGTAGTGGTTCAACCTTCTTAATTTGTATTCCTGAGAGTGTAGCTCCAACAAATCCAATAACTAGGAATACTAGAGATAATTGTGCGGTTGTTACCATGGTTAAAGTAAAAGGCATTCCTTCAGGAGCAACCATATTAAAGACTTGACTAAGTGCAATAGAAAAAGCAAGTGAAGTTACTGTAATAAGAATCATTTGGATCCATATCATTTTAAATAATTTACTAGTTTTTACACCAATTGCTTTTAAAATACCGTACAAACCAATCTTTTGAACGTTCATCATGTAGAAAAAGATCGCAAACAACATTCCACTTATGACAACCAAAAACCAAACAATCATATTTAAAGACATCTGTTCAGCGCTATAACTTGAAATGGTATTTAAAAAAGCTTTATTTGAAAAGGATTGTAAGCCTGTAAATTCTTGAGAAGAGTCCTCTCCGGGTATGAAGATTAATTGCATTTCATCTACTCTAAACATTTCTTTGTAATTCTTTATATTAATAAAAGCGACAGGTGCATGGCTAAACTTCTCTTGTTCAACAAAATCTTTTACAATAAACTCCTCACTCATTTGATTGTTTGTTAAAATATCTCCAACTTTAATCCCTTTACCCTTCATGGAGCTATCCAATATGATCTCCCCATCTTGAACATCTGGAAACATTGTTGTTTGTGTTGAAGTAACAAAAGCAACGCTTTGTTGTTTATCATCCTTATCATTTAAAAAACCCATTTGAATAGATAGTGCTGTAGCGTCTGTCTGTTCACTCAACAATTTTTCTTGAATACTACTTACTATTCTCGATAGGTTATAGTTTTCGTCTGCATTCTCACTCATGTAAAATTGTCCATCTGGTAAATTTTTTATTAATGCAGCATTGTCTTGTGATAATCCATTTGCTAAACCAGATATAATAAAAGTTAGTAAACTAACTAGAAATACAATGGAGCCTAATAGTAAAAATCTCACTTTATTTTTCTTCATTTCTTTCCACGCAAGGTTCATTATTCATTCCTCCATTATCTTATTTACATCCTAAGTTTATAATCGGTATATGAACAGAAGATGAACAAGAAATTACATTTAAAAAAAGTTCAGGTGGAAGTTATCATTAATGTATGGGTCTTGGGACATTAATGGTAATATTGTTAAACAACCTTACTGGATTTACTAAGCCAGACTATGTTGACGGGCTATTTGTAGCTGCTTCTATTTTAAAGTTTACAATCTATCGATATTATTTGTTCAGTCGCATTGAGTTGAAGTACAACGTTTCATAAACACATACTATCTTTACCATAAGTATTCAATTATTCTTGATATTCTTACTCCATTAATTGGTCCTTTAATTGAAAAAGAGCGACAGCCTTATTCAAGACTGGCACTCGATTGCTGAAGATTGGTACGTAATAATATCAAGAATTAGTGACCAACATCCTTGAACTGCGAAGTACTAGCTATACTTTCTAATTGTATAACTTGCATATGGAATGGATAATCTATCTTATGAGGTAAAGGGATAGTGGTTATTCTTCACCTACTGATGCTCCAGAGCCTTGTTCCTTTTTGTACATCCTCAAAATTAAATTTTTCTCAATGCGAACATCGGAGTGAACGAGTATGGCTACATTTATGAGTTGGTTTTTATTCATCGCACCATGGTTTTTAATAATTCCCTTAAACCCATTGCGTGTACGAAGATTTTTATCAGTTTCTTTTTTCATTGTTCTAATAACTTCAATTTTTTTTCAAGTTGCTAAAGAATTTAACTGGTGGTCTATAACAAATAATATCTTTTTTCTAACAGATGTTTCTTCATTCAATTATGGACTTCTTCCTGTAACAACTATTTTAATGTTTTACTTTTTTTACCCAAATCCATGGCTATTTTTTGGAGCTAATATAGTTGCAGATGCTATACAAGCTTTCATTATTAGTCCCTATATCTTTGAAAGGATCGGACTATACCAGATGGAAAGTATGAATAACTTTGGACTTTTTCTAATAATAGTCATCCATATTCCTTTAATTTATGGATATCAAAAATGGTATGACAAAGTCTTTAGGATAAAATACAGATCTGAATAAGATTGAAATACCCCATTTTACATGGAGTGGAATGTTTATGCTTGTTTGTATAATTGGTGTTTTCTATATACTTTTTGGATTTTACATAAAACTGACTATGTCGCTTTTTCCGTCAATTCAATATTTTCCAAACCATAAATAAGCACTTTTCCTTGTTCAAGAATAGCGCTTATTTTGCGGAAGATCGTTATTGAATTAAACTGCTTAGAAAATACCATTGACTAGTTAAGTTTTCAAGTTGAAAGTAAATTGATTATTGAAAGGGAAATTTCCTTTTCTTACTTCTTCTTTTAACTTTTCGAGTGCATTTATAGCTCCAACTATAAGCTCTTCTGTATACATTCCTCCTCATCAACTCCTTTCCATTCTTTGTTTTTTCCTTAACGTAATCCAAATCAATAAAACAGATTTCTTGGTTATTAAAAACGTATGGTTTTGCGATATTACAGTAAACAGAAACAACCTCTTCCTTTTCAATTTCCATAGCAGCAGTGTACCATTCTTTCAATGAAAAAAATTCTATTGAGGTATTGTTGAAAGTAAAAACCTTATTTTTGCTATGATGAATCAGTTTACGGCCTGGTTTACAAATGTGAAGTAAATAGTCAGAGGTTTGGTGAAGTATTACTCCTTCCCATTCATAGTGTGGAATATCAGGGAATTTAAAAGCCTTAATTTTTAGAACTTTACCCAATTTAATCATCTTTTAAATAATTTATATCCTAAACCTTTCTCCTAATTATTAGGAAGTTCCTTCTTTAATTGACATATTGTAACTTCTAAAAGAAATTTCCCTTAACTTGATTACCGTTTTTATAAGTGAGTCTTTCAAATTGGGGCTTTAAATACTAAAAAGCACACATTCTTGTTCAAGAATGTCGCTTTGATTGTGGAAGATCAATATTCTACTTAATAGTATATTTGTACTGTGCAGCAAATGACTTTGTTTTGTTAGTTATTCCTCTAGAATATAAGCCCCATTAGCATTTAATTGTAATGATTCACAAAGTCGGCTAAAAATGAAGATCCTTGCTGCATAGTAAAAAGTCTACTGTGTAATAAAAGGGTTTTCTCCAATCTGGCGCGATTGATGTAGATAGAGATGTGAATAGAATCCGGTACTTCTCTTCTTTTAGACGTGTTAATAACACTTATCCTTAGACCTTCTATCAATAAAAAACGCCTCAAACCCATTACTTTCATGGGGTTAAGGCGTTTTAACTACTCATTTTCAGATGTGCTAATAGATATTATACCGGGATGATTGGAGATGCTTGGTTCAAACCAAAGTTACCCCTACAACATCATTGGGTTGCATGTTTTTTAGACTTGTTGTCTATCGTTCTGACTCGATTAAATAGCGGAATTTGAAAATCTACTCGATATAAAACTTATCACCTTAAGAATGTTAGTACAATTTCGACAAACTCTTTTGGATATTGAAATAAGGACCCATGTCCTGCATGCTCGAATATTTTCAATTTACTATTGGGGATTCTATTTGCCAAGTCATATGAATTTTCTGTTGGAACCATGCGATCATGATCTCCATTTATTATTAGTGTTGGTTGAACGATTTTGGATAGATCCGATGGCTTCTCTTTTCCCCATTTATTGATTGCATTTAATTGCTTTCTATACGCTATTAAACTGATTGGTTTATCTCTATGGTTTTTCTTTTTTTTTATTTGAATAAGAAATTCTTTAGCTTTTTTCTTACCATTCTCTGTGTTAGGAAAAAACAGATAGGTCTTCACGTCTTTGAAGGTCAAAGTTGCACGGACAAGATCAAGATTAGTAATATGCGAGACATTGGAAATACCTGTTCCTCCTCGAGGTCCTGTACCAACTAGTACCAGCTTTCTAACTAAGCTTGGTTCCTTTAAGATCAATTCTTGAGCAATCATTCCTCCCATTGACAAAGCGATCAAATCAACCTTTAACAATCCTAATCGTTTAATATACAAGGGGCATATCATAGTCTTGTATTAATTTTACACTCCCTTTAATATTTAATATTTCAAGTGGATTTATTGCAGCAACCTTTACCTTTACTAGTACTTCATTATCTTTAATACTCGGTATAGGGATATCAACAATCTGTGCTTCTATGTTTTTCGAGTATTTTTGTATTTGAGCAGCTTTTATATTCTTAAACTCCTTTTAAAAAACCACCAACTCTTACATTGATGGTTTTTATCATTCGTTTATATTAATTCATTGGTAATTGGTAATCTAGACTTGCTACTTTTTTACCCTTGCCTGTTTTATTCTTTTAAGAAAGGATAATCTGTATACCCTTCAGCTCCTCCTGTATAAATGGTATTTTTATCAGGTGTATTTAATGGAGCTTCCAATTTTAATCGCTCGACAAAATCTGGGTTGGCTATCATCCAAGTCCCTACAGTTATAACGTCCGCAAGTTCATTATCCAAATCTACCGTAAGTGGGTCTAAAGTACGTCCTGCTCGGTTAACAAGAAGTGCTTGCGACCAAAGTTGACGGATCTCTTGTAATCATGATTCATTTCCGAAGTGCATGATGTGGAGATATGCAAGGTTGAGCTTATCTAACTCACTGACTAAATAAAGGTACATTTCACTACTTGTTTCTCCCTCTTCTATTCCGTTTAGTGTTCCTTGAGGAGAGAAGCGTATGCCCGTTCGTTCTGGTCCAATCTCATTAACAACTGCTTTTGCTATCTCAATGGCAAATCTTGAGCGATTTTCAATCGTTCCACCGTACGCATCCTGACGTTGATTAGCATTTTCACTTAAGAACTGTTGAATAAGGTAACCATTCGCTCCGTGGATTTCAACCCCATCAGCACCAGCTTCTACTGCTGCTCGTGCATAGAAGAGGTTAAAGATTGTTTAAAACTTATCCTATTATTGGATAAATTTGATCTCGTAAATTGAAATTGTAGCTTTCATCTACAATTCCTACGACTTTATCGTTGTCATAAAGTTCCATCATAAAACCTGCCATTTGCTTAGCTGTGTGATACTTTGGCATAAAGTTTTTGTAATCAAATTCATCTACATCCTGTGCAGTTTTCTCAAATTCTGTTTCTGTCACTGCTGGTGCTAAAACTTTCGCCTTCATTTTTGCACTTTTGAGCTCTAGTTCTTTTGCAAGCCCTTCTGTAAATGCACTGACAAAATATTTAGATGCAGAATAGGTAATACCTCCAATATATGTTGCATATCCAAGTGCAGACGATACGTTAATTAATTGAGTTCCCTCTACATTAGAATAATCTCGCACAAATAGTGTAGAAAGGATTGCCAATGACTCTATATTAAGACGTAACATGGATTCTATTTTCTCTAAATTCTGATCAGTCACAGAAGAAGATTCACCAAGACCGGCATTATTAATCCAAGTCTCAATTTCATACCCTTTTAATTTGTTATACAGGTTATATGCCTGCTCTGTGACAGACAAGTCAACTCTGCAAGGGAGAACATCTAATTCAGGATTTATATTATGAATTTCGTTTTTTAGTTCTTCTAATTTATCTAATCTTCTAGCAACTAAAATTAAATTTTTTCCCCGAGCAGCAAATGCTAATGCTGTCTCATACCCTATACCTGAGCTTGCTCCTGTTATAACTGTGTATTTCATATTATCTCTCCTTAAATTAAAGTAATTTAAATTATTATTTTTTCATTATCTGTTTATTAAATAGATATCAAGGTAAACTTTGGATGAACAACAAGTGACGTCCAGCTAGATTAATCATCGCCTTATCGGGAACGATCATTCTCAAAAGAGTAAAAAAATTAATCTAGTACCGAGAGTGTTATATCAATAATATTATTTAATTTTTCTATGTCATCAGTTGTTTTGGTCATGACCCGTAGTCCTACTAAGGAATTGTGAAGAAATTCCGATGTTTTTTTTGCATCATGATGTTTAGATATTTCTCCTGATTTTTGACCTCTTAGTACTAGATTATTTAGCAATAATTCAGTCTTAGAAAAGCTCTCCATTACCTTTTCTGCTGCTTGTTCATCATGTAATGACAACTCAACTGCCGTATTTACGGTCAAACATCCAATAGGTTGTTGTATATCTCTGACAATTATCATTTCAAATAATTTCCTAATAGCATCCTTTACCGAATTTAGCTGGGTTACTTCATTCTCTATTCTAGTTCGTATTTTCTCATTATAATGATCCAATGCTTTTATAAACAAAGTATGCTTGTCACCAAACGTATCATATAAACTACGACGATGGACACCCATATACTTTACTAAATCCTGCATGGAGGTTTTTTCATAGCCTTGTATCCAAAAAAGTTCCATAGCTTTTCGTAATACTTCATTTTCATCAAATTCCTTATTTCTAGCCATACTATCATTTCCTTTGAGTAATCTTAGAGTAATCAGAAAATCTTAATGCTTCAAAAATAATCATCAATCAACAAAGTAAGAATATTGACTTTCTCATCCCTCGCCAATGATATCATTTTAAGAATGAGCAGTAAAGATTAGCAATAAGAGTTACTAACAATTTCACCATTTGTTTGTATTAACCATATGTGTTAACTACTCCACCTCCTTAAAGGGATTTTTTAATCTATTTCTGTAAGCTTGAGAAAGTGCTAAGTAATGTTTTTAGAACGATCATTCTCATTATGACAAAAATTAGCTAATAACCTTACAAAACTATATTATCATTTTGAGAACGATTGGTAAAGAATTAATTTGTTTTTTATCATTTTGATTGTTAAAAGTACAGAAATTGCTGACCAAGTGCTGCTCCAGCTCATTGAGAAATAACTTATCGTTGCCATCCTCTTTCTCCTTCCAGAAGTTTAAACGCCTTGGTAATGTGATCCGACCCGCACCTACTTCATGCTCAATGCCGTGGTGAACGTGCTGATAGTACATAACGTACACCGCTTCATCGATCGGACGAATGCTTCCGCGAAAGTCCACAACTACAGGCCAAATTAAACGGCCTTAGTCCGATGTAATTCAGGACCAAGGCCGCTTAGCGGATCTTTTATTTTTTGTACTTTCTACTTGACGGGGTGCAGTTCACTTATGAGACAGCCTCTCTCTGTAGTTTTTTTGTAAGACAGATTAAAGACGTTCATAATTGTAATGATACTTGCATGGCCGAGACGCTCTGAAATAATTTTGCCAAGCACACCTTTCACGCTGAATCAAAAACTATCTGTCAAATTTGAAGGATATTCCTGTTAAGGCCTCAGAAACGCTCCACAACTTGTTTGATATGTTAGAGTCTTACAATCTTTCAATGATCGCGTCGCGCTCGTTGGATAGCCCTTTTTGCCGTCTTTGCGATCAGGAGCGATATATTCTCCCCCCTTTATCGTGGATGCTGTCGCACTATACAAGGCAGGCAACGCGCCCATATGTAAAATACACACTACTAATTGTTTTAGAGTCGTTGCTCGAAATTCTGCCCAATTCATAAAGAAGAACGCATCTCTTGCTACAGAAATGCGGTTTGTTTGTTGAAGATCTGGATTCTTTTACTTGGTGTATAAATATGATGCTTAGTATAACTTACCTTTTGTTAATATAATTCCTTTCCCACCTACAATAACTCTTGGATTATTTTTATTTATTAATTTTGTAATGATAGTAGAAGGTCTTCCCATACTATACCCTTGAAGAAAAGAGTACTCTTGATTATATTTATTTAATACGTGGTTATTAAAAAGGTAATATGTTAATGCCCCATTTGAAGTACCTGTTGCGGCTTCCTCATCAATACCATAGAGTGGGCAAAAGTTTCTACTCTCTGCTATTCCTTCTTTTGTGTCAAGCGTAAATGCATGGACACCTCCCACTGTATTGTTCTTTGTATATTCAGCAAGTGCTTTAAAATCAGGATTTAAAGCATACAAAGCATCCTGTGTTTTTATTGGAAGCATTAAATCCCAAAGACCAGTGCTTGCAGCTTGAGGTACTAGATTGAAATTTGCACTCCCTATTTGGCTTTTATCTATTTTAAAAAGGTCAGACAAATAATCATAATCATCAAATTTTTTCCCTAACTTAGGTTTGGCTTGCTCCATCATAATAAATGATTGATTCACCTCAACGGAGAGTGTACCAGCGAGTGTTTTCATAACATATGTACTGTTATCTTCAATAGCCTGACTGTCCAATAAGGCTTTAAAGGAAGCAATGGTAGCATGTCCACATAGTTCAACTTGTGAAGTTGGTGTAAAAAACTTTATTTCAAACTTTTTCCTGTCTATTTTTTTTATAAATGCTGTTTCTGAAAAGCGAACTTCTGCAGAAAATTTCTGCATAAACTCTTCATCTAAATTTTCATGAATTACTACACCTGCTGGATTCCCGCCAAATTTTGTTTCTGTAAAAGCATCAATTACATAATATAACAATATTATTTCTCCCTCGTGTAGAATATAAAAAAATGTATCTTTTGCTTAACTATAATCATTTCAGTTTTACGACATTTTTGCAATAATTCCTCTACAATCTGGCCTTTTAAATGAAAAAGTGCGACATCCTTATTCAAGAACGGCGCTTGATTGTTGAAGATCGTTATTCGACTAAAGACCCCGTTAGTTGAATAAGAACTCTAATACGTTTTGTTTTAAGTAGTCATACTGTTGCTTATTAGTATCGGCAAATGCTTCTTCTCGATTGGAAAGAAAATCACTATATATAATGTCCTCTTTAAATTGAGAAGCTGTTAAATCGTATCGTTTGTTATTAATAAAATTATAAAAATGCCATCCATCAGCCAGTTTGGTCTTCCGTATTTCCCCACCCAATATATCATTTACTACTAATGTGGTCACACCACATTGTCCCTTGGCAGGATTGACCTTACTCCATTTTGAACTTGACTCTAAAGACCAAGATCTTAACAAAGCCTCAGTTATTTGTTCTATATTTACCGTATTAGTTCCCATATAAAACCTCTTTTTTCATAAATTAATTCATTTCGAATTTTATAAGCTAACCTGCACCGTTAGTGCAAGAAGCAAAACTTCCACTATTACAGTTAAATATTACACCCGTTAGAAAAGAGAGAAAGACTATTCACCATATTTCTCCTTCATTATTTCAATTAATTTTCCTGTTATTTTCTTTCGTATCTTTCCGTGTTTATCCTCACTGTATTGCAGCTCTGCCCAATGCCATAAGTCCCCATACTGCCAGACTGGATAAGATTTCTTATCTTCTGGTTCCCACTCATAGCGAGGAAAAATATGTGCGTGTAAAAAATCATCTGAATTTCCTTACATCGAATAATTTAAGCCTCTTGGTTTACATACAGATTGAATTGCATCACCTATCAGACTCATATCTACTAAATAATCGCTTCGTTGTTCAATTGTTAAATCATTAAGTGTATTAACCTTTGGATATGCAAGTAAAACACAGTATCCAGGCAAAAACTGAGTATCCCCGATAACTGCATAACCACTTTTCATTTTTGCAATAACCATTGGATTTTCTCCACGTTCTATAGCTCCAAAACAGTCTTTTTTCCAATCCTCACTCATATTGTCACTCCCCAGCTTTATTAATTCCATATGTATATTTCGATTTTAAAACAGTAATTACCTACTACCAAACTATCCTTCCGCTTTCATCAATAGAAAAGGCTGTCGAAGCAATACAGTTAAATAAACATATGAATAATTTCATTTTTTATACAAATTATATAATTGGGAGGTGAATTATGGAAAAATTCACAAAATCACTTGCTTTACTATTTATTATTTTTTTCAATTCAACTTATTTTGTTAATGCTGAGGAGTACCATCGGAAAGGTTATGCCGAGGACCTATATAATGTGACTCAAAATGTAACACAAGAACAATACTTTAAAAATTTTACGATTGAACTATTTCTACCTTTTATTGTAAATTCGACTCAACATTACTACAACGATGAATCTGCGACTGGTATTTCTTTTAATTGGGAAGATAATTATAATGTGGTTGAAATCTCCCAACCTGAGAATCAAGAAAAAGCTAGTGAGTATTCATTTATTATTAAATTTACTGTTAATGTTCATAACGGAGATATGAACAACCATAAAATATTCGGTACAGATACTTTAACTTTTGGTATTAATTCATTTATTTTTGCTCGTGATGATATTAAAGAATTTCCTGCAATTAAACTAATTGACTATAAACACAGGAAACCAACGAATTAAAAAGATTCATTTTTTTACTTTGGTTCCGTTTTGAGGCCTTTTTCTAAAAATCCGTGCCGAAATGTTGTGACCACCATATTTTCTAAACAAGAATGCAACTATGGTGATGATTGCACCTACGAAAACTGAAAAAAACGTAACTCTATCCCAAAGGGTATTATGGTTGCCATTATGACGTATTAAACCGTTTGCCAGTACGGAACCTAAACAGATTATATAACCAATCCATTCAATAATTCTTAACATTGGTTTAACTCCTTTCAAAAAATCCCTCCAATAAATTTTACCATAAATACCCAAACTTATTTATTAAACTATACTGCTTCGTTACTACAATAAGGAGTTCAACAAAAAAAGGGCATTCATCCTGCTTGGATCAACACCCCCGATAGTTTACAATTATAAATTATCAACAACCTCTGTTAATTTATCTAAAAACTTTAATTAAGTGTAAAAATTATACTTTGACATCGTACAAATTATGGAGATTATTTTTAAAAAATAAAAATGCCATTTGATATTCGAACTCATTTATTCATTGAGTTCATTAACTGGAAGAAGTATTCAGGTTTATGAGTCTTATTTAGGCCATACCAAGAATCTAATGTATCTGGTGCAAATACATCTAATTTTTTCAGTACTTCCACCGCAAATTCCAGAGGAGCTATTCCTGATGCAGTAACTAAATTCAAATCAGATACCGCAGATCCCACCTCATAGAACTTTTCTCCTTTATAGTTAGGACATACCATTTTAGTGTATTCTAAATTATTACTTGTATGCTTTCTAGTATCTAAGTATCCCATATTCGCAAGGGCCTCAATTGCACCACAAATTGCAGCAACAATGGTACCAAGCTTTAAAGCTTGTCCAATTCTTTCCAAGATAGGTTGATGAATTTCTTCATTCCAAGTAGTCCCTCCTGGTAAAATTAAAAGATCTTTACTCTCAAGAGTACATTCATCAAGGGAAATATCTGGTTTTATGCTCAGTCCTCCCATAGTAGTAATCATTTCTTTATTAGCTCCTACTGTAATTACTTTTAAAGGTACTATATCTTTTTTGAAATATCTTCCTGAGTTTAGTTCAGCAATTAAATATCCATATTCCCAGTCCGACATTGTATTAAATACATATAGAAAAACTTTTTTTGTCTGCATCCAATAACACTCCAATCATAAATTTTATAGTTTATTTTTTTACACATCAAAAGCAATCCCACCCAAAGGAACATATGTTCTCTTACGGATAATTGTATACCATATTTAACCAAAAGTCTATTTCTTATTCAACTAACCTGTCAGTTACTTTAAGTACATAATTTCACAAGCTTACTTAAATTTTAACATATATATCCAATTAAGCAGACAGGTATTGTTCGTCAATATGGCCTTTTAAATGAAAAAGAGCGACAACCTTATTCAAGAATGGCGCTTAGAGTGTTGAAGATCATTATTTACATAAATAACTCCACAAAGTATCTAGTTATCGTCTAAATATCGCTAGGTAGCGTTGCCGAATCTTTAGTAGTTACTTTCCATGAAATTATTGTTGTACTATCGCGTACATTATTTTTCTCAATTACTTCTAATAATCTCTTAACACCATCTAGATTCGATAATCCATTGAAGGTATTAAAAACTTCAACTGAATTGTAAAAATTAGTATTTGGACACTCAATTAGCCCATCGGTTGTTAAGAAAATATGATTTTCTCCTTTTCGTAATTCTTTTCTCCCTGAGCTATAACAAGGTACTACTAAATCAAATGTATTATTTTGACCTACCCATTCATAAAAACTTCTATGATTCTGTTGAAATTCTCCTAGCGCTTTAAGTTCAGGATGAAACAAATAAAGAATACAATCTCCTATCGACAACCACCAAAGAAATTTGTCTTTCCTAATAACAAAAAGGCAAGCAGTTTCTCCTTGGACCTTCTTACAAGCTTCTCGAAAGCTTTCACCCTTGAAAATATCTAAAATAAAGGTAGCAATCTTGTCGAAAGCTTCTCCCGTCTGCTCCTTAATATTTGTTGCACTGAGTCTCTTTCTTTTTCAAAGGTTGTAAGAACTAATTCTGCACTTTGTGATGTGTCATGAGCATCAAGAATAATGACAAACTCCCATTCCTCTTCTTGATTAATCCAAATTAAACAACCATCTTCATTCTTATATTGCCCAGTTGAAGAATTACCACCAAAATGACCTATTACAAAATTATTGAGCAACGTTTCTATATGAACTTCATCTACATAATGTTTTTGGCTTCCTATCCATCTATAATCATTCATGATAAATACTTACCTCTCCCAATATACAATATTACTTCCTTTGCCCCTCTATTCGTGCTTGTATGTATCCATAATATGCACAGGTACCGTTTGTAGATAAATCCTTTATTTCAAAACCACACTTTTCATAGAATTTGAAATTATTAGCAGATGTATGTGCGAACCAATCACCGTGAGGGAGTTTTTGAACACATATCTCAACAAGTTTTTTGCCTATACCTTTGCCACGATAATCTGATAAAACTACCAGACCTAATATGTCAGCAGTCGTTATTTGATCAGAAATTACCCTAACCATACCAATCATCTTGTTATTGTCCCAAACAGTAAATGCCCAAATTAAATTTTTAAACATTAAAGAAAACTTTTCTTTCTGCCAATCGGGACTATTTCTTACCACTCAGCATCTTCAAGAAGTGCTTCAACATATTCAGCTAGAACCCCTTCAGTGCCTTCCCTAATTACTAAACCATTGAAATATTCATACATATCAAGTCCCTCCCCCCTTATTTAATATTAATAAATACTACAGTTAAAAGTTATCTCCTCTGTTTTTATTAATTATTAATTGACCTATCCCAGATCGTTACTTAGAGTAAATTTTCAAAACATCTAATATGTCTTTTAGAGTGATATTTTCGAATCTGCTCATTAACACGAAAAAACACTTATCTTTATTGAAGATAAGCGCTCGATTGTTGAAAATTAATGCTTGATTGTAGAATCGTTCTTAACTAGTTGAACCCATTGGACCTATTTTAAAGGTGCGAAATACTGAGGGTATATCTTTATAGGCTTCAATAATTCCTTTTTCTTTAATATCACATTTGTTTACTATTTTTGTTGGCACAGTTACTTCGAATGCCTGTGTAAAAGGAAAGGGAGTTAAGCCGATATACCCTTCATTAAGCCAATATGCTACAATTCTATCACTTTTCTCAACTGAAAAGAGTTCTGTACCTTCAAAGCCATTTTGATACCAAGGAATTTCATCACTTTTTGGCACACCTGGTTCATTCATGCAAATATATATTGATAAGTTATCCAAGAATTTTAATATCTCAAGATGAATATTACTATCCTCCATTGCTATATCCAATTCTAGACATAATCTCTTCTGCCGTGTCTTTTCATATTGTAAATATTTAATCTCATCTTCACTCTTACTGTTGCTAAAAAAAGATGAATAGTGTCGACTACAAAGCAATGCAGCATACTTGTTTCGTTGTTCAATCCAGTCAATCCCATATCTATAATGCGGAAGTTTAAGTGATGAAGGTAAATGAATAAATGAGTATGGGGAATTTTTTTTATCATCCCAAAGAGGTGCAGCATCTAGCCCTATCCATGCGCAATCATGATATTGGGTGGCAAAAAGAATATCTTGTTTGAGTTCCATTCCTGTAAAAAATTCTTCTTGCAAATAGCTAAAGAGATCACCTGATAAAACAGCATGGTTATGTTGCTCTATTATTACAAACTCACTTTCTCGTTCATTAATAATCAATCATATCCCCTCCTTAGAAATGCTTTACCCTACTTTACCACCAATAAGAATACTTTATCTTCTGTCAATGTAATGATATTTTTTACAACTTCCGACTGATTTGCTTACCTGTCTCAAAAAAAGTTAGAAATAATTGATCTTTTGTACATAGCAAAATCATCACGTAGCTTTTGTGAATTTCACGGAAAAACAATTTTCCTGACACTATCTAGTGGTTTTTAAAATATAATTAAATTAACTCTTTAGCATGTTAGGAATCTGGCCCTATACTAAAATAAGCACATTTCCTTGCTCAAGAACAGCGCTCGATTGTTGAAGATCATTCTCGGATAAAAAAACTTTTGTAACAGCCATACTAGTTTACGGATCAACGATAAGGTTCCCCAAATGAAAGTAATAGATAAAAATAGAATTACAATTAGTAATTACCTATGTATCCAATTTCTCCTACAATTTTATTAAATGAATTCACTTGTAATAACACTCAGTATTCTCCAACCTACAAATCCACCTTATTTTTAACTTTCCTCTTCTAACGCCTTTTTTAAACGAGCAAAATTAATCTTAATCGGTTTACGGTTTCCTACCTTACGAACAATTCCTTCTGCTGTCAAATCATTTAGAAGTGCTGTCACTGTTTCTCGAATACTGCCCATCATCATTGCTAATTCTTGATGTGTTATTGAAATTTCGAGTTGAATCCAATCTTTTTCCTTCGGATCGCCACTAGGCAATTCCCTCCCAAACTTTACTACTAGTTTATTTAATAAAAATAAGAGGCGTTTTCGAACACTACTGTATGCCATATATTCTAGTAACTCTTCTACTTCTTTTAAACGGTTGGATAACATTTCGATAAACTTCAAGGAAACACTTGGCTGATCGAGCATTACTTTTTCAAACTTACCTTTATCTATCGTGCAAATAACGGAATCCTCCCACGTTTCCGCGTACATATTTTCAGAACCAGTAGTAAATGAACCAATCTCACCAAATACATGACCAGTTCCTAATACATCTATTGTAAGCTCCTTACCACTTTCAGATAATTTATATAAACGGACTTTGCCCGATTTGATTAAATACAAGATCTTTTGATTCATATGTGGAGAAGCAATAATCGTTCCTTTTTTTATAACATTAATGGGCGCGACTGGTTCAATTTTATTTATTTCTTCTAATTCCAACCCACTAAACAGTTGTATTCTTGACAAATATTTGATCTTGTCCATGTAACCCCCCCTATTTCCGCCATGTAGTCTAAACTACATATTTTATGAACTAAACAACTTAAAATTATATATAGGTGTAACTTCATCTATTATACTAGAGGGGGAAACGGCATGGGGGCAGTAATTATACTTATTCAAATCATTTTAGTTAGTATCTTTGTACTATCAATTTCGATGAAATTGTTACGTACAAAATCAATGGTTCACCATTGGAATGAATATCGGTATCCAATGTGGTTCATGAATGTAATTATCTTGTTAGAGTTAGTGGGTGTGATTGGATTGATCATTGGATTTTGGATTCCAGAATACTTAAAATTTTCAGGGGTCCTATATACGGTTCTAATGCTTGGTGCCCTACACGCTCACTTCATAAGAGCAAAACATAAACCGATTATGGCAGTTAATGCTATCGTAATGCTTATCCTGTCTATCGTGATCATCATATTTTAGTACGTGTTAAAATAAATACAAAATAGTTTGAATATGATCCCAATCTCTCAGTGATCATAAATGAGAGATTGGGATTTAATTATTCAACTAGATGGTCTAATAAATAAAAAACGACTATCCTTATTCAAGAACAACGCCCTATATTGGAATAACTGTAATCGGCCTCATTCTTAAATTCACGACGTTTCCGTTAGTGAAATCAGGTAGTATAAGGTAGCAAAACTCATTGTTCCTTTATAGCTGATTTTAGATTATTTATTATTTCCAACTGATCTTTGCCCTTTAACTCTCTTATTCGAGATGCGAATATTGGTACAAGCCATTCATCAAGAGGAATTCGGTCAATGCCTGAAAGGTTAGAGTATTCATCTAAATACTCTTTACCGAATAGATCACGATATTTCCTCTCCGTTAACCAAGAAGGAGCATTGGGAGGTAATGCATTAGAGTTAATCATCATGTATGTTCTTGTAACATCTGCGAGTTGATGTCCAACCAAAGTGTTCAGCCAATCGATAATAATAGGTCCATTAGGAGAAAGAATGATGTTTCCAGGGTGGAAGTCATAATGGCATAGAACTTTTCCTTCAGGCAATGTCTCAAGAATTCTGAGAACAATTTTTCTCTCTGATTCCGTGATTACCTCAGTGTTAGTAATGCTCTTTGATAATTCGGTCTTCAAATTTGAGTTAACATCGATCTTAACCTGATGTATTTCAAAGTGGATTTGTGCTAATAGCTTAGCATTATAAGACACAGAAAATCTCGTTGGTTCTATGTAATTGAGCATCGTGGGACCTTCTACCTTTTCATAGATAAGACACGTCTTTCCCTCATACTCCATAATCTTAGAAAATCTAGGTGCCCTTACATTTAGCTTATTTATTATTTTGGCATTTTGAGCTTCCTTTGTTACTTCATACATTGCACTCTTAAAATCATGGAAAATCTTTATAACTTCAGATTTTCCCCATTCATAGACACTTGCGGTATTTCCTACTCCAAGGAGTTGACCAATTTTCATAAAATACTCCTCCCTAAAAGCATGTTCTACCTGGTTACTAAACAATCGCGCTTATATTGTTGAAGATCCTAGTAATGTCTTACAGTACTTTATTCGAAGATCAGTTTTACCTTGCTTTCATTTTCCAATTGTTCTTGAACGAAATTTTTCAACTCTTCTTCATTGGTAAATTCATTCAAATCTCTTTCATACCATTCTTCTAGTCTTTCCTTCGTTATGTTATATTCTAAATCGCCAAAATTAAACTTTATCGAGTCAACATTTTGGATTAATGACAATAAAAATGTACCATTGTATATCACTGTTTCTTCGTAATCTTGTTCTATTTCTACATTATAATTTATGTTTATTCCATAAGGTTCTTCCTTAGTTTTAAGTTCAAACCCTTTTAAATGTTCACTGCTTGGTAAATAACTTAAAATGTGTGAAACCGCATTGTTATCACCAATATATGAATCGTTATATTGAAAAATATCTTCATTACTGACGTTACATCCATTTATGAATATTAATAGTAAAGCTGAAAACATTAACCTTTTTACTTTTCGCAATATATATCCCACATTAGCAAGCTTCCTTCTATTGTGAATTTTATCATGAAAATGCATAAGTTAAGAGTAAATAAAAAACGCATCTAATTTCTGAAACGCGCTTCGTTTGTTGAAGATTATTATTGAACTAACCCGTTACTTGAATAACAAATTAGTGTATATTACTTTTATTTGTTATCTAATTTTCTTTCGAGCAACTCTACTCGTTCTTTTAAAGAATATAATTCCTTTATTAACTCTGCATCACTGTTCTTCTTTGACTTAATTGTAGTATTATAGATTGATTTTAACCCCCAAAAAATCATTAAAAAGCATATTCCCAGTATGAACAAAATAATTAAAATACCAAATAAGGTGTCTAAAATAATACGTCAACTCCTACAAAATTAAACTTCATCTAAATTTTTCTTTTTAATGCACCATTACTACTTAATACGTTTTTATATTAATAAATGTTTCAATACTTTACAAATCTGTTTTTATCTTCTCCAATCTGGTCCTAACACGAAAAAAAACTTACCTTATATTCAAGATAAGCGCCAAATTCTTGAATAATTTAAGAACTTCTGTTAACTAGTATTTTGTTCAAAAATGATTTTATTGTCTTAACACAAACGGCTTAGAGTCTAATTCTGATCAATCACAGTACCTAAATCTTTTTTACGTTCTATGAATATCCCAGGATTACAAAATTGCCAGTGAAAATAAATTTTTATCCATGTTATTTTTAAGTATTTTGACAAGGTCCTTAATCTACCAATCGTATAAACTAGTGGATAAATGTAATAGAAAATAGGTGAAGTAAGTATGGAGTTAGCTAAATTATATAAGACATATCAACCATTTCTCTTTTCCATTGCATACCGGATGCTTGGATCAGTTTCCGACGCAGAAGATATTGTTCATGATTTATTCCTGCAGCTTAAGCTTGAGACTGACCAAATTAAGGACATGAAGGCATATCTTGCGAAAGTGACGACGAATCGCTGTCTAAACTTTTTAAATTCGTCCCGTAAGAGAAGAGAAATTTATACAGACCCTTGGTTGCCGGAGCCTCGGGTACACCAAACAGAGCAGCCTTTAGATAAGGTTTTAATAGATGAAACAGTTTCTTATGCGTTTCTCGTTTTGCTGGATCAACTATCACCTGTTGAAAGAGCAGTGTTCGTTCTTAGAGAAGCATTTGCTTATGACTATGGGGATATTGCTAGGATACTGGAAAAGACTGAGGTGAATTGTAGAAAAATTTATAGCCGCACTAAGCGGAAATTAAAGAATGATATGCCTGTCTATCCGGAGAATACTGAACATGTTGATCTCCTGGCAAAAACATTTATAAAAGCATCGATGACCCGAAATTTCGAGGGATTTATTGATATTCTTACAGACGATGTTGTACTTGTTACTGATGGTGGAGGCAAAGTGATTTCTGCATTAAATCCAATTGTAAATAAACAGCGTGTATCTGCCTTCCTTAAAGGAATTTCTGCTAAAGGAAGTTTCATAGGAGGACTTCTTCCGGTAATGGTCAATGGTCAAAGAGGAATCTTGCAAGTAAAAGATGGGCAGCCTACCAAAGTGATTTGTTTTGAGTTAGATTCAGAGCAAAGAAATATCCGGAAAATCTTTATAGTCAGTAACCCAGATAAATTAAAACACATCCTTATTCCTTAATACGGATAAACTGAGAGCTATTGTTCGGCTCTCATTATTTTTTTCTTATGTCACAAATTAATCCTCTATATTGTCATAATAGTGAAACCCTAAAAAATTATATGGAGGAGATAGACATGAAGCAACGTATAAACTATATGCAGACAAATCAGGAAATTGTCCGATTAATGAGACAACTGGAGGACTACAAAAAAACAACAGGATTTCATCGCAAATTAATTGAATTGATTAAAATTCGTGCCTCCCAAATTAACGGATGTGCGTACTGCTTAGATATGCATACAAAAGATGCCAGAGCAATTGGTGAAACCGAACAAAGAATTTACTGTTTGAGCGGTTGGAGAGAGTCACCATTTTATCTTGAAGAGGAAAGAGTAGCACTAGAATTAACCGAGGCAGTTACAAATATTTCCGCAAACGGTGTACCAGATGATCTGTATGAGCGGGTTCGCTTTCATTTTGATGAAAAACAATTTATCGATCTTGTTACCATAATCAACACGATCAACAGCTGGAATCGATTGGCTATTTCATCCCAAAGCATACCCGGACACTACAAACCTGCAACAGAAAAGTAATTTCACCAAAAAAATCCCTTGTATTTAGAATGGATACGAGGGATTTTTTCGCTTAGCTTTTTATTCCACAAAATGGCCTTATAAATGAAAAAGAGTGACATCTTTATGCAAGAATGGCGCTTATATTTCTGAAGATCACGATTAAATTAAAGCACCCGCTCATAGTATAAGGTTAGTCCGATTTTTTTGATTTGACCCATTTCGCAACAAAACAAGTGTATTCTGCTTCAGATATTTTTTTTTTGCCTTTTCTATGCGTTGCATATAATTAATTTCCTTTTAGGATAACAGATTTGCAAAAACATTTTGTTTATGAAATGACATTAACAAGTTTGTTTAGTGCTTCGTTAATTGGAGTAACTGGACGACCAAGAACTTTCTCAAAATCATTGCTTTCAACTTCTAGTGAACCATTCCGAATGCTTTCTTGAATTCCTACTACAATCGGAATCACAAAATCAGGCAACCCTAATCCTTTCATGATCTCTGCATATTTTTGGTCACTAACTTGTTGGACAGGTATTTCTTTATCCAATACATTACCAAGAGCAGATGCCAATTCTTCTTGAGTTAAAAGTGGACCAGAAAGTTCATACACTGTATTTTCGTGACCGTTTCCAACAAGAACTGCTGCTGCAGCATCTGCATAATCTTGTTGCAGCGCCCAACCTACTTTACCTTCTCCAGCAGAAGTTACCCATGGAGCTCCTGTAATAGCACCTTGAATGCTTCCAATTTCGTTTTCCAAATACCAATTGTTACGTAAGAAAGAATATGGGATACCTGTTTTAATGATGGCTGCTTCTGTTGCAACATGAGGTGGAGCCATTAAATTTTTACTTACTGTTGCATTGGCTATACTTGTGTAAGCAATAAATCTTACCCCTGAACGTTCAGCTGCTTGGACTGCATTAGCATGTTGTTGGATTCTTGTTTCATTGTCACCATCGGCAGAAATAATTAATAATCGGTCAATCCCTTTAAAAGCACTATTTAATGTTTCAGGATGGTCAAAATCACCTTGACGAACTTCCAGTCCACGATTACGAAGTTCCTCTGCTTTCTCTGGATTTCGGACACTCACCACCAAATTACTTGCAGGTACGGATTTCAATAATGATTCTACAACTTTTGAACCTAATTTTCCTGTTGCTCCAGTAACTAAAATTTTCATTAATATTCCCTCCAGTTAAATATCATCTGTAACAATACCTATTACATGTATTCATTTTAGTTACATGTAATCAATTTGTCAACATGTATAATAATATATATTATTTTGTTCGTATTTTGGTATAATAAACTTGTAATCAATATAATTACATGATGAAGATATAAAATAATATAAGGATTAGTTAATAAGGGTGGTGACTGAATATGTCCATCAGTAGTCGATTTGCAGTAGGAATTCATATATTGGCGCTAATTGAATTAAATAAAAAAGAAGTAACTTCTTCTGAATTTTTAGCTACGAGTGTTAACACGAACCCAGCCGTTATAAGAAAACTAATGGGAATGCTAAAAAAGGCTGGTTTGATAGAGGTACACCCAGGAATTGCAGGTGCAAAACTTGCAAAGGAACGATCATGTATCACTTTGTTCGACGTATATAAGGCAGTGAATGTTGTACAGGAAAATGAGTTGTTTAGCATACATGAACGTCCACATCCTGATTGTCCCGTAGGTAGGAACATCCAAAATACAATTGAACCATTATTCACAGCAGCACAATTGGCAATGGAGAAGGTTTTAAGAAATGTTACTTTAGAAGATGTTGTGAGAGACATTGCTACTAAAGAAAAGATCTGTTAGAAAAGGCATTCCGAAGGAATGTCTTTTCTCTTTCAACTTAAACTAACATGCCCGTAGTTTAAGTTGATTGCTTCACAGTTCTTAGTTGTTGTTCCACAATCTTGCCTGATTGATAAAGATAGAGATATGAATAGAATCCGGCACTTCTCTTCTTCTAGATGTGTTAATAACACTTATCGTTAGTTCCGGATATAATAAAAAACGTCTCAATCCCAGTACTATCAAGGGATTAAGACGTTTTTCACTCATTTTCAGTTGTGTTAATAGATATTTTACAAGATGTAGAATCATCAAGAATAATAGGGAGTTTCCTCCCTCTCTTAAAAACTGTTCGATATGATATCGAAGTGAAAAAGCATCTAACTAGCTAAATTAGAAATAATATAAAATTATATCTTCAACTCTCGTACTTGATTGGTGAATATTGTTATTGAACTACAATTTCGTTTTTATTATTTAATCGCTTGTAAATCCTCAATTAGTTATTTATATATTTCTCAAATATTGCTCCAAAATCTTTCTCATGGTATTTTTCACGAGCTGAAGTTAACCATTGAAAACTGAATTCTGTTAATCCTTTGTATGTATCTGCTAAATTGTTATCATCTGTTCTAGCATTTTGTAACACCGACACAGCTTTATCTAAACTTTGAGATGCAAAGTCTAAGGTTATTCCATTTTCATAGGTAATTTCTGAAATTTGAAGGAGTGCTTTATAAAGATCTTTTAATTGTTCGATTTGATCTTTTCTCACATCAATATCAATTCTTTCATTACCAATGTTGAATTTAATTTCGACATCCATATCAAGTTTTCCTGCTGTTTCAAGCATTACCCCTGATATTTTATGCTGAGAATATGGATAACGTTTTAACGTTCTTTTAGAGGAAGCCGCACTAGTACCATCTACATGGATAATCGCTAGATTAGTAAAGCAATATTCATCCGCCTTTGTTTTTATTAGAAAGTAAATTTTCTCCTGATCTTCATGCATAACATAATCATCAGCATCCGTTTTATCAAAGTCCGAAGGCTGGATTATTGTCCCAATATCAGACAAGCCTAACGCGTCTGCAGCAATTTTTTTAAACATTTTATCCCTTCCTCTCAAATATGTTGAAGAACTCCTAAATTATAACAACAAGGACTAGAAATTGGAACACTCTTTTTGACTGGCCACAACTCCGAAAAAAATAAATGAATAGCTAAACCAATGAAATATATGCTTCAGTAAAGGATTTTTATAAAACGTCACTTACTTATTAGTTACCGAGTTGTTCCGCCAAACCAATAAGAAGTCCTTCGATTCCACGAATGTAGCAGAGCCGATACGAGTCCTCGTACTGAACCACATCACCAACGAGCTGAGCACCATACCTAGTGAGTCTGGATACCATTTCATCAATGTCTTCAACGGTGAACATGACGCGAAGATAACCAAGGGCATTTACAGGAGCAGTCCGGTGATCTGATATAGTAGGTGGGGAGAGAAATTTCGAAAGTTCAAGTCGGCTGTGGCCATCCGGGGTAACCATCATAGCGATCTCTACGCATTGACTACCCAATCCGGTTACTCGACCAGCCCATTCACCTTCGACAGTGGCTCGCCCTTCGAGTTTCAAGCCAATCTCCTCAAAGAAAGAGATTGCGTCATCAAGGGATTCTACAACGATACCGACATTGTCCATTCTTAGTAATTTGTTTTTTTCCACAGTTTTATCTCCTTATCTGTAAAAATTTATTATTTGATCACCTTCATAATTATTGTATTGAAGAGTTACAAATTTCAAACAAAAAACACATTGTCATAGTTCAGAATAATAAAAAAAGTTTCAGTATTGTAAAATGTGAAATCAGGTTTTTGGGTATGTCATATACCATTATGCCCCTTTTGGTCGACCTGTAATTCCACTTGATACATAATGGCTCAGGTATCTGATTCAAAAACTACTGTCGTTGGTTCAACCGTTAATTAGAGAGCGATTACACCTTGTTAAAAATCACTGTTTATATCATATTTCTACTACTTTCATTAAATTCCTTTTTCCTTACGAACTCGTCTATAGTAAAAAAAACTTCACCTTGAGTAAACTTTAAAAAATAGAAAACACCGTGTGATTGTATCATCAATACGGTGTGTTTGATCCAATATAATTTTATTAGCTTCCCATTTTCCTACGTGTATTACTAGTTTTTTTGGCTTGCTGACTTTTCATCTTTTGATTTTGAGCTAATCCTTTATTTGCCTGTTTTCCATTTTGTTGAGCTTGTTTTTTATTTGCAAGTTGTTGTTTCATTAACTCCTGTAAGCTAACCTTTTTCTTTTCTGTTGGTTGTGTATTTTGTTCGTTATTATTTTCATGATTTGACATTGTGATATCTCCTTTATCGTTAAAAATACTTTATAAGCTTTAACAGTACTTTACAATCAATTATAATACAATATTAATAAATAAACTAAACATAATAGGGAATTTCTTTACACTGTACACTTTTATCCAATTGGATCAATATTTAACTTAGTCTAGTTAGATAGTATGTGACATGTCATCTTCAACACTCGGGCTCAGATTGTTGAGTTCACGATTGAAAATAAACTCCCGTTACTTTAACGATGATAATAATACAATATAGTTTAGTTATTAGTGTGGTATTGAATTATTTGCAAGATAAAAAGCCATAAATATACTAAAGCAACCTAATAAAATAAGAATTGTAAAAACAACCTTTTTCCCTATCTGTCCTATGAAATAGATGTTCACTAAAAGGGTATAGATAATCGCACTTCCACCAATAAAAAGCAAAAACTCTTTCGTGTCATCACTAGAAGGGAGTGGATTTGTCACATTACTTAATACTAACCCACAAAAAATGAATATACCTATCATATTTAGTAATTTTCTCATACTTATTTCTTTTTTGGTTACAATTTTGACGTTTCGAGACGTTTGGACATTGGTCTCCAAAATGACACCTCCACTGTTTAAGACATTAATAATTATACGGATAAAAAAATAAATGTTTCATAAATTCTCCATGTTACTTATTAAACGATCTTGCATGTTGACCATTTCAAACTTTCATTTCTCAATTACTAGATTAATTTGAACCTAAACAGAAATAAGCACCTTCCCTTATTCTAGAATGGCGCTTCTACTTTTACGATGGTCCTTTTTGGATTTCACTTTCTTCATTGAATATAATATATCTAACTTACCCTTAGTTGGTCTTAACTTTTTTCCTCATGTTAGTTCTAACGCTTGTTTTGCCATATTCAAGTACTCTTCACTACCTGATACAAATGCAAATTCTGCGATTGCAACAGGATATGCCGCTTCTAATTCAATAATATGTTCTTTCATTTTCGGCCAAACATATCCCCCTGCTTCTTTGTAGGCATTGAGTAATAATTTGAGCCCCTCTTCACCAAATGTCCTATAAAGTACGACGAAATCATTCGATACATCAGACACCTTTGCTTCAGTCCAATCAATCAAACCAGTTACGTTTCCTACTTGATCAATCAGAATATGACCTGCATGAACATCGCCGTGAATGAGTCCTGTTTTCTTTGGCCACATTTCATCATTACTTATCCATGACTGCCATCTGGCCCACAGCGAATCCCCTACTCCGATTTTATTGTTCACAGCATTCATTCTTTCTTTCATTGATTGTCTTGCTTCTTCAGGTGTTTGAACGGTTAACCCAACATTCTTCGCCTTTTCTATAGGAACATGATGCAAAGCTACAAGTGCTTTTCCAAGTGTCTTGTAAAAACAATCTGGCACATTGTTAATATCAAGTACCCACACGTAATTTTGTATCTCGTGATCAATTGTCCCCGCAGGAACTCCAGTTAACTTCTTATAAGCAATTAACTCGTCTGAATAAATTGACCAAAACGGTGCCTCAAAAACAGTAGTGTGCTCAGCTACCAAGTCTAGTGCTTTTTTCTCTTCCTTTGTTCTTGGCATAACATCTTCACGTCTAGGTAAGCGTAATACCCACTCTTTTTCTTGCTGATCAACAGCGAATACGACTTGAAAGTCCAGGCCTGATTCATTAAATTCTAAGGAATCAGGATTTAGGAACAGCCCCTGTCTAGCAGCAATCTCTAAAACTGTTTTTTTCGAGTTACTCATTTTATCACTTCCTACTCAAAATTTAAGGTCATGCGCATGTTTGTGGAAGATAAAGTGTGAAATTTCACAATAAATAGGTATTCGACATCATTTTCTTTACTCCTTTTCCTCAACCAAATGTCTTTTTAGAACACAAAAAAAGCAGTCGTATTAACCGCTTTTTCCCTTTCTAATAGATCATATGATAAAGAGCGCATACCTTATTCAAGAATAGAGCTGGATTGTAGAATGACAAAAACAGATTTTTTATGAATGGTCAGTTTAAAAAAGATTCTTTCCTATTAATCCGATGGGTACCAGAAAAATAATTATTGCCTCATCTTTATTTTAACTCCTCAAAATTCTTTCCAGTAACAAGGAAATACCCAATTAGAAATATTACCATATGGATAGGAAATGAATACAAATGGTTCCATTTTAATGATTGATAAAATCCAAGCCATTCAAAAAAAGGTTCCCCTACAAAAGAGCAAAAAATTGCGTAGAGAACCGCTTTTAAAATCGGAGAAATAGTTGGCTTTATTTGCACAAAAATTAGAAAAGTTATAGGAAGAAGACTTAGATCCCAAGGTACGAAAGATGGCAAGAAAGGCAGTGGTTCATATCGGTAATCCCAATACCCCAATTCTGAACCTAAAGAATCTAGAAATATTGAAATGAACATGATAAAAAATGCTCCATATAATAAACGATGTGTAGACTCCTTTTTTCTATATTTCCACCATAAAATCCAGGGAATAATTGAGAGGAAGATACAAAACCACCATTGCCAAGATAAAAACACATATTCAAACCATATATCATGATCTTTTTGATCAACCTTGACTAACTCCTTATATACATCATCTATTTTTTTTGCAGCTTCTTCTGGAATCATCATATCTAGTTCCTTTTATAAGTACTCCATCTAATTATCACCATATAAAAGATATTTTTTTCTAGAATCTTGGTAATTATTCAAAAATCTTCAACCAATGCTCATATAGTTATCTATCCTCTTTTTAAAAGGATAAAAAAGCACCATTCTTATACAAGAACAGCGCTCTACAGTTGAAGAATATATATTTATATTTGCTGGTTTCATAAGTAACTTATCAATCATATTGTAACTTCTCTTTGAGTTTCCCAATTGAAAATAAGATCTGTGAAATTAAATTACACAACAAGATTCCTACTAGACCTCCCATTGTATAAAGAAGAATGTCATCAACATCAAACTGCCCTGCTTTCAAGATGTATTGTGAAATTTCAATCGTTGATGCAGCCACTACTATGATTTGAAGTTTTCTTAATAGCTTTAGTTGCTTTAACAGTAGTGATAAGAATATACCTAGTGGTAAAAATGCCAAGATTTGTCCTAGAGTATTGTACAACACAATATCCAGATTGAAGTTGTTATGATTTAGAATGTAATGACTAATATTCTTAAGGGGGATAAAGTTCGTATTTAAACTAAACACATATTTATCAAAGATGCTAATATCACTACGAAGGTAGGGCATAAAATTGGAATGACCATCTCCGAGTGGTATATTACGTAAATCAGTTAGTATGCGTTTGATAAGAAGTTCTGATAACAGAACATATGTATACCATAAAAATAAGCACCATATGCCAAAATGAACAAACTTATAGAAAGGTACCAATGAATCTTGCATTCCTTTTCGAATTTTAGACTCTTTTCCGAAGGATTCAATAGCCTTTTCTATTGCCACAGTTTCACTAAAGCCCTCCATTTTGTATTCCTCTTTTAACATACCCAAGTGGTCAAGAAATTCTTCTTCTATCTCAAGTCTCTCTTTTTCATCACACTTCAAATCTTTGACTAAATTTTTTACGTAATCTTCAATGCTTTTCCCCATATTAATCCCTCCGAGCTAACTTTGATTAGTTCATTAACTTTTTTCCATTCTCCTAGTTTTCTACTTAGTTCTTTCTTACCACTATCAATGATCTTGTAATATTTTCTTCTGCCCCCATACTGGGAATCTTCCCAATAAGATTCAATCCACTCTTTTTTTTCTAATCTTTTTAAAGCTGGGTATAATGTTCCTTCGCTCATATTATAGAGGTCGTTACTATTTTCTTTTAATGTTTTAACAATCTCATATCCGTACATTTCTTTTTTAGAAAGAAGAGAAAGGATTAAAATATCGATACTTCCCTTCATAATTTCTTTGTCCATATAAACGTCCTCCTGGTAACTTTTTCAAGTCCATTGTATTACAATGTACATCGAATAACAAGAGTACTTTCAAATGATAAGCACAGTCCTTATTCAAGAATGCGCCTAATTGATGAAACTGATTATTTAAGTAAAACTATTTTCCTTTGTCTTTCTTTAATAGTTCAATGATTTCATCGTTTTGTTCGTTGTTTTTTTTCAACTTTCCGTCAATTGATAAGCAACTTATTGCTATTATTACAAGACTGATAGCTATAATAAACACCAAGATTCTTCTCCCTTTTTTGCACCTTTTATAGATAGTTTATTACTTCCATTTATACTTTTCCGTTCTTGCGCTTCGTTTGTGACTCGAAATTCAACAATTGACATAAGTTGAAACTATATTTCTACACTCGCGAAAAAAAGATCCTTCTTTAAAAAAGATGCCTTATGTAAAAATTTCGTATTTGGCAATTAGTAACACTGTATAAATGTTGCATTTTTTCATGATTTAATCAAACATATATATTTTGTTTCTAAAGCTAATGCTTAACACTAATCCTAGAGCTAACATATTCCCTATCATAGAACTTCCACCATAGCTTATTAAAGGAAGTGGTATTCCGGTAATGGGAAGTAATCCAATAGTCATACCAATATTTTGGAATGCGTGAAAAGTAATCATGGTAATAACCCCAATACATATGTATGAAGAATATTGATCTTTTATATCTAATGAAAGTTTAACTATTCTATAAATTAATAAAAAATATAAAGAAATTACAATTGCTGCACCATAAAATCCAAACCTATTGGCAATGACACTAAAAATGAAATCAGTGTGACTTTCAGGTATATGGACCGGATTATCTGTAATTCCATGTAATTGACCAGAGCCAATTCCTAATAAAGATTGATATAAATGATAGCCTTCTCCTTGTCTATAAGTTTCTGGGTCTAACCACGCATAGATCCTACCTAATTGATACTTTTTAATCCCAAATGAAGAAATAATATCGGGTTGATAGATTATTAAATAGATCAAAGCTCCACCTATTATACTAATACTTAAAAATACCGGAGTAATAATTTTCCATGATATCCCTGATATAAAAACTAATCCACAATAAATAGAAATTAGAACTAATGACGTACCAAGGTCTGGTTGCTGCATTATTAATATGATAGGTATCATGGTGGTAATAGTCATTTTTACTAATAGGGATAGATCATCTTTAATACTAGCATTTGCATGACTTGATTTCTTAATAATATAACTAAGGGATATAATTAAAGATATCTTTGTGATTTCAGAAGATTGAAAAGATATGCCAGGTAGTGTAAACCAGCTTTTAGCACCATTTATCTCCCTCGCAATTGATTCAGGAGCTATTATCAAAAATACTAAAAGAAGTATTGAAAACGAATATATGTACCACCTAAGTTTTTGGATTTGTTCCATATCAAAGTACATTACACCAATAATTATAAAACCACCTATTATGTACCAAATTATCTGTTTAACAAGAAAATTCTCGGTTAATTCCCCTATGATCTGTGCATTATATATAGCTATACAGCTAACGAGGAAGAAAAGTATTAATAGTAAAATTAAACTGTAATCAAAATTATTATTTCTATGATTTTCCATTCATTAAACTCCTTGATAATTATGTTTCCTTTAAAAGAAAATCGGATACTAAAAATTATTTACTCTAGAAGATTCATTTAGCGATATCATTCACACAAACTATTAATCTGTTCGCACAACATATTCCTTTACTTTATCACTATTGTCAAAATCAATTACTAACCATTCACTGTCAATAGAAATAATGCCTCTTTCATTTCCAAGATAATAAACAATATTTTTGTCATTTTTAAAATATTCTGTGTCAGTTGGTGGACCTAGTAATGTCATAACTTCACTTTTAGTCTTTCCTTTCAAATCATATGTGCTTATTAAATCATCTACCATGTACACTCTGTCAGACATATTTTCAACCCATTTTTCTGTTGTGAAATTCGTTTTATATTCATTTATCCCTAACATGACTGCACAGATGAAAAAAGGTATAGTACCCATAATAATGATAAAGTTAAGATTCTCCTTTGCTTTCCTATCATTTTTTATATCGACTCGTTTCCATATAATTAGTATAGTTAATAGAAATAAAATAAATGGTAGGAGAATAGCAGGAACACTTATCATACTATACGAAGACTGTGCAAGAATAATAAATAGGATGTAACCAAGATACAGTAGCCCGTACAAATATCCGAATATAATAGAAAAGCAACCAAACTTCCATTTGTTTTGTGTCATATGAAACTCCTTTTTATTTCTTTTTAATACACTTTAAATTTTAACATAATTATCCAAAAATGTTATTACTTATCAAATTTAACTCTTGATAGTTTAAGGTACCCCTTCACAACCTTCAATTCATTCTACTGGGATCTTCGCCAGTCTGGCCATAAAAATAAAAAAGCACTTACCTTTATTTAAGATAAGCACTCGCTTGTTGAATAGCATTTTTAATTGTATAGTATCGTTTTACTACGCAGCTGGAAAGTTGTTCTTCTTAAAGATAAGTTCTCTACAGTTCAAAAAGAGATATGGGTGAATCCTTTACATCTTCCTCGCATATTTTACTAACTAGCTGCCAAAACTTATTTTTCGGTCCAAGCCTATTACAATTTTCATATTGAGGCTTTGAATATTGCATTAAACCCTAATAAATTTTTCAGAGGTAACTAATTATTATGTCGTTTGTTAACTTCAATCGTAATGAACTCCGGCAAATAGTTGGGAGTACATCCTTTTGCTACCATTTCATCTTTGTAAAGACCCGTTATCTCACCAAGTTTAATACAACGTGCACGATTCTTTTCATCATAAACGCCTATCCAGCCTGCGGTGAAATTCATAGCCCATTGAACTTCCGGTTCTTCCTGCGTTATATTAGCTTCTATTGCAGATAGCAAGTCTGCCGTGTTATCAGGCGGTGTTTGTCCAGTCCATCTCAATCGCGCTTGATAATACCAGAAAGTTCGCCTTTGAAGAGCAGAAGGACTATTTTCCCATGATTCCATCAATGCAATTTTTTTCTTGTCTTTGGTGAGCTGATTCGCCATTAACCAATCCATTAAGTTATTTCGCTCATTAAAAGTGTGAATCTGCATATCCTTATCCAGATTATTTAGCACATCTTGTGAAAGAAGTTTTTTGTCCATAATTAAGATTGCTAATAGTCTGGGCAAAAACTCTTCGGTTGACCAAAGTTCCATAGCTAGTTCGTGGTCTTTTTTAATGTCCTTCGCGATTTTTCGTAAGTCGCCTAGCTTAGTTTTACTATTGATCTGAGATAGAATGTTTTCTGCTTTTGAAGAGCGTTTTATTTCTGTATCTTTTTTTTCATCCATTTTATACAACTCCTTTAGTAAAGCACCGTTTCATAATATGTCCTTGACGGGATATATCAAGATCTTAATTTTGTTATAAGTCTTATTGCAGTGGTGTACCTCCAAAGTTTACCTTTTTTAATAATGTAGCAAAGCTTTTTTCCAATTATAATATAAGAGCAACCATCTTTAATATAATAATAACATTTACTTCCTATTAATTAGATACGAAAAGAGCATTCCTTTTTATAGAAAAGCCCCGTTACTTCAATAAGAATAACTAATCTTCTGAATCTAATTTATCTTGCTGATTAACTTTGTATATCGTTTTCAGTGTGTTGTTTATATTATTTAGGCTTAATAATATAAAGCCAAGCATTATAAAGGTTATAATTTCTCCTGTAAAAAAAGCAATGACACCTAAAATCAAGAAGTAAAAACTGTACCCCCAATTATTCCTTCACAAAACTCCCCATTTCTTTATTCATTAATTCTATCTCTAATAACCAACTTCTTCCACTAAACTTGCCCGTTAGCTTAAGGACATTTTTTCACAAAGTCACCTAATAATCATCATATTTATTGCGCAATATGTGTCTACTGCATACTTAACAGAGATCTTCCACAATCGGGTCAGTATGCGGAAGAAAGAGATATGTTTAGAATCTGATGTATCATTCCTCTAGAGGTGTTAATAACGCATATCCTTAGTTTCTGCACACTAAAAAACGCCTCAATCCCAGTATTATCAAGAAATTAAGACGTTTAACTACTCATTTCCAGTTGTATTAATAAATATTTCACCCGAAGTTAAGAAGCTGCCAAAAGGGGGTACCATTGCTGCACAGCACACCCCTACTGTTCAACAGTGCCGTATTTCACAAAAAATATCCGGTACCCCAAAGGATAGGGGCACCGGATAGATGACTAAAATCGTTATTGTATTGATTTATCTTAAGGTTGCTAATCAATGCATCATCATTTCTTCAGCGACTTCCTCACCGCTTAGATCAGAGAAGTAATAAGTCGGCCAGTTGGTAACTTCTTCAAGCAGTGCTTCCCGGTCATCTCCCCAATATAAGTGATAGTGATGTGCATCGGTTGGCTCGATGCTGTGATCACTGAACTGGATATAGGCTGGCATTTTTCCTTCCTGTTCTTCAGAAAGTTTGAAAATGTACCGCACTCCTCGGTTTCCTTTTTCATAGGTCAGCACTTCGTATCCGTCATAGACGTAGCTTCCTGACGACTTTTCGCCATCTTCAAAGAAGGTAAACGTATCTCCCTCAATGATAATGCGATCCACGGCTGTTTTATAACCGATTGTATAGTATTCTTTGTATTCCTCAGCTGTCATATCTCCCTCTTCTGCTTTATGGGCGAATACTTCGTCTAATGTTCCATCAAGTAAATAAGGGTAGACGGATTGCCAGTCACCTTCCCAGTCGGATAACTTACGATCTTTAATTTGATCATCTTCGAAATATCCATCATGGATTTTTTGTGCCTCTTCGTCTAATTCATGGTTGTGCTCGTGACTATGATCATGATCGTGATCATCAACTTCCACAGCAGCAGAATCTGCCAATGCAGTCGTCAATTGAGTTAGATTCTGACGCATTAACGTGAAATAGTCCTCTTCATTTTCGATATCATCTTCTGTTAAAACGGAAAGATTATGAAGTCGAAGGGATTCTGCGCCAATTTCTTCTCTGACGACATCCGCTACTTTTGTTGTTATGTTCTGTTCGAAAAAGACGTAGTGTAACCCATATTGATCGGCTGTTTCAATAAT
This sequence comes from Metabacillus niabensis, assembly GCF_020524345.1. Taxonomy (GTDB): domain Bacteria; phylum Bacillota; class Bacilli; order Bacillales; family Bacillaceae; genus Metabacillus; species Metabacillus niabensis_B. The sequence goes on from NZ_JAIVLH010000033.1 coordinate 41,060, forward strand.
ATTCTCCAACTCTTTTTGTGAAGGCTCATCAGTTGGGCTTAAGCCAGAGACAGCAATTTGATGTACATCGTATGCTTCCTCCCAATAACCATAAGCTGCATGAGAGACAATGAAGTGATTGCCTGGCGTCTCTTTCAATTGAGTGGAGAATTCTTCATGAAGTCCCTCAAGCTCCCCTTTTAGTGACTCGAAATTCTCATTAAAAAATTCTTCTTTTTCAGGCCTTAACTCTACTAACATATCTTTTACATTTTCGGCTAGTTTAATAGAACGAATTGGATCAAGCCACACGTGCGGGTCCTGATCTCCATGATCGTGGTCATGGTCGTGGTCATGGTCGTGATCACTCTCATTCAACTCAATTCCCTCGGCAGCTTCGATGATTTTTACATCTTCTGATTCAACCGCATTTGCGATTTTTTCAGCATAAGTCTCTAATCCCGCACCATTAAAAATAAATGCATCTGCTTCTGCAATGTTTATCATTTCTTTTGAAGTCGGCTCGTATGTATGTGAGTCAGAACCAGGGGGCAAAATCGATTCGACCACCGCTTCTTCGCCTGCAATCTGTTCTGCAAAAAACTGCAGTGGATATACCGTTGTATAAATTTTCAACTGTTCGGCTGAAGAAGATTCCTCCTCCTCACCGCTAGTTCTATTTGCATTGTCTCCACCACATGCAGTAAGGAATAAAACAATCAATAAACTAGGAAAAGCCATCCATATTTTTCTCATATGTATCCTCCTCTTTATTTTCACATAAAACAATATATCGTAATCATTACGATTTGTAAATAGTAATAGTTCCTTTTTAGGACAATTTCGTTCAGGTGTGTAGAGGTTGTTAAATTCGGTACAAAATATTTTAGAAGACACATCCTAGACAAAACATGATAAAAGAAATCACACCCTTATCAAGATTAGCGCTTTATAATAACCTAGGTTTTTCTTCCCAGAGTCATTTCAATAAAATGTTCAAACAATACACTGAACTTACACAAAAGGAATACCGTCTAAAATATTTTCGGAACAACTGGACCAAATAATGCAAAATACCGGATGAAAGAATATCTCTCATCCGGTGTGTATCCTTCTTATACAAAATATAGGAGTCCTAACAATATTATTATTTATTAAAAGGTTAATTAAAAAAGGTAAAGCTGTCCCTTATAAAAGGACATATTTTACAAGGATAATTAATACTACATCACATTTCTCACATTAAATCATTCCCATTATAAAAACCTCTCTTATTCAAGAATATGGCCTTATAAATGAAAAAGAGCGACATCCTTATTCAAGAATGACGCTTGATTGTCTAAGATAACAAATATTTACTATAAGCTAGTTTTGTTATGAAGTCATCGTAGGATAGATATATGTAACTTTTGTTGTCGTAACACACGTATTGAGATTTGTTATTCTCTCCTCAATTGAAAATGAAGAATAAAGGGTATCTATAATTAGATATGTTAGTATTGCTGAAAAACTAATAAATATTCCTACTGCACGTTTCATTATTTCCACCTCTTAAAACCACTTTTATACAAGTTTAATATAAAAAGGAAAACTTAATCTTTATAATAAAAAAAGCGAATATCCTTATTCAAGAACAACGCTTTATTGCTGAAGATCATTATTCAATCCCGTTTAGCGTAATTACATTAATTCACATTCTTAATCTCCAGACCGTGACATTTGAAGTTATAATCAGGATTTTTCCTAACCTCTTCTTTCTGAAGTTCATACATGGCTATTTTATAGTTGATTTCTTCCAAGTGTTTTAAGCTTTCGTCAATTTTCTTCTGCACTTCCAATTTATGCTGTATCAACATTTCTTCTCTTTGCAAGAAGGTAGGATTTCCCAATTCATAAAGTTCCTTATATTCTTTTATCTTAGAAAGAGACATTCCTGTTTCTTTAAGACAACGAATAAAAGAAAGCCAATCTATTTGTTGTTCGTTATAAACTCTATGACCTTTTTCATCACGAGATATATTTGGTAATATCCCTTGCTCTTCATAAAATCTAAGTGATTTTGCAGATATATTTAAATTCTCCACTACATATTTCATCGAATACAACATTTTACTTGTCCCACCTTTTAGTTACAGATACTGTAACTTAAATGTATCACAAAGGAGAATAAAAACACAACAAAACTGTGTATAATCATATGAAAATTAATACTTGACTTACCCTTACGTTAACAAATTACACTAGAGTAGAACTTGAAATAAGAGCGTTGTGATGGTTCAGAATGGATAAATTAGTAGTCAGTTCAACTCAACATTAAAAAAATAGTAGATAGAGAGGTTAAAGAAATGAATCAAAAGTACAGTAGGTTATTTGAATCTTTCACATTCAGAAGTGGAATAACAATTAAGAATAGAATCGTCATGGCACCTATGACAACCTGGTCAAGTAATGACGACCTTACCATCTCGGATGACGAGGTAAAGTATTACAAACAAAGAGTAAATGGGGTAGGACTCGTCATTACAGGTTGTACTCATGTTACACCTAATGGGCAAGGTTTTACGAATGAATTTGCTGGATACAACAATGAATTTACTCCAAGTTTACGAAAATTAGCTGATGCAGCGAAAAGTGGAGGCTCCCCTGCCATTCTACAAGTTTTTCATGCAGGTAATAAAGCCTTGCCTGAATTGGATGCAGTTAGTGCTAGTGCATTGCAACCCGAAGTTACTAATTTAGGTTCAACTTCAATAACTAGAGAGTTATCACATGAGGAAATCTTGTTGATTATTCGTGCTTTTGGCGACACAACGAGACGAGCGATTGAAGCTGGATTTGATGGCGTCGAAATTCATGGGGCTCATGGATTTTTAATTCAAAATTTCTGGTCGCCAGCGACCAATCAACGGACGGACCAATGGGGAGGTTCACTAGAAAATCGATTACGTTTTCCATTGGCAATCATTGAAGAAATCAAAAAGGTAATTGAAAAACATGCTACAAAACCATTCATTTTAGGATATCGATTTTCCCCTGAAGAATCCTCTAAAGAGGACGGATTACGTATGAAAGACACGTATGAATTAATTGATTTCCTTGTTGAACAAAATTTAGATTATATACACGCTTCATTAGATAATGTGTCTTCAAAGCCAGTAGATAGTCAAGACGAAAAAACACGCCTTGAATTGATTCTTGAAAAAGCCAACAGTAAGGTACCTGTATTGGCTGCTGGTTCCATAGTAACACCAGATGATGCTCTTAAAACTATGGAATTAGGACTACCACTAATCGCCATTGGGCATGCGTTAATTATGAATCCTGATTGGGTTGAAAAGGTCGCAAATGGACGTGAAGCCGAGGTCGCTTCTGAGTTGGACGTATCGAAACTTGACCAGCTTAATATTCCTGAAAAACTTTGGAATGTCATTCAAGCAATGCCAGGTTGGTTTAATATTGGTAAAAAATAAAGTAGTCCTATGGGCTACTTTTCAGGCTGTCGAGAAACCTCGGCAGCCTATTATTTTTATCTGAATACTTTAACTTTTCACCGCGTTAATTTGGTATAATATAGATAACTAATTGGGAGGGTGATATTTATGTTCAATAC
>NZ_JAIVLH010000034.1 GCF_020524345.1 Metabacillus niabensis
ATACCTATATCCATTGGTTTAATAACAAAAGAATTCATGGAACACTAGGCTATCTAAGCCCAATAGAATTCAAACTTGAACACCTTAAAAAAGTTGTCTAGTTTACTGTTGACTATCCAGAATTATATTTGCAGTATTAGGTGTGTTACTAATTAACCTTATCGGTGGTGAATTGGGCAACATAAATTCATTATTAGGAAACCTTTTAATATTGGGGGCAGTTTTGGGAGAAACACTGTTTATTACATTAGGAAAATTAGTATCCAATAGATTTTCCCCCCTTACAATATCAACTATGATGAGTATTTTTGGTCTTATAATGTTTTTACCATTTTCAATCTATGAAGCTAAAGAATTTGATTTCTCAAGCGTAGGTATAGCGGATTGGATTAATATTTTATATTTTGGAATTGTTGTAACGGTACTTGCTTTTCTTTTAATGTATCAAGGGTTATCAAAAGTTCCAGCAAGCTCAGCAGGAGTTCTAACAAGTGTACTTCCATTAAGCTCGGTAATCCTTTCATTTCTTATTTTAAAAGAAGAGCTTTTACTGTCACATTTGGTAGGGATGTTGTTTGTCTTACTTGCTATTTTCTTTATTTCAAAGGATTCATCAAGTGAGGAATTGGAATCAAAGACATAACAGAGACTTTAAAGCCCCTTATGGATTTCATGTTTACTCTTTAGTAATCGATCTTCAGTATTAGAAGCTCAAACCTTTAAGGTAGAGTGAAGTATCGGTATCATCTTATTTTAGTATTGCTAATCATCAACCATCAAACGCCATTCTTGAATTAGATTGTGCGCTATTTTTTATGTTAAGGCCAGATTGTTTAGCAACACGCGTATTTTGAATTAAAATATAAAATTTTTGTAATAATAACTATTTCAACAAATAGTGATATTATTCTTTTATTCATAAAAAAAGCAAGATTGATGAATATTTATAGAAGGAAAAATAATCCTTTTAAAGAAATATTCATGTTTGGAATATAAAATGTTTTTAATAAAGGGGGCGACATTATGCTTGAATCACTAACCAAACAGATACCCTTAATAAGTAACTGTAAGGAAATTGTACAGATTACAAAGGGGTTTTCTTTTGATGAAAAATTTTTAATACATACGCATGACGATAACAAAAAGTTGCTACTTCGATTGTTTGATCTAGAGGACTTTGAATCAAAAAAGAAAGAATATTCTATTCTAGCGATAATGAAGGACTATAACGTAATTTGTTCAGAACCTATTTCTATTGGTGTATTAAAAAATAGAGGATATTTGATCACATCGTATCTAGATGGGAAGGATGCTGAGGAAGAAATCCCCAAATACTCATATCAAGAACAATATAATATTGGTGTTGAGGCTGCAAAAGAACTAAAGAAAATGCATCAATATCCTGCTCCAGACAATGAATCTTCATGGTACATAAGAAAGGTAAAGAAACATAAGAATTACATGGAAGCATACTTAAAATGTGGAATAAAGGTAAAAAATGATCAAAAAATAATGAATTTTATTGAGGAGAACATTCACCTCATGAAAGATCGCCCAAACTTATTTCAACATGATGATTTCACACTCGGAAACATCATTGTGAATAATAAAGAATTCGCTGGTATTATAGATTTTGGCAGATATGATTGGGGTGATCCTATTCATGAATTTCTTAAGATTGGTATTTTCAGTAGAGAAGTAAGCATACCTTTTTCGATAGGACAAATTAGAGGTTATTTTAATAACAACGATCCCAATGAAAATTTTTGGAGGTTGTATTCACTTTACCTAGCGATGTGCGTTTTTTCTACTATAATATGGACGTTAAAGGCAATCCCAGATAGCTTAAATGATATGCTAGATAAAGTTTATATGTTTTTAGATGATCATGATTACTTTGATAAATTAAAACCTAATTGGTACATCTGAGAATTACTGAAGACCAATTGGCGTTTATTTCATATGAAAAACAGGTGAATAATTGAATATATGAAGAACTAATTGAGATGATATAAACGATTAAACTTCATTAATGAACCTACTTGGTTATCCAACTACTCTCGATCCAATGAGGCTAAGGTTAAAAAAAATTGAAGAAGCTTCAAATCATTATATCTTGGTGGCTAACTAAGACAGGAAAGTTGTTGGGATGATTTGATTCCTTACTGGTTTTCTATATAAAAAGGATGTTATTTACGCTCGAGTAATAACTTTTGTTGTAGTTTCAAATTACCGCAATAGAGGGATTAGGAGATTACTACTATTAGCAAAAGATAAAGGTGCAGAAGGAATTGTCTTAAATAGTGGAAACCATTCGGTGTGAGAAAACGCACACAGATTTTATATTAATAGCGGGTATGCAGCTAAAAGTACAGGATTTGTAAAAAGTCTTGATTAATTAGCTAGTAGTAAATCGAATTATTAGATCTTCCACTATATAGCGCTTATCTTGAGTAAAAGATAGCCTTTTTTATATTATGGTAAGTTATCTTTAAGAAGAGCATTAGCTTTTAGTGGTAAAATCTCTAAGAAAGGGGAAATTAAAATATTTTTATTTTTAAGTATTTTACTGATTTTGTTCGGTGCTTTTCTGATTGGATTAACAATCGATCAATTCGGAGATATAGGTAATACCATAATGAATATAATAGGTATTGGATGTCTAGTAGTTGGTGGTCTATTAGGAAGAAAGAAAAATTAATACTCTATCAAAAAATTAACTTTTAGCTCTTCAGCCATCAAATGCTATCCTGACAAGAACCAGCGTTTACTTTAAATAACATAATAGAGGTGTGGACATCTTGAAAAGAAAGGATCCAATTTTATTCACAGTTATACTAATAATTGGATTATTATCTGCGTGTACTTCTTTTGAGGGTGATTTAACAGGTGTAATTGAAACAGAAAATTCAAATATTATAGGAACAATCAAGGAAATTAACGGTCAAAGGGCAATTGTTTATGCAAAAATATTTGAGAGTAACCCAAAAGGTGATGTGTTTGTTGACCTTTCTGTAAATAATACGGAAACATTTATGGTTGGAGACAAGATAAAAGTAGAATTTGATGGAACGGTTTTAGAATGAAATCCTGCCCAAATTAATACACTGTCTGTACAATTGATTGAATAATATATTGAAAGATTCTTCTGCAAACTGAAGCGCCTTAATTCAATAATGTTCTTCAATTTGTTATGTTCGCGTCAGTTCGACTAACCAGAATCCTACAAAATATAATCATACTTGAATAAGGATGTCGCTCTTTTTCATATATTAGGCCAGTTTATGGTGCGATGAGTATTTTTGGTCTTATAATGTTTTTACCATTTTCAATCTATGAAGCTAAAGAATTTGATTTCTCAAGTGTAGGTACAGGGGATTGGATAAATATATTATATTTTGGAATTGTTGTAACGGTACTTGCTTTTCTTTTGTATCAAGGGTTATCAAAAGTTCCAGCAAGCATTTGGTAGGAATGTTGTTTGTCTTACTTGCTATTTTCTTTATTTCGAAGGGTACATCAAGTGAGGAATTGGAATCAAAGTCATAACAGAGCCTTTAAAGCCCCTTATGGATTTCATGTTTACTCTTTAGTAATCGATCTTCAGTAATAGAAGTGCAAACCTTGATGATAATTCCACGATTGTTGAATAAAACTAGTACTCAATGTCCAATATTCTTGGAAACTGAATAAATGGTAGGACGGTATTATAATACAATTTGTAAAAAGAGCACAATCATCTAGTGCTCTTTTTCATTAGGTCAGATTTTTGCAGAAGAATAAAAAAAACTATATGGAAAATCATAAGTGTTTTTTCCTTGATACTCTACTCACGTCACCTTTTATACTTATATTTAAGAATAGATAGGAAAGGTGACGAAAATGAATAAACAATCAAAAAAAGAAATCTTTTTAGTACAACTAATGCTTGGAATTTCACTTATTCTTGGTGTAATCCCTCCCCTTATTATGTTTTTAATGAGGAGAAAGAAAAATTTATATTACTGTGAATCAAGTCGCAGAGCACTTAACTTCCATTTGACGATTTTCCCCTTTTTTATTATCAGCAGTCTTCTTCCTTCAGGGGTAAAGTACGGGATATTAGCTATAGAAACATTCATAATCTTGTATGCTATTATTCGAATAGCTTTTAAAAGGCCATATTATTATCCAGCCATTCCCTATATTAAAATCAAAGAAAGTAGTATAGAAAAGAGGTATTCACATGTCAGGTAGTATGTTGACAATCGGACAATTGGCTAAACGAACGGGAGTTTCCATACGAACACTTAGATATTACGATAAGATTGGTTTACTAATACCAACAGACTACAAAGAAGGAGGACATAGACTTTACAGTCATGAGGATTTGATGATTTTACAAAAAATTCAATCACTTAAATTCATAGGATTTTCACTTAAAGACATTGCAAATTTATTAGAATCCCCTTATATAAATGAACAGCAACTTAAAAATTCAATTGCATTCAAAAAAAAGGAACTAATTGCAGAACAAGAGAGAATTCGAGAAACTATTGAACAGCTGAATCATATGAATACTATTATTTCAGGCTATGAAGAAATAGACGTAAAATTATTTTGCTTTATTATTCACTCAATTATTTTTGAAGAGGAAAATCTTAATGAATATAGTCAAGCAAAGGGTTCTATTCACAATTTTAGAAATGAAGAAAGAGTTAAGTTAGATAAAGAGTATTTTTCATTGTTTATGGATTTTAAAAAAATTATAGCAAACGGAACAAATCCAGAATCTAAAGAAGCATTGAAATATATTAAACAGTTGATGGCTCTTTACAACCAAACGTTATCAAAGATAGAGACAGTAGAAATAAAGTCGACACATCAATTTGACCAACCTAATATACTCAATCCCTTCACGGAAGAAGAAATAACCTTTCTTAAAAATGCCTTCTCTCATATGTCAAAGGTACAAGAATAATGTATTTAAACTGAAACAGTACCTTACTACAGAATAAAAGATTTAGTTATTGCATCTAAAGTTCGTTTAGGGAGGAATAAGATATGATTCAAGAAATTCTTCAAACGATTGAAGAGGTTAATATTGTTTATCAATACTTAGTTAGCATTATTTATTATCGGGTTTGTGCCTTTTTTAGAGGCTTTCGTTGCTGTGCCAATCGGAATATTATTAGACTTGCCTTTTATTTCTGTAGTTATCGTTGGGATTACTGCTAATTGGCTGTCTGTTATGGCTGTAATCGTATGTTCTTCTTTTGGAAGGTCTTTGTTTTCTGAAAATGAAAAGACACCTTCTGACCATTTTATTCATAAACGTTTTCATAAAGCAAAGATATATTTCAATAAATATGGAGTACCTGGGATTTCTCTTTTGGGCCCGATAATAGGGACAAATCACATTGGAGCATTTGTTTGTATAATAGCCAAAGCAAGTAAAAAAAATATAATAATTTGGCAAACTATTAGTATAATAATATGGGCTATAGGGACTGGTATTCTTTTGATACTCGGGGTAGACCTTTACAATAATATAAATTGAAAATGAAAGGGGAAAATGTTACCCAGTATACTTTATACAAATAATATTATAATTCTCGACATAGAGAAAGTAAGATGATTATTGTTTCATGTTAAAAATAATCTCTTCTTTTTCTTTACACTATCCAAAGTGTGTACTCTTACCAACTTTTAAAAGCATGGTTCCAAAAAAATTGGTGTTTATTTCAAACGCCGCCGGAACAGATGTAGGTCACTAACAGTTTACTTGAAGATGGAAAAAGAGAAACATTAATTAAGAGAGGAATTATTGAAATGAATACTCGTAACGTTACTGAAAATGACTATTTTAAAATAATAGATGTTATTAATGATTGGTGGGGAGGGCGGGAAATGACACATTTGTTGCCTCGGTTATTTTTCGAGCATTTTCAATCAACTAGTTTTATAGTTGAAGATGAAAACAATAGATTATTGGCATTTCTTATAGGGTTTGTATCCCAAACACACCCAAACGAAGCCTATATACATTTTGTTGGCGTTAATCCTGAAGTTAGAAAAGAAGGATTAGGAAGTGAGTTATATAATTTATTCTTCTCAAATGTTCGTATTTTAGGTTGCAATACAGTGAAATGTATAACTTCTCCAATTAACGAGGGTTCAGTTGCATTTCACAAATCAATGGGTTTTGCTGTTACTTTAGGAACTGATTATGAAGGGAAAGGACAGGACCGTATTTTATTTTCTAAATACATTGGTTAACAATTTTATTATTTTGCACATTGATTTTGTTCAACTAATTGGTGAGTCAATATCATAGCGATCTTCAGTAATCAAGCGCTTATCTTGAATAAAGGTAAGTGTTTTTTATTGTACTTAAAGTAACGGAGCAGGGTGGAATAATAACTAATTTAAGGAAATTATGAAATTATATAGTAAAAAGTTAATGAAAAGACAGAAGGGGAAATGGTTTACGAAGTTGTCTTAACATTTATTTTTACTTTCTTTGTAGTAGTTATAATCAGATTTATATTAAAATACATACTTATCACAAGCTAAAGGAGGTAAGAAAAAAGGATATACAATTTTACCCATTCAATGTTTTTATAATCTCAGTTATTTTACTTGGACCATGTAGATGTTATTAAGCTAACAGTTGCAAGAGTTTAATAGGAAGAGGGCAAAGAATGAATTAAAAGACTATCTTATAAAAGAAATAGTGGAAGTAAAACTTCAGGTAGTAATAAACAAACTATTGCAAACATCAAATCTCTTTCAATAGAAGATGTAATAGACACAACAAGAGTTATGTCTCAATCATACAAACCTGAAAAGGTTAGACGTGCCTTTGTACCGAAACCAACGGTAAAGTTAGACCTTTAGGGAATTTGGGATAGGATTTTTCAACAGTGTATTCTACAAGTCTTGGAGCCTATTAAAATTAAATAGTTTTTTATTCTAGGGAAAAAACAGACCAAGAGTAATAACTGGGTCTGTTTTTCATCTATCATATCTATTTTTGAGTAACATAAGTTTTTACGGATGGTGGTACATATGTATTAAATTTATCAAGTATCCCGTTTGGTTCACTATCAACTAATGCCATATTAAGGTACTTTTCGTGTAAAAACTGTTCCTCTGACATATGATTGAATAACGAGAGAAGAGGATCAAAATAGTGATTTACATTTAAAAGACCACATGGTTTTTGATGAAGTCCTAATTGAGCCCACGTAAAAATCTCAAAGAACTCTTCTAAAGTTCCTGGTCCACCAGGCAAAACTATAAATCCATCTGCCAGATCTGCCATTTTCGCTTTTCTCTCATGCATAGAATTTACAATGATCAACTCTGACAAGTTTTTGTGAGCTATCTCTCTTTTATCTAGAAAACTTGGCATAACACCAATTACATATCCTCCTTCTTCTAAAACTGAAACTGCAACAGCGCCCATAATTCCAACACTTGCTCCACCATAAACAAGTGCAATATTTCGTTTAGCTAGTTCTTTACCAAGTTTTATTGCAACTTCTATATAGACATCCGAAGCTCCATTACTTGATCCACAAAATACGGCTAACTTTTTCAATATATATCCCCTCCTAAATAATCACCATGAAATATTATATAAAACTTTCACTTTTTTGTTAAACTTAGAGTATTGAATTGGAGGTTAGATGAAATGAATGTCATTGAGTTTCAACAATGGGTAAAAGATTATTATGAAAATAGGGGCTGGTCAGAGTTAGACATTTTTATTCGTATTGGCTTTTTAGCAGAAGAAACTGGCGAAGTTGCACGAGCTATAAGAGGCCTTGAGATAGGCAGGGATAGGCCTGATGAAGTTAAGGGGTCTTATGAGGAAAATAAACAAGAGTTAACTGAAGAATTAGGAGATGTACTAGGTAATTTAATCGTAATTGCAAACAAATACAATATCCCTTTAGAAGAAGTGTTTCGGTCACATAAAAAGAAACTGTTAGAACGTTATTCTAATGATTAGACTAAAAAACTTATTTATAGGAAAAAAACTTAAATTACAAGGGGGATATATAGTGCAAAACTTCCTTTATGAAATTGTGAAGATACCCGCGTATCGAGGAATCGGATTAAAATGGGATGGCTCTTACACAGAAATTAGTACTTTGAACAAACTTATTAATAGCATGAGTAGTCGAGTGGGTGAGTTAGATCATGCTGTTAATCCAAAAGTTCTTTTAGGATTATCTTATCATCTTAGGCCTGATGGATTTGTACATTATTCTGTATATGAAGTTAGTGAAGAACAACAACTCCCCGATGGTATGGTAGAAATAAATGTACCGGAAATGACTTACATAATGACACATCACAAAAAAGATCAAGACATCGGTCAAACTTATGAAAAAATCTTTCAATGGCTTAAGAAAAGTGATTATGACCCTTATATTGAGCCCAATGTGGAATATTACGATGATTTACCGATAAAACACGAAAGATACCCGAATGATCGGGATGTTAATAATCCCCATTTTGATATCTTAATTCCTATTTTTAAAAGGGCATAAATTCGATTATTCTTTTTATATCGTATTAAATGGTTATTCAATTAAAAAAGCGCGAGTGTTGTAGACATAATTTTATATTTAGCTGAGTTAAATGCTTTTCCACTTCGAAATAATAATGAATAGTTTTTAAGTGAGTGAGGAAACTCCTATTATTCTTGAAGATTCTATCGTGTAAAATATTTTTCAACACAACTGAAAACGAGGATTAAAACGCCTTGACCTTTTGATAGAATTGGAGTTGAGGCGATTAATCAAGAATAGACTGTAGCATATCAAAAAGGAAAAGAATCCATTTATTAAATATAATGGATTCTTTTTATATTCGTTCTTACTAGGATTTGGATGGGATTTTGGTTTAATAAGTGGGACTATCCTTTTTTGCAAAGTTTTCCATTTTTATAAAATTAGCACGTCTTGAGGGATTCAAAATACGATGCAAATACATGGTTTTAAAAGGTTATTATGGACCTGTATTCCATTCTTCTAACGGCAAATATCATAAAATAATTTAAATCCTTAAAAAGAACTTTTTAAGGATAGAAGAATATGGTTAAACAACATTCAAGGCCTAACTTTTATTGTCCTTTTAAACTATTTTATTTTCTCCTAATAATAGTTAATAAAACCAATAACAATGGTAAAATTACACCAATCGTAAAGTCATAAAACGGCCAGATGGAACTCATAGAGTTTATGTATACAATGTTCGGTGAAATAATTGTCGATAGGACAACCATAATCATTCCGAGTGGATATACGAAAGGTCGATAATCTTTAAGGTTTAATACTTGAGCTAAGCCAAGACAAGTAACAAAAAAATAAATCGTAATTCTAAAGAATATTGTAATAAACCAAATTCCCGCAAGTATAACTTCAACTCTTGAAAAAAAATCACCAACATTAATTTTTTTAGCTACTATAAAACCAGGGTACATATGTCTTGATGTCTGCTCATAGCCCAAAACGAGAATAGTTAATGATGTGAAGAGAACTAATATAACTCCACCCATAAGAGCTCCTAGTAAAAGGCTCTTCTTTATTCTCTTTTTTTCATTGACGTAGGGAAAAATCATCATGAATAAGATAAGTTCAACAAATGGATAGGTAATGAATGTTAACGAAGCCCGAGCAATTGGTTTAAAACCCCCTTCTAAAACAGGCTGAACATTATCTAAATTTATGTAAGGAATTAACGAAATGACAAGGATGAAAAATAAAAGAAATACATAGGGATATAGTATTTCTACACATCTTGCAATATTCTCCAAACCAAGTCGGGTAGCCATAATTATAATTAATGCAAATAGGATGTGAATTGCCTCTATAGGGGTGTCAGGTAGCATTTCTGTTGTTAAAAAATCACCGACTTCTCTTAAAGCGACAGCCGCATATATAAAGGAATAGGATAAAAACAATAAGGAAACCAAACTTCCAAAGAACGTACCCATCACTTTTTTATTGCTTTCAATGAGGGTTAAATCGGGAAAAAGCCTACTAACACTATATATGAAAAAAACAATAATCATGCCAATAAACAGACTGGAAATGGCTGCTAGCCATGCGTCCTTTTTTGCATCTGCTGCAATGATAGAGGGCAAGATTAAAATGGCATCTCCAATGACATAAATAATAACTAATACAGTAAATTGATGAATACTAATTTGAGTACTTCTATAATCCATTACCTTCTCCTTAATGACATTTTCGAATATTATTTTTGAGATTCTATATAATGATTAAATTTATCATTACCATGAAAATAAACTTTAATTCTAAATAAGACCTGTATATGTATAACTTTCCTTCTTACAAATTTTATTCTTAGTGCTAATTTCGGTTTAAATATAGGTAACAAGAATAATCTTACCTTTTAAAGAGATAATAAAATTGCTTATAGAAAATATTGGTCTTTTATGAAAGAGTAAGGTGATAATAAAATGAAGCTTTTTCAACGTTTTTCCAAAAAGACAGAAAAAGAATTTAAATCTTTAGATACAAAGGAAGAACCGAAAACGAGGTCACTCTATTCTTCTTTGGAACAAAACATAAAGGTAATAAATGAAAAAATTGGGAAAAGTGATGATGTTGTCATTAGAAAGATTAAAGTAGGTCAAGTAAGAGACATTACATCAGGAATAATATATATAGACGGCCTCGTCGATACTCAAGAAATCAATGACTTTATACTAGAATCTTTAATGTTTGATTTACACAATAGTGAACAAGATTCTTCTGATAGTGACCTGTTACATTCTATAAAAGATTCGGCTGTTGCAGTCGGAAGTATTCAAGATTTAGATAATTATGAGTCACTTTTTTCATTCTTATTTTCAGGGCATGTAATTATTCTGTTCGACGGTTCTTCGAAAGGACTTATCGTTGGGATAAGTAGCGGCGGTAAAGATAGGAATGTGACGGAACCTAGTCAGGAAGCTGTCGTAAGAGGTCCAAAGGAAGCTTTTACGGAAACATTAAGAACGAATACGGCGTTGATACGTCGTAAAATCAATAGTCCTAACCTTTGGATAGAAACCAGAAAAATAGGAAGAGTTACCCAAACAGCAGTTTCAATTATGTACATTAAAGGGATTGTTAACGAAAAGGTATTAATGGAGGTAAGAGAACGTCTTAGTCAAATAGACGTTGATGCAATCTTAGAAAGTAATTACATTGAGGAATTGATTCAAGATAAAACATTTTCTCCATTTCCAACGATGTTTAATACCGAGAGACCTGATGTAGTGTCAGCTGGGCTTTTGGAAGGGCGTGTAGCAATTTTAGTAAATGGAACTCCCTTTGTGCTTTTGGTTCCATCATTATTTATTGAGTTCTTTCATGCGGCAGAGGATCATTACCAACGTTGGGATTTCAGTACACTCATACGGTTTCTTCGTATAATATGCTTCTTCATTGCTTTATTAGCTCCATCACTATTTGTCGCAATTACTACGTATCATCAAGAAATGATACCGACACCTCTTCTTATTAGTTTAGCCGCTCAAAGGGAAGGTGTTCCGTTTCCAGCATTTATTGAAGCGTTGTTAATGGAAGTTACATTTGAAATTTTACGAGAAGGTGGCATTAGAATGCCGAAGTCAGTTGGTCAAGCTATTTCAATAGTAGGTACGTTAGTTATTGGAACAGCAGCTGTAGAAGCTGGAATTATTTCTGCTGCAATGGTTATCGTCGTGGCGATAACGGCAATTGCTAGTTTTGTTGTCCCAGCTCACAATATGAGTATATCAATACGAATGCTTCGATTTATATTTATGGCATTAGCTGCATCCTTTGGATTGTTTGGGATAACAGCCGCATTTATTGGACTAATTTTGCATTTATGCAGCTTGCGATCATTTGGAATTCCATATATGAGCCCTTTTGGACCATTTATACTAAAAGACCAAAAGGATTCTCTATTTCGAATTCCACATTGGGCCTTGAATACCCGCCCTCGTTTAATAAGTCAACAAAATGTCAAGCGTAATCAAACTTCTTCCCCAAAACCGTCAACTGAATAATAAATAAATGGAGTTTATTATATGACTAAAAAATCAATCTCACTTGTAATAATAAGTATCTTAGTTTTGTTTGTCTCAGGTTGCTGGAATCGCCGTGAATTAAACGAGCTGGCAATAAGTGTTGGAGAGGGGATAGACAAAGATATTGATGGTAAATATAAAATTTCGTCCCAAATTGTAATACCTGGTGAAATTGCATCAAAAACAAGCGGTTCAGCTTCTGGTTTGCCGGTTAGATTATTTACAGGAATTGAAGATACTGTTTTTGAAGCAATGCGCGAACTAACAACAAAGAGCCCAAGGCCGATTTACCATTCTCACCTTCGTGTGCTCGTTATTGGAGAATCCCTAGCTAAAGAAGGGATAGGTGAGGTCTTAGATATGTTTTCTAGGGACCATGAATACCGGACAGACTTTTACATTGTGATTGCTAAAGAAACAAGTGCCGAAAACATCTTATCCATTCTAACATCTATCGAGAAAATACCAGCAAATAATATGGTGTCGTCTCTTGAAACATCAGAAAAAACCTGGGCGCCTTCAACCGCTATTACGTTAAATGATTTAATTCAGACTTTAGTAACAGAAGGGAGTAACCCTGTATTAACAGGAATAGAAATTATAGGTGATCCTGTTAACGGACAAAGTCAACAAAATCTTGAAACGATTAAGCCAACAGCTTACCTGAAATATTCAGGATTGGCTGTATTTAAGAATGATAAAATGCTTGGTTGGTTAAATCAAGATGAAAGTAAAGGATATAACTTCATTATGGATAACGTAAAAAATACTGTAACAGATGTTAAATGCCCAAAAGAAGGGAAATTTAATTACGAAATTGTGCGATCAAAAACTGAAGTGACAGGATTGGTAGAAAATAATAAACCAAAGATCGACATATTCATTCAATCTGAAGGCAATGTTGGCGAAGTGAAATGTGACATTGATTTAACAAAACAAAAAACAATAGAGGAATTAGAGAAATTAGTCGAAAAGGATCTTACTAACCTTGTGGAAATGACCATTAATCATGTTAAAGAAGATTTTAAAACAGATATATTTGGGTTCGGGGATGCTATACATCGATCAGATCCAAAAGCTTGGGAAAAACTAAAAAGTGACTGGAATGTAAAAAACTTTACTGACCTTGAAATCAGTATAAATGCGGATATAAAGATTCGTCGTTTAGGAAAGACTGGGAATTCTTTTATATCCGAAATGAAGGAGTAACTCTTTGTGTGGATGATGATCGGAATTATTTTGGTAGGAGTATTAATAATAATGGCTGAAGTACCAATTCTTATTAGAAATAAAGAAATTAAGCAACTAGGGGTCTTCTTTATCCTATTGATGCTAGGAGTTGGTTTAAGTATTGCGAAAACATTTAACGTAAATATACCTAACCCATTAGAAGCACTGATTTTCTTTTATAAACCAATAAGCGATGTTGTTACTTCGTGGTTAAGTTAGGTATTAAAAATTTGTGAAATGAAACTTTTAAATTAAGCGATGTAAAGAAGGGATGTACATAACTACGTATAAAATAAATTCAATGCAATTATTTATTCTCATCTTCCATTTTGAAGTAGGTAGCTCAATTGTTGTAGGAGTAGGGTTAAATGCAAAACAAGATGCTTGGTTAGCTATTTTATTAGCGTTAATAGGGGGAATTCTTCTTTTTCTTATATATTTTACATTATTTAAACAGCATCCAAACAAAACATTAACTGAATACTTAGAAGTCATATTAGGTAAATATATTGGTAAAATAGTTGCTTTTATTTATATCTTGTATTTCTTTTATATTGCAGGCAGGGTATTACGAGACTTTGGAGACTTAATCATTACTACTACACTTGATAACACTCCATTGTTAATGGTCAATTTGATCGTTGTGTTGCTAGTATTGTACAGCTATCACTTGGGGTTAGAGGTCATTGCAAGAGCAGGAAGTATATTTTTTATCATATTACTTACTTTGGCGTTATTCTTCTTCATTTCTGCTTTTATTGATCAATTGCCGAAATTTGAGAATCTTCTTCCTGTTCTTGAAAAGGGGTGGGAACCTGTTTTAAAAACAGTCTTTCCATTAACGTTAACATTTCCGTTTGGAGAAATTATCGTGTTTACGATGATTTTTCCTTTATTAAACCGTCAAGATCAGGTATTTAAAGCAGGGCTTACATCTCTAATATTCAGCGGCATCTTACTAATGTTTACAATGACAATCATTTTTAGTGTTTTAGGGCCTACAATAGGAAGCACAGCGCAATTTCCTTTAATGGAGGCTATAGAAAAAGTGAATATAGCCAACTTTATACAAAGGTTAGACCCTATAGCTCTAGGTATCCTCATAATAGGTATTTATTTTAAGATCACCATTTTTTATTTCGGTGCTTTGTATGGGTTTGAAAAAGTCTTCAAACTTAAGAAAAAAAAACGAAAATATCTATTATTCCTTACAGGAGGAGGCCTACTTGCGAGTTCTATTTATATGGCTGAAGGACTTACTGAACACCTTAGAATAGGTCTAGATGTTATCCCATTATATGTGCATATTCCACTTCAAGTGTGTATCCCGTTAGTTCTTTTTTTAATTAGTACGATCAAAGTTAAAATGAAACCGAAAAGTACATGAACATAAGATTTTATTTGATCGGTTTAACGAGTATAAATATGCCTTAAGAAAAGAAAATAATTCTATTATCAAGAAATATTTGACAATTAATTGACTCTATTTTACAATTAATCAAACTTAATATTTTCTGTACGTAACTGGCGAAACGTGGAGTACCACGAGGGAGCGTATAGTTTATATGTCGTACGCCTGGGCAAAAGTATTTGATTGTAACAATCAAATGCTTTTTTTGTTTTTCCAGAATGATTAAAAATCAAAATAGGAGATGATAGTAGTTATGTGTAAAGCAAAAAGTTCAATTGTAGGGTTTATTGGTACAGGCGTTATGGGAAAAAGCATGGCCGGTCATATTTTAAATGCTGGATATGAATTACTTGTTTTTAATCGCACTAAGTCACGTGCTGCTGATTTAGTTAATAAAGGAGCTACATCGGTAGATACAGTAGGCGAATTAGTTGAGAAATCAGATATCATTATTACCATGGTAGGTTACCCTCAAGATGTTAAAGAGGTTTACTTTGGGGAAGATGGTATTTTAAATAAAGCCAAAAAAGGAACTTATGCAATCGATATGACTACTTCAAGTCCTATCCTTGCTCGTGAAATTTATAACAAAGCAAAAGAAAAAGGTATATATACGTTAGATGCACCTGTTTCTGGAGGAGACATTGGAGCAAGGCAAGCAAAGTTAGCTATTATGGTAGGTGGAACAGAAGAAAACTATAAAGCTGTTTTACCTATTTTTGAATTAATGGGGACCAATATTGTACTTCAGGGAGAAGCTGGGGCTGGGCAACATACCAAAATGTGTAATCAAATTGCAATTGCTTCTAACATGCTTGGGGTATGCGAAGCTTTATTATACGCCAATAGATCTGGGCTAGTTCCAAATACAGTATTAAAAAGTATTGAAACAGGAGCTGCAGGTAGTTGGTCTTTAAGTAATCTTGGACCTAGAATGATTAAAGGTGATTTTGAACCGGGATTTTATATTAAACATTTTATCAAAGATATGAAAATAGCAATTGAATCAGCAGAAGAAATGAATTTATCTACTCCGGGTTTAAAGTTAGCAAAATCTTTGTATGAAGTGCTTGAAACTGAAGGAAAAGGCGATAAAGGAACACAAGCTTTATATCAATTACTGGACAGGCAGCTACAAAGTAATTCCGCTATCTGATAGCTGCAGCAGCCTTTCTTCTTTATCGTTTTTCAACTAAAGGAGCAGTTGTGTGGAGGAAGGATTGTCTGTGAGAGATGGTGAATTATTTCTCAAAGACGCTTTTAAGGATGGTGTTACATTGATGTGGAAAAATTATATAAGTTCAGTATCAAAAGAATATTCTTTCAAACCACCAGTGACTAATATTGATATAAATCAAATTATAAAGGAATTAAATGTGGAATTACCTAAAAAGTTATTTGAATTATTAAGTGAAACAAATGGAGTATTTGATCGTTTTGACTGTCCATTAATATGGTCAACTTCCCAAATCGTAAAGGACAATGATACTACGTCAAGAAAATAGACACAGATTTCTACCGCGCTTTCGCTTGGTGACTTTCATAAAAAAGTTTAAAGTTATATTGATTTAAACTTTTTTATGAAGGAGAAATCAAGCTGCGAATTTCCCGTACAAACAAGCTCCCGTTTAAGAATTCCATGAAAAGACTCAATACAAGCGTTGTCGTAACAGTTTCCTTTCCTGCTCTTACTGCCAATCATATTATACTTTTTTAATAGATTCTGATATTTGCAAGAGGCATACTGAACACCGCGATCTGAATGATGTACCACTCCTTTTTCAGGTTTCTGACGTCTGTAAGCCATCTTTAACGCAGAGATCACCAATTCTTTGGTCATGTTTTTTTCCATGGCCCATCCTACTATCTTACGAGAATACAGATCCATTGCGGTCGCCAAATACAACCAGCCCTCATTTGTCGGAATATAAGTAATATCCGTAACCCAGAATTGGTTTGGTTTTTTAGCTTTAAACTGTCGATTTAAGACGTTTTCACTTACTGGATGATGATGCCTCGAATTAGTCGTAGCCTTGTACTTTTTGACTGTACAAGACTTCCATTGGTTATTTGTCATGATCCGTGAAACTGTATGCTCACTTACTTTAACGCCACGCTTTTTTAGTGTTTTTGCGATTTTTATACTTCCATAACGCTGTTTGAATTCAAGGTGGGTCTTTAATATCTCTTGTGAGAGTTTTTCATGCTTCTTCTGTCTCTCACTTTTCGGACGGTTTAGCCATTTGAAGTATCCACTTTTAGAAACTCCCAAAACATTGCACATCTTCTCCACTTGGAATTGGGAGCGATTTTCATAGATGAATTCATACTTTACCGAGGGTCTTTCGCGAAGTAGTGCATCGCCTTCTTTAAGATTTCATTTTCCTCCTTGAGATCAGGCATTTCCTTTCGAAGAGCTCTTAATTCAGCTTCTGCAGAAGAGAACGATTGAACAGACTTCACTTCTGGTTCTTGGTCATATTTTTTCATCCAGTTATAAATAGTATTCTCATTAACATCCATTTCTCTAGCTACCTGAGCCACAGACTTGTTGTTCTCAGCAATATACTTTACTGTTTCCTTTTTAAATGATTCATCATCTTTTTCCCAGTACCTTTTGGCATTTCGACACACCTCGTTATAGTTAATATTTTTATTATAACAATCTATGTCTACTTTTTAGTCTAGCATCACCTTTGTTTAAAAATAATCAAGTGATTTTAAGTTTTTTCTTAATTAATTCATAATACAGAGCTGTAGTTGTTTGAACTAATAAGAATACAACCAATGAAAAGTGAATTTTATAACCATGTTGATAATGGGTAACTCCCATAATAGTACAGAGTTTTTCTGTAGCTAAACCGACTATAGTCCAACCTAAAATATACAAAATAAAGCGCTTTTTATTTATATTAAGTACCTCATAAAAATAAATGAAGAAATAACTGAAAGGAGGAAATAGAAAATAGGTCAAAAAATCAGTAAGCTCGTACGTGTTAGAATCATTAACTTTATAAAAATCGATTAATCCACCACCAATAGTAAAATCGATTAATGTTGAAGTAGCTAAGCCCCATGTTAAAAACAAGAGAGTGAAATTAAGAGGTAGCTTTTTAGGAATAACTAAAATTGCAGTATAGGTTAAAAGTAGCATAACTAAAATATATATTTCATTTTTATCAAAAGATTCCCATAACATCATCTATATCTCGACACCTCCTTAGATGTTCTATTAAATAAGGTGAAAGAAAAAAGTGCAATAAGGTTTAAGCAAAGGTAGTATATCCCTTCAAACCAAAAGGTCCACTTTTTGAATTCTGATATGTTTAAACGAATTGAAATAAAGCTAATAATAAGCAAAATTAATACCGAGGAAAGCAGGGTAATTGCTTTCTTGGTAAGAGAACGCTTTTTTAAAAAGAGATTCAAGTGTAATAAGACAATAATAGGGATAATTATATTCCGATTAAATAAGTATGCTGTGTACGGTAACCATTTTTCTTGAATAGTAATTAATTTCAATTCATCGTTAATAATCCATGAAAAATGTATATTTATGAATAGTATTATTAAAAAAATAAAAGTGCTTTTTACAATATCTAACTCTTTATTTAATACTGTAAATATTGATATTACAAGCCAGGATAAGAAAAAGAAAACTACAAGTTCCATAAAGACCTCCATAGATAGTTTATTTGTAGTATTACACCTAAACGATAATTGATTCATCTGTATTGCTCATTTCGAAAACAATTTCTGTCTTGATGCAAAAGTGCAGTTATAACTGTCTAAACGAATTAATTATTTTCCGGTAAACCAGATGGATTATATTTTGGCGGTACTCTAATCCAACCTTTAAATATCATTAAGTTCTTTATAGGTGCAACATATTTTCATTAAGTTAACTTGAATGGAAAAGAACATCAATCCAACATTAGCCCGAACCGTTTTAGGCAAAGCTTGTGCACAAAAGAGTATTGAAGTTGATATGTTTACAGAGATAAGATTTGCGATTTCATCATCATTTAATTTTACTCCTTCAGAACAACGTTTGGATTTGACTTTGGTTTTGTAGCATTAACTTGAGATAGTGGGATATCCTCTTCCAAAAGGAATTTTTCACTCTTTTTTGTTTCTGAAAGACTACTTTCTAAAGCTTTCTGTAGTGCGTCTTTTAAATAAGTATCGGTTGTTGAATTAAGTCCAACTTGATAAAGTGCATGCGCTCCATGGAATGCAGTAAATGCTTTACATGTAAAGTTGGTTTAGATGCATCATCTATATAGTTATGAATAAGGGCTGATATGGCTTCAAATGCACTTGTTATAAAAACACTCCTAATATTTGGTGATGATTAATATGTTCAATTATCTGTTTTTGACATAATATTAATACTGGTATAAAATGAATGAGAGTCATTCATTTTAAGAAGAGGAGGTTAACGATATGGTAAACACTTCTGATGGAAAATACAATAAAATTTTGGGAGCCGCCATTGAGGTTATTTCTGAAAAAGGACTTGATAAAACTTCCATTTCAGATATCGTAAAAAAAGCAGGAATTGCACAAGGCACATTTTACTTGTATTTCTCATCAAAAAAAGCTATAATACCAGCTATTGCAGACAATCTTCTCACAACTACGTTAAAAGGAATTAAGGAAAATGCACAAGGGAAAGAAAATTTTTGGGACATCTTAGAAGTTGTGATTGATAAAACCTTTAACATAACTAATTCGTACAAAGATATTATTGTCCTTTGTTATTCTGGGCTTGCTATTGATTATTCAATGGAAAAATGGGAGTCGATATATCAGCCTTATTATGTTTGGTTTGAGGAGATATTAAATAAAGGTATTATAAATAATGAAATAATCAAAGACATTAATGTAAAATGGACGGCTAAACTCATTATAAATCTTATTGAAAATGCTGCTGAACGATTTTATATAAGTCTTGAGCAAGATGATACTCTGGAAGTATTTAAGGTTGAGCTATTTAACTTCTTAAAAAGATCGTTATTAAGACCCTGAAAAAGTTATTGGATATTTCCAATACCTTTTTGTTTGCTCTTAAAATGACTGACATTCATTCAAATTTTTAGGGGTGTGTAAAAGCTAAATTGTTAAAAATATGAATTCCTTATTAGCAGATAATAAACGTTAGATTAGTATACGAGGAGAGGTCTTATGAAAAATAAAGCTTGGCTATATGTAATATTAACTTGTCTTTTTGAACTCATTTGGGTGTTCGGTTTTAATACTGCCCAAACCTGGTGGCATTGGGTGTTGATTTTAAGTGTTATTCTTATCGACTTTTACTTCCTTTCTAAAGCATGTAGTAGCCTCCCAACAGGTACGGTGTATGCTATTTTTGCAGGAGCAGGAACTGTGGGAACCTTCTTAATGGATGTCTTGCTTTTTGATGTAAGTTTTAGTCTTGCAAAATGCTCCTTGATATTAGTTATAGTGACAGGCGTTATCGGCCTAAAGTTAGCTGATAACAAAGAAGAGGAAAAAGTAACGAAAGGAGCTGCTTAAAGATGGGTTGGGTATTAGTCTTCTTGGCAGCAATTAGCGAAATCATTGGTGTGATGGGTCTTAAAAAGTATAGTCAGAACAAAACATTATTGAATGGAGTTATTTATTTAGGAGGATTTGGTGTCTCTTTCTTTTTCTTATATACATCTTTCCAATTTTTACAAGTAAGTATAGCTTACGCAGTTTGGATAGGAATAGGAACAGCCGGTGCTGTATTGTTAAATATGTTCTTATTTGGAGAATCAAAAAGAATGGCACGTTTTTTAAGTGTTGCTCTTATTGTTTTTGGAGTGACAGGATTACAGCTACTCTCTTAACATCATAATTGGCCTTATATCAGCGTAGCTGACACAGACCGCAAAGTAGAAGGTGAAAAAGTTCCTGAAACGGTAAACGGTGAGTAGCAGAATTTTATTAATCGAGTATTTAGTAAACATGACAATCAATATCGGAAATTCTTAAACACTCCAAACGCTGAATTTGGTCTTTGTTGGCCAAATTCAGCGTTTTTCAGGTTTGAGAAATCATCAAAAAACTGCCTAAGATCCGGCTGTCCATAATAGTACCCTAAAGGAGGGTGGCTACTCTAGTTTAGGGGGAAAGGAAATGATTCTAGGAATGAGGGTTACTATGGAAAACAAAACCAAAAATCAAGGATATGGTGTTTAAGGTCAATAAAGTTGTTCCAGAAAATGCCTTTATATATAGAATAAGGATTCACAGAAATGATCAACCTTTTTATAGAAGAATGATCCAATTGAATATATTAAAAGCGGGTTTTGATCAATCTTTTTTCAAAACAAGCTTTTAATATTTTTTCTTTAATCAAGGTTTATAGAGTTAATTTAATCAAAATTTATTTCAATACTACACCAAATAAGGCAGGTGAAATTTCTTAATAACCTTGTTTTGTAGAGCAAGATCATCGTTTTATTAAAAAGAGGGTTTGTTCGATGTTAGGATTGAAAACATTTTGTAACGCCAAATCTATTCTTTTGGGTATAGAAGCGATGTATATCCTTAAAAAGGACAACTTACTTTACAGGACAAGTCTGTCCAAAATCAAGCAAGGTTCATTTATCAACAATTTGGAATAACTACATAAGCAGATTCCATTAGCAATCTATATACCTCTTTCAAATAAGTGCAATCTTTGCACCAGAACCGTTTATTAAGCCAATATTTGCAATTAAAAGTTACATAATTGTAAATAACGTGTGCTTCAAATTGCAGGATAATTTTTTCATAATTAGTTTAGGTGGTGTTCCATATTAGAGATTAATAAGGATGTAGTAAATAAAACGAAATAAGAAAGGTAAAACGTTATGGATTATTTAATTTATGGATTAGCAGATTACGTAGCAAATCTTAGATATGAAGACTTATCAGAAAGAGCAATTGAGGTAGGAAAACAGGTAATATTAGATTCATATGGAAACATGGTGTTCGGTCGCTACTGTGCAGAAAGTAACCGCATTATGGAGTATGCAAAATTAGCAGATACTGTAGTGAAGAACGAGGATTTAGTCCCTTTGATAGGCAAAGAAGAAATCTTAACAGGTTCTGACACTGCTGTTTTTGTCCATACAATGATGGCACGCTGCGCTGACCTGGATGATGGTTATCGACATGCTATGGGGCATCCTGGCTCAGGTTTGGTACCACTATTACTCAGCATGGCTCATATATACAAAAAAGAAGGTAAAGAGATGATCACAGCTATTGTAGCAGCTTATGATGTATATGCTCGTTTAGGCGAGGTAATAAATCCTTTTATGTACCGTGAAAGAGGTTTTGATGCTACTGGCGTTTGTGGTGCAGTTGCGGCAGCGGCGTTAATTTCTAAGATTATTGGTGCCGATGCTGCAAAAACAAAGAATGCTATGGGAATTGCTTCTTTGTTTACAGGAGGATTAATTGAATATCAAAATGACGGAACTTCTGGAAAGATTATGTGTAGTGGTTGGGGTGCATTAACTGGTATGAGAGCAGTAAGACTTGCTTCGTGTGGATTTACCGGACCCAATGCAGCTCTTGAAGGAAAACATGGATTTTTTCAAGCGTTTAAAGGCACTAGTGGACATTGTGATTGGAGTCATGTATTGAGCAACCTTGGAAAAGATTTTAAAGTTACTAGCATATATTTTAAACGTCATGCTTGTCAGAGAGGTCTTCATTCAACGTTAGATGCGATGCTAGACATAAGGGAGAGTTATACTCTTACACCAGCATTGATTAAATCAGTTGAGGTAAAAACATCTTCGTTTGTACATCGACTATCAAATCCTAATCCTAAAACAGCAATTGGTGCGCAAGCAAGTACTCAGTTTACTTCAGCAGTGGCATTAAAATATGGTCGTATGGATTCAGAAGAGTTAATATTTAAGAGCTTTAATGATCCTGAAATTCAACAATTGGTTCAAAAGATTACAGTTACGAAAGATGAAAAAATTGAAGAATACTTAGCAAAAAACCCTACGCATTTTTGTGCAGCGAAAGTCATCGTAGTAACGTTTGAGGGACAAGTTTATGAAAGATGGGCTCCAGTTCCTTTAGGAGATGTAGAAACACCATTTGGATGGGGTGTATTAAAATTAAAATTTGATAATTTGATTGCAGGAACTCCTTTTGAAAAAACAAAAGATGAGAGATTTGATCTTCTCAAGAATCTTGAGAGCATTGATAATATCTCAATGTTATTTCAATCATAATAAACATCGTAGCGAATGATTTTTAATCATTTGCTACGATGTTTTTATTTTTCAATAAGAGTGGAATATGGACTGCAGAATCGTTTAATAAGTACTTTCAAATCTTTAGCATAAGATGGAAATTTTTTGTTTTTATGATAAATCAAGCCAAGAGGATTGATTGATTTAAAGTCCGCAATTGGGAATACATTCAAATGAGAGTTGGTGTAATGAAACTTATTAAGTTGGTTGATTCCAGTCAAGTACATGGTTAAACAAAAACTAGCAGCATAGTCTTCTGCACATAAAAGGTGATGTATATCAGGCTGAGTCAACTCATTAATGCAATTCAAAGATATTCCCTTTTCAGATAGATGTTTATCCATAAGAATACGAGAATTAAAGTTTTTCTTATTAAGAACGAAAGGGACTTGCTGAAATAAATGTAAGTCTGCACCTTTGGCAAAAGTCTCTTTACACTCTGGGTAGCTACTTGGAAAATATTGCTTTAGTAGGTTGTCAGAAATTACAATGTACATATGCTCATTGATGACTATCTCGTACTTTAATTCATGTGTCACTAAATTAGTTATACCGGATAGGCATAAATCAAGGGAATTATTTAGTACCATTTCCTGCATCTGCGGCGAGGTTGCACGGTGAATAACTAAATTAACTTTAGGATGAAGGCTATGAAATTCTTTTAATAGTTTAGGAACTAAGATTGGATAACGACCTTCGGTAATACCAAAACGAATGGTACCTGATTTGGCTTCTTTTATGTCTATGAGTTGATTTTCTAAATTTTGTTCAGAAAGCTCTATTTGACGAAGAGTGTCTAACATGATTTTACCTGCAGGAGTTAATACAAATTTTGGCTTCCTTTCAAAAAAAGTAACGCCATATTTTTCTTCTAACCCTTTAAGATATTTGCTCAAGTTTTGATGAGAGATGAAGAGCCGCTTGGCTGCTCTAGATATATTCAATTCTTCAGCAAGAACAAGAAAATACTTGTAATTGTTTAGCATAAGGTCCTCCGTTACTTTATTGTGTCAACTTAACATAGAGAGTAGATTATGTAAAGTAATATTTAAACTAAAAAGAACCATGAACTGCAACTTTTTTTTACATATATGAAATTATCATGTGCTTTTTTGTTGAATCTATACTTGTTAAACTATGAATATGTTAAGGCTTGTTTTACTCAAAATGACATTTTTCAATGTACCAAAGGATATGACAAAGTGCAGAATGGAAAAAGTAAAACAGCTAACACTTTAATCAAGTAGGAGGATGGTGAACATGAGTAAAGTCGCAGTTATTTTAGCAGAAGGATTTGAAGAAGGTGAGACACTAACTATAGTGGATATCTTAAGAAGAGCCAATATTGAGTGTCACATGATAAGTACAGGAGGTGATATGGTTCGGGGCGGTCATGACATCGTAGTAAAGGCAGATGCAATCATCAGTGATGATGTAAAAGAATACGATATGATTGTTCTTCCGGGCGGATTACCAGGAGCTACAAATCTACTAGATGATAATAGAGTAATAAAGTTGTTACAAGAGATGAATCGTGATGGCAAGTTTGTATCTGCCATGTGTGCCGCGCCAATTGTTTTAGGGAAAGCTGGTGTATTAGAAAACAAAAATTTTACAGCGTATGTAGGATATGATCAAAAGATAGAAACAACAGGGACTTTTAAAGAGGATATTGTTGTGGTAGATGGTAATTTAGTTACCAGTCGTGGACCTGCAACCGCTTATGCATTTGCATATAAATTGGTAGATGTACTTGGCAGAGATAGTTTAGCTGTAAAAAATCGTATGGTATATTTTAATGCGTTTGATGCTGAAAAGGAGGAGAATCATGGTTAAGATAGCGGTGTTGATGGCAGAAGGTTATGAAGAGAGTGAGACATTAACTATAGTAGATATCTTAAGGAGAGCGGAGATTACATGCGATACATTCTATTTTGGCGAGAAGCTCGTAAAAGGAATGCACGGTATGTATGTTGAGGGTGATAAAGCTTTTGGCGAAGAAGTAAAAGAGTATGACATGATCGTTTTGCCAGGTGGACGTCCTGGGGGCCAGAACTTAAAAGAAAATCCTGAAGTTATAAAAATGGTGCAATACTTTAATGATCAAAATAAATATATAGGTGCTATGTGTTCGGGTACTACAGTTCTATCTGATGCCGGGGTAATAGAAGGTAAAAGGGTAACAGGGTATACGGGTTATGCAGAAAAGCTAATTGGGGGCATTTTTGAAGAAGAAGTTGTTGTAGCTGATCAGAATCTTGTTACAAGCCAGGGACCAGCAACACCTTATCCATTTGCATATAAGATTGCAGAAATATTTGGTAAAGATACAGCAGTCCTTCGTGAAAGAATGTTATACAATTTTGCCGGAGGCAAATAAGAAAATAGATAAAAAAAGGGGGGGAGATAAGTTATGAACATGGAGGGGTTAGCAAAGCAAATATTAGAAATTGTAGGCGGAAAAAACATCACATATATAACACATTGTGCTACAAGATTGAGAATTAATGTACAGGATGAAACTTCAGTTAACTTGAAAACGCTTGATAGGTTAGAAGGAGTTTTAAAAGCACAGTTTAGCAATGGCCAGTTGCAAATTATTATTGGTGCAAAAGTAAAAGCTGTATTTGATGCTATCAGCGAAATGATTGATTTGGAGCAAAACAACATAGAAGTTAAAGAGGTAAAAAGGAAGAAAAATCTTATTTCAAAAGTTGTAGAAACAATTGCTGGTGTATTTGGACCGGTTATCCCCGTATTAATAGGCTGTGGTATGGTAAAGTCAATATTTTCAATTCTGCTAGCTATGGGCTTAATTAAGACAACCAGTGGGGCTTATCAAGTATTTAACTTAATTAGTGACTTGATTTTTTATTTCTTCCCTTTCTTTCTTGCTGTTAGTGCAGCAAAGAAATTTAAAACAAATGAGTATCTGGCTGTTGCCTTAGCAGGAGCTTATATGTATCCAACGATCATGGACGGAGCGATAAATGCGGCAAAAACAGGGATTAGTAGCCTAAGCTTTTTGGGGCTACCTGTCCTGCTTGTAAACTATAAATCTACAATCATTCCTATTATTCTCTCTGTTTGGGTAATGAGTTATGTTTATCGATTTGTAGATAAACGGATTCCAGATTTGTTTAAAATATTGTTTGTACCTATGTTTGTGTTGTTTATTATGGTTCCGCTGGGATTAATCGTTATTGGACCTTTTGGAACATATATTGGTAGTAGTGTAGCAAAAGTTGTAACTTATCTCTATACTGTCAATGGTGTTATTGGCTCTTTCTTATTTGGAACAATTAGACCAGTACTAATCTTATTCGGTATGCATTATGCCATTACACCAATTAATAGTCAGCTCATTGCGGAATATGGTTATTCTGTCATTTCACCTGCAAATTTAACTGGAAATCTAGCTCAAGCAGGAGCATGCCTTGGAGTATTCATGCTATTAAAAAATAAAATGAATAAGTCAGGTGCATTAAGCAGTGGTGGGACTGCATTATTTGGAATTACAGAACCAGCTATATTTGGATATAACTTAAAATACAAGAAACCTTTTATATGTGCTTGTTTAGCTGGAGGTGTTGGTGCTGCCTATATTAATTTTTGGGGTGGCGGAGCAACAGCTTTAGTTTTACCAGGATTGTTAGCGCTTCCGACATACATTGCCGACAGCTATATTCATATTCTAATCGGGGTAGGTATCAGTATTTCTTGGGCATTAATAGGGGTATTAATCTTTGGTATAGGTGAAGAAGATGTACCAGAAATTGTATCGGGAAGTAACACGGCAACAGGTAAAACAACAGTTGAGGAAATAAATACACTTGAAGAAATGTATAAAGAAACTGGTTCGGATAGAAAAACTATAATTAATTCTCCTATGAATGGAATTGTATTAGATTTATCTAAAGTAGAAGATGCTACATTTGCAGAAAAAATGTTAGGTGATGGGGCTGCAATTGAATCAGAAGATGGAAAAGTTTATTCACCATTTAATGGAATTGTACAGTCATTATTTCCAACCAATCACGCTATAGGTTTAGTATCAGCTGATGGAGTTGAAATGTTAATTCATATTGGGTTAGATACCGTACAGTTAAAAGGTAAATATTTTACTCCACATGTAATACAAGGCCAGGAAGTAAAAAAGGGATACCTGCTTATAGAATTCGATAAGGAAGCAATTAAAGCAGCAGGATATTCTACTGTAGTTCCGATTATTATTTCTAACACACAGAAATACCAAAGGGTAAATCGAGTACCAGCCAATCGAGTGATGAAAGACGAGGCATTGTTAACGATTCAAGCCTAGAAGGGAGAATTCATGAGTAGACTAGCAGATGATTTTCTATGGGGCGGAGCAGTGGCTGCTAACCAGGTAGAAGGAGGTTGGAATAAAGGAGGTAAGGGGATCAGTGTCATTGATGTAATGACTGCTGGAGCCCTTGGAGTAGAACGAGAAATTACTGATGGAATTGTACCAGATGTCTACTATCCAAGTCATGAGGCAAGTGATTTTTATTCTAGGTTTAAGGAAGATATCAAATTGTTCCATGAAATGGGATTTCGATGCTTTCGAACCAGTATCGCATGGACCAGGATATTTCCAAACGGGGATGAGGAAGAGCCGAATGAGGAAGGGCTAAAGTTTTACGATGAGATGTTTGACACTTGTCTTCAATATGGAATTCAACCAGTCGTTACAATATCTCATTTTGAGATGCCGTATCATTTAGTAACAGAATACGGTGGTTGGAGAAATAGAAAACTCATTGATTTCTATCTTAACTATTGCCAGACGGTATTTACTAGATATGAAAAGAAAGTTAAGTACTGGATGACTTTCAATGAAATCAATATGATTGTTCGAAAACCTTGGAAACCTGGAGGAATTAAATTCGCAGAACAAGAAAACAAACTACAAACAGAATACCAGGCTGCTCACTATATGCTAGTAGCTAGTGCAAATGCAGTGAAACTTGGTAAAGAAATTAATCCTGATTTTGTCATAGGATGCATGTTTCTTCATCCTACATCTTATTCTGCAACTTGTAATCCAGACGATGTATTGGTACACCTAAAAAAACTTCAAGAAGCATACATGTTTTTAGATGTCCATGTACGAGGAAAGTATCCTAATTCTTATTATAAATTTTTGCAAAAGAATCAACTAGTCATTAATACTTTCCCAGAAGATGAGATAATTCTGAAAGAGGGAACCGTTGATTACATTGGATTTAGTTATTACTCTAGTTCTGTCGCAATGGCTAATCCAACAAAACAGGATAAGAGTCAGGGCAATGAGATTAGCGGTTACAAGAATCCTCTTTTACCAGCAAGTGAGTGGGGGTGGCAGATTGATCCAGTCGGGCTTCGCATTACGCTTAACTGGTTATACGATAAGTATCAGATTCCACTATTTATTGTAGAAAATGGCTTAGGTGCAGTTGATACAATTGAGGAAGATGGTAGCATATATGATCCTTACCGGATTGATTATTTGAGAAGACATGTAGAAGAAATGAAAAAAGCTATTTTGGAAGATGGTGTGGAAATAATGGGGTACACTCCATGGGGATGTATTGATCTTGTTAGTGCTGGAACTGGAGAGATGAAAAAAAGATACGGTTTTATCTATGTAGATAAAGATGACAATGGAGATGGAACATTAGAAAGATATAAGAAGGATTCCTTTTATTGGTATAAGGAATGTATTGGAAGTAATGGAAAGAATATTTAACTTTAAAGAGCGTGTTGTAAAACTAACTATATGAGTTATGGTGCAAAAACTACTCCCTAGTAACATAAAGTGTCAGTTTTCTTTAATTTGCTGTTTTAGGAAGCTAACGCGAACAGTTTATGAAAGAATTCTTTTTGATTTTGGGCAGACTTCACCCCTTGGTGGATTTGCCCTTTTTTCATCATATGCATGGCTTCAACTCCATTTAATATACAAGTAGCTGTTTGAAATGACTTGAATCCCAGCATGGAGAGTACTCGTTTCCTAATGAAACGGTGATCCTGTTCATTTAAATTAGTTCTTTTCTTTTCAAACTCTCAAGTGCATAACATTAGGATTTGTGGTAAAAAAGTTTTTTGCGTTTTTCTACAAAAGCACCCGATTAGAGATGAACAACTAATTACATAGATGTCCTTTTAGTAAAGTTACACACTCTCCAATTAACTCAACTATTTAGGTGATGTTATACTCTAATTCATTTTAGATAAGAATTTTGGACTAGTTCTAATAAAATATTTAATCCTTTTTTTAATTCTTCCAATGATGCATAGGCATAGGAAAGGCGAATATGATGTGAATCACTTGACTCATAAATATAACCTGGGTTGATTAAAACATTTTGTTTTAATAAATTTAGAAATAAAGCCTTATTTACAATGGGCTCATGAAACCTGAGCCATATAAAGAAACCACCATCAGACTTTTTCCATGTAGTGATTTTTTGAAATTGCTGTTCTAATATTTCTTCTACAAATGTAGCTCTTCTTTTCAGTTGTTCACGAAGTTTAATCAGGTTCTTTTCATATAACCCCGATGATATCCAGTGTGAACGATTTCTTGAGAAAAGCACTGGAACCATAATCCGTTTGCATTTTAATGTCAGCTAATCGCTTAATGACAGGTGAAGGTGCAACAATCCAACCAATCCGTAATCCTGGACTTAGCGTTTTAGATACACTACCGATATAAAGCACTTGCCCTGATGTATCAAATGATTTTATGGCAGGGGAAGATGTTTCAAATAACAGTTCGTAATACACATCATCCTCAATAATAGGGATTTGTAGGTCATTGCACGCATTGTATAGTTTTTTCTTCTCTTCCAACGACCAATTATATCCTGTCGGATTGTGTAATGTTGGTACACAATAAAATATAGATTGTCTTTTTCTTTTAAGTGCGCGAAGATTATCTGTTAAATTTCCATTTCTTGAAACAGTAATCATACGCATTCCGGCTGATTGAAAAGGGTGCACAGAATTCAAATATGAAGATTGCTCTTGGAAAACAATGGATCCTTCTTATAATAATCCTAATGCAATTAATTGAAGTGCTTGAAGTGCCCCTGAAACAATTAAAATGTTCTCTGGCGTTGTTAGAATACCTCGTTTTTTTAAATAACTACATAAAATTCCTCGAAGCTTTTCACTTCCTTGTGGTGATGAGTAGCCAATTTCCTTTGATTCAAGTGAAATCAGTTTTAGCGACTGTTCAATTTGTTTTGTTGGGAGTAACTCGGGGGGATAATTCACCTGTTCCAAGACGAATAATATGATCACTTTGCTCGTATTCATTGATAAGTTGAATCGTATGATAGTTTGGTTTATGAATACTTGATTCAATGTGTTGCTGCCAATTCGGTTGAGCTATATTCAAAAGTACACTCCATGAATTATTGGCTACAAATACTCCTGATCCCATTTTTGATTCGAGCAAACCATCCGCCTTTAATTCATCAAGTGCAAGTTGCACGGTACTTCGATTTACATTAAATCGCGTTGCTAATTGACGCTGCGTGGGAATCTTTGTTCCAACAGTCCAATCTCCTCGTTCAATATGAGATTTTATCCAATTAAGGAGAATATAGGTTTTTATTAAGTGTTGAAAATTTTAGATCAACTATATAGTCATTAGATTCTTTAGTTTTGGTAAAGTGATAAGGGAGTAAATATGGATAAAAGTAAGATGTGTTTATGCTGCAGGTTAGCTAATAAAATTGAAAAAGTAAATGTCATATTTGAAAATCAATATGTATGTTGCATTTTAGATCACGATCCATTTAATGAAGGGCATGTAATGATATTGCCCAAGGTGCATTATGAGGATATTGATGAAGAAACGGCAAATGCAATCATACAAGTATCAAGATTAATTGCAAAAGCAATAAAAATTCTGTACAACCCTGAAGGGATAACTATATGCCAAAATGAGGGTGTATTTAGCGAGTTATCTCACTTTCATATGCATGTTGTCCCTAGGTACAAGCATCAATCTTTTGTTTTGAGGCTGATTGGCGTATTTCCAATGAAGCATCAGAAGAAGAAATGATAAGTTATTATGCAGGCGTATCATATAATACATTGGATTCGATAAAAGAAGGCTTAATTACAAATTTTTATACATTGAAAAATAATTATTGGAAATTATCTAATGACAAACTCATCTCTGAAACTACTTCCTATTGGGGGGTGACCTACACAAGATATGAGTGGTTATTAGAGATTTTAGCACACGTTTATCACCATAGGGGACAATTACACTCAATGCTTGTTCACTGTTGTGATAAGGACCTTAACATTTTAATGTTTGAATAATTCTTCCTCCACTAAACGACTTTCGTTTAATGAGACTGAAAATGTATAGGAGGTAAGCAGCGAAACCCTCCTTCTGAAGCATGTAGGCAGTTGAATAATCTACTTCCTAAAATCAAGCGCCATTCTTGAATAAGCATCTCGCTCTTTTTTATTTATAAGACCATATTGTGTAGTAATCAGTAAGAGCAAAAATCCTGATTAAAACCTATTTGTGAAATGTTACACTTAACGAAACGTAGCAGATTAGTATAAAAAAAAGAAGATGTGTTTTTAACAACTTGTAAAATGCTAAAATTTAGAAAAGAGTTAGGGGATGGCAAAAATGATAAAATATCCTATTTTAGAAAAGGGTGCTACGATAGGGGTAACTGCACCATCATCTGGAGTTCCAAGAGAATTACATCACTTATTGAATTCTGCATTTAGAAGCATGGAAAAGAAAGGTTTTAACATCATCTGTGGAGATACTGTATGGACTCAGGATAAGGCAAAGTCTTCATCTGCTAAAAAGCGTGCAAAAGAATTTAATAAAATGATGATTAGTGAAAATATTCAACTTATTATTCCTCCTTGGGGTGGGGAGTTGCTTATTGAGACACTTGAATATATTGACTTTGATACTATACAAAATAAGTGGATATTAGGCTATTCTGATATAAGTTTATTGCTGTTAGCAATCACATTGAAAACGGGTATTGCTACAGCACATGGAACCAATTTAGTGGATCTAAGAGGGGAGTATTCTGATGACACGACAGCAATGTGGCAATCAGTTTTGTCAACTAAGGTGAATGAATCAATCCTTCAACATTCATCAGAAAAGTATCAGACAGAATGGCAACATGACAACCCTACACCTCATATATTCAATCTAACAGAACAAACTTACTGGAAATCAACTGTAAACGAAAGAGTTAAGATACAGGGAAGATTACTGGGTGGATGTATTGACACGATTAGACATTTAGTGGGTACACCATATGGGGATGTGCATCATTTTAAAGAGAATCATATGAAAGGAGATTCTGTCATTTGGTATCTTGAAAATTGTGAATTATCAACAACTGACTTGCGCAGGTCCCTCGTTCAAATGAAATTAGCTGGATGGTTTGAGGATTGTACGGGCATTATGTTTGGTAGAAGTTCAGCTAATACACCTGTTACAAATTATACAGTTGAAGATGTTTATAACGAACTTACAAAAGAGCTTCAAATACCTATTTTATATGATATTGATTGCGGTCATGTTCCACCACAAATAACCTTTGTAAATGGAGCCTACGCAGAAATTGAATCAGATAATGGTCAAGGTACAGTGTTACAAACTTTTAAATAAAATTATGTTTGAAGATAGATAGCCATTTTAGATGCAAGTGTTGAAGCTGAAATCAAATGGCATTTATCTTTCTTATTGTATAATGGGCGCGTTCGTTCTATAAAAACTTCCACAATCGAGTAGTTGAGCTAAATATATGGGTGTCATTATTGGTAGTTTTTCTCGATTGCACTAACGAGTAGAAATGTTCAATTTATACCTTTTTGAAGTAGGAATTTCCTCTTATTTAGAGATAAGTAGTTTTTGAATTATACATTAATTTTTAAGAGGTGGAACTCACATGAAATTTGATGATAGTGGAATGAACCTCGAAGTTTTAACTCAGTTGATAGAGGATAATTACCAAATCGGAAGTATATGCTCTATTAACTTTTTTCCAAAAGGGGAAGGTGGGTACTGCTATTCAATTAAAACGAATCGTCATAATCATTATTTTATAAAGGCTCAAAGATCTAATGAGCACGTAGATTTCTCCAATTCGATAAGAGCTGTTTCAGATTTAAGATACAAATATAAAAAAGACTACGTTGTTGCCCCAATCCAGACATCACAACAAAAAAGCATTGTTACGTTCGATAATATGTTAATTTCTTTGTATCCATTTATTCATGGTACATCTTTGTATGAAACAAGTGAATTTACCAGCCATTTAGAGCAAATTGCAAAGACTTTGGCAGATTTTCACAACGTCAGTATTCACAATGATCAATTACCTAAAGAAACGTTTCAAAACCCATTTGAGAAGATAATTTTACATCTACTAAATGTAGCAGAAAAGCAAGATTTTAGTTCAAATAAATGCAAACGGGAAACAGCTTCATTGTTTATAAAAGAAAGAAAAGACCTAGAGTTTATACTTGAAAAAATGAGAACGGTTCAAAAA
Organism: Metabacillus niabensis; assembly: GCF_020524345.1. Taxonomy (GTDB): domain Bacteria; phylum Bacillota; class Bacilli; order Bacillales; family Bacillaceae; genus Metabacillus; species Metabacillus niabensis_B. The sequence continues at coordinate 33,556 of NZ_JAIVLH010000034.1, forward strand.
CAATTCTCACAGAGACAATTTAAACAAACGATCACTCATGGAGATCCTAACTTTTCAAATATATTACGTGGTCCAGATGAGAAACTCTATTTTATCGATTGGGGAGAAATAGCGTTTGCTCCTGTTGAAAGAGATTTGATGTTTTTCCTAGAGGTTGATGGTAAACCTTTAGATTTCGAACAATTCATTTCTACTTACTTGAAAAATCGTCCTGACACGATCATTCATCCTGAAATAGTTGAGTTTTATTTATATCGCTGGTGCTTACAAGAAATTGCAGACTATGGTTATCGTTTACTAGTTGAAAATAACGGAGAAGAAGAGGATGAGCATAGCTTGAAAGAGCTACAACCTTATCTCCCAATCCCTCATCTTACAATACATGACCGAATAAACAATATTGTGAATTCCCTTTAATTTGCTACTATATATACATTTGAAAAAAATTAAGGAGCTGGTGTAAAATGTGTGGGATTAGAAACTAAATTTAAAGAAAGAGACTTAGATATTCCAAAACATCGTCAAGAATTAATCTCAGCAATGAAGTTAGATTTAACAAATGATCGTAATGTTCTGGCTATTTTTTATGGAGGGTCCATCGGAAATCAAAACACTGACTTATACTCGGACATAGACCTTCGTATTGTAATTAAAGATGAAGTGTTTGAGGAATACAGGATTAACAAGAAACAGAGAGCGAAGAACTAGGGAATGTTGGCATTGTAGTAGAAATTCAAATGATATACTAAAGGTAATGAAAAGTATAGTCCCTGAATTTATAAAAATACATAAAAGTTTATGTCTGAAATATGGGGTAGAAGAAAATCCAGAATGGGTAAAAGAAATTTTGAATTTGGTTATTTGATATTTAGAAGCATCCAATAGCTGGGTGTTTTTTTGTTTTGTGAATAAGCAACGGGTGCATGAGTTGATATAGACTAGCTTCTGTATATAAAGTACAAAGAAAAAGTCCTATTAAAAAAATTTCAAAATTTAGTATGAACTATTAATACCAAGTGATAAAATAAAATAAACGATTTATAAATAATAATATAGTTACGGGGGCTTAATGGTGTTAGATATTCAAGAAATTATGGAAGTAATTAGACATCGTTATCCATTTCTTTTAGTAGATAGAATTTTGGAAATAGAAGAAGGAAAAAGAGCAGTTGGTATAAAAAATGTGACGATGAATGAAGAATTTTTTAACGGACACTTCCCTAATTATCCAGTTATGCCAGGTGTATTAATTGTAGAGGCTCTAGCACAAGTAAGTGCAGTTGTGATGTTAACAAAAGAAGGAAATCAAGGAAGATTAGGGCTATTAGCAGGTATAGATAAATGTCGATTTAAACAACAAGTGAAACCAGGAGATCAACTCCGTCTTGAAGTTGAAATCACTCGACTAAAAGGTCCTATTGGAAAAGGCAAAGGTACAGCTACAGTTGACGGAGAAGTAGTTTGCGAAACAGACATAATATTTGCGTTTGGTGATTAAAGGCCATTAATTTCTAATTGGTTTTCAAACTGTTGGACAAAAGAACACCTTATAAATAATTAACCCGTTACTTTTTGTATAACAAGACAGATTCCTAGAAACTCTTAAAGGACTTCGTTGTTTGTGAAAGATCAAGCAAAATAAGGGAGGACGAACTAACATGGAAAACATATCAAATGAAGATAAATTGGAATCAATAAAATCCTTTCAATCGACAATCAGAAAACTAGAAAAAACCTTGGCTACGATGACGCAGAAAGGTGCCAATACTACCTTAGTAAAGCAACGACTTAAAGCAAGTAATATCGGTTTAGCTATACTGGAAAACGTTTGGAATCAAAAACCTCATCAATTCACCCTGGAAGATTTAGCAGAAGCACGCAATGTTCTTACAGGCTTATTTCCATCAATTGAGAACAGTTATGCTAAGTTAAAGGCAGGCAGTTCCCAAAGAACACTTTTAGAACGCAGAATTAAAGCGCTTGAGCTAGCTATTCGAGCGATTGACAATCTTTCCACAGACTAATTTATAGCTAAATAGAAATAGAGTAATAAGTAGCCTTCGTTCTAAAAGAATTAAGTTTTTTAACTGGATATTCATGTGAAAGTGTAAAACATGCACTTAAAGGACAGTCGGGTTTGATCAATAAGGGGATACTCTGCTACTTACACAGAGCAGAATTGACCCCACCTATTTAAGCAAGATCTTCTCCCCAAATTCATCAAATGCGGATTTAAAGTCAAATGCAAAAGGAGTTGGTCCCTGTAGAATATAAGAGTCATATCTCTTGAAAGCCTCCTTACATGAAACATCTGTTACTTTATCCGTCCACCACACCACATAATTAGGTTGTCTCTCTTGAATAGATCCAAACCACTTGTTCCTTTGGCGTAAAGCTTCCATATGTTGACCTGAATAAGTAAAACGAAGTAAGGTTTGAAGGTTTTTCCATACTGTTAGTGTGAGAATAGGGGAGCCCCCTCCATTGATCGTTTTCTCAGGGTAAAGGACTCTATTAGGTGAAAATTCTTTTATGAGATCCCCAGTTTTAGCAGCCTGTCGTATTACTTCATTTCCGACCTCAAAAAATTCACGAGAGGAAGGATGTTCATTTGGATGTTTAATCTACCCACTGTATAAATGGCAACAAAAGCCATAACAATCCCTCCAATTACACTTTTTACCTACATATATTCTAGAATGACTAAACTAATTCCTAATGTAACTTCGCAATACAAAAATATGATGTCATAAAGTCAGTACATGCTTTGCGCTTTAATAGTGCAAGGCTTCAATATTAAAAATAACGAGAAGCTTTGAGCTAAGGTTATTTAAATGATTAATATGTTCAAATGAAATTGGGATATTATGTTATTATTGTTTTGAAATATTGGTTTAAATTGAAATCTATTGAAACAGATCAGAATAAATGGCTTTTTTAGGCGTTATTGAAGTAGATTGGAAAAGGGAGAGGCAAAATGAAAAATATTTTTATTCACTTGCATTCTGAGGAAATTTTGAACCGTATTGACAAATTAAGCCCAAATTCAATACCACAATGGGGTAAAATGGATGTTGCCCAAATGCTAGCACATTGCTCAGCCTTTCAAGACATTGCAATGGGACATTCTTTTCCAGAGAGAGGTTGGTTAGGAATAGTAATAGGAAAATTTGTGAAACCAATCATTTATAACGACAAGCCATTAGCCAAAAATATGTCCACAATTCCTACCATCTTGATTGAAGATGCACAAGAATTTGAAACAGAGAAGGAAAGACTGAAACAAAAAATAATAACTTTCCAACATAATGGTCCAGAGAAGTGTACGAGACATCCACATCCTTTTTTTGGTAAACTCACGTCCGAGCAATGGGGAAAAGGAATATACAAGCACCTTGACCATCATTTAAAACAGTTTGGAGTTTAGTTAGTTTATAGAAATATAAAGCCAGTGAATAAATCTACCAACACGTTGAGAATGATTGATAGCCAAGCAAAGTTATTATTTCCAAATGTATCGGTAAGCTGCTTAAAGTTGACATGAATTCCTTTTCCATACAATACTGTAAATAGAACCTTTATAATATAAGGTTACTCTAGATATTAGGGGAATTAATGATAAATGAACAAGTTAAATATGCTGTTTCGTCATAGAATAGGTATACGAGAAACTGAGAATGTGACATTTGAAAATTTGAACAATATTCTTGAAAAGACTGCTAGAACAATCCCTTTTGAAAATTTGTGTGTCATAAATAAAAAGACAACTGATATGACAAAAGGGAATTTAGCAAATAAAATCCTTAATCGTAACGAAGGTGGGCTGTGTTATGAGCTAAATTCTATTTTTTATTTATTCTTAGTTGAAAATGGTTTCAACGCGAGCCTCCTTCGAGGTGTTACCTATGATCCTATCGTTCAACAGTGGAGTAAAACTGGAAGAACACATGTAATGATAATGTTAACCTACAATAATGAACAATATTTGATCGATACTGGATTCGGAGGAAACTTACCGTTAAAACCAGTACCACTAAGTGGGGACACAGTTAAATCGAGTAATGGTGAATTCAGAGTGGAAAAGGCCAACACTGAGTATGGTAATTACTTTTTCTATATGAAGTTAAAACATAAGCACGATGAGTGGAAGCTTGGTTATGCTTTTGATACCACAAAAGTAGTTATGGATCTCTCAGAACTTAATGAAGTACAAAACATAATAGTAGAGCATCCTGCTTCAAGTTTTAATAAGAAACCATTAGTGACTAAACTAACAGAGCGAGGAAACATCATTCTTACGGATACTTCGTTTACTGAATCGATCGATGGAAAAGTACAAAAAAAAGAAATTAACAACAACATGTTCAACAATCTTATTAATAGGAACTTCGGCATTGAAAGTCAGTAATGAAATTTGCTCAAAACTTTATTCACATAATTAAACGAAAGGTTGCATTGTGTATCATATAATTAATTTAGTTAACAGTTTATTTGTTCTATTTACTGTGAAAGAGGTAGAACATGTAAGAGGATATGCAGATAATTTGAGACTCAAATCAACTTACCTTTTTAAAAAAAGATAGTGTAAGTTGAAGGAATAATCTTCAACATTAGAAAAGTTATACATGAGCAATGCCATGCTCCTTTAATTAACGGACAAGATAGTGAATAAAAGTGAAACTTTTATAAAGTTATACCGTAAATAGTATGAAAGGAAACAGAAAATAAAAAAAGGATGTTTTTTATGCTATGGATCTACACACAAGATAAACAAAGATTAATAAAAGTAAATGAAGTTTCGGTAAAAGGAAAGAAAATAGTAGGTGTTGTCAGAAATTCGACATATGAAGAGAATATAGATTTAGGGAAGTACGAATCAAATGATAGAGCGTCAGAAATCCTTCATAAAATATTTCTGAGTATTAAAGAATGCAGTAGTGCTATTACTGTGGAATTCGCTATGCCCGAAACGTAAATCTCAACTTGTTCAACGAACGAAGAACGAACACTTAATTAGATCAAATGTATTTTCGTTTCTTCAGCCTACATTTTTGTTATAAAAAATATATTCTTCAACAGTTTAGCGCTTATCAGATACAAGGAAAAGCGCTTATTTTAGATATTGGACCTAATGAGTTGATGAAAAAAGCGACTTAATCACAGTTCTTGTAAGTAAACTGATTTGTATAGCTGCATCAGTAGTCTAAGGTTTTGTTTTTTTACTTTTTATTTTAAGAATCTATGACTCAGACTTAAAATTAAAAGACCTGCAAACGAACAAATAATATTGTAAAAGATATGTGAATCATCCTTAAAAGCTAAAACGGCAAAAGTAACGAGAAAGATTCCGATGGATGCAAATAAGCTTCTTGCTCTCATTAAAAACACCTCCCATAAAAAGGTATGTGGAGGGGCAACAATAAAACACAAAAACATTGGATTAAAATAATAGCAAAGGAGTTTATATGAAAGGTGATTACTTTAAGAAATGTTCAAACTATAGATTTAGCAAAGCTGTTATTTATTGAGAATGAAGGTTTTCCGATAGAAGAAGCTGCTACGAAAGAGGCCTTTGTGGAGAGGATTCAGCTGATACCTGATACCTTTATTGTGGCAGAAAAGGAAGGAGTAATCCTTGGTTATATTAATGGTCCTATTATGAATCAACTATACATTACTGACGATCTTTTTGAGAAAATCAAGGAGAATCCGAAAAAAGGCGGATATCAGAGTATTTTAGGATTAGCTGTGTCTAAACAGGCAAGAAAAAAAGGGGTTGCGCAGATATTAATGAAGAAAATAGAAGACCTTGTCATAGAAAATGAAAGAGAAGGAATTTCTTTAACATGTAAACAAGAATTAGTTTCTTTTTATGAAAAAATGGGGTTTGTTAACCATGGCCTGTCTGAATCTCAACATGGTGGAGAGCGATGGTATAATATGGTCAAATTAAGAGTTGCTTTGGACGGTTAATACTTTAATGGGGGAACTTTAATTATGAAACGAGTAGATGTCACATATGTTCTTCTCTTTGATGAGCAGGAGGAGAATGTATTAATGGTTAAAAATAAAGGAGACACCTTTTCTTATTATACCCTTCCTGGAGGAGCAGTTGAACCGGAAGAAACACTAGAGGAAGCAGCAATTCGTGAAGTAAAAGAAGAAACAGGCTTAGATGTGGAGATAAATGGTGTTTTTTCTGTCGGTGAAGCTTTTTTTGAAGAAAGAGGACATCACGCGATATTCTTTACTTTTAGAGGGAAAATAATTGGTGGCGAGATAAAGATTTCAATGCCAGATGAAATAGAAGAAATTACATGGATGGATTCACAGGAAGCAGAAGAGTACATACACATAACGGATTCAAAGGGATTGATAAATAGTAAATCCTCAGTACCATATTTACTTAGAGAAAGAGTTATTCGAAAGGATTGAATATTTCTTGGGTATCGAATTTAAGCAATATAGCGCTTATTTTAATTTGGGATAACGCTCTTTTTATAGAATTACAAAGGTTTTAGGTATTCAATTAACTTGTTTGAAACTACAGAAAAAATTCATTAATTACCTTTATATGGGGATAATACCAAGAGTTATTAAACTGGAGGTATTTTTATGGGAAATCATCATATTCGTTTAACTTCGTCTGAAGTGGGTGGTTTGTGGGCAAATTATGTAGCGGATACCATGTTTGTATGTGTTTATAAGTATTATATAGCTAAAGTCGAAGATGAGGAAATCAAAAAAGTATTGATGCATGCTTTAGACTTAGCTCAACAGCATGTAGAGATAATTACAAAAATTTTTAAAGAAGAAGGTCATGCTATCCCACATGGATTTACTGAAAAAGATGTCACTGAGAATGCTCCTAGGCTGTTTTCAGATGAGGTTTTTTTATTCTATACGAAACATATGACTAAAGGGGCTCTAGTAACCTACGGTGCCATTTTGGATAGTCAACAGTAAACTAGACAACTTTTTTAAGGTGTTCAAGTTTGAATTCTATTGGGCTTAGATAGCCTAGTGTTCCATGAATTCTTTTGTTATTAAACCAATGGATATAGGT
>NZ_JAIVLH010000035.1 GCF_020524345.1 Metabacillus niabensis
CGAACACGGAAGTTAAGCTCTTCAGCGCCGATGGTAGTTGGGGGTTTCCCCCTGTGAGAGTAGGACGTCGCCAAGTAAGAAGAGGGAAAGATCAGTAGAGATACTGGTCTTTTTTTGTTGAAAAGCATGAAATGTAGTTTTTTGATGAATTTTGTAGAATCGTTGATAAATTAAAATAATCGAAGATAAATTGTTGAAATCGAAGATAAAATGAAATAATCGTTGATAAATCCTCATAATCGGAGATAAATTAACTTAACTCCAAGTTAATGTGTGCTCAGTGGGTATATGAGGAAGGATAGATCAGTAGAAATACTGACCTTTTTGTTTGTGAAAAAATGCAAATAGAAGAGAAAGAACACTGCCTAAGGCTTAAGAAAGCAAATTAAAGTGATAAAATTTACAACATTTACAAATACTTTAGATGTTGTAAATTTAAAGAGAATTGGAGAATGAGATTATGACTCAAACCATTTATGAAAAGGTCGGTGGAGAAGAGGCTGTTGCTAAGGTAGTAGATTACTTTTACTCAGAACTGGTGTTAAAAGATGACACAGTTAATCATTTTTTCAAAAATACCGACATGGAAAAGCAACGTAAACATCAAACAAAATTTATAAGTTTTGCTTTAGGTGGTCCAAACCAATACTCAGGTAAATCCATGGAAAAAGCACACCAGGGACTAAATATTCAACCGGATCATTTTGATACAATTGCCAAACACCTACAGCATGCGCTTTCTCATTTTGGAGTAGAGGAATCAGATATTGAGGTTGCAATAGAAAAAGTAGCATCTTTAAGAAACGATATTATTTATAAATAAACAGTAGTAATGCACCCCAAGAAAACAGTCTTGGCACGGGCCACGGGTCCCCCGTGCTTTTTTAATGATTAGTTTTAAAAATACTGATTCCCTCCTTATTTTGACTAAACCACTAAATCTCAATGGATATTATCTCTAATATTTGGGGTATTTGTACGTGCGAATTCAATGGTATCTTAGAAATGATAGATATGTATCCGCTTTCTTAGTAGTGAAAATAGACAAAAAGGGGAGGGCTTATATATGAAATCAGTAGATAGCCTAATAGAAACTGAAAAAAACATAGAAGATTTGCACTTTTTGAATACAGAGCTGCCACTTGAGACACGAGTAAATGATCTTGTTTCACGTTTAACATTAGAAGAAAAGGTAGAGCAGATGTGTCAGTATCAGCCTGCTATTCCTAGACTCGGTATTAGAGCACATAAACAAGGAACAGAAGCAGCACATGGGATGGCCTGGTTAGGTGAAGCGACTTCTTTTCCACAGCCGATCGGCCTTTCTTGTTCTTGGAATTCCGAACTGATGAGGAAAATAGGAGATGTTATTGGAACAGAGGCTCGTGCTTTTTATAAGAAAGATCCTGAGGTTAATGGATTAACTTTATGGGCCCCAACAGTTGACATGGAGCGAGATCCTCGCTGGGGAAGAACAGAAGAGGCGTACGGAGAGGATCCATATCTGACGGGGAAATTATCAGCAGCGATGGTAAAGGGAATTCAGGGAGACCATCCATTTTTCTTTAAAGCTGTGGCTACTCTTAAACATTTTCTTGCGAATAACAATGAAATAGATCGGGGAAGCTGTTCAGCAAGTATTGATCCTAGGAATATGCATGAGTATTATTTAAAACCGTTTGAATTGCCATTTAAAGAAGGTGGAGCATACTCGATGATGACTGCCTACAATTCCATTAATGGAACACCTGCCCTACTTCATCCATATGTAAAAGAAATGGTGAAAGAAAAATGGGGAATGAATGGCTTTATTGTAAGTGATGCAGCCGATTTACTTGGGGTTGTAAATGATCATGGATATTATGATAACCATGCTGACTCTGTCGCACATGCGGTTAAAAACGGCATCGATAGTATGACAGATGATTTTAATACAACAACACAGGCAATTCGTGAAGCACTTGAGAGAGACCTTCTGTCTGAAAATGATTTGGAGCACGCCTTGCGTAATACGTTTAGAGTACGTTTTCTTCTTGGAGAATTTGATCCTGAAGAGAATAACCCATATGCAAGCATCCCTGAGTCTATTATTTGTGATCCAAAGCATAGTGAGTTATCAGCAAGAGCGGCAAAAGAAACGGTCGTACTACTTAAAAATGAAAACAACACATTGCCGTTGAGTACAGAAAAGCTAAGCAAAGTAGCGGTTATTGGACCGTTAGGAGATATTGTTTATCGTGATTGGTATTCAGGCAATTTTCCATATCAGGTAACTCCTTTTGAAGGTATTAAAAAGAAATTACAGGATAAGCAAGTGACGTTTAATAGTGGTAATGACAAAGTTATGTTCAAGTCTAATGATCAATATATCGGATTTGACACAGCAGAAGACAATCCTTTAGTAGCAGATAAAGTGGTGAAAGAAGATGCTGCAACTTTTGAATTGTCTGATTGGGGCTGGAATAACTATACATTACGTAGCTTAGAGAATGGTAAGTATATGACAACAGCGGATGATGAACATGTTTCAGTTTCTGCAGATGAAGTGTATGGTTGGTTTGTAAAAGAGGCGTTTCATCTCCTTCCAGATGAAAAAGATGATGTAAAACTAACAACATGGAACCATCAAGCGATTCAAGTTAATGAAGAAAAGAAATTAGTGGTAGCGGATTCAAAGGATGCAGCTGATAGCACCTCTATGACAAAAGAAATCATTGAGAATGGATTGGAAAAGGCTGTAGAGGCGGCAAAAAATTCAGAAGTTGCAATCGTGTTCGTTGGAAATAATCCGGTGATTAACGGTAAAGAAGAAATTGATCGTCCTGATATCACATTAGCTGAATCACAAGAAAAATTAATTAAAGAGGTGTATAACGTAAACCCAAATACAATTGTCGTTGTAGTAGGGAGCTATCCTTTCGCGATCAATTGGGTTGACGAGAATATTCCGGCAGTTCTTTATACATCACATGCTGGCCAAGAGCTTGGCAATGCGATTAGTGATGTCCTATTTGGAGACTATAACCCGGCAGGTCGCTTAAACATGACATGGTACCGTTCTGTTGATCAACTACCTGATTTACTAGACTATGACATTATTAAAGGAAAGCGGACTTATCAATATTTTGATGGAGAAGCTTTATATCCATTTGGTCATGGACAATCATATAGTGAATTTGAGTATGGAGAGCTTGGCTTACGTTCAAAAGAAATCAATGAAAATGATGAAGTAACTGTAACGGTTAAGGTGAAAAATACGAGTGATGTACCTGGAGATGAAGTTGTACAGCTTTACGTTCATGCCAAACAATCCCGTTTCAAAAGACCGTTGAAACAATTAATTGGTTTTACAAGAGAGTATATTAGAGCAGGTGAAACAAAAGAAATCTCATTCAAAGTCCCTGCACACGAATTGGCTGTTTGGGATGTAACAAGAGACAAGTATACAGTTGAAACTGGAGCATATGCTCTCATGGTAGGACAATCTTCATCAGAAATTAAGGTCACAGAGGATCTATTCATTCATGGTGAAGTCATACCTCCGCGCAACTTATACGATGTAACACAAGCGGAAAATTATGATGATTACCATGAGGTGTTAATTGATGAAGGAGAAAATGGAAAACACTCTGTTCATGCAAAAAACGCAGGCTCCTGGATCATGTTCTCAGATGTGGACCTAAGTCAAGGTGTTCAGTCACTAGAAGCACGAATTCTAGCAAAATCAACTGTATCAGAAGTTGAAATCCGACTCGGCAGTCCAGAAGGTGACATACTTGGCACATTACAAGCTCAATCATCAACAGAATCATGGTCAACAAAAACATGTGCAATCGTCACACAACAAAGACTAGAACACGCTGACATTTATATTGTTTTCAAAGACTCACTTTCAATTAGTTACGTTCGTTTTATTGCCTAGAAGCTTCTAAAGATTTTTTAAGCAACAAATTATTAAGGATGTTGATTGGAGTGGAAGGTACGAGGACTCCAGAGACCGCCCACGGAAACCGAGTACCTGCAACGGAAATCAATCTATATAAAAAGCTGCAAGGAATATGATGGAATAACATTCAAAACAAGACACAACAAGCGCATAGATCTCCATGCGCTTGTTAATGTTTAATAGACAGGAGTGAAACCATGAAAAATACTAACCCGATGAGATTATGGTATAAACAACCTGCCCAAAAATGGGAGGAAGCCCTTCCAATTGGTAACGGCCGTTTAGGAGGAATGGTGTTCGGCGGTATTCAGCAAGAACGAATTCAACTCAATGAAGACACCCTTTGGTCAGGTGCTCCAGGTGACAAAATTAATAAGAAAGCACATCAACATCTTCAATCCGCACGAAATCTCATTTTTGAAGGAAAGTATGCGGAAGCAGAAAAGCTGATTGAATCCAACATGGTGGGCGAGGATGCTGAGGCATATCAGCCGCTGGGTGATCTTTACATGGATCATCATCTAGATGATGCCCCTTCTAGCTATAAAAGAGAATTGGACCTAACAACAGGAATTGCGAAAACTGAATATGTAATAGGTGATACAACCTTCACAAGAGAAACATTTATTAGTGAGCCTAATCAGGTCCTGGCCGTTCGAGTTCAATCGAATCAGCAGCCTATTCATATCACAGCACATCTTCACTCCTTATTACGTCACAGAGTGGAGGAAGTTGGTCATAACAAACTGATCGTTCACGGCCGAAGTCCGATCTCGGTCAAGGTACCTGAAAAGATTAAGTATGATGATGACCGTGGATTGCAATTTCAAATTCATCTCCAAGTAAATGCAGAGGAAGGAACGGTTCAAATTCAAAATGGAAAAGTAGAAATTTCCAACACGCAATCTGTCACGTTGTTCCTGACTGCCAAAACAAATTTTACAACCTTCGACCAAGAACCAGACAATAATTTGGAAAACATGAAAACCGACTGCAGAAAATGGATCAATAAAGCATCTGAACTACCTTTTGAAAGCTTAAAAGATACACATATACACGATCATAACACTCTTTTTAACCGAGTTGACATCCAGCTGGGAAACTCTAAATATAGTAACCTGCCAACTGATGAACGGCTTGAAGTATATAAGCAAGAAAAAAATGATCCAGAGCTTGAAGCGCTGTATTTTCAGTATGGTAGATATTTGCTGATCACAAGCTCACGTCCTGGCACACAGCCTGCTAATCTGCAGGGAATATGGAATCCGTTTATTCAGCCGCCATGGAATAGTGATTATACAACAAATATTAATACAGAGATGAATTACTGGTTAGCTGAAAGCTGTAACTTAAGTGAATGCCATGAGCCGCTGTTTTCAATGATCGATGATTTAAGTTTAGCAGGGAAAAAAGCAGCCTCTGAATTGTACGGTACAAAAGGGTGGGCTGTTCATCATAATGTTGATTTATGGCGGATGAGCACGCCATCTTCCGGTCAAGCATCATGGGCATTTTGGCCAATGGCAGGAGCATGGTTAACAAGTCATTTATGGGAGCGTTATCAATATGCATTGGATGAGCAATTTTTAAGAGAGAAGGCTTATCCGTTAATGAAAGGTGCGGCAGAATTTTGTTTTGATTGGTTGATCGAGGGTCCTGATGGGTATTTCGTTACAAACCCGTCAACATCTCCGGAAAATAAGTTTTTAACAGAAGGTGGGGAATCTTGCAGTGTGTCCATGGCTTCTACAATGGACATGACATTGATAAGGGAATTATTCATAAATTGTATGGAAGCAAGTCACATATTAAGCATTGATGAAGAATTTAGACAAGAGCTGGAGAATGCGGTCAACCGACTCTTTCCTTTTCAAGTGAATAAGGAAGGCAGATTACAAGAATGGTATAAAGACTTCCCGGAGCATGAGCCCGGACATCGTCATGTATCACACTTGTACGGCCTATATCCCGGCAATCAAATCAATGAAATCGAAACACCAGAATTAGTAGAGGCGGCAAGGAAAACGTTGGAATACAGGCTTCAAAATGGTGGCGGACATACAGGGGGGAGCTGTGCATGGCTGATTAATTTATTTGCGAGACTTCACGACCATAACCAAGCTTATCACTATGTTCAAACATTGTTAGCCCGTTCAACACATCCAAACCTTTTTGACGATCATCCGCCATTTCAAATCGACGGGAACTTTGGGGGAACTGCTGGTATTGTAGAAATGCTTCTGCAAAGTCATTTAGAGAAAATTGAGATACTGCCGGCACTCCCGCAAAAATGGTTAACTGGCTATGTAAAAGGGATCAAAGCCAGGGGCGGATTCATCGTCAATATTGAATGGGAAAACGGACAACTAAAGCTAGCTGATATCCAAGCAACAGTTAAAGGAAGCTTGCAAGTTTCATATAAAAACCACTCTTTCATCATTGAAAAAGAAGATGGTACAACGGTATCGAATGCAGAAGCTGTCGCAATGAATGAGAATGAAAGAATATTTATTAAAAGTGAGGGAACATCATGATAAGTAAAAAAATACCGAAAATGATTTATGGTGGAGATTATAATCCTGAGCAGTATGATCGTGAAACAATGTTGGAAGATATGAGGATGTTTAAAAAGGCTAACATTGATTTTGTGCGTGTGAATATTTTTGCATGGGCCACAAGTCAAAAGGATGAAGTCACATATGATTTTACATGGCTTGATGAGGTGATTAACACACTTCATCAACATGACATCAAAGTAGGGATTGGAACAGGAACAGCCGCACATCCTGCATGGATGGCAAAAAAATACCCGGATATCCTGCGAACTGAATTTGATGGGAAAAGAAGAAAGTTCGGCGGGCGACATAACTCATGTCCAAACAGTCCGAACTACCGGAAATATGCCTCTTTATTTGTTAAGAAATTAGTTGATCGCTACCAGAACCATCCATCCGTTTTATTATGGAATATCTCAAATGAATGGGGCGGTGCATGCTATTGTGATAACTGTGAAAAAGAATTTCGTGTGTGGTTGAAAAAGAAATATGAAACACTGGAAAAACTGAATAAAGCCTGGAATACGAGTTTCTGGGGACATACGTTTTATGATTGGGATGAAATTGTTGTTCCTAATCTTCTAAGTGAGCATTTCGGTGAAAGACAAACAATGTTCCAAGGGATTTCACTGGACTATGCCCGTTTTAACTCTGATAGTATGTTGGAATGTCATAAAATCGAGTATGACATAATCAAGAGTGCCATGCCTGATTCGATTGTCACAACAAATATTATGGGGGCATACAAGCCGTTAGATTATCAAAAATGGGCGAAATATATGGATGTTATTGCATGGGATAACTACCCGGGAATTGATACACCGGTCAGCTTTACAGCGATGAGCCATGATTTAATGAGAGGATTAAAAGATGGCGAGCCCTTCATGCTAATGGAGCAAACACCTAGTCAGCAAAACTGGCAAGCTTACAATGCTTTAAAACGTCCTGGTGTGATGCGCTTATGGAGTTATCAGGCAGTTGCACATGGTTCAGATACAGTGTTATTTTTCCAAATGAGACGCTCACAGGGTGCATGTGAGAAGTTTCATGGAGCGGTAATTGAACATGTCGGACATGAGAATACAAGGGTATTTAGGGAAGTGGCTGAGCTTGGGGATGAGTTAGTTGCGTTATCTGATACTTTACTGGATTCAAGGCTGAATTCAAAAGTGGCGATTGTGTTTGATTGGGATAACTGGTGGGCAACTGAATTCTCAAGTGGTCCATCTGCTTCATTAAAATATGTAGATGAAGTTCATAAATACTACCAAGCTTTCTTTAACCAAAATATCCAGGTGGATATGATTAGTGTGGATACAGATTTATCACAATATGATCTCGTTGTTGCTCCTGTTCTTTATATGGTGAAGCAAGGCTATGCTGATAAAATAGAAAACTATGTTTCTAATGGAGGGACCTTCCTTACAACATTCTTCAGCGGAATTGTCGATGAACATGATCTTGTGACACTTGGCGGCTATCCAGGAGAACTTCGTAACGTTTTAGGGATTTGGTCAGAGGAAATTGATGCACTGTCTCCAGAGCATACAAATAAAATCGTCATAGATAAGCAGCTTGGTAACTTAAAGGGAGAATACAGCTGTAACCTGCTCTTTGACCTCATTCATTCTGAAGGGGCAGAGGTTCTGGCAACATATGGGGAAGATTTTTACAAAGGTATGCCGGTATTAACAAGAAATACATTCGGAAAAGGTCAGGCATGGTATGTGGCTTCAAGCTCTGATGATGAGTTTTTACAAGATTTAGTGAGTCATCTTGCAGAAGAGAAAGGATTCCAGGCTGAATTTACAGCACCGGTAGGAGTGGAAATCACCAAACGTTACAAAGATGGCAAATGTTTTCTATTTGTTTTAAATCATACGAAAGAGGCTGGTCTAGTAAACATCCAGAATGTGACGGGTATCAACTTATTAACAAAAGAACAAGTCCAGGAAACAGTGGAAATCCCGGCACACGGAGTAGCCATCATTGAACAAAAATAACTATTGGATGCAAGACCTTAAAGGGGTCTTCATCCATTTTTAGAGGTATGGTAGAAAGATGATATTGCACAATAAAATGTTTACGCTTACAATTAAATTTATATAAAATTTTAACGAAACAGCTGGTGTAGTCATGAAATCTCTTATTCGTTTGTTTAACAATATGAAAATTCAATCAAAAATTGTCTTTTCCTTTATGGTTGCTGTGATGATTCCTCTCTTAATGGTAGGAATATTTTTAACACATGAACTCAGGTCAACAGCGCTTGATGATGCAAAAGAACAATCGGCAGCCAATGTGGAACGTGTGAAAAAGAGGACAGCTGAAGCATTGGAAAAGGCTATTTATGTTTCAGATAATGTAACATTGGATCCTCAATTAGAACGGATTGTGAATACAACCTATCAAACAACTCAAGAAGTGTTCATCGCCTATGATTCTTACACAAAGTTTGCAGAATACAAGGAAACATTTAAAGAAATATCAAATATCAGGCTTTATACAGAAAATACAACCATGCTGAATAACTGGGAGTTCATCCCGCAGTCTAATGTAGAGGTTAAGCCGTTTTGGTACCATTCGGCAGAACGGGCAAATGGATTAATTGGCTGGTTTTATATACCTGATGAAACAAGAAATGATCAAGAATATTTAAGCTTGGTCCGCAATATTAAGTATTCAAATTACAAAACAAATGCTGTTTTGGTTATTAATATTAGAAATGACTATCTTTATGAAATTCTAAGCCAGGAGCAATCGCCGATGATGGTTGTGGATGAAAACAATAATATCGTGGTTTCGAACCGTAAAGAATATATGGGCAAAAAGCTTCTCAGTACAGTGGAATCTGAAATTCCTCTAGATGGAGCAACAGGTTCTTATAATGGAAAACTGGATGGAGAAGACGCAGAAGTCTTAATCGATACTCTACTGACAGATGATAGTCAAAATGAATTAAAATTTGTATCTGTGATTCCGAACAAAGTGATTATGGCTGATGCAGACCGGTTTGTGAAACATGGACTTTTGGTTATGGGAATTAGTTTAATTGTTGCATTGTTATTGATTACCTTTTTTACAAAAATTTTATCTAACCGGATTATTACGTTAAATAGGCAAATTAAAAGGGTTGGAGAAGGAAACCTGGATGCGGTCATTCATGTACAAGGCTCAGATGAAATTGGCCTTTTGTCGAATCAAATAAATAAAATGGTGACAAATATTAAAGAATTGATTGATGAGGTTGAAAAGGTTCATATCGAAAAAAATATATTAGAAAAACGTCAGCAGGAAATTAAGCTGAAAATGATGGCAAGCCAAATCAATCCGCATTTCTTATTTAATGCGTTGGAGTCCATACGCATGAAGGCACATATAAAAGGAGAAAAGGAGATTGCCAGAGTTGTAAAAGTACTTGGTAAATTAATGAGAAAAAGCATTTCAGTCACAGGAGAAATGGTGCCGCTAAAACATGAAATCGACTTAATAAAATGCTACTTGGATATTCAAAAATTCCGATATGGCGATAGACTGGATTATCAATTAAAGATTGATCCAAAATCAGAGCAAATCTTGATTAATCCCCTCATCATTCAACCATTAGTAGAAAATGCTGTCATCCATGGATTAGAGAATAAAGAGAAGGATGGAAAAGTCATTATTGAAGCGAAAGTGAATGAACATTTTTTAACTGTATGTGTCTTGGACAATGGAGTAGGCATGAGTGAAGAAAAGCTAAAGTCCATCAAGGAAACCTTAAAAAATGTTGATGATAATCGTGAAAATCGAATCGGCCTGCTTAATGTCCATCAAAGGTTAAGCTTGACCTTTGGAGAGCAGAGCGGCCTTCAGATCGAAAGTCATCCTTCAACGGGAACAGAGATTTGCTTTGTGATCGATATAAGGGGGAATCTTCATGTATAAAGTATTAATTGTTGACGACGAACCGATGATTAGAGAAGGATTACGAACACTAATTCCATGGACAAGCTATGGTTTTGAAATAATCGATTCTGCATCAAATGGAAAAGAAGCACTCGAAAAGTACCGCAACCATCATTTTGATCTGATTATCGCAGATATCCGCATGCCGGAAATGAGCGGGATTACACTCATTGAAACAATCCGTGAACACGATAAAGATATCAATTTTATCATCCTAAGCGGACACGCCGATTTTGAATATGCGAGAAAAGCAATAAGTGCAAGAGTCGGTGGCTATTTATTAAAGCCTGTTGACGAGGACGAATTAGTCGAATATTTAGAGAAACTAAAAAAGAAATTAGATCAACAGCATACACTAGATGAGCTGAAAATGAGTAACCAAACAGTCCTCAAAAATAATTTTATCCTCTCACTTCTGCATGGTGAAAATGTTAATCAGAAAATAGTAGAGGACGAATTAGCAGCTTGGCAGCTTGATTCAAAGGAATATCAAATCATTCTATTTAAATGTTTATCTGCTAATAACATGGATATAGATGAAGTGAAGCAGCTTCTTGCTCAGTCATTTGAACCTGACAGAGGCGCATTATTTAGCAATGATTCAGGAATCGGAATGGTTTTAAAAGATATACCAAAAACACAGGAATCCTATCAATATCTACTTGAAACAATTAAAAAGATCGTGGATATCTATGATCCCGTTATAAGTATTAGTGAAGTTGTGACAAGTATTGAAGACTTATCAGAAGCATTTCGGCAGGCGAATCAGTTACTGGAAAACCATTTCTTTTTTGAGGAAAGGGGATTTCTGAGTAAGGATTCGAAGCCAATTATCCCTCCACAAGAGGTAAGAATGGAAAGAGCGGACGTCTATGAAGCGATCTTGGACTCCTATGCTGAGAAAATCTACTTTGCCATTGATATTGCGAGTAAGATGGGAATTGAAGAAAGATTAATAGAAATTGCCCAATTGCTTGTCAATGAACGATCGACCGAAGAACAAATAAAAAGATATTACTTTCGAATTCTATCATCCGTATTAAATAAATGCTCTGCCGAAAAACCCGAAATCCAATCTGTTCTGTCTGAAGTTTACGAAAGTATGGTGGATATTTATAAGCAAACCAATCTGTCTCAACTCATGAACTATATTCAAAAGCTTTTGATGAAAATAATGAGCAGCTTAGAATATGGAGATCAGCATGACCAAATGAAACGGCTGGAAGACTTCATTCTTAGAAACTACCATAAACATTTAAAACTAGAAATGCTGGCAGAAATCTTTAACTATAACAGCGCTTATTTAGGCAAGTTATTTAAAAATCACACAGGGGAATACTTCAACACCTACCTCGATAAAGTGCGAATCGAAAACGCCAAAAAATTGCTAAACCAAGGGTTAAAAGTATACCAAGTCGCAGAACAAGTCGGATTCACAAATGTGGATTATTTCCATAACAAATTTAAAAAATACGTAGGCTCTTCTCCATCTACGTATCGGAAGAAAGTAAAGTAATTATCTATAGGTGTGTAAGATGTCCTTCATCGGTAGTGTGAGGGACCTTTTTGTTTTGATTGGGGGAGGGATTTGTTTTTCACTTGGGGATGAAAGACATTTGGGTGGGGAAAGCAGCGGGGAATGTCTTTCATCAGGAGAATGAAGGACATTTGGGTGAGGAAAGCAGGAGGGGAGTGTCTTTCATCAGAAGGATGAAGGACATTTGGGTGAGGAAGCAGAGGGTGTTTTGTCTTTCATCAGGAGGATGAAGGACATATGGATGGGGAAAGCAGCGGGGAATGTCTTTCATCAGGAGGATGAAGGACATTTGGGTGGGGAAAGCAGCGGGGAATGTCTTTCCTCAGGAGGATGAAGGACATATGGGTGAGGAAAGTAGAGGGGAATGTCTTTCATCAGGAGAATGAAGAACATTTGGGCGGAGAAAGCAGAGGGTTTTGTCTTTCATCAGAAGGATGAAAGACATTTGGATGGAGAAAGCAGAGGGTTTTGTCTTTCATCAGAAGGATGAAGGACATTTGGATGGAGAAAGCAGAGGTTTTGTCTTTCATCAGGAGAATGAAGGACATATGGGTGAGGATAGCAGCGGGGAATGTCTTTCATCAGGAGAATGAAGGACATTTGGATGGAGAAAGCAGAGGGTTTTGTCTTTCATCAGAAGGATGAAAGACATTTCGAGCGGGGGAAACCGGGTTATGTTCTTCAACCATACTACACACCCATTATAAAATTTTTACATGATTTTACGTCTAATTTGTTAGGTACTTTCTTATTTTTGTATGCGTTATCATTTAGCTATAGATAAGGGGGGAACGTTATGAAGGCGGTTGTTAAAAATACAGAAGCCAATGTAAAAGAGGTGTCCTTAAAGAGGAATAAGAGAAGCTTTTGGCAAACATTTGTACAGCAAAAGTACTTATATATGATGTCTGTCCCGTTTATAATTTTAGTTCTGATTTTTAATTATTTCCCTTTATGGGGATGGACGATGGCCTTTCAAGATTACAAACCTGCACGATCTTTTACTGAGCAGGAATGGGTCGGGTTTGAACATTTTATACAATTATTTAGTGATGAGCGGTTTTATTTAGCGCTTCGAAATACGTTAGGTATGAGTTTGCTCGGGTTAACAATTGGATTTGTGATGCCGATCATCTTTGCCGTATTGATTAATGAGGTTCGGATAAATTTTTTGAAGAGAACCGTGCAAACGATTACTTATTTACCACACTTTGTTTCCTGGGTTGTTGTCGCAGGGATTGTTACGAAAATGCTATCTATTGATGGCGGTGTGGTTAATGAATTGCTCATAAGCTGGGGAATGATTGACAAGCCGGTTCAGTTTATGGCAAAGGGTGAGTATTTCTGGGGAATTGTTGTTGCAGCTGATATTTGGAAGGAAATGGGCTGGAATGCGATTATCTTTTTAGCTGCTATTGCCGGAATCGATCCACAGCTATATGAAGCGGCAAAAGTAGATGGTGCCGGAAGACTAAGAAGAATTTGGCATGTTACATTGCCGGGTATCCGACCGACGATTTTAGTTCTGCTTATTTTAAATATTGGTCATTTAACAACAATTGGATTTGAAAAGCAACTGTTACTCGGTAATCCGCTCGTTGTTGACTTTGCTGAAGTATTAGATCTTTATGCACTGAATTATGGTATCGGATTGGGACGTTTCTCTTACGGTACGGCGATCGGTATTTTCAACTCTGTTGTGAGCATTATTCTACTATTTATTGCAAATGGCATTTTTAAACGCTATGCAAATCAAAGTGTCATGTAAGGGAGGGGAACATCATGGCTAATAAAATGACAACATTCAGTCGAACGAAGCTTAATGAAAGAACATTTGATACAGTCATCTATGTGTATTTAACGTTAATCACGATTGTCACCCTATATCCGTTTTTAAATGTATTAGCCGTTTCATTGAATGAATCGGTTGATACCGTAAAGGGAGGCATTCATATATGGCCAAGGGAGTTTACTCTTGATAACTATAAAGAAATCTTTAAGTATGACAATTTAGTAACGGGCTTTATCAACTCAACTTCCAGAACGGTCATTGGAACGATACTGGGTGTGCTTTCATCGGCAATGGTTGCTTATACATTAAGTCGTGCTGACTTTCAAGGCAGAAAGCTCTTTTCTACGATTCTCGTTTTGACCATGTATTTCTCCGGAGGACTGATTCCCGGATA
The DNA here is from genome assembly GCF_020524345.1 of Metabacillus niabensis. Lineage (GTDB taxonomy): Bacteria > Bacillota > Bacilli > Bacillales > Bacillaceae > Metabacillus > Metabacillus niabensis_B. The sequence goes on from NZ_JAIVLH010000035.1 coordinate 14,173, forward strand.
CATGTTAATCAGAGATTTGGGTTTAATTAACAGCTACTATGTGTACATTATCCCGGGTATAGTGAATGCCTTTAATATTATTATTGTTCGGTCGTTTATCGATGGACTTCCGTATTCTTTACAAGAATCAGCAAAAATTGATGGAGCAAATGATTTCACGATTTTCTGGAAAATTATCTTACCGTTATGTAAGCCTGTGTTAGCGACAGTTGCATTGTTTGTCGCAGTTGGGCACTGGAATTCCTGGTTTGATACGTATCTTTATAACAGCATGAATGAGGGATTAACGACATTACAGTATGAATTGATGAAAATATTGCAAAACACGTCAATGGGTAGTACAGATCCAGATGCGATGAAAGGTTTATCAACAGAACAATTAAAAAGTGTAGTATCACCTGAATCGATTAAAATGGCTATTTCAATGGTGACGATTGTTCCAATCTTAATTGTTTATCCTTTTGTGCAAAAGTATTTTGTTCAAGGTATGACAATTGGTGCTGTGAAGAGTTGATTGTCATCAATTCTTCACTTTAAGGAGGTGAATCTTGAAGATTTGTCTTGTATAAAGTGATCTTTTTTCTTAAATTATAAAAACATTAGGGGGTACATGATGAAGAAGCGTTCAATAAAAATGATGCTGTTTTTGTTACTTAGTTTCGTGCTTGTTCTTTCAGGATGTAGTAGTAAATCGTCTTCAGATGAAGGTGATGGTAAAAAAGACGGTGTGACAGAGCTTACGTTATTTAGTGCAGATATCCATTCACAATGGGATGATATGCAAAGTCCGGTTAGTAAACTTGTGACAGAAAAAACAGGTGTTACCATTAATCCGGAATTTGATGTAAACGGTGGAACACAAAAAATCGCGTTAATGGTGGCTAGTGGTGAATATCCTGACTTGATTCTTCCTAAAGGTGGAGCGGGAACACTTGTTGAAGCAGGTGCACTTATTGATCTTACCGACTTAATTGATGAACATGCACCAAATTTAAAGAAAATATATGGTGACTATTTAAGCCGTTTAAAATGGAGTAATGATGATGAAAGTATCTATATTCTTCCTACAACGGCAATTGATCAACAATATTTTAACCCAAGTCATGGTGTAGGGTTACAGCATGCAGTTGTAAAAGAATTAGGTTATCCGGAAATCAAGACATTGAAGGATTTTGAAAACGCTATCAGAGATTACAAAGAAAAGAACCCGACAATTGACGGCCAACCAACTCTTGGTTTATCTCTTCTAGCAGATGACTGGCGTATTATGATTTCGACAACGAATCCGGCTTTCTGGTCAACAGGTGCATCTGATGATGGAGAATTCTATGTTGATCCTGAAACATATGAAGCGACATTCCATTACAAACGTCCAGAGGAAAAAGAATACTTCCGTTGGTTAAACCATATGAATGATGAAGGATTACTTGATCCTGAAAGTTTTGTGCAAAAATATGATCAATATTTAGCTAAGCTCTCATCCGGTCGTGTACTTGGTATTATTGATGACGACTGGCAATTTGCTGAAGCACAACGATCATTACGTGAACAAGGTAAGACAGATAAAATGTACGGTTTATATCCTGCAACACTTTCTGAAGATATCAAACATGCCAATTTCCAAAGCGCCGGTTACTTAGCTGGTTGGGGTATTGGGATCTCAGTTGATGCAGAAGACCCTGTAGCAGCGATTAAATTCCTTGATTTCCTAGCATCTGAAGAAGGGCAAACTCTACAAAACTGGGGTATCGAAGGTGAACATTACGAAATAGTTGATGGAAAGCGTGTCATCTCTGAAGAAGAGATGGATAAGAGAAATAACAATGCAAACTATGTAAAAGAAACAGGTATAGGTGTGTTAAAAGGCTTTGCGCCGTCATATGGGGATGGAGTTGAAGATTCAACAGGACAAACCTATACAATCGCTTCACCGGAGCAAGTGAAAGATGCTTATACAGATGTTGAAAAAGAAGTGTTAACAAACTATGGAGTTGAAATGTGGAAAGATCTGTATCCACAAGCAGATGAGTTCCCTGTTAAACCTTGGGGAGCAGCATTTAACATAACAGTTCCAGGTGATTCAGAATTAGCATTAATTGAACAAAAAGTGTTAGATATTGTGAAGAAACGAATTCCTGAAGTCATTTTAGCAGACCCTGCAGATTTTGATAAACTTTATGATAATTTCCTAGCTGAAATTGATAAAGCAGGAGCAAAAGATGCTGAAAAAATGCGTACTGACTTGATTAAGGATCGAGTTGAGCTTTGGAATAACTAAAAAGAAAGGACGGTTCGCGATGAACCGTCCTTTTTGAGCTTCTATTTTAAAGATTAACCACATTCTGTTCTGTTAATTCACGTCGGCGTTCGAGTTCTTTACTCATTTCTTTTCGCTGACCGTCGAGTTTATAGAATAATGTAGTAACAATAATAAGTGCACAAAGCACCAATGGTGTCCAAATAAAGCTGATTTCAATAAATTGCAGAGCAGTTGGTGTTTGTGTTGCATTCGGAACATATCCGCCCATACTTAATAGCAAACCGATAAAAGCGCTCGCAAGTCCCATGCTTCCTTTTACGAAAAAGCCTTGGAAAGCGGCAATCATACCGGAAATACTTCTTTTTTTCTTGTACTCTGAATAATCAATAACATCCGGTTGGATCGCAAATGTTGTACCGAAGATTCCATAGATGCCAAGACCTGTAACGGCAAGACCTGCAACAAGTAGTACAGCTGATGATTTTCCGAAATAAATCATTAAGTCTCCAACAATAAAGATCGCTGTACTTAATAACAGAACATTTTTCTTGGGCATAAGCTTTTGAAGCCAAGGTAACAAAAATAACATAGGTAACCCGGATAAAATACCGAACAGCCCTACGAAAGTCAGCCAATCAGTACGTCCCAGATTATAGGTGAAATAATAAATAACCGTTGTATTTCTAATAACAAATAGCGCAAAGTACAGGAAGTTTAAAATTAAGAAAATAAACGTTTGACCTGTCAGTCCTTTTAAGTCTTCTTTAATAGACGACTTGCCAGGTTGAATTGACGGTGGAATAACTTCTTTTGTGCTCATAAAGGTATATACAAACAATATCATCGCTAATATACCGTAGAGAGTCATTGTAATCAGAAATCCTTTTTGTGTATCTCCCTGCCCGAAGAACTCTACTAACGGCATGGTAATTGACATTACTAAAGCGGTTCCAATTAATGCGCAAATCATTCTTGTTGAAACTAACCAGTTACGTTCATGAAGATCTGAGGTAAGTCTTGGAACAATGGTATTCAATGGTATATTTACGACTGTATAAGCCGTGCATAGCAACGTATATGTCACATAAGCCCAAATTAGTTTTCCGTTCATGCTGAAGTCAGGAACAATAAATGTCATCACCGTAAAGATCGCAAACGGCAGTGCACCAATGATAAAGTAAGGTCTGCCTTGGCCCCATTTAGTGTTTGTTCGGTCTACGAGTATTCCCATCCCTGTATCTGTTAAGGCATCAATAATTTTTGTTACTAACATAAGTGTTCCTGCTGCGGCTGCTGTGATACCAAACACATCTGTATAAAAAAACATTAAGTAAGAAGCCATTGTGCTGAATACGAGGTTACACCCCAAATCTCCAACACCATATCCAATTCTTTTTGTCCATTGTTTCATGAAAATCACATCTCCTTTTCGGAAATTGCTTTTTAAAAGTAGGCTGTTAATTGCAGCAAGAGATACTCTCTGCGCTGCAATCAACAAGAAGGGTTTTACATTTTGCCATTAAAGTTATGATAGTTTTGTCAACGTTTTCATATCTTGCTTTAAATTTTGATAAATAGATTTGTAGACTTTGTAATAGTCATTGTATTTTTCATGATTTTCTTTATTAGGCATAATCTTTTCATCTAATACCTGCCATTTTTTCACGTCTTCATAAGAGAGAAGACCTGTTCCGATTCCTGCCAGCATGACATCTCCCATATTTGCTTCAACATCATGGAGGGGACAGACAACTGGATAGCCGGTAACATCCGCAAAGATTTGTCTCCATAATGTAGACTTGGTAACACCGCCAGCAAGCAGGATATATTCTCCCAGATTTTCGCAGGTTGCTTCCATGGCATCACGTAATGAAAAGGCAACTGCTTCTAAAAATGCACGATAAATATGAGCTTTTGAATGGGCTAGTGAAAGTCCGACAATCGTTCCTTTTGCATCTGAATCCCAAATTGGGCTTCTTTCTCCCATAAAGTATGGAAGGACAATTAATCCTTCGCTGCCTGCCGGAATGTTCGATGCCTGTTCATTCAGCACATCATAGGCATTTTTTCCACCGGCTTTTTCCTGCTCAATTTCGAATTGACACATGGTTTGACGGAACCATTTCACGATTGCTCCTGCTGTTGCACCGCCTGCAAAGTAGTAAGATAACTTTTTCGCATCATAAAGGTAAGGCCAAACAATCAGATCTTTACCCTTTACAGGTTTGTCAGAAATTAATGCGGCACACATCGAGGTTCCGATCGCTGCAGCATAAAGACCAGATTCAAAGACTCCAAGTCCAATGTTTGCAGCACCACAATCGATTCCGCTTGCAATAACCGGCATTCCTTCTGATAAGCCAAGATCAACGGCAGCCTCCTTCGTTAAGCAGCCAACAATATCAGTCGATTCTACGATTTTCTCCGGCATCATGGAGAGGGGAATCCCCATTTTATCCATCATTTCTTTGGACCATGTTCTGTTGTTCATGTCGAAAATACCGCCGATATTTCCTGCAGAAGAGTAATCAATGGCAATTTCACCAGTTAGTTTATAGATGACATAGTCATTAGGTGGGAGAAAGAGCTTTGTTTTCTTCCAATTTTCCGGTTCATTGTTTTTCATCCATAGTATTTTTGTATATCCATAGTAAGGATCTGCTCCATTATGGGTGATTTCCAGCAGTTTTTCTTCTCCGATCGTATCTAAGACCCACTTTGTTTCTGCTTCTGCCCGGCGGTCCATCCAGATCATACAAGGACGGACAGGTTCCATCCTTTCATCAAGAGGGATTCCGGACCCTCCATAAAGGCCGCTAATTGCAAGTCCACGGATGTTTTCGGCTGGAATACCTGACTTTTGTACGGTATTTTTAATGGAAGAAATAGCAGCCTGCAGCCATACATCAGGCCATTGCTCAGCCCATAAAGGCTTTGGAGTCAGGACATCATATTCTTGTAAATCCTGAGCAATAAGGTTCCCGTCTGTGTCCATTAAAATCGTTTTGGTACCTGATGTTCCGATATCTGTTCCAAGTAAGTAATTCATAGGTAGTTGGTCTCCTTTTATAACAAAAAATCACATTCTAGTAGACTGTTAAATAGCAGTAAATGCTCCGTCTATGACAAAGTCGGAACCTGTTGTAAAGCTGCTTGTGTCTCCTGCAAGGTACACACAAATTGATTGAAGTTCCTCAGGTTTACCCATGCGTTTAAGCGGTGCCATCTCATTCCACTGTTGAATTAATGGTTGTAAGCTAGGGGAATTCAATGTCAATTCTGTTCCGATATAACCCGGACTGATACAATTCACGCGTACACCTCTTGTTGCCCATTCAACTGCAAGTGATTTTGTTAGCTGGATAACACCTGCTTTTGACGCATTATAAGAGCATTGCGGCTGTGGCACATTCACGATATGAGCTGACATTGACGCAGTATTAATAATTGATCCGCTACCTTGCGTTAGCATCACTTTTCCTGCAGCTTGTGCTGTTAAAAATACACCTGTTAAATTAATATCAATGACTTTTTTCCACTGATCAAATGTCATTTCTTCCGCTGGAATATTCATACAAATTCCTGCGTTACAGAAGGCAACATCTAAACGGCCAAACGTATCAAGAATTTTCTCCATCATATTGTCAACATCTTCAGGCTTTGTCACATCTGCTTGAATTGCAATCGCTTTAATTTTATTGTTTTTTTCCAGCTCCTCAGCTGTTTTCGTTGCTTCTTCAATATCTAAGTCAACAATGGCTAAATCTGCGCCAGCTTCAGCAAAGGCAGTTGCTACGCTTTTCCCAATTCCTCTTGCTCCACCAGTCACAAAAATCTTTTTACCATCTAGTCGCATTTTTTCAATAATCCCCATGTTAATTGCTCCTCTCAATTTATATAAATCTATTTTGTAAAAACACTTTATAAAATTAATTTATATAATAAATCCTTTTTCTGTCACAGTCAACATGAATAAAATGAAAAAATGGCAAGAAGTATCTTGCCAAAGTTGTTTTTGTAAAGGTTTTTATGATATATTTTAATTAATTTAAATAAAGTATTTTTATAAAAACGTTTTGTTTAATGGGGTATTCATATGGATCAAAGCATCACACTTAAAGATGTTAAAAAAAGCAATTATTCATCGATCTATCATCTTATCTATCAAAATGGAAAGCTTTCAAAGCAGGAAATCGCGAATCAGTTACGTCTGAGCTTACCAACTGTCACTCAAAATCTAGTTCGTTTAGAGAAAGAAAAACTAATTGAAAAAAGCGGACAGTTTGAATCGTCGGTGGGAAGACGAGCAACTGCTTATGCTATATGTCCTCAAGCCCGAATCAGCATTGGCGTAGAGATTCAAAAGAAAAAAGTGAGAATATTGGCGATCGATTTGCTTGGCGGTACTTTTCAGAAAACAGAGCTGCCACTGGCCTATGCTAATGAAGAAAGCTACTATAAGGAGTTAAGCTATAAAGTTCAGTCCTTTATTTCAGGCCTTCAAGTAGAAAAGGAACAGGTTCTAGGTATCGGGTTTTCAGTACAAGCTCTAACCTCAATAGATGGGCAAAGCATCACTTATGGAAAAATCTTAAATTCTACCGGCGTAAATATTCATGTTTTTACAAAATATCTCGATTATCCTTGCATGTTTGTCCATGATGCAAAGGGAGCAGCAACAACTGAGCTATGGATGAGAAATGATATTGGTGATGCCATCTATTTATCGATCGGGATGCATCTAGGTGGAGCCATCATCTTGAATGGTCAAATTGAGATGGGGAAAGAGGGCCATAGTGGTACAGTTGAACATATGACAATTGATCCTAACGGTCCATCATGTTATTGCGGGAAGAAAGGATGTATGGAGACCTATTGTTCAGTTACCGCACTTTTAGAAGAGGATGAATCTTTAGATGGTTTCTTTCAACAACTTCGTTCAGGTACACCTTCCTTTGTTGAAAGATGGAACGCTTTTTTAGACCACCTAGCCTACTCTATCAACAACATTCATCTAGTCATTAACAGAGAATTTATTCTAGGCGGGCATATTTCTCCTTATTTACAGCAAAGTGATGTAGACCTTCTGCATGAAAAAATCAATGAAAAAACAGCTTTTCCAAGTAAAGACCCGTTCATCCATATCAGCCGTTCACCGGAAAATGGAGTTCCAATAGGTGCAGCAATTCCGTTTATTAAGGGGTTTTTGAGTGCGATATAATTGTGACTTCAACTAATTTAGTTGAAGTCTTTTTAATTAGGTTGATTGGAGGCGGATATGCGAGACCCCGCAAGCTCCTGCGCTGAGGAGGATCACCGCCCACTCACGGAAAGCGAGTAACCTGGAGCTCCAATTAACCAGCACGACACTTATTACAAAACCATGTTAAATCTTACAACTAATGCAACTTTTCTTCAAAACAGTTGATTTTTCTTCCAAATGTATTACGATATACGAAGGGTCATTAGAAAGGATGTCAAAAATTGAGAAATAAAATCATACTAGGATCTATTGCTATCATAATAATTGGTGTTAGTTTGTATTTGTTAAATCCTTCTAAAGATAATGAAGAGTTAACGACTGAAGGTTCGACAGAGGCAGAAGTGGAAACAATGGCTGAAGTAGATGGAGAGGTAAAAGCTGCTGCTGAGGCATTGAATGAAGAAGAAGCAAAAGAGCTTGTAGCCAGCCAATTCGAATATTTCCAAGAAATCGTCAATGGTTCTTACTTTGTAAATGCAAGAAAAAATGGACCACAAGATAATTATTCAGATAGTTGGGTTTCAGAAAGTGTTAAGGAAGAGCTGCATCAGCGTGCAGTGGAAATTGATGAACTTTTACCTGAACAAGCCAGTGATTCAATAAGCCAAGACCTGTTACAGGTTTTAATACAAATCAACCAAGCTTCTAGTCCTTTCGAGAGTCAGAAGAATATATACCGTGTTTACAAAACTCTTCTTGAACTTCATATTATTTTAAATGATTATACACTCGAAGAAGGAATGTTCGATCCTAAAGAAGATTGGGACCAGGTGTTCAATCAAACTGAGGAAGAAGAAGAAATAAAAAGTGAAGCAGAACTACAGGCAGACCTTGAAAAAGCCGCAGCTGCAGGAGCAGATGTGGAAGTAGAGACAAATGAGGAATAAAACGATAGATAAGTAAGGGGTCTGACTGTGGAGGTCAGACTCTTTTTAATGGATTTGCAAAATAAAATGAGAATTTGCAAGAAGGTGAGTGAACTTACAAATATAGTTTGAAAGGTGCAAAAAAGTTGGGGGAATCTGCAAAAATTCCACATTACTCCTGCTTACAGGGTTTGAAACTGCATAAACAGATATTTATGCTAAAATTGGCCGTAAAAAGAGGATGTGCAACCCGCACATCCTCTTCTGCTAGTTTAAGATCTCTCAACTTCGACTTCCTGATTCTCTTCCTCATCATTATTAGTTGTTCTGAGAGGAATTTCCTTTAAGAAAAGTGTCACAATAAAGGCCAATCCGATAATACCTGCACTTACAGTAAAGACAGTTGTTAATGAAGTGTTTAAGGCTTCTTTTAACACTTGAATAAATTGTTCAAAGAATGGTGCCACGTCAGCAGGTAATTCTGATTGAATGCTTTCTAGTTTTTCAGAATCCATTAATACTTGTGGATTTTGCAGTTGTGACATTGTTTCAGCCATTTCCGGCGGTGGGGTTGGAGCATTTTCTACTTGTGTAGTAGACGAAAGCTCATTCGCCATCTTGTTCCCCATCACAGAACCGAGTAATGCAACACCAACGGTTCCACCAATCTGCCTGAATGTTTGCATAGCAGAGGTTGCAACTCCAAGATATTTATGACTGACCGCATTTTGGACAGTAATATTAAAGACAGGCATGTTGACTCCAAGGCCAATTCCGACAACGATTAGTTGAAGGATTAATCTTGTTAGGGACGATTCCACCTGTAATGTGGAATTTAGAATTAAGCCGATTGCCATGATGATTAAACCAAGTAAAGCAAAGATTTTATATTTCCCTGTTTTTGTGATTAAATTACCGACAAGGATACTTGATGAAACCATCGCAATGGTCATGACCATCTCAACAAGGCCCGATACTGTTGCTGATTCGCCTTGTACCCCTTGAACGTAAAAAGGAACATACATGATCGTTCCGAACATGCCCATACCCATCAGCATCCCCGCAATATTTGAAACGGTGAAAACACTGTTTTTAAAAAGATAAAGCGGCAGCACAGGACTTTTTACTTTTAGTTCAATAAAGATAAAGGCAAGTAAGGAGATAAGTGTTAATGAAAATAAGCCTATGATTTGAAAGGATGCCCATTCAAATTTATCTCCAGCCCAAGTGAAGCCTAATAATAATGAGACAATCGTAATTGTTAATGTAATAGATCCAAGAAAATCAATTGGTTCTTTTTCTTTTGCTTTTTGTGAAGGGTATAGTTTCAAGATTAAGGCAAACGCGAAAAAACCAATTGGGAGGAACACCCAAAAAATCCAATGCCAATCGAAGTTATCAACAATATAACCGCCGAGAGTTGGTCCAAATAAGCTTGATAATCCAAACACAGCACCAAGTAATCCCTGCCATCTTCCCCGTTCACGTGGGCTGAATAAATCACCAACTGTTGTAAACGCAGAAGACATGATCATCCCGCCGCCAAATCCTTGAAGACCGCGATACATAATAAGTTGAATAATATCATCAGAAGTTCCGCATAAAAATGCGCCGATCATAAAAATTCCAATACCGATTAAAATAAAGATTTTTCTTCCGTAAATATCGGAAAGCTTACCAACTAACATCGCCGTAATTGTTGAAGTTAACATATAGACGGTGAAAACCCAGTCAAAGTACTCCATACCCCCGATTTGAGAGACGATTTTTGGTAAAGCTGTCCCGACAATTGTCATATTCACAGCTGCAAAAAACATTGCAGACATGATGGCAATCATAATCAGAACCTTTTGCCTGTTCTCCAAATGTTCCATAACATTCCTCCTCTTTCCCCTTTAAAAAGATAGTGTACCTTACGTAAGGATGCTCTTAGAGATGTATTTTACCCATAAATATGTATGCATCTTTAAAAATTCATTACCCTAGAATACCGATACTAGAAAAAATTGTTCATGAAGTCAACTATTATTTTCGGAAAGTATATAATTTTCTACTTAGTGTAGGTGTCTAGCTCCACCGCCTAGCCCTCGAGGTCATAAGACAATGAACGTCTTCTATTCTAAATCGTCTTATTTGCCCTAGGCTGTTCAAGGCGCTTGCGCTTTTCTAATGAATTTCATCATTTATTCATGTAATAGCTACACGAGCTTACTCCTTTTTCTACTATATAGAATATACATATTAAAAAAGGTAGAGAAGGATGATGAATATGAAGGAAACAGATAAGCTGCGTGAACTTGAACAGAGAATCGATGAATTGGAACAACAACTTGAACATTTTGAAAAATTTCATTCAAATCATCTGGATGAGAATGATGTACGTGTCGTAGTGGACAAGATCTTGATGGAAAAAAAGATTGCGTCACAAGAAGAAATTGACAGTAAAATCTATCAAAGTCATCTGCAATTAATTAAATGGATTATCGCGACGGGAATTAGTATAGGGGCAGCCATTTTAGGTATGTTTCAATTTTTTTAACAAAACTGCCAAGAAACGCTTGCCTCCAATATTAATGAATGCAACCGTCTCCCGCAGTCAAAAGTTCAAAAATCTATATCAGTAGTAATAGTACCCACGAAATGGACCATCATTATTGTTAAGAACAGCTCCGCCGAGAAGACCTGCGCCAAAGCCTAAAAGACCTGTCGTAAGCGGATTTAATCCATAACCCCCAAAACCCGGACCATATCCTGGGCCATAGCCATACCCCGGGTAGCCGCCACCGCCAAAACCATATCCAGGGTATCCATATCCGGAACCAGGATAGCCTTGACCAGCATTATAACCATAACCTGCTCCCGGATAGTTATATCCAGGGCTTCCATAGCCACCACCAAATCCAAAGCGTCCATTTCTATATCTCATGCTACCATCCTTCCCAAATGTTAATGATTTACTCTGTACTATATGTGAAGATCGGGAAATCGGGGAATATGTTTAGGAAGAATGGGCATCAGTTTAGATATTGTCTATTAATGAAGGAAAATGTAGAAAAGAAACATGAATAAAAAGTATAAAAAAGGTAATAAATTAATAAAAAACGCTTGATTATTTATGAGACAAGACTTATACTTATAAAGTAACTTTTTACGACTGTTATCGACTTGTTTCGACAAAATTCTTCAATAATCTTGTTGATTTTTGAAAGATGATTTGTTATAATAAATTACATGTTTTGCGGGTGTAGTTTAGTGGTAAAACCTCAGCCTTCCAAGCTGATGATGAGGGTTCGATTCCCTTCACCCGCTCCATACATATTGCTTACAACGCAGTGTCTCGTTTCTTAGATAAACGATGCATTGCGTTTTTTAATTGTAATAAAAAGGAACTCCCCTTAATAAAGAGTTCCTTTATAAATAAACTAAATAATTTGATAAGACGCAGTGCCACCATGTATTTGTGTAAACATTGTAGACAATGCTTGTAAAAGCTGATCAGCTTCATTATGAGGCATGGATGGCTGTAAATAAACGATATGAAGGGCATTAGTTGTAGCAGTTGAAACAGCAGATCTTTTTGAATCAACATAAGGGCTGCCAAATGCTCCTTCGTTATCAGATGATAGTAATTTTTTCGTTAACTGAACGTCCCGTTCGTTCATTGCTATATAGGAATCGTCTTCAGATCCGATTTTGATTGTTATGTGACCTGAAAGCTTGTCCAGATCATAAACTCCTAGTGGGATGCGATACTGTAACGAAAGAAAATTATTTAAATCTACAGCAGAATTAACAGGCTGAAGAAATTGCTGTTTTTGAACGCGACGATATAGTGCCTCATTTGATGGACGATATCGATTTGGATCTGTTCCGATGGATTTGAAAATTTTCCTCCATTCAAGAATCGCAGGGATCTCAGTCACTTTTTTATCTTCATAATCAAAGAAAAGAGATTCTTGAAACAATTGTAATCTCCCTTTTAACATTTGTGGGGAGTCTCCTACCTGGATATCTTGATAGTGCACAATAGCTATTTTAAAATCAGGAATGAGCTGTTTTAATTGGTCCTGAACCGTAATTTCCATCATTTTATACCTCCACAATATAGTCTAGTTATTTTACCATAGTGTGAGTGGATGTTTCTGTATATAAGTCTTTAGAAAGGAGGGCAAGACAATGAACATCGAACAATTGAAAAAAGAAGTGATTGAATACAGTAAACAGATCGGTATTGATAAAATCGGATTTACAACTGCGGATATGTTTGAAGAACTAAAGCAGCGTCTAGTAACCCAACAGGAACTGGGCTATCAATCAGGCTTTGAGGAATCAGATATTGAAAAACGTGTGAATCCAATAAAGTTGCTGCCAAAAGCAAGCTCGATTATATCCATTGCGTTGGCCTATCCTTCCAAAATGCAACATGCTCCCAGAAGTACGAAAGAAGACCGCCGGGGTATTTTTTGCCGTGCATCGTGGGGAAAAGATTATCATGATGTACTACGTGATCGCTTGACGAAATTAGAAGCTTTTATAAAAGAGAAGCTGCCTGATGTACAGATGAAATCAATGGTCGATACAGGTGAACTATCTGATCGTGCAGTGGCGGAACGAGCCGGTATTGGTTGGAGTGGGAAAAACTGCTCGATTATTACACCTGAGTTTGGATCTTATGTCTATTTAGGGGAAATGATTACAAATATTCCTTTTACACCAGATCAACCGATTGAAAACCAATGTGGAAGCTGTACAAAGTGCTTGGATATTTGTCCAACAGGAGCTCTTGTTCAAGGTGGACAGCTCGATTCAACTAAGTGTATTGCGTTCCTCACCCAAACAAAAGGATTTCTCCCTGAACAATATCGAACAAAAATCGGTAACCGAATATATGGTTGTGATACATGTCAAACGATCTGTCCAATCAATAAAGGGAAGGATTTTCATTTTCACGAAGAAATGGAGCCCGATCCTGAAATCGCAAAGCCGAAACTCAAGCCGTTATTAACGATCAGTAACCGGGAATTTAAGGAAAAGTTCGGTCATATCTCTGGTTCATGGAGAGGCAAAAAACCCCTCCAGCGAAATGCAATCCTGGCACTTGCTCATTACAAAGACACAACAGCTCTTGAAGACTTAGTCCAAGTCATGCACAAAGACCCAAGACCTGTCATAAGAGGAACCGCCGCATGGGCCATCGGAAAAATCGGTGACACGACGATGGAACCCGAATTAAGAAAGGCCCTCGAAAAAGAGCAGGATGATGAGGTTAAACAAGAAATTGAAAAAGGTTTGTCTTTTTTAGCTGAAAAAGCGGGGATATAAGGGGGAATTTCTACTTTAACGTAGATGTTTCGCCTTTTTTGTTTTTTTTAGCTTACTTAAAAAGCTATTTGACATGAATAATGCTTTTACCAAGTAACATTTTACAAAGGTTGTTGATTGGAGTGGAAGGTGCGAGACTCCTGCGGGAATGCGTGTTGATGGAGACCCCGCAAGTGCAAAGCACTGAGGAGGCTCCAGAGACCGCACGCGGAAAGCGAGTACTTGCAACGGAAATCAACCCAAATTATTACTGAGCACTTTTTTATAAGCAACAAAGTTTGTGAAAACAGTTAAATCACGACTATTTCCAATCAGTCACTTCATATCCTGTAATAACGACAAAATATGGTGGTGACAAAAACGTGAAACAACAACTTACAAAAATAAGCGAAGCCCGACTTCAAATGCTCATAAATGCTAAACACATAAAAAACGAACGAAATGACCAAGAATTACAAGCAATTGAAAGAAAGCTACAATCTGCTCAAAAAAGAAAAACAGAAATTATCAAAGGAAACTCAAAAATCCAAATCATAAACCTGGAAAAACGAACAGACCATTTTAAAGAAGCAATATACGCCTGTCACAATAAATGGTTACATAAACAGAAAGACCTCTTTTACCTTGAAGAAAGAATCGAATATCGAAAAGCAAGCTTCTATCAAGATGAGCTTGTAGATGATCAATTAGTCACATCTGAAGGAGAAAAAGATATTTCAGATATCCCGGTATCTGAAGAATTGAGAAACAAAGAAACTGATTTTCGTTACGACCGTATGGCTGCTGTACAATATGCCGAACGGTGGTGGAATAGCAGCAATCCTCAATACAAAAACTTTGATGTGAACTGTACGAACTTTATTTCTCAATGCTTACATGCTGGCGGAGCCAGGATGAGGGGCTATCCGAATCGCTCAAATGGATGGTGGATGCAATCGAATAACTGGAGCTACAGCTGGACTGTTGCCCATTCCATGAAGACATTTTTGTCTAATTCCAGAACCGGCTTAAGAGCAGAAGTTGTTTCTTCTCCTGAACAGCTAATGCCTGGTGATGTTATTTGCTATGATTTTCAAGGGGATGGACGGTTTGACCATACAACATTTGTTGTTGCTAAGGATGAAGAGAATATGCCATTAGTAAATGCACAAACTTATAATAGCCGAATGCGCTATTGGGCTTACGAAGATTCAACTGCCTATACACCAAATATCAAATATGCATTTTTTCGGATTCTCGATGATACGAGTTCGAAGTAACAATGGTATAATGACTAGTGGATTAACATTAACAGGGAACACGTATCCCTTTTACAGACTTAGATGAGGTGAAAAAATTGGCTTTACATGTCGTACTATATCAACCAGAGATTCCAGCAAATACTGGAAATATTGCACGTTCTTGTGCTGCAACAAATACAACTCTACATTTAATTCGTCCACTGGGTTTTTCAACAGATGACAAAATGCTAAAAAGAGCCGGATTGGATTACTGGGAATATGTGAACGTTGTGTATCATGATTCACTTGATGAATTATTTGAAAAATACGCATCAGGCGAGTTTTTCTTCTTAACAAAATTCGGTCAACAACCACATACAACCTTTGACTACAGTGATGTAGAAAAAGATTATTTCTTTGTTTTCGGAAGAGAAACAACAGGACTGCCAAAAGACTTAATTCAAGCAAACATGGACAAATGCCTGCGTCTTCCAATGACAGACAAAGTTCGGTCCTTAAACCTGTCAAATACAGCTGCGATCTTAATTTATGAAGCATTAAGACAACAAAATTATCCTGGTCTTACGTAAAAAACAAGGGAGATTCACGTGATACAGATCTTTATAAAAGATCAATCACGTGAATCTCCCTATTTGTGTTCTTATTTTTTTACGCCCGGCTTTGACTCGTAGCCAGCTGTAAAAATTGCCGTAAGGAATGCTAAGCTAACACCTAAAATGAGAATGAAACCCATCGGTTTACCTCCTTGAATTGTTCAAAGTTAAGGATACCTATTATGTATAGTTTCCCTCTTCTAGCTAGTATTATTATAACCCAATCAGAAGTTGATGTGAATGCGTAACCAATTTTTTCGTTAAGGAAATGGGTTGAGTTTTGAAGTTTCTTTCATAAGAGTTGGAAGCGAAAGGGTCGAGGCTATGCGAAATGTCTTGATCAAATGTACAAAAGACAAAAGGAGTGCAGGCGGCCAATTGAAAGTCTTTCATCAGGGGGATGAAAGACAAAAGGAGTGCAGGCGGCTACTTGAAAGTCTTTCATCAGGGGTATGAAGGACAAAAGTAGGGCCGAGATCAAATGAAATGTCTTTCATGAGGAGTATGAAAGACAAAAGTAGGACCGAGACCAAATGAAATGTCTTTCAACAGGGGTATGAAAGACAAAAGTAGGGCCGAGACGAAATGAAATGTCTTTCATCAGGGATATGAAAGACAAAAGTAGGACCGAGACCAAATGAAATGTCTTTCATCAGGGGTATGAAAGACAAAAGTAGGACCGAGACCAGTCAAGTCCTTATTCTTGTGTAAAAGTGTCAACAATGGTTTTCAATTTATTTTAAAAATGTGTATGGTGAGCAAGATTATTTCGAATTTACATTGAGGGGCGGGCGTGATAGCCTGGA
>NZ_JAIVLH010000036.1 GCF_020524345.1 Metabacillus niabensis
AGGTGTGTGAGAAGCTTTTTCTTTGGTTATCTTAGGAAATTTATTAATCTTTATAAGAACATTTTAAGAAAATAAAAAAGCTTGTAGAGAAAAACACCCACTTTCTCTACAAGCTGAGAAAGGGATTCCTTTCTCTTAATTTTTTTCAATGCGAATAGGAGGTGTGGCAAACTCTTTTTGAAGAAGTCCGGAACGCAAAGGCTCAGGCATAATCATAAAATATGTATTTGCAGCTTTTACATCAAGATCTAATATAGGATGTTTAAACGTTGAAAGTTTTGAGATAACTGGTAACTTCATCTTTTTTTTATGTGTACTTAAATATTCTCTGCCATTAGATGACATTCCCAATAACCGAATATAAGGAGATCTTTGAAGGGTTTGACTTTTTATTTGATTTTTAGTCGTGTTAGTTAATATATGTGTACATAATCTTTGTAGTCTTGTCCAGGTATACCTCTTAGTTTTCATTCTTTCCATAAATTCCTGAAAGCTTGTAGCTTTTTGAATTTGTTGTTTTAACCTATATTCAAGTCCTTCCTCAACTTCATAGATTGCGTTAATTTCATCTAAGCTCATTGTCATAATACGATATTTCAAAAGGTGGAAGTAACATTCCCATTGATGAAGAATTTGATGTTGTCCCTCATAATCGTTTAAAAGGTTATATGTTTGATTAGGAACATATGCACCAATTTCTCGATTATCCGAAAAAATGGCTTTTCGTATACTTGTTGCACTAGCTATTGTTGGTGAATGGAAATGAAGATCATGATATCCGGCAGACGTACGCTTTATTGTTGTTGGTTTCATTGATGATTTCTGGTCAAGTATTGCTTTAACATAATGATAACCTAAAATATTATTAGGTAACGATAGATCTATATAAGATGAATGATGTTCTCCAGTCGGAAGATTTTGAAAAGCTAGTGTTAGCGCTTTCGGATAGCTAATACCAGTTTTTATATAGTGTTGAATAAGTTCATCGTAACTTTTTTCTGCTTTTGATAACATCTCATTTGTAGCTAAAAAAGGCTCGATTTTTCCTGTCTCACTCCCGAAACAGAGGAAATCACAGTATAGAGCATCAAGAATTGAAACAGCACCATTAGCAAATGTTTCAGCCTTTTGGGTGGCAAATGCATAAGGTAATTCAACCACTAAGTCTACACCGCTGGCAAGTGCCATCTCAGTTCTTGTCCATTTTGAGACAATAGCAGGTTCGCCGCGTTGTAAAAAATATCCACTCATAACCGCTATAACAATATCAGCATTCGTCATTTTTTTAGATTCGTTTAAATGAAATAAATGTCCATTATGAAAGGGGTTATACTCAACTACAATTCCTAAAACATTCATATTCTCACCACATTTTATTATAAATTCAAAATAGTTGATTACTATCACAATAACCAATTTCTTATCATTATATCTCATCTTGTTCGAAAGTTTTTCTGAAAATGAAAAATAATAATAAGAAATGAATTAAATATACCAAACCATCAATGAGTGTACTATTTATATTTTGAAATAAATAGATTATCATGTATACTTACACTGTAAAGAAAAAATATTGACAAATATAATTGCGAAGGCTATAATTACCTTTGTTGCCTTGAGGTGATATGTATTGAAATGGACAATTAGTCAACTACATCAATTGCAAAGCAAGGGGTTAAAGATTGATGAAGAAATTGATCTAAGTGATTTGGTTAGAACTCATTCGGATATTCGAGACATCTCATTAGTAAATGTTAAAGGAAGAGCTGATATTAGTTCGGCCAAAGCTACATTCCACTTATCAATTTCAGGATCAATGGTTTTACCTTGTTCTCGAACTTTAGTGGATGTTCCGTATCCATTTTCAATTGATACAACGGAAACTTTCTTATTAAAACCATCAGACTATGAAACGGAAGAGGATTTTTATCTTCCAGAGGGTGACGTGATTGATCTAATCCCCATTATTAAAGAAATCATAGTGGTTGAAATTCCAATGCAAGTGTTCTGTGATGATGTAACAAATGAAGAAGGTGCTGCTCCTCAAGCCGGTAAAGACTGGGAAGTTGTTTCTGAAGAAGATCAAAACAATAAGATCGATCCTAGGTTGGCTGGACTGGCAAATTTCTTCGAAAATGAAGAAAGCTAATTATTTTTTTATAGCTTAACAACAGCGATTGAACCGGTTCTAATCGGTTTCTTTATGCGCAATGCTCTTTAAGGAGGTGGGAATAATGGCTGTACCTTTTAGAAGAACTTCTAAAACGAGAAAACGACTACGTCGTACACATTTTAAACTACAAGTACCTGGTATGGTAGAATGCCCAAACTGCGGTGAAAGCAAACTTGCTCACCGTGTATGTAAAGCATGTGGAACATACAAAGGAAAAGACGTTGTTAGCAAATAATACATTTGTAACAGCTTAAAAGCGTAAGAATCTTTGATTCTTACGCTTTTTTATGTAATAAATTCAACGAGCTATAGAATAAATGTTGAAATTCAATAACCAACAGTAATATTCTACCATTTTATTTTTGATACTTTAAATATAAAAGGGTAGATTTGTCCCCCTCTTTTTTTCATACATAATAGAGTGTAATTTAGTCTACTTATTCTATTAGCTGCATATGTATAGAAAAAAGTAATTTATGGAGGGAGATATCATGACAACTACTCGTCAAGATGCGTGGACACATGATGAAGATTTATTGTTAGCTGAAGTTGTGTTGAGACATATTCGAGAAGGGGCTACCCAACTTGCAGCTTTTGAGGAAGTTGGACGTAAACTATCCAGGACACCTGCAGCTTGTGGGTTTAGATGGAATTCATATGTTCGAAAACAATATAAAACAGGAATTGAAGTTGCAAAAAAACAAAGAAAAGAACTAAGAACACATATTTCACAAGATACAGAAGATCTTACTGAATCTCATGATGAAGTAGCCGTAGAAGCTCCTGCAATACAGGCTGATTCTCAATCGAAAAATACAATAAAAGAGCTTATTTCCTTTCTTCAACAATATGAAGAGGCTCCATCTCTTCAAGTTGTCCAAGAGGAGAATAGTCAATTGAAAATTAAAATCCAAAGCTTGGAAAGAAGAATAGCTGAGCTTCAACAGGAAAAACAATCACTTGTAAATCATATTCAAATAGTTGAAGAGGATTATCGAGCATTAATTGAAATAATGGATAGAGCTAGAAAAATGGTGATTCTACAAGAAGATGAAAGAAGCAGAAAGGTTAAATTTCAAATGGACAAAAACGGAAACCTTGAGAGGGTAGAAAAATAAAAGAGAAACACAACAGCACGGCTTTCATCCGTGCTGTATTTTTGTACTATTTAAAACCATGTTAAAATAAGGACTAGAAGAAATAATTTATTGTTGAGTAGTTCCAACTGGATACCATACTAAAGGGTTTTCTCCTTTATCTCGTTCCATATCATACTTAACAGGTTCAAAACCCATCTTTGACCAAAATCCACTCGATTTTACTCTGGGGTTCGTTTTAATGGGTAGTTGAAAAGATTTAGCGTATTCAACAAGTGATCTTCCATAACCTTTACCTTGGTAAGTAGGAAGTACCTCCAGTTTCCATAATTCTAAGTAATCTTGTTGGGGTTGAAAGTATTGATCGAATTTTTTGTCAACTTGATAGAGACTCATTCTGGCCACAAGCTTATCTCCGAAGTAAACTCCATAAAATGGAGAGTTGCTGTCATCTTCAATTATGTTTGATTGAAGATCCTCTAGCATTGATAGTTCTTGAATTCCATATTCTTTAAATTTTTTAAACTCCTCTAAAGTTTTATAATTGACTAATAATCTTTCAACTTTTAACATATTTTTTCCCCCTCGATGCAATAATCTAGAAAAGATCATGTAAAATAGATGAAATTAATAGGTAATACTATTATATCATGCAGAGCGAAGTCCATGATATGAAAAAGATTTAACGCTTTCATATCGATGTTTATTAATCATCAGGATAATATAGGCAAAATTCTAGTATAAGTATTGTTTTTTTTGATATGATGGTGCTGATTAATGTAAAAAACGAGCAATACGTATAATGGAAGGGTGTTTATTGTATTAAATAAGTAGGTGAATTATATGGAAGTTGGTGTAATTGGTGCAGGTTCTTTGGGTCTTCTTTATGCGTATTATCTTTCGAAAAAGCATAAAGTTACACTTTATACGAACAGGCAAGAACAGGCTGATCAGATTAATAACTTAGGAATTCAGATGGTTAAAGGGAGTTCTTATCATACTGCAAACGTATGTGCAACATCGGAAACAAGTTATAAGGAATCCATATTAATCATAACTGTAAAGCAATACCATTTAGAAACAATAATAAATCTTCTAAAAAAGCTTAGATCTAGAACGATTATATTTCTACAAAATGGAATGGGACATGTAAGTCAATTAGCTTCTTTATTACATCATCGCGTTATTGTAGGGATAGCTGAGCACGGTGCATTAAAGGTAAACGAACATAGTGTCCACCACACTGGAGAAGGTATAACAAAGCTTGCGTTATATCAAGATCAAGCTGAGCCAATTCATGACCTGTCCCTATCGTGTAACGAACAGATAAATCATTTTCCAATTGTATTTTTGCCGGAATGGGAAAAGATGTTAAAGGAAAAATTAATTGTCAATGCTACTATAAATCCCTTAACAGCATTGTTACGAGTGAAAAATGGAGAATTAATGACCAATAAATATTATAGAAAATTATTTTATGAGCTTTTTGAAGAAGTCATATTAATTCTTGGAATGGAAGATAAAGATAAACTATGGGATCATGTGTGTGGAATTTGTATGAAAACGTCTGAGAATGAATCATCTATGCTTCGAGATATTCATCACCAACGCAAAACTGAAATTGATTCAATTTTAGGATATTTGATTTTAAACTCAAACGGAAAAAGCATCCCTCATGTATCATTTCTTTTCACTGCCATTAAAGGGATCGAAGTCAGGTAGAGAGGTGGACATATGAGTGGTTTCATAAACTGGATTATTTCAATATTAATTACACTGCCAATAATAAGTCTATTTTTGCTGTATATTATCATACGCATTTTTATAGATAATCAAAGAAAGTCGATTCTTCTAACGATCGATCTTTCAACTGTTTTTTTTATTGTTTCAGTGCATTTTCATTTTATTGCTATTTTTGAGAAATCATTTTTACTATTTATTATTCTTGGTATTGGTTGTTTATTCTTGTTCTTCTATTATGTTGAAAAGACTAAATATAAGAACCCTTCTATAAAAAGGGTAACAAGAAATACATGGAGATCTACATTTTTACTATTTGTTGCAGGTTACATTATTTTAACTGTACTTGGCTTTACATCTGGAGTGATAAAAAACATATTTCCTTTATAGGGAAAAACATCGCTCAAAAAGAGCCAGCATACGATTTTAATCGAGAAAGGAAGTTTTATATGGAGATTGTTGAACTCTCCCTACGCTCTTCGAACCAATTAGTCAACGACATACAAGATCAAACTATAAATCACAGTCTATTTTTCGATTATCATGTTTACTCGCCTGATGTTTTCCAAAGCAGGGCAGAGGATTTGAAAAAACGCTCCTTTCAGCGTAGGGAACTGTCGACTTATTTAAGAGAATATACAAATCGATGTTTAGACCATAATGAGAAAACATTAGAGAATATAAATAGGTTAGAAGATCCAAGCAGTTTAGTTGTGATTGGCGGCCAACAAGCGGGATTATTAACAGGTCCTTTATATACAATACATAAAATTATTACAATTATAAAACTTGCAAAAGAACAAGAACAGAAATTAGGTGTGCCTGTTATTCCGGTATTTTGGGTGGCTGGTGAAGATCATGATTTTGCAGAAATTAATCATATCTTTATTAAGAACAATAAAATGGCCAAGAAATTAGCCATTAATGAGAATCCTTTGAAAAAACAATCTGTTTCTGAACAACCATTAAACAAGCAAAAAACAATTGAATGGATTGAGCAGGTATTTGAAGCATTAGGAGAAACAGATTATTCAAATCAGTTAATCGGTTCTATGAAAGAGTGTGTGGAAAGGTCAAAGACATATGTTGAATTTTTTGAAAAGCTCATACTAAAGCTCTTCGGTGATACCGGACTTGTTCTTATTAATTCAGGGGATCCAGATTTAAAGTTAATAGAGAAATCCTGTTTTCGAGCAATCGTTGATCGAAATGAGGAAATTTATCAAGCGGTACAATCACAGCAGATAAAAATGCGTGAACATCAATATACCCCCATTATTGAAATGGGTAATCAAAGTGCAAATTTCTTTTTTCATCATAATGGTGAACGATTTTTATTTGAAAGGCGGGGAAATGATGCCTTCCATATATCGGAGATTGGTTTAACGTATTCGAAGGCTGAATTAATTGATTTAATTGAAACTTCTCCAGAAAAGTTTAGCAATAATGTCGTCACAAGACCGTTGATGCAAGAGTATTTATTTCCTACATTGGCGTTTATTGCCGGGCCTGGTGAAGTAACATATTGGGCAGAATTAAAAAAAGTGTTTTCGTTGTTTGAAATGAAAATGCCGCCTGTATTGCCCAGAATACAAATGACATTTCTTGAAAGAGCAATAGAGAGAAATATCGATGAAACAGGGATTAGGATAGAGGAAGTATTGTATGAAGGAGTCGAGAGCGCAATAGAGCGATTTCTTCAAAAGGAAACACCGATCGATATGAATCCGCTAATTGAAAAAGCGAAATTAAATATAGCTGAGATTCATTCATCATTAGTAGAAGCAGCACTTGAAATTGATCCAAGCTTAAAAGCTGTGCTGAAAAAAAATGGTGAATTTATTCAGGATCATCTTGAATTCTTTACAAAAACAGTTGATAAAAGAATAAGACAAAAACATGATGTGATGCTATCAAAATTTCAAGCCATTGAATTAGAGTTATTACCAAGTTTGCATCCGCAAGAAAGAATATGGAATATTTATTACTATTTAAACAAGTTCGGCCCGGAATTTGTAGGAGAACTGCTAAACTTGTCATATTCTTTTAATGGAAAACATAAAATTGTCAAAATTTAAATAAAAGTTTTTTGAAAATCCTGTGTTTACAGGGTTTTTTTTTTGTGAAAAGAAATGTAGAATAGAAGTGGAGATAAGTGGGGGGAAGTGGTGAGTTAGGGAGAGAAAGTGGGGACGTCGAGCATGTTTATGGGAGAATACCATCACACCATTGATATAAAAGGCAGAATGATCGTCCCTTCAAAGTTTAGGGAAGGCCTTGGGGAAACATTTGTTGTTACAAGAGGTCTAGATCAATGTTTATTTGTTTATCCAATGAGTGAATGGAACATAATTGAAGAAAAGCTAAAAGCACTCCCGCTAACGAAAAAAGATGCTCGTGCATTTACTCGATTTTTCTTTTCAGGTGCGACTGAATGTGAGATTGACAAACAAGGTCGTGTTAACATTGCCACTCCATTACTTCAATATGCAAAACTAGAGAAAGAATGTGTTGTCATAGGCGTTTCAAATCGGATTGAGCTATGGAGTAAGTCCATTTGGGAAAATTATGTTGCTGAACAGGAAGATTCTTTTGAGGAAATTGCGGAAAATATGATTGATTTTGATCTCTAATCTTCACTTTGCAGAAAACAAATGAAAATGGACAAGCTAAGGATAGACAAAAAATTGGGGATAGAAATATCTTTCCAATAACTGATTTGAAGAGGTGGTACAACTTATGTTTAAACATACAACTGTGTTATTAAAAGAAACTGTGGATGGCTTAAATATTAAAGAAGACGGAATTTATGTTGATTGCACTCTAGGTGGAGCAGGTCATAGCAGCTATCTTCTTTCAAAGCTATCAAAAAAAGGACATCTATATGCATTTGACCAAGATGATGTAGCACTGAATAATGCAAAAGAAAAACTAGCTTCGTATGAAGGACAAGTAACGTTTATTAAAAGTAATTTTCGATATTTGGCTGAAAAATTGGCTGAATTAGAAGTAGAAAAGGTAGATGGAATCTTATTTGATTTAGGTGTTTCCTCACCACAACTGGATACTCCTGAACGTGGGTTTAGCTATCATCATGATGCACCATTGGATATGAGAATGGATCAGCAATCAGATATTTCAGGATATGACGTTGTTAATACTTGGTCTTATGAACAGTTAGTTAAAATCTTTTTTCGATACGGTGAAGAAAAGTTCTCAAAACAGATTGCAAGAAAGATTGAATCTCATAGAGAGATACAGCCAATTCGTACTACTGGCGAATTAGTTGAAATAATAAAAGAAGCAATTCCAGCACCAGCCAGAAGAAAAGGTGGACATCCTGCTAAAAGGATATTTCAAGCGATAAGAATTGCGGTTAATGACGAATTAAAAGTGTTTGAGGAGGCAATTGCTCAATCAATTGAGCTGCTAAATCCACATGGGAGAGTCAGTGTAATTACATTCCATTCCCTAGAAGATCGCATTTGCAAAACTGCATTTAAAGAAGCTGCTACACCGCCCGAACTCCCAAGGAATATGCCTTTTATTCCTGAAGGATATGAGCCTAAAGTGAGGGTTATTACTAGAAAGCCTATTTTGCCAAGTGAACAGGAACTTGAAGAGAATAATCGAGCCAGATCAGCTAAGTTACGTATTGCTGAAAAAATATAAGTTGAGATTACTTAAAAAATAAAGGAGGTTGCAATAAAATGAGTAATTTAGCAATGAAATTAGAACAACAACGACAAGAACAGATCCAGCACATGCCGAAACAAGAACCAATTATTATTAAGAGAAGAGCCTCAATTACACCTGGAGAGAAATTTCTCATTTTAGTATTTGTTTCTTTATTTGTTATCGGAGCTATCGCGATTGTGACGAATTCTTATTCTGTTTACCAATCGAACATCGAAATTCAAGAGATTGAAGCTCAGATTGAAAAACAAACAAAGTTAAACAGTGACCTCCATGTACAGGTAGAGGAATTAAGTACATATGATCGTATATGGGAAAAGGCAAAAGAGCTTGGGCTTACATTAGATCAAAATAACGTCAAAAGTGTACAAAATTAATAGTAAAAATACAAGAAGAGGATGACCCGGAATATTGAGTCATCCTCTTCATTCTTATCCTATTCAATTTTCGCATTAGGTGGTATGATACACCGTAGGAGGTTTAGTATGAAATTGACTCAAAAAAATAAGAACATGAATAGAGGCGCTGCTTTTTTGGCGTTAATATTTGGAGTGCTGTTTTTTACTATTTTCATTCGTTTCTTTTATATTCAATCGACTGGTTCGGTTCATGGACAAGCTCTTGCTGCAAAAGCGGAAGAGTTGTATGAAAGTCAAAGAACGATCGAAGCAAAAAGAGGTTCCATTCTTGACCGTAAAGGAGAAGTAATCGCTGAAGATAAATCATCTTATAAACTTGTTGCTATATTAGATGATAAAATAACGACTGACCCTGATAACCCTCAACATGTAGTTGATGTTCAGGAAACGGCAGAAAAAATTGCACCATTAATTAATATGGAAGTAAATGAAGTTGAAAAAATTCTTTCAAAAGACTTGTACCAGGTGGAATTTGGTTCAGCAGGCCGAGATATTAGTCACACGCTAAAGGAGAAAATTGAAGAATTAGAGCTCCCTGGAATTACGTTTAATAGAGATACACAACGTTTTTACCCAAATGGTTTATTTGCTTCTCATTTAATTGGATATGCTCAAAACCAGGAAGATACCGGAGAAACGGTTGGTATGATGGGGCTTGAGAAAACGTTGGAAAAATATCTTCATGAGGAAGATGGCTATATAAAATTCGAAAAAGATCAATATAATTGGAAACTTCCTAATAGTGATGATGAAATTGTTGCTCCAAAGAATGGCAATAATGTCTATTTAACGATTGATCAAAAAATACAAACATTTCTCGAAGACTCTATGAATCAAGTAGTGGAGGAATATTCACCAGAAAAAATAATTGCAGTCGTAGCAGATCCGAAGACAGGAAAGATATTAGCTATGGCCCAGCGCCCAAGTTTTGATCCTAATACAAGAGATATTACCTCATATTATAATGATGTTATTTCCTATCCTTTTGAACCGGGATCAACAATGAAAATATTTACCCTTGCATCTGCGATTGAAGAAGGGGTCTATAAAGGAAATGCAACATTCCAATCAGGTTCATATGCTGTTGGTCCTTCTGTTGTTCGAGATCATAAACGTGGAGGATGGGGTGTTATAACATTTAACGAGGGTGTCCAAAAGTCCTCTAATGTCGGTTTCTCCATTTTAGCTAAAGATGCACTAGGAACAGATAGGTTCTATCAATACTTAGATAAATTCGGTTTCACTAAGAAAACTGGAATTGACTTACCAAACGAAGCTGAGAGTAAAATGAACTTCAATTATGAAATTGACAAAGTATCTACTGCATTTGGACAAGCGTCTGCTTTTACACCAATTCAATTGGTTCAAGCGGCAACTGCCATTGGAAATAATGGAAAAATGATGAAGCCTTATGTCATTAATAAAATTGTTGACCAAGACACAGATGAGATTGTAAAAGAAAACAGTCCGAAAGTAGTTTCTCAGCCGATCTCGGAAAAAACGGCAAAAGAAACACTCGATATTTTAGAAACCGTTGTAAGCTCAGAAGGTGGTACTGGTAAACCATATAGAATTGATGGATATGAAGTAGCAGGAAAAACCGGAACTGCCCAAATCCCAAACCCAAATGGAAAAGGCTATATGACAGGTCATGATAATTATATTTTTTCTTTTTTAGGTATGGCTCCTAAGGAAGATCCTGAGCTTGTAGTCTATGTTGCAGTCCAACAGCCTGATCTAAAAGGGAAGGCTGGCTCAGTACCAGTGTCGATGATCTTTAATACTGTTATGAAAAATAGCCTGCAATATTTGCAAATTGAGCCAACTGAAGAAGTGAACACGAATAATCAGTCACAAACGACTTCAGACGGAATTGAACTTCCTGACACTGTTGATTTAGGTCCGACGGATGCGGTGAATCAGTTAAAAGAGTCAGGCTTGGAACCAATAATACTTGGCAGTGGAAAAAAAGTAATCTCTCAATACCCGACCGCCGGAACTGCGATGATGTCAAATGAAAAAATACTCATTCAAACCTCAGAAAATGTGAAAATACCTGATTTAACTGGCTGGTCAAAACGAGATGTGATGAAGCTTGGAAATCTATTAGGTTTATCAATAAAAACTGAAGGGGCCGGATACGTAACAAAACAAAGTGTTAAGAAAGGTACAGTTTTGAAGAAGGGAGACGTTCTTACGATTACATTAAGTTCTTCGGATGTAAAAACTGAAGAAAATAATGAAGCAACAGATTAAGTAAATAAGCAGAACAGGGCTAAATTTGTTAACGGAATAGATGATTGTTAAATCGCTATTTTAGTATATCAATAATGCTCTGTTCTTCTTTTTTGTGATATGTAAAATGAAAAGTATAGTGTCATAGCTGAAAGTGGTTTATGGTACTCGTTTTCTGTTCTACCTCCCCTTGTACAAGCATATATATTTGAACGAGCCTAGACAAGGGGGAATAAAAGGATATGCGGGTATCAAATGTAACCGTTCGAAAACGTCTTGCTTTGACGTTGCTTTTCGGTTTTCTCATTTTCTTAGTGATTGATATACGTCTAGGATATGTTCAATTTTTTCTTGGGAATACACTGACCTCAGGTGCAAAAGATTTATGGAGTAGAAATATACCTTTTGAGCCTGAGCGCGGAGAAATTCTGGATCGTAATGGTGTAAAACTCGCTACAAATATGAGTGCACCTACGATATATGTTGTACCAAGGCAAATTGAGGATCCGGCCGATGCTGCTAAGCAATTAGCAGCAGTACTAAATATGTCTGAAGAAAAAGCGTATAGTCATATTACGAAGAAGGTTTCAATTGAAAAGATCAATCCGGAAGGAAGAAAAATATCACATGAGAAAGCAAATGAAGTACGAGATTTAAATATTAAAGGCGTCTATATTGCCGAAGACTCTGTACGGTATTATCCTTTTGGAAGCTACCTGTCCCATGTATTAGGATTTGCCGGTATAGACAACCAGGGTTTATTAGGTCTTGAAGCATACTATGACGAGCAGTTAAAAGGGAAAAAAGGATATGTGAAATTTTATTCTGATGCAAAAGGAAAAAGGATGCCAGATGAAGCTGATGATTATACAGCACCTGTTGATGGGGACAATTTGAAATTAACCATCGATTCAAGGGTACAAACAATTGTGGAGAGAGAATTGGATAATGCTCAGGCTACCTATAATCCGGATGGAATTATAGCCATCGCTATGAATCCTAATAATGGTGAAATATTGGCGATGTCAAGTAGACCTGATTTTGCCCCTTCGAATTTTAAAGAAGTAGATCCTATGATTTACAATCGAAATCTGCCGGTTTGGAGTACGTATGAGCCGGGTTCTACTTTTAAAATTATTACATTGGCCGCAGCTCTTGAGGAGGGGAAAGTAGATTTAGAGAAAGATGAGTTCAATGATTCAGGCTCTGTAGAAGTTGATGGGGCGAGGCTTCGATGTTGGAAGAGGGGAGGCCATGGCCATCAAACGTTCTTAGAAGTTGTCCAAAATTCCTGTAACCCGGGCTTTGTGGAGTTAGGGCAAAGACTTGGCGAAGAAACATTATTTAAATATATTAAAGACTTTGGGTTTGGGCAAAAAACAGGTATTGATCTTCAGGGGGAAGGAACCGGTATTATGTTTAAGCCTGAACAGGTAGGGCCGGTTGAACTGGCAACTACTGCATTCGGGCAAGGTGTATCAGTTACGCCGATTCAACAAGTTGCAGCTGTTTCTGCTGCGATAAATGGAGGTGTACTCTATACTCCTTATATTGCAAAAGAATGGGTTGATCCTTTTACAAACGAAGTAATTAGCAGAAATACACCAGAGGCAAAAAGAAAGGTTATTTCAGAAGCGACTTCAAAGGAGATTCGCTATGCACTTGAAAGTGTAGTGGCGCTTGGTTCTGGACGAAATGCATTTGTAGATGGATATCGTGTCGGTGGTAAGACTGGTACTGCTCAAAAAGTAAAAGATGGGCGTTACATGGAAAATAACCATATTGTTTCGTTTATTGGATTTGCACCTGCTGATGATCCTCAGATTGTTGTGTATGTGGCTGTTGATAATCCTAAGGATACTGTTCAATTCGGTGGGACAGTTGCTGCGCCTATCGTTGGTAATATTATGAGAGATGTATTACCTGAAATTGGAGTCAAGCCTAGAAAAGGTCAAATTGAAAAAGAGTATAATTGGCTAGACACAAAACTTGTCGAAGTACCGAATATTATAGGGTTATCAAAAAAAGAGCTGGCTGAACAATTTGTGAATTTAAATCTAGATGTGTCAGGTGAAGGAGATGTTGTTGTGCAACAATCCCCGAATGAAGGTGTTAAAGTAAAGGAAGGATCTACACTAAGAGTATATTTAGGTGAGGAAAACGAAACAAAATTAAAACAAAATGAATGAATAAATGAAAGCTTGCCTTTTGCAAAAAAGAGTTGCATTGGCACGCTTTCTTTTTGTTGTTATGTTAATAAATACAGATTAAATAAATTTCCTGGCTTTTTCGTAAGAAATTGAAAGGAAAGATGGCTTCTTTCTCATAAGTAAGATAAAATAAGTACGGAGAAAAAATACATACATAATGAAAGATTTATTTATTATTGTCTTTCTATGAAGACAAATTGAAACAAGTGATGAAGGTAGGAATAAAGATGAAGTTAAATGAATTACTTACATATTTGCATGATGATTTAACAATATCTACAGCAAATCCAACTATCAGCTCTATTGAAATGGATTCAAGAGAAGTGAAGCCTGGTAGCTTGTTCATCTGTATAAAAGGCTACACAGTAGACGGACATGATTATGCTCATAAAGCAGTTGAAAATGGTGCTGCAGCTATCCTTGCCGAGAAAGAATTGGATGTTACAATACCTGTTATTCTGGTAAAGGATACGAAAAGGTCTATGGCGTTGCTTGCTGATATTTTCTATGGCCAGCCTACACATTCAATGCATCTTATCGGTGTAACCGGAACAAACGGTAAAACAACTACAACTCATATCATAGAAAGAATCTTAAATGAGGCAAATAAAAAAACCGGCTTAATCGGTACAATGTATATGAAAATAGGTGACAAACAAAAAGAGGTTAAAAACACGACACCTGAGAGTTTGACACTTCAAAAAACATTCCGTGAAATGAAAGATGCTGATGTGACACATGCAGTGATGGAAGTGTCTTCACATGCCCTGCATCTGGGGAGAATTCATGGTTGTGACTTTAAAGTAGCTGTTTTTACAAATTTAACCCAGGACCATTTAGATTATCATAAAACAATGGAAGCCTATAAATATGCAAAAGGCCTATTGTTTGCACAATTAGGAAATCGATTTGATCATGACCGCATGAAATATGCAGTATTAAATGAAGATGAAGAAGCATCAGAAGATTTTAAAAAGATGACAACTGCTAAGATTGTAACATATGCAATTGACAGAGATGCAGATATAATGGCTAAAGATATAAGAATGACGTCAAAGGGTACCACATTTCAGCTTATTACACCAGTTGGAACTGAATTTGTCACAATTCAAATGGTTGGAAAGTTCAGTGTTTATAATGTTCTAGCTGCTGTCGCTGCTACACTATGTTCTTCTATTGATTTAGAAACAATCGTAAAAGCAATTGAATCGATGGATGGTGTAAGGGGACGTTTTGAATTAGTTGATGGTGGCCAAGATTTTACGGTTATCGTAGATTACGCCCATACTCCTGATAGTCTGGAAAATGTCCTGCAGACTATTAAGCAATTTGCAGAAGGGAGGATCTTTTGCATCATAGGTTGTGGTGGTGATCGAGATAAAACCAAGAGACCTTTAATGGCGAAGATTGCTGTGGAAAATTGTGAAGAACCAATCTTCACCTCAGACAACCCTAGAAGTGAAGATCCGAAAAGTATATTGCTTGACATGGAAAAGGGTGTAGTGGGGCAACATTATACATCAATTGTTAATAGAGAAGAGGCTATATCATACGCAATCTCAAAAGCTAAAAAAGATGATGTTATCCTCATAGCCGGTAAAGGGCATGAAACATATCAGCAAATAGGAACAAATACAATTGAATTTGATGACAGAGAAATTGCCCTTAAAGTAATTAAAAAATGAATTTAGTTGTGAAAATTTAAGACCTTTCATAAGAATAGGTAACAAAGTAGAAAGAGAAGTTGATAAGATGAAGAAAAAAATACGTTTAGAAAAACATAATAACAAAAATACCTCATATGATATTGTCGTAAAAGATACGCTTGTATATGAAAATAAATCGGATTTCCCTGGGGAGGTGTACTCATGTTAGAACAGGTGATTTTAATTACTATCGTTATGGGATTTCTAATAAGTGTATTGCTATCCCCAATCATTATACCTTTTTTAAGAAGATTGAAATTTGGTCAAAGTATAAGAGAAGAAGGACCGAAATCGCATCAAAAAAAATCGGGAACTCCTACTATGGGCGGAGTAATGATCATTATTTCAATTATCATTACAACGATTGTCATGACGGGTAAGT
The DNA here is from genome assembly GCF_020524345.1 of Metabacillus niabensis. GTDB lineage: Bacteria > Bacillota > Bacilli > Bacillales > Bacillaceae > Metabacillus > Metabacillus niabensis_B. Next base: position 15,659 of record NZ_JAIVLH010000036.1, read on the forward strand.
TTTCTCAACTTAGTGTAGAAATGTATCTTCTATTGTTTGTAACGTTCGGATATGGTTTACTAGGCTTTTTAGATGATTTTATAAAAGTTGTTATGAAGCGGAACCTTGGATTAACATCTAGACAAAAATTACTTGGTCAAGTGATTATTGCAGTTATTTTCTATTTAGTGTTCACACAATATGGTTTTTCTACAGAAATTTCAATTCCTGGAACATCTGTTTCATTTGATCTGGGATGGGGATATGTGATTTTAGTCATTTTTATGTTAGTTGGCGGTTCAAATGCTGTTAACTTAACAGATGGATTAGATGGACTTTTATCTGGAACAGCCGCAATTGCGTTTGGTGCTTTTGCTGTTTTGGCTTGGAATCAGTCACAATATGATGTAGCGATATTCTCAGTAGCTGTTGTTGGAGCCGTTTTAGGATTTCTAGTCTTTAACGCTCATCCGGCAAAAGTATTTATGGGAGATACCGGATCTCTGGCTTTGGGTGGAGCAATTGTAACTATTGCAATTTTAACAAAACTAGAAATTTTACTTGTATTAATTGGCGGAGTGTTTGTCATAGAAACACTATCTGTTATTATTCAAGTCATCTCATTTAAAACGACAGGAAAAAGAGTCTTTAAAATGAGTCCTCTTCATCATCATTATGAATTAGTTGGATGGTCCGAGTGGAGAGTTGTTGTTACGTTCTGGACGGTTGGTCTTTTATTTGCAGTACTTGGAATTTATATTGAGGTGTGGTTGTAATTGAAAAACGTGAAAGATTATCTACATAAACATGTATTAGTTATAGGTTTAGCAAAAAGCGGCTTAGCCGCCGCTAAATTATTACATCGGCTTGGAGCAAATGTTACAGTAAACGATGTAAAAGCTACAGAGGAAGACTCTAGTGTTAAAGAATTAATGAGTCTGGGGATCAAAGTAGTTGGAGGGGGGCATCCGTTATCTTTACTTGACGAGAACCCTGTTGACATTATTGTGAAAAATCCGGGTATTCCTTATTCAAATCCCTTAATTGTCCGTGCTAAAGAAAAAAATCTACCGATCATAACTGAGGTGGAGCTTGCTTATAAAGTATCAGAAGCAGATATTATTGCTATCACTGGTTCAAATGGGAAAACAACAACTACCACTCTTATTTATGAAATGCTTAAAGTGGATCAAAAACAACCACTAATTGCCGGAAATATTGGTACTGTCGCTTGCGAGGTAGCAGAAAAAGCAACAAAAGAAAATGTTATTGTAATGGAGTTGTCATCATTTCAACTATTGGGAACAATTGATTTCAAACCTGCGATTGCGGTAATTCTCAATATATTTGATGCACACCTAGATTATCACGGAACGAAAGATGAATATGTATATGCAAAAGGTAAAATTTATAAAAATCAAACAAATAACGATGTATCAATAATTAATAAAAATGACAATGAAGTTTTTGCATTGTCAGAAACTTCTAGGGCACAAAAAATCTACTTTTCAACATCAAGTGTACTTGAAAATGGAGTATACATCAAAGATGAGTGTATTTGGTTTAAGGGTGAAAGGGTTATTAATATTAAAGATATCGTTTTACCTGGAGAACATAATTTAGAAAATATTCTTGCAGCGATTACAGCTGTAAAATTAAGAGATGTTTCAAATGAGGCAATTTATAAAGTGCTGACAACATTTCAAGGTGTTAAACATCGCCTTCAGTATGTAGATTCTGTTGAAGGACGACGCTTTTATAATGATTCAAAGGCTACAAATATCCTTGCTACAAGCAAAGCACTTCAGGCCTTTTCATCACCTACGATTTTACTTGCAGGCGGTCTTGATCGAGGGAATGAGTTTGATGAATTAAAACCATTCCTAAAAAATGTGAAAGCGATGATTTTATTTGGCGAAACAGCACCGAAGCTAGAGAGAATAGCAAAAGAAAGTGGAATAGAACATATTAAACGTGTCGATAATGTAGAAAAAGCTGTATCTGCGGCGTTTAATGTTTCTGAAAATGATGATGTTGTATTGTTATCACCTGCATGTGCAAGCTGGGATCAATACAAAACTTTTGAAGAAAGAGGAGACATTTTTATTCAAGCCGTGCATAAGCTTAAATAAGGGCTTGTACGATTGAATCAGCCATAAGACTTGTGATGTGGAGGTTCCTTTTACACATTGTAAGATATTATTGTTGAATTCTCTTTTAATGCTATAGTTTAGTAGCTATTATCTATGTGCCATACAGCCCTTAATAAACTGATACAGGGGTGTTCGGCGTTGTCAGCGAAAAGGTCTACTCCAGATTTTATCTTAGTTATACTTACCTTATTACTCTTAACAATTGGCCTGATAATGGTATACAGTGCAAGTGCTGTGTGGGCTACGTATAAATTCGATGATTCGTTCTTCTTTGCAAAACGTCAGCTATTATTTGCCGGTGTTGGTGTCATTGCTATGTTTTTTTTAATGAATGTCGATTATTGGACATGGAGAACCTGGGCAAAAATGCTCATCATTGTTTGTTTTTTTCTACTAATCGCGGTATTAATTCCTGGAATTGGTATGGAAAGAAACGGTTCAAGGAGCTGGATTGGAGTCGGAGCATTTTCTATACAGCCTTCTGAGTTTATGAAATTGGCAATGATAGCATTTTTAGCTAAATTTTTATCGGAAAATCAGAAAAAAATTACATCCTTTAAAAAAGGTCTATTGCCATCGCTAGGATTAGTTTTTACAGCATTTGGTATTATCATGCTCCAGCCTGACTTAGGAACAGGTACAGTTATGGTAGGAACTTGTATTGTCATGATTTTCGTATCCGGTGCAAGAGTTATTCACTTTGTATGGCTTGGACTTCTTGGAGTTGCAGGATTTATTGGTCTCGTATTATCTGCACCCTATCGAATCAAGAGGATTACATCATTTTTAGACCCATGGGAAGATCCGTTGGGGAGTGGGTTCCAAATTATCCAATCTCTTTATGCGATTGGACCTGGAGGATTGTTTGGTCAAGGCCTGGGACAAAGCCGCCAAAAGTTTTTCTATTTACCTGAACCTCAAACAGACTTTATTTTTGCAATATTAGCAGAAGAACTTGGTTTTATAGGAGGGTCATTAGTCATTTTGTTGTTTGGCTTGTTACTTTGGAGGGGAGTAAAAATAGCCCTTGGTGCCCCGGATTTATATGGCAGCTTTTTAGCCATTGGCATTATTACAATGGTTGCTATTCAGGTGATGATCAATATAGGCGTTGTAACAGGCTTAATGCCGGTTACAGGAATTACACTTCCTTTTTTAAGCTATGGTGGGTCCTCGCTCACTTTAATGTTAATGGCTATGGGAGTATTATTAAATGTAAGCAGATATTCAAAGTATTAAGTGAAATTTGTTTTATCAAAGGTTGTTTATCATATAAAATAAAGGTATTGAGGCTGACGTTAGGTAAGTGACAGATCCATGAGGTTTCATTAATCTCTGGCAGTCCTTAATGGTCAGCCTTATTATATTTACATAGTGTATGATTGGAAAATGATAAAAACATAAATTGTAGTTAATGGGGGAAAGAAAATGAGAGTTGTAGTAAGTGGTGGTGGAACTGGAGGACATATCTATCCGGCACTAGCGTTAATTAATGAAATAAAAAAACATCACTCAGATGTTGAGTTTTTATATATTGGTACGGAAAATGGCTTGGAGCATAATATTGTGAAAAGAGCGGGAATTCCTTTTAAATCAGTAGAAATCTCAGGTTTTAAAAGAAAGATATCTCTTGAAAATGTAAAAACAATAACGCGTTTTATTACAGCTGTTTCCTTAAGCAAACGATATTTAAAAGATTTTAAAGCGGATGTAGTAATTGGAACAGGTGGATATGTTTGCGGACCTGTGGTTTATGCTGCTTCCAAAATGAAAATTCCAACTGTGATTCATGAACAAAATAGTTTACCAGGTATAACAAATAAGTTTTTATCCCGGTATGTTGATAAGGTGGCAATTTGTTTTGAAGAGGCTAGAAGTTATTTTCCAGAAAATAAGGTTGTGTTAACTGGAAATCCACGTGCATCAGAAGTGATCGGGCAAAGTGGAATTAAGGGGCGTGAATCTCTTGGGCTGGACAAAAACAAAAAAACAGTCCTCATCTTCGGGGGAAGCCGTGGAGCAAAAGCCATAAATGAAGCTGTATTGGAAATGATTCCTTCTTTAGAAGGAAAGCCATATCAAGTGGTCTATGTGACAGGAGAAGTTCATTATGATAAGGTGATTGAGGAAGTGGAATCATTAACTCAATTAGCGCATGTAATCATTAAACCTTTTATTCACAATATGCCTGAAGTATTAGCCTCTGTTGACTTAATTGTTTCAAGAGCAGGTGCAACATCTCTAGCTGAGATCACAGCACTGGGCTTACCGAGTATTCTTATTCCAAGTCCATATGTAACAGCTAATCACCAGGAAGTGAATGCAAGGTCGTTAAGTGATCATGAAGCAGCTATTTTGATCAAGGAAACAGATCTTAATGGTCAAAAATTAATATCTCAAATAGACAATCTTTTACTCAACGAACTCAAACTCAATAAAATGAAGAAAGCATCGAAAGATTTAGGTATACCAGATGCCGCAAGTAGGCTATATGATGTATTAAAAGATATATCTAAATAAAAACAGCAAAGATTTACGTGAATAGGGAGGTAAAGTATGAAAACTTTATTTAATGAGTTAACAGAAGCGAATATTGGAAAAGTCCTTGAAAATGAACCATTAGCCAAACATACAACAATAAAAATCGGTGGTCCTGCCGATATATATATAGAACCAAATAGTACAGATAGTTTATGCAAAGCAGTAGAAATCATTAAAGATAATAATGTTAAGTGGACGGTCATAGGAAGAGGCTCTAATTTGCTTGTTGCAGATAAAGGAATTGAAGGAGTAGTTATTAAACTTGGAGCCGGAATGGATGACTTTGATCTAAATGGAGAAATCCTTACAGTGGGTGGAGGTTATTCTGTTATAAGGCTTGCAACAATAATTAGTAAAAAGGGATTGTCCGGATTAGAGTTTGCAAGTGGAATTCCTGGTTCCATTGGTGGAGCAGTGTATATGAATGCAGGTGCACACGGATCAGACATGTCCAATATTGTTGTAAAAGCACGCATTTTATTTGATGATGGGACAATACAATGGTTATCAAATGAAGAGCTTGATTTTTCATATCGAACGTCGATACTTCAGGAAAAACGACCAGGTATATGTATTGAAGCAGTTTTACAATTGAAAACAGGGGAAAAAGAAGACATAGTTGCTGTCATGCAAAAAAATAAAGATTATAGAAGAGACACTCAACCGTGGAACTATCCATGTGCAGGAAGTATATTCCGCAATCCCCTGCCGAACTATGCAGGTCAATTAGTTGAAGCTGCAGGGCTGAAAGGATACCAATTGGGGGGAGCAAAAATCTCTGAAATGCATGGTAATTTTATCGTAAATGCAGGAGGAGCAACTGCTCAAGATGTTCTTGATTTAATTGCATTCGTTAAAAAAACAATCCTCGAAAAATACGACATAAAGATGGAAACAGAAGTAGAAATAATTGGCCGTAATTAGTCACAATACTCCCCATTATTTCCTTTTATTGTGTTATAATGACTAATGTAAAAATGGCTAAATGATCTTTTTGATTTATAAACGGCATTTTTAAAATGCCGTTTATTTTATACGATCAAGTTGTTAGAATTTCATTAACTTAGAGCCAAAATTATTTACTTAAAGAAATCTACCTAGACTCATTCATCTAGGGTGGGGTGAAACGGATTGGAGAAAAAAGTTGTTTCGTTAGAAGACCGCATACCGAAATTACAGCACCAGCGAAAACAGAAAACGAACCGAAGGCTTATTTCATTCTTATCTATTTTCTTTCTGCTAATATTACTAGTTATTTATTTTCAATCTCCATTAAGTAAAGTAGGCAGTATTAAAGTAGAAGGAAATGCACATGTTGATGCAAAAGAAATTATCAATTTGAGTGAAATAACAACCTCATCAGGCTTCTGGAATATTAATACAAAAAATGTTCAAAAATCTATTGAAGAGCATTTACAAATTAAAAAAGCCACGATAGAGAAAAAATTCCCGAATCAAGTTGTATTAGTTGTTAATGAATATGAAAGTATGGCATACCTTGAAGATCAAGAGGGATATAGGCCGATACTTGAGAATGGACAAGTTCTTAAGGAAAGAACTGTAAATATCCCAGCAGATGCTCCGGTTTTAATCGGTTGGAAAAAAGAAGATCATATCAAAGAAATGATGAGTGAATTAAAGAAATTGTCTCCAAGTATTTTTAATTCTATTTCAGAAATTCACCATACTCCAGATAAAACAGATCCTTGGCTAGTTCATCTTTATATGAATGATGGATATGAGGTAATGGCATCTGTTCGGACTTTTTCAAAGAAAATGAATACGTACACTAAAATAGTCAGTCAGTTAGACGAAGATAGTAAAGGAATTATACATTTTGAAGTTGGTACGTATTTTGAATCTTTTACACCACTAACAACGATGGAGGAGGATGAGACAGTTAATGAAAATGAAAGGTAGCTATGTCATTTTCTCACTCATTCTTCTTGTTCTTGGTTTTCTAATTTCATATTCGTATCAGCTAACTAGAGAGAAAAGCCGTGATGGCTCCACTACAACAGAACAATGGAATCGTGAATATGAGATAAGGTCACAACTCATAGCAAAAGAAGAAACAAATCAAGAACTTCAAGCAGAACTTAACAAAAAACAAGATGAAGTTAAAAATATTGAAGAGTCTTTAAAAGATGAGAAACAGGTGTACTATAATCTTGTTGAAGATGTAGAGAAATTTCGAATGTATGTAGGTGACTTAGCAGTAGAAGGAAAGGGCGTACAGGTTACTTTAGAGGATGCATCTTATGTGCCAGAAGGAGAAAATGTCAACAATTACATTGTTCATGAAAGTCATATATTCAATGTAATTAATGAGCTTTACATCTCAGGAGCAAACGCAATCTCAATAAACGGTCAAAGATTATCAAGTCATTCGTATATATATTGCAATGGCCCTGTCGTTACAGTTGATGGAAATCAATATCCTGCACCTTTTGTTATTGCAGCTATAGGTGATCCGAATGTATTATTACCTGCATTGAATATAAATGGAGGTATTGTCGATCAACTAGCATATGATAATATTGTTGTTACTTTAGAGAAAAAAGACCAAATTATTATGGAGCCTTTACTTCAAGATCAAAGTTCTTCATAAACGTGTCCTGTCTTGTAAAGAGATTCTTAAATGTTTATTTTATACTTTAAAAATGTGTTAACTTATTAAAGGATAAAAGTATAGGAAAAAATACCGACTTCTTCCATTCCAGATGACAAGTCGTGTTTTTCTAAGACTGATAGGTGGTAGGGTGAAGGAAATAAACGAAAAAAAATGGCTTAGTTTTACAATTTTAACGATGATTTTTGGGTTAATGCTTGGAATTCAATATCAAACAATAAAAAATCCAATTGAAAGAGATACACGAGATATGTGGCAATTAAGAGAGGATTTGAAAAAGGAACAGCAGCATCAATTAGAATTGTTATCTGAAATAAGGAAATATAATGAAGTTATTGAGTCTCATGAAAATAAGGACAGTGCAGATCCTGAAAATGCTCTTAAAGAAACTTTGGCCGTTTTAAAGGAAGAGGCAGGGCTTACGGAAGTAACAGGTTCAGGTATAACTATAACAATTGATAAGTTGTTTTCTGAAGAGCTTCTAGGGATAGAAATTCAAGATATTTCTCCGGATTTACTGAAACGTCTGATAAACGAATTAAATTCTTATGGTGCAAAAGAGATTTCAATTCAAGGTAGGCGCTTGATAAATTCAACGGTGATAAGAGATATTAATGGACAAACAAAAATAGATAATTTTAGTTTGCACACCTATCCTATAGAAATTAAAGTCATCTCAGAAGATGTGGACAAGCTGTATAACCGTATGAATGCTTCAACAACGGACGAAGATTTTGCCATTGATAATTTAAGTTTAACAATCTCTGATCCAATTGATGAATTGACCGTTCCTGCATACGAGGATTCGATTCGTGTTCGGAATATGAAGCCTAAAGAGATAATTGAAGGGGGAGATTAATATGTGGCTGCCAATTCTTGGTCTCATATTAGGAGTATTTTTAGGATTAGTGTCAGAATTAAGAATTCCCCCCGAATATTCTAATTATTTATCGATAGCTATATTAGCAGCTCTTGATACTTTATTAGGTGGCATTCGAGCGCATTTGCAGGATATTTATGATGAAATGGTATTTGTATCCGGTTTTTTCTTTAACATCATTTTAGCTGCAAGTTTAGCTTTTCTCGGCGTCCATATTGGTGTAGACTTATATTTAGTAGCTGTGTTTGCGTTTGGTGTTAGGCTTTTTCAAAACATCGCTGTAATTAGAAGAATATTGATCTCAAAGTGGTCAATTTCTCGTGGAAAACTGAAAAATGTTGAATAAATTAAAGGAAATATTAAGTATTTGACGAATAAACACTAGTGAAGCCAAAAATCAAGTTTATCTTAAAAAAATAATTTTGTAACAAACCTGTAAAGCTAGATTCATTGTCATGTTGTTCTGTAAAGAATAGAATAGAAAGTATTGATAGATAGGGAGGTGCCTTAGAATGAACAACAATGAATTATTTGTAAGTCTTGACATCGGTACATCCAGTGTTAAAGTAATTATTGGTGAAATGACAAATGATACTTTAAACATTATTGGTGTAGGTAATGTGAAATCAGAAGGAATAAGAAAAGGATCTATAGTAGATATTGATGAAACGGTTCATTCTATTAAAAAAGCGGTAGAACAGGCCGAGAGAATGGTTGGAATCTCCCTTAAACGAGTCGTGGTAGGTGTTACAGGAAACCATGTTCAACTCCAAGACTGTCATGGAGTTGTTGCTGTTTCCAGCGAAAATCGTGAGATATCAAATGAGGATGTAAGAAGAGTTATTGAGGCTGCTCAGGTTGTCTCTATACCACCAGAACGGGAAATCATTGATGTGATTCCAAGGCAGTTTATCGTGGATGGGCTAGATGAAATAAATGATCCAAGAGGTATGCTTGGTGTACGTTTAGAAATGGAAGGCGCGATCATAACTGGATCTAAAACGATTTTACATAACTTATTACGATGTGTAGAACGTGCCGGATTGGAAATAACAGATATATGTTTACAGCCATTGGCAGCAGGTTCTGTTGCATTATCAAAAGATGAGAAAAACCTGGGTGTTGCATTAGTTGACATAGGTGGCGGTTCAACAACTATTGCAGTATTTGATCAAAATCATTTAATTGCAACTAGTGTGCTTCCTGTCGGTGGTGAAAATATCACAAAAGACATTTCAATAGGTCTACGTACAACAACTGATGAAGCTGAACGCCTTAAAGTGAAGTATGGACATGCTTTTTATGACCATGCTTCAGAAGATGAAATTTTTGATGCTTCCGTAATTGGATCAGACCAAAAAAGAACATTTAATCAATTAGAACTTGCGGATATTATTGAAGCAAGATTGGAAGAAATCTACGAACTTATTTTACATGAACTTAGTAGACTTGGAATTCAAGAACTACCGGGAGGATATGTATTAACTGGCGGCACTGTAAAAATGCCAGGTGTCTTAGAACTAGGACAAGCAGTTCTTCAAAATAGTGTGAGAATCGCTAGTCCTGATTATATTGGTGTTAGAGAGCCTCAATATATGACGGGAGTGGGTCTAATCCAATTTGCATATAAAAATGCTAAAATTCAAGGCAGAAAAATAGGATCAAATGTTACGGTTGAAGCAGTAGAGGTTGCTGCCTCAAAAGAACCACAGCCACAACAGAGAATAAAACCTCAAAAGCAACAAGAAGATAAAAAAGTAAACAAAGTGAAGAAATTTTTTGGCTACTTCTTTGAATAGTTAACATCAATTAGAAGTCATTTGATGGATTAGGAGGATTTTGCATGTTGGAGTTTGATACAAATATTGACGGCTTAGCTACCATTAAGGTCATCGGAGTTGGTGGCGGTGGTAATAATGCTGTTAATCGAATGATAGAACACGGAGTTCAAGGTGTGGAATTTATTGCAGTTAATACAGATGCTCAAGCATTAAATTTATCTAAAGCTGAAATAAAGATGCAAATTGGCTCAAAACTAACAAGAGGATTAGGTGCAGGAGCAAATCCTGAGGTTGGTAAAAAAGCAGCTGAAGAAAGTAGAGAGCAAATTGAAGAAGCGCTTAGAGGCGCGGACATGGTATTCGTAACAGCCGGTATGGGTGGTGGAACAGGTACAGGTGCAGCACCTGTTATCGCTCAGATAGCAAAAGATCTTGGGGCATTAACAGTGGGGGTTGTAACAAGACCTTTCACATTTGAAGGTCGTAAACGTCAAATGCAGGCTGCAGGCGGAATTTCATCTATGAAGGAATCTGTTGATACTTTAATCGTGATTCCTAACGATCGACTACTTGAAATTGTCGATAAGAATACACCAATGCTTGAGGCGTTTAGAGAAGCAGATAATGTGTTACGACAAGGTGTTCAAGGTATTTCAGATTTAATTGCTACACCTGGTCTAATAAATCTTGATTTTGCAGACGTAAAAACGATTATGTCAAACCGTGGCTCAGCATTAATGGGTATTGGTGTTGCAACGGGAGAGAACCGTGCTGCTGAGGCCGCTAAAAAAGCTATTTCAAGTCCTTTATTAGAAAAATCTATTGACGGTGCGCAAGGTGTACTAATGAACATTACTGGTGGAATGAACTTAAGTTTATATGAAGTTCAAGAAGCAGCCGATATCGTCGCTACAGCATCAGATCAAGATGTTAACATGATTTTTGGATCTGTTATTAACGAAAACCTTAAAGATGAAATCATTGTTACAGTTATTGCGACTGGATTCACTGAACAAGAAATGAACCCGTTAAAGCCGCAAAGCACTCGTTCATTTGGTAATAATGGTGGTACAGTGTCTAAACCAGCTCCAAAACGTGAGACTCATCGTGAGGAACCTGTTCAAGAATCAATTAGTCGCGGTAATGTTCAACAACAAACAGAAGAAGCTTTGGATATTCCTACATTTTTAAGAAATAGAAACAAACGCAGATAAAAAAGAGTGCCTTTGGCACTCTCAGGCTGTCGAGAAACCTCGGCAGCCTATTATTTTTATCTGAATACTTTAACTTTTCACCGCGTTAATTTGGTATAATATAGATAACTAATTGGGAGGGTGATATTTATGTTCAA
>NZ_JAIVLH010000037.1 GCF_020524345.1 Metabacillus niabensis
GGATGTATCTAAAGGTGAGAGTCAGGTACAAGCATTCTTGGATAAAGGTCAACCTTATCGTAAAAGTTTTAGTGTAAAGCATACTGTGGAAGGCATTGAGAATTTATTAGAATTCTTAACAGAGATTGAAAGAGTAGCTGATGGTATGAAACCTTCGGTTATCTTAGAATCGACAGGACATTACCACTCTCCTATTGTTCAATTTTTGGAGGAGCAACAATATGTTTATATTATTGTCAATCCACTTATTTCTCATCGAGCAAGGAGTACAAGTTTAAGAAAGGTAAAAACAGACGCTGTCGACGCCTATCTTCTATGCGAACTATTCTATAAAGAAGAAGTTGAGCTGTATAAGAAAAGAGGTATTCAACTCTTAAACCTTCGGAATCTTACAAGACAACAAGAGACAATTTCTGGTATCTCTACACAGACCAAGCTACAGCTTCTAACAGTACTAGATCAGGTGTTTCCAGAATATAGAGGTGTCTTTGGCGATTTATATTCGAAAGTCTCTTTACAGACACTTTCCTTATTTCCTACTTCTGAACATGTACTAAATACTACCGAATCCGTCTTAACTGACAAGATTTTATCGTTATGTACCAGACGTTCTGAAAAGTGGGCAAAAGAAAAAGCACAAAAGCTTATGGAAGCTGCATTACGAAATCCATTTCAAACCAACTTGTATGAAAGCCATATATTCAACCTAAAGATGTTAATATCCATCGTTCTTCAATATCAAGAGCATCTATCAAAACTAGAAGCTGAAATAGATGCCCTCGCTAAAGAAATGGAAGAATATAAGATTATCCAGTCTATTCCTGGTATCGGAGGTAAGATTGCGGCAACAATCATTTCCGAGATTGGAGAAATAGATCGGTTTAATCATCCTAAAAAATTAGTAGCCTTTGCAGGAGTAGATCCAAGCGTTTATTCTTCTGGAAGATTTACAGCAACCCAGAATCGGATAACGAAGAGAGGATCCAGAAGGTTAAGGCAAGCATTATATATGGCTGTATACTGTGGAATTCGAGATGCCCGAAAGCAAAAGACCAGCGATACTGTTATACCTCGGAATAAAAAGTTAAGAACGTTTTACGATAAAAAACGCGACGAAGGTAAACCATATAGAGTAGCAATTATCGCTTGTGCTAATAAGCTTTTACACTTGATTTATGCGCTTTTAAAGAACAAGACCACTTTCCAAGAATTAGCTTAAAAACTATATTTAACAATATAAAACAAAACCTTCCAAATTATAAAAACAGGAAGGTTATTTGGCATACTTATTTTTAGTATAACATCTATATTTTAATTTTTTTATTGAAAAATGTTGACAACTATTAGCTGGTTTTATGGAAGATAATTACTTTCAATTTTAACTTTATAATCATATAAAAGGTAAAATTGAAAGTTTAAAGTGCATTGAACATTAAATTTCTACTATTATATATTTTAAGAACTCGCAGATTTTTATTCTGCGAGTTCCTTTTTTGTCCTATAAAGGGATTCAGCCGAAATACGCGTAAAAACAGGTCATAGACTTACTTTTATTACCAAATCGTACAATATCAAAAATAGTATTAAAGAAACACGAATTGTGAAATTCAACCTAAAAAAGTCGAATTCACCGGCCTTTTTTTAAACGAACAACTAACCATGGGCTCGGTGTTAGTCTTCGATTGCCTGGTAGACTATGGTCCAGAAGTCTTGGATAAGATGCGCTGAATCCGGAGTGGACATCCCAACTTGGGTGAACAGAATTCCGGTGAGCTGTTTGTCCGGGTCAGCGTACGCCGCGGTGCCAGCTCCTCCGTCCCAGCCGAACTGGCCGATAGACGCGTAGTCGCCGCGATAGGTACGCACCGCCATCCCAAAGCCCCAGCCGCCGTGCTGCCCTTGGCCGTGCGACAAATGGACGTTGTTTTTGGCCAATTCGTCTCGGAATGCTTGTTGTTCGGGCGTGAGGCGGTTGGTGGTCATCAGCTGAACTGCTGGTCGGGACAGGATTCGTTTGTTCCCGTGCATCCCTTGGTTTAAAAGCATCTGTAAATACGCGTTATAGTCGTCGACGGTTGCGAGCAGCCCACCGCCGCCTGCTTGGAACGCTGGAGGTTTGCTGTATCGTCCGCCTGCGGCCTCGTCCCACACGATAAACTCTCCGGTCTGAGGATCGGGGGTGTAGGCGGGTGGTAGCCGGTCAATCTTGCTCTCGGGCACGTAAAAGCCGGTGTCCTTCATCCCCAGCGGATCGAGAATGCGTTCGCGCAGGAACGTCTCAAATGTCTGACCTGTGACTCTGGCAACGAGCACGCCGAGCACTTCGAGGCTGATATGGTACTGCCAACGCTCTCCAGGCTGGTAGCACAGTGGGAGTGTGCCTAGGCGTCGCATCCACTCACCCGATTCGGGCAAATCCACCTCTGGCGTGTCATATATCCCCAATTCGAAGATCGCGTTTTGGATCGGGGAGCCCATCAACGTCAGATCCACTCCGAGTCCGAATGTAGAGGTCAACAGGTCTCTTACCGTGATTGGCCTGAGGGCCGGCACAGTGTCGTCCAACGGACCATCGGGCCGTTTTAGTACCTGCCGGTTGGCGAGTTCGGGCAGCCATGTGTCTACTGGGTCGTCCAAATGCAGTTTACACTCGTCGAGCAGGATCATCACCGGCGAAACCGTGATCGGCTTGGTAGTGGATGCCAGCCGGAAGATCGTGTCCCGACTCATCGGCGAGCCGCCATCATGGCGCATTGTGCCAAGTGCTTCGACGTGCGTCTCACCGTTTCGGCTGACTAGAGCTACTAGCCCAGGAATCTTCCCAGAATTGACATGACGTGCTAGCACCTCACGCATTTTGCGTAGCCCTGTTTCAGAGAAGCCTTTGTTACTTTGTCCCATCATGAATCTCTCCTTTTTTTCCCATTTTCTAATGAACGAAAATATTCTGTTGTAATCTTTTCCATTTGGTTTCCCTCTTTTTACTTTTTTTCAGCTCTATTGTTTTAAAACTACAAATTCTCTTTTGTATTTGAAGGGCCTTTGTCAAAAAGGTGGATTCGATGCATCAAAGAGAATGATTATTGGCAATCAAAATCTGACTCACCTCCTTTTCTGGATTATCAGAATCGAGATATGTCCTTCACTTAGCATAGAGCTATGTATTGATCAGACGTTTACTCTCAACCGTTGTCTTGCCTGCCCCATTGGAGCCGAGCAGGGCGAAAATACTTCTCTTCTCCACCTCGAAATCTACGTCCTTTAGGACTTTTACCTATATATCTTTATCTATCTACATATCTAATTCAATACTGCCCTATTTTTGAAATAACCTTAACTTTCTAGATGTCCTATATAAATCCCTTCTTTTTTCCAGAATATGGCCCTTTTCAAGTAGAAAGGCACATTTCCTTACTCCGGAAATGCGCCTTTAGTTAATAAGAATTTCTTTAATTGTTGATAATAAGGGAAACTAAGATTGAGGATTTTATGAAAAAAAGCTTTGTAATATTAATTGTCTTATTGACTCCTTTCTCTTTTTCTCCCGTTCAAGCCGATACAGAAACTAAAAATGATATACAATTGCGAGAAGACTTGATTTTCATTTTTCTTTATCCCTCAATTCAACAGGAATTGAAGAAGCAATATGGCGAACTTAAACAAAATTACTGTGGTAATATAACCCAAATTAAGAAGCTGTCACAAGGCAGTTACTTGTTTAATGTCACTGTGCAGGTAACAACATTTGAAGGTGCTCACAATCCCCCAAATGATTTAGTGACGATCACTTTTAGTAATGAAAATACAATAGAGTGGCAGGCCATTGATTTCAAAAAAAAGAAGGTTAGAGCCAAAAGAAATAACCAAATGTAAACATCCTTTGTGAAAAGGGTGCTTTTTCTTTTATTCAAGATAATGGACTAAGAGTCCAAGTACTTAATTTCATTCAATTATCTCGAATTCAAGTCTTCCAGAAAATGGCCCTAAAATGAAAAATGAGCGCTTATCCTTGCTTAAGGATAGCGCCCGATAATTTAATAAAATGTTATTCTTTTTCTTCCAAATATTTTTTATAAGCTTTTTGAACTTTATCTTCCTTAGGTGATATATCGGAAATTCTGTTATGAATATCGGATAGTAAATATAATCCTCTAAAAATACAACCAAAAACAATTCCAAAAGCAACAATACCACCAACAAGTGGTCCCATCATCAATAAAATGTATCCTAAAAGTGCACTTAAAATTATTGATAAAAGCAAATACATGTTAGCCCTCCATTTTTACCTAAATTCTATTTAATTTATCATTCGTCTTACATGTCCTCATTTAACAATATTTTCTCAAAATAGAAAATAAGAGCCAATCCCTCAGGAATAGTGCCCTATTGCGGAAGATCACTATTTATTAGAAAACAGTTCATGTTGTAGATGAATTTTCTCTTTTTCCAATCCCATAACCTATTACAATACCTATGATAAGTGGCGCCAAATAATTAATCTCTAAGTCATTTGTGAAAAAACTTATTACCAAACAAGTAACTATTGCACCCAAAATAGCAAACAATAAATTCTTCATCTCTTCCCCCTGTTAAATTCCAAAATAAATAAAATAACGCTTCATCATTTCAGTAATTGAAATCATTCTAAATGTACAATTAGTTGAAGGACAATAAAGAAGTAAGGCCTGGCGCTGCACCCATTAATCCATGTTCATGATAAGAGCCCGATTGCGGAAGAATCATTAGTCTTTCTTATTAAACCTAGGCTTACTAAAAAAGGCTGCAAGAAACATAAATAATAGGGAAATTAAAATTCCATTGGCACCTTTACCCAAATAAGCGAAAATAGGAATACTGATAGCTGCGAGAATAAACATCAATTTCATCATATTATTACCTCCCCTTTTAGTCCCCTTGTTAACAAATACACTTTCTTTTTTCTTGATTGTACTTACTGAGTATTCGCGCTTAGATTGCTGAAGGTAGTTATTCAATAACGCACCACTTGAAGAAAAAAACTACTCGATATATATAAGAATTAACTGATAAATTGCTATACAAAATCCTAGGATACTCGCTTTTATTTTAGATGGATGGTTTCTTTTAATAAGAAATAAATAAAGGAAAACTACTATAAATCCCAAAGGAATCCATAGCTGAAAAATACCCTCTTTTGTACTTTGAGAATAAACTGGGGCAATGTATGTGCTAATCAGAAAATAAAAGAAAACCGTAAAACGTCGTGTTTCTAATTGCTTACTCCATTTAACTAAAAAGAAAATAATTATTATTGCAATTATCGTAATGTGTAAAGGGGGTAGAACAATAGCACCGTTTCCAATTTTGAATTCCATTTTAGCCCTTCCCTCCATTTTTAAAGTATATCTATTTGTGGTAGTTGCTGATTGGTACGTATTCGAACAGCAACCAGCCTTCACTCATTTTCCCTTCCCTTTTTATTGATTTTCAACTATATAATATCATAATTTCCTTAAATTGGATGTTGAAGTGTGTTATTACGTTACCTTAAGTGAATTTCTTCACAATTTCGATCTCGATCCAATCCTAAAATTGATCTCCGCCAATAAGTCCCTAAAATGGAAAAGGCACTCATCCTTGTAGAGTGACCCAAGTAAATGAGACAAGGAAAGAGCACCTCCTGAATCGTATTTATAAACTAAACGATTGCGGAGGTGTTTTTCTCATGGGGAAAATCGTTCATTACCCAGAAGAAATAAAGTGGGAAGCAGTTAATTTAAGGAAAAATGGTATGACCTATAAAATGATTCAAGAAAAGCTAGGAATAAAACATAAAAGACAAATACAAAACTGGGTGAAATGGTATGAAAACGGGGAGACTTATAGATTTTCTCAAGGAATAGGGAAACAATATTCGTATGGTAAAGGGTTAGAAGAGTTAAATGAAGTTGAACAGTTAAAAGCAAGAAATAAACAACTACGTATTCAAGTAGAAATTCTAAAAAAGTACCAGGATATCGAAAGGGGTTGGTCCCAGAAATCGTTTTAGAGCTCGTAAAAGAATTGAAAGAAAAATATCCTGTCACATTAATATGTGAATGTTTAGGAATCCCTAGATCTAGCTATTATCGGTGGGTAAAGAAAGGTAATAAAAATATGACGGAATTGGAACTTAAGATTAAAGAGGTATGTACGAAACACAAGTACCGAATTGGCCACAGAACTGTGAAGGCTTGGCTCCTTAGAGAATATAAAATAAAAGTAAATAGAAAGACAGTCCAACGGATAATGCAGAAATACAATTGGCAGTGTAGAGTCAAACCAAAACGGAAGATAGGGGAAAGTAAGATTATTGTGCCCAATCACTTAAAACAAGACTTCAAAGCATCGAAACCTAATGAAAAGTGGGTTACGGATATAACGTATCTTCCATTTGGACAATCGATGATGTACTTGTCTTGTATCATGGACCTTTACAATAATGAAATTATCGCTTTTCGAATAGGTTTAAGCCAAGAGGTATCGCTAGTTTTAGATACATTGAAAGATGCATTAGATAATCGGCCTGAAACTAAAGGGGTTATTCTTCATAGCGATCAAGGCTCACAATATACCTCTTACGCTTTTCAAAACTTAGCAAAGGAAAACGGCATTATCACAAGCATGTCTCGGAAAGGTAACTGCTTTGATAACGCCGTCATTGAATCCTTCCACTCTACCCTAAAGTCGGAAGAATTCTACTCTCAACCACAAGAACATCTTACAAACCCAATTGTAGTGGAAAAAGTAAGAAATTTCATCTATTATTACAATCAAATACGTCTTCAGGCAAAATTAAACTACCTATCCCCTAGAGAATTTAGGGAACAGGCAGCATAGGTGTTCTTTTTGTGTCTCAAACCAGTGGGTCAGTTCATAAAAGTAATCAGTGTCCTTTTCTGGCAATTTACAATATATATTATTTACTACTAAAACAAAATCTTTATTATCCATTAAAACTCTTCCCCCTCATCAAACTTAACACGCTTCACCTTACCTTGATGAGTGATTATTTTCGTTTCACCATAAGAAGGTAATTCGGTTATTTTAGCTTTACCTTCACACAAAACAATGGCAAAACTTCCTTTTAGTTCCATTATATCAACTTCTAGTCTCATTGTACTAGGGTCTATTTTTAATTCATGTAACCTCACAAAGACTCCTCCCTATCGAATTATTTATGTATAGGAAATCTCAACTTTTATGTAACATTAATATTGGAGGTTTTATGAAGTACTTTCTAAGAATTCTTTTTACTCTAGCAGCTGTAAAATTTGTACTATCAATCATAGAAATCTATATCCTTTAAAAATGTCAGGTACCACCTGGCTTTCTTAAAGGAATTTCCTTTGATATCAAATTAACTTCAATTCCCAGTAAATTTACATCTCATAGAATGCTAAAATTAACATGAGGTGTTTTTTAAAAATGTTTATATCACCAATGTTATTGCATAGATCAGATCATCCATTTGACGATGACTCTTATATAACCGAGTTGAAAGTATCTTCATAAATGGAAGTGTACATTATTGAAAAATCTATCCCTATACATATATACTATGCGTTAAAAGTATCTTAATTATATGTACAAAAATAACTTACTGTACATTAATAACTGATCGGGCGATATTTTTGAACAGATTTTTCTTAATTGTAATAAATGCTTGGGAATTAATAGACTCAAGCTGGTCCGGCCTGCGCCATAAAGCGCTCTATACATTTTTATAAAACGTTTAATCATTTTCATCCTATGATCTTCAATAATCGCGCTTTATTGTTGAAGATTGATTACCTTAGAGTTGATGAAGTGAAAAAATACCTGCAATAGATACTTGTTTTCCACTATATACAAAGCTTTTAAAATAGGTTATAACCAAATTGAATGAGCATAAAACAAATCAGTGCTGTTAATGATGCACCTAGGAACAATCCTGTCCAGAAGACTGGAAAGAGATTAACTATTTGTTTTATCTTCAATATATAACCGACCTTTCTTATAATGTTTTAATTTTCACTAAAAAAAGACGCTAATGTTAATAAACAATAGCGCTTAATCGATGAATAACATATATTAATATATTAGCTAGTTTCATAAATATAATTTATCATTCATATTTATAACTTCTCTTTAAGTTTTCCCGTTTAAAATAACATCTGTGAAGTTATAATACTAAATAAATTGATAACCATTGAGGAATCTATGGCTTACTTCTAATTCAGTAGTTTCCTGAGATATTTATCTTTGAGACCGCACCCCAAGGACAACAAGAGCTTCAATAGCTCAAGATTGAAATATAAAATGCCACTCATAAAGTTAAAAACTACATACGTTACTATTTTTTAAATGTTTTTATTCTTTCTTTTCCTAAGTAATAAAATCCTAATATCGTAAATAGGACTATAAAAATAGTGAAATCTTTTTCAACACTAAATAAAATGCCACTCAAAGATAAAAATATAGTTCCAATTATTTTGTCTACCATAGTTATCCCCTTTCAAAATTAATCATGATCTTGAGTTATACTAGTTCTAATGCTTGACATTGCTGGAATTGCCCCGTGAGGATTTTTATCAGGAAGCTCTTTATAAGGATCTGGTAGCATAAATGTCACAAAAATATTTTTTTCTTTATTTAATAAATTATGATCCAATTTTCCTTGAATTGATTTTTCTTCGTTTACTTTCAATTGATCATATATATGTAATTGTTTATCTGAAATAGGAACTTGATTCCAATTTACCATTGTAACTAGATAAAAATCAACAGGACTATTTTCTTTATTTCCATATACAATATTATAATTAAGTATGTCTGTTTTTTTAGAAATATTTTCTTTAAGCCATGCCGTATAAGGAGAAGCTAATTCACTTACAAATACACCATGTATTTTACTTTTCTTATTTGTTTTACTTATATTTGTTAAATTCGGTTTTTCTTTAGGAATAGTTTTAATATTTTTTAATAAATTTACTCGAATACTATATAATTGTGAAACTACCAAAGCATTCTCTAAATTATCCGGTGCTAAATTTGGTTCTCTTATGACAATATAGTTGATTGATTGAAACCCGTTACTAATATCCTTTAAAGTGACTTGTAAATCCGAATATTGATTTGCTGTTAATGTAAAATCAAAATAAGTGTACTCTTTCCCATCCATATAAAATTCAATTTGTTTACCATGATTAAATACTAATAATTTGAAATTACCTTTTTCTGACGTTTTATTACCGAAAACAATATTTTTAGTAAAATTATTTGAACTGATATTAAAAGTTCTTTTCGATTCGATATTTTCATTATTATATAGACCTAATGAAAATCCTTGCTCCCCTTTTGCCATTGGTAACAAATCTTCATCAAATTTTTCACTTTCAGTATTAGGTTCTACAGTTTCGGTCGTATTAGTACAACCTGACATAATTAAGATAAATAGAATAAATGGGATTAATATTTTCTTTCGGTTATACATACAATTTTCTCCTTAAATAAAAGATACAAGCTGATTTCAAGCTTGTATCTAAAAGTAAAATTAATTTAAATAATGAGTCGTAGTTGGGTACCAGCTAGAGTAACCTGCTTCTTTAAATGAATGGTTCGATTGTGTTTTATATCCAAAACAACAATTTATAGCCTCTTGTTTAGCAGTTGCAGCAGCAGTAGAAGAATTAGATTTAGTTGATGAAGCAGTATCTTCAACTGTATTATTGTAATAAAGGATTGTATTTACACCAATTGAGTCAATAGCTTTATATGAAGTTTTAGATGAACTAGTGTAGGCCTTTGAACTTCCAGTTCCAAAAACTCTAAGTTGAATCCAACCTGCCTCAACTTGACGACTAGTTTTTGAGTTTGCCGAGAAATGAGGTGCAGCCATAATACCAAATCCTCCGTCTGAAGTTGGAGACTTACCTATTTCTACTTCTCCCCCAGTAACCTCACCATCTTCATTTAGATACGTCTTCTCATTAACTAAGTTACCAGCACTATCTTTGTACTGTGAGTTAATTGTTTCTACAGTCTTTGCTTCGTCTTTTAAAGTAGTATTTTCTGCAGCATAAGCTGAAGAAGCCCCCGTTACCAAAGAAGCTACTAAAAAAGACATTAATAATTTCTTCATTACACTTCACCTTCCTAATATTGTTTTTCTTACAATTGTATAATTCTTGAAAAGATTACATATTCCTTCTTTTTTTAAAAAAAATGGAAGTAATGTGGAATAATTTTAATTAATAGGAATAATATGAATGAAAAGTTTGAGTGAGGAATTAGTTTTCGAAAATGCTGTTGTTTGGGGGCACGTTGTCTCAGAAGGTCTGATAATGAAGCTTTTTTATGCAATACTATTATATTCAAACTAATCACAAGTCCTTTATGTGTAATAACAATAAAGTCGTTTGAAAATCTAAGTTTTTTACGACAATCAGGCAATTATCTACAGTGTCTTTAATAAAACCTTGATCTGGAGCACCTTTTATCTTTATGTTCATGTAGGATAGATAAATGGTTACGGACTTACAAATGCTAAATTAAAAATGTACAAAAATGATCGTTTAAGTATGTACAGTTTGGATCACTAAACTGCATAATATTCTGGGGTGAATATTATGCATATGCCAATAAATATAACTACAGATATTGAAGTTAAAAGTCTTTCAGACTTACCGAAATTAAAAATCATAATGGAGAGCTTGAAAATGAAAATTAATAAGAGTAAATTGGCTCGTGATATGGGAGTTGATCGGAGGACGATTGATAAATACCTTAATGGCTACGAGCCGAAAAGTATTCGTAAACGAACATCAAAGATAGATGACTATTATGAAATTATCGCCTTGTTGCTTTCAGAAGAGTCCAAGCAAAAATTTTATTACAAGCGAGTTTTATGGCAATACCTGAAAGATAATCATGGATTAAACTGTAGTCAATCCAATTTTAGAAAGTACATATTAAATAAAGTGGAATTTCAGAGTTATTTTGAATCTGAGAAAAGAAGGAGTTCAAATAGAGAAGTGATTCGTTTTGAAACACCTCCAGCAGAACAAGCACAGTTGGATTGGAAGGAAAATATTCGTTATACCACAAAAGATGGCGAGATATTGTATGTAAATGTTTGTGTACTGTTACTTAGTCATTCAAGATTTCGCACATTTAACCTATCAATCTCAAAGTCCCAAAGTATATTACTAACATTCCTTACGGAAAGTTTTGAAGCATTTGGAGGAGTACCTAAGACGATTTTGACAGACAATATGAAAACTGTCATGGACGAACCTCGAACAGAATATCAAAAAGGAACGGTAAATGAACGGTTTTATCAATTTGCCAATGATATGGGATTTGAAGTAAAACCTTGCGTGGCCGGGAGGCCACGAACAAAAGCCAGGGTTGAAGCTCCGATGAAACTAATCGATGAGATCCATGCCTATCAAGGAAAGTTTGATTATGAGGAACTCCACCAATTCGTACAAAAACTATGCGATCGAATCAACAATAGTTACCACCAAGGGACTGGAAAAATACCAATTCTCGCATTAAAAAAAGAAAGAAACCTCTTATCGCCACTACCACATGATCGAATAAGAGATTTCTATAAAATTGATCACATACTTGTGAAAGTAAACACATCTAATATGATCACTTTCAAGTCCAACCAGTATTCAGTACCATCTGGATACATTGGACAAACCCTCAGTTTACAAGTATATGACAACCATATCTTTATCTATTATAACACGTGAATTGGTTGCCCAACACCCTATTAGCCATTTAAAAGTCAATTACAAACATGAGCATTATGTTGAGACCTTGGCTAGAGGGCTACCGTCTTCAACAAATATTGAAGAACTGGCTAGAAAAAATTTAGAGGCAATTAATGAGGTGTATAAAAATGAATAGCAGCTATAACAAACTTGTACAGAACTTAGAGTATTTAAAGTTAAAACAGATGATGATACATCTAGATGAAACAATTGATTTTATGACTAATAATCAATTGTCTTTTACAGATACGTTAATTAAACTGACGGATTATGAAATCGATATGAAAGAAGTAAACATGGTGAAATCAATGGTTAAGGTGGGAGCATTTCCACATCTAAAGGAAATAAAAGACTTTGATTTTGATTTCCAGCCATCGATTAATAAACAGCAGATATTAGACTTCACCACCTTACGGTTTCTTGAGCAAAAAGAAAACATTGTATTCTTAGGAACAAGTGGAGTTGGAAAAACACATTTAGCAACATCCATTGGGATAGCAGCTGCCAAGAAAAGAACCAGTACCTATTTCATCAAGTGTAATGATCTGATCATGAATTTGAAAAAGGCTAAACTTGAAAACAGACTAGAAACTAGGTTAAAACATTATGCCAAATATAAACTACTTATTATTGATGAGATCGGTTATTTACCTATCGATGCAGAAGATGCGAAGTTATTTTTCCAATTGATTGACTTGAGGTATGAGCAAAAAAGTACCATTTTAACAACAAACGCTAGCTTTAGAACTTGGGGAGACATATTCCAGGATACCAAAATTGCCAATGCCATATTAGACCGTGTCCTCCACCATGCCACAGTAGTTAATATAATAGGAGATTCGTACCGTCTAAAGGACCATTTTGATAAAGATAATATGAGTGAGTTGGCGTTAACTAAGACAGTAAAGTTCTTTCGTTCATATGGTTTAAAGTGTGAAAAAAAGTTGGTTGAAGAATGGCTGAACGCAACTTCCACCACAAAAGATTCCAGTCATCAAGTTGGTGATGATGATCTTTATGAGTTTAATGACTGGTGTAGGATGAAGGGTACAGCATATGAAGAAGGAATAGATGATCAAACAAAAATCGCAAGATTATTAGAAGAAGTGAATAGATTAAAAAGTGAAATAGCAGTGTTGAAAAAAGAAAAAGAACAATTAGAAGATAGACTAGGGGTTACTCCTTTTTAAACCCTATAATCCTTCCCCCAGCCAAGTGTAGTAGATAGGTTGGGGGAAAATAAAAATGCATAATAATCAAAATTGTACATTTTAAAATGATCAAAACTGTACATATTATCATTGACATTTATACGGACTTGACTTGGAGCCTCTGTGGGCCTACCCTGGAACTGAAGCTTCTCACTCTGATGATCCGAGAGGGATTCGAACCCCCGACCCCTACCCTGTCAAAATTGGGTGGGCAATTAATAGAGTTAAGTATAATAAAACCGAGTTAAATATGTATTGATAAATCAACGTTTTTGGCTTATGGTTGTAAAATAAGTTAATAGAGTTCAAAGAAATAAATTAAGTCTGTGCATTTTTTGTGCAGTCTTGAGAATGTGATCTATCTATCTTTGTAAGCTTAAGTCAAATAATATCAACTTAAGGAAACTTGTGACACTACACGATAAAAAGGCGCAAAACTTTTAAGTGTTTGCGCCAATGCTAAGATATTTTATTAATTCAAGTAATGATAATTCATTCCAGTCAAAATAGAATTTACTTCATCAAGTCGTTCCCTTGTTTTTTCTGGATTGTTTATTGCAAGGGCACTAATTAAATAGTCTGCAACAAACATAGAAGATACGACAGAATTATGGAACGCAATACTGCTAGAATTACATGGAAGAATTAAATTAGAATGCTTTGCAAGTGGTGAAGAATAACTGTCCGTCATTGAAATAACTTGTATTCCATTACTTTTTGCTGTTTTCGCAAAGTCAATAATTCTTCTTGCATAACGCGGAAAACTTATCGCAATAAGTAAATCTTTTGAAGTCATATTTACAACACTATCAACCCAATCACTGACATCCGCCACAACTAAATGTGTATTTCCTAAAAGTCGGTTCAATCCATGTGTTAAATATTGAGCAACTGGGAGCCCGCTCCGAACACTTGTACAAATAATTCTTTCTGCAGAAGAAATTAGCTCTAATGTTTTCTCTAGTGATTCAGGTGATATCATGTCCAACGTATCTTGAATATTATTAATTTGACTTTCCGCATAGCGCCCCCATAAATCATTTTCACTAATTCCTTTAATGTTAGCTTCTAATCTAGTCTGTGGTGCTGCTTGATTTCTTAAAATTTCCTGGAGTCCTTTTTGAAATTCTGTATATCCTGAATAACCTATACTAAAGGATAAGCGCATAATAGTGGTTGTACTCGTACCTACTACACCAGCTAATTGGTCTATAGTTAAAAAAGCCACATCTAGTGGATGCTTAATGATATAATCTGCTACTTTACGTTGAGATTCCGTCAATTCAGATATTTTCTCTTGTAACTTTACTATCGGATTTTCCATATTATCTCTCCACACAAAATTTTGTAGTATATTTTCCACCTTTTCTTAATAATGAAATAATATCACTATTTATTTTTTTTGTAAAAATGTTAAAGAATTCTTCCCCATAAAAAGTAAGAAAATTAATATAAATCCTATTATTTATCCTTCTTTATCTATTAGAGAGATGACTAACAAAAAGACAGACTTATAAATAAAGTCTGCCTTCCCATATATTTATTGTACGCTTCTCATTTCTTCATATTCTTCTTGATGAGTAACGATATGCTCTTCTACACAGGTTTCCTTTGGAAAATATCCAAGAATAAAACCAATTAATCCTGCCAATGCACTCAATATAAAGGTAGGATTTGCAAATATATCCCACGTTTTTATTACAAGATCACCATTTTGAAAAATCAATCCAGCAAGTTGACCAAAGACTAAACATGTACCACCAAGTAAAAACAAGATGAGACACACTTTGAATAAAAAGATTAATATTTTTTTCATCATATCTCTCCTCCTTTTACACCGGTAATGGTAAAATGCCCATCGCAATCAAGTAGCCGATTAACAAAATTGGAATCACATAATAAATAATAAGTGGAACAAATGTCTTTTCAGGTTGCGCTCCGGCAAGCGAAGCTGCTATGAAAATCGATCCAGATGCCGGTGGTGATGCCCCTTCTGTAGAAGCAAAGACAAGGATAGCAACTACCGCTAATAATGGATCAACCCCAGCAGAGACCATTGCAGCAAAGGCAACCATTCCGATTGCAGTCAATGTTGCTGTAGAAGATAATGGACCTGCAACAAGTGCTACCAGTAAAGCAATGATTATGACCATTAACCATTTCGAAATTGTGATAGATTCCATTAATGATGTCAAATCTTCCGCAAGACCTAAATCTGTCAAAACTTGACTTGATGCATATGCGAAAACAAGTAAAGCTCCAATCGTTGAAAAACGAGGAATCGCATCGTTAAGAAATTTCGTCCAATCAGGCTTTGTTTTTGGCAGTTTAGTCCAACCTACAAAAGAACTAATGATAATGATTAAGATTGGTATCCAAGTGATGAGAGAAATGCTATCCATTGCTTCAGCACCAATACTCGGATTCTTCTCAAATCCCTCTGCTATAGGACCAATTGTCATAACAATCGGGATTAATGCACCGAAAAAAATCAATGTTGACTTCCAACCTGTACGTAATGACTCTTTGAGTGGTTTAATAAATTCAGGTGAAATCGCTTTAATATTATCACGCTTAACAAAATACATAATTAAAAAGATACGATAAATTATCTGATAGACACCAGCAATAAATAAGGCAACATATAAATCTCCTTCAGCTACTACCGCACCGATAGGAGCAAACCCCAACATAATAAACATTGAAGCACTTGGAGGCAGCGCTGCACCGAGACCTCCATTCCCCGCAACAACAGTTGCTGATAATTCTCTACTAAACTTCGATTGAACCATCCATGGTGCTGTAATGGAACCAGTTGTTGCTGTATTACCGGAATTGGATCCTGCAAGCGTTCCCATAACACCAGATGCAATCGTATCAACATAGGCAGCTCCTCCGGGAAGCCTTCCTAATAACGAGTTTAATATTTTAACAAGACTGTTAATAATAGCAGTGTGATCGATTACATAGGCCATAAAAACAAAAGCTACCGAAGCATAAAGTACGTCATTTGTACCTGCAAATATAAGTCCGTTCCACATTAAATCAAGCGCACTTGCACCCCCGAATAATGAGGTAACGATAAATCCCGCTAACATCGCTTCTGCAATATTTCGTTTTAAGACAATATTCCAAAATACTATAATTCCAATAAAAATAATTAATGCCCAAACTCCTATCCCCATATAAACACCTCATATGATGTATATTCACAAAAGGTAACAGCAATATTGTAACTCATAGAGCTGTCACCCACTCTGTTTACTCTTGTCAACTTATCACTTTACAAGCTTCAATAACTTGAAGCCAATGCTCTGGTTTTTCCCCTTTAAATTTCTCTCTTAAATTAAGATCAGCTAATTTTTCAAGTTTAACTTTCGCAGCTTGAGACATCATTGAATCAATGTTGGCGGCATCTAACATGTCAATTGTTCCACCAAGTTCAATAGATCGTCTTAGAGCATGTATTGAAGTACCTGTTACAAGTCTGTTCATGGTTTCTTCAAAGGACCGACCATTCATCGTCTCACTTATAGAATCAATCACAAGATTTTCCACATTAAATTTATAAGCTGCCTCAAGTAATTCAAGATATAAAGCGGCAACACCTTTCATATGAATACTTCTAATTAATTTTACCGCAGTAGCTTCACCTGGAATATTACTAACTTTTGTCATATTCATTTCATAATCTTTCATTAAATCTAGGAAAATATCTGTACCGTCTCCGCTACCAAGAATCGGAACTTTATGTTTATAAACAGGTAAAGGCCCCATCATTGCTGCATCAACAAATTTCCCACCTTGTTCATTTACGTTTAATGCTATTTCTTTCTTTACATCAGGTCCTGATGCTGATACATCAATATAGATACAATCTTTTATAATGATTGGTTTTAGTTGTTTGCTAACTTCAAGCGCTTTATTCGCCGGTACTGCAACAATTACTGCATCTACCGCATTTAAAACCAATTCAGGAGATTCAACCAACATCGCATTCGCTTCATTAGCGCGCTTTAAAACTAAAGCACTAAACTCTTCTACATCCCATAGTGGATCATATGCAGTTACCCTTATATTTTCATATTTTGATAATCCTAAAGCTAATTCAAAAGCTGCTTCTCCAAAACCGATAAACCCCAAATGCATTTTATTTCTCCTCTCATTTAATATCCAAAATGTTTCATTTTTTCTTCTAGCCAACTCGGTGCTATACTCTGTATATCTAAATTCCCTTGTTTACTCGACTCTATAAAACTAGTTATAGTTTGTAATCGTTTTTCTTCATATATTAATTTTTCTTCAGCTTTTTCAAGTACTTCCTCAATCTTGTCCTTAGGAACTACGGTTACACCGTCCTCATCTCCTACGATTAAATCTCCTGGGTGGACAGCAACACCAGCACATGAAATAGGAATATTAATAGCTCCAGGGCCATCTTTAAAAGGTCCATTTGGAATAAATCCTTTAGCGAAAATTGGTAAACCAATTTCACCTAGCATTTCTTTATCTCGAACGAATCCGTCAACGATAATTCCATCTAAACCATTTGCTTTGGCTGCTGCAGCCATTAACTCACCAAGATAAGCATTTTCTTTGTGTCCTTTACCATCAGCTACAAGGACATATCCTTTACCTCCACAGTAAATCCCTTGATGTAGAAAAAGATTATCCCCAGCTCGCAAATCAACTGTTAAAGCTGTTCCTACTACCTTCATTCCTGTTGCAACAGGTTTCACTTCATAATCCATTGATCCAGTACAACCAAGTGCATCTGAAAGAAGAGTTGTGTTTAATTTTTTCGCACGTTCTATTACTTCATTAGATAATAGCTCAGCATTAATACTCAATTTAAGCACTCCTTGCAAAATGAATTTTCACACGATAATCGCACATCATTAGCACTTTGATAACGATTACAAAATATAACAAAAAAAAGTTAAGCGATTTAAGTGTAGTAAAAATAACATTATTTATTTATATTGTAAAATTTATTACCACAAATTCATAATATCACCGGTAATAAATGATGTAAACACTTTATTTATTGTATTTTCAGATTTTTATAGCAAAAATCATGACCCCTATCTAAATGCACAAATAAAATCACATACTTGTTTTCAATGAGTCGAATTGAAAACATAAGAAAGATTAGGTAAATCGATCTTACCTAACCTTTCTTCTTTCTCAATTAATTTTATTTTTCACTCTTTTCCTTAAAGACTCAGAAAATTTCTTCGGACTAAAAATACCAATAATCATAATGACGCCTGATACCATAAAAACCCCACCCATACCTATTATTCCAGAGGCTGTACCTATAGTTAATGGTGCAATAAATTGAGTCAATTTATTAAAAGATAATCTTAAACCTAGTCCCTCACCTACCCTGTGCATTGGTAAAGATGTAATTGTACTGGAAATAGAAAGCGGCTGACCGATCCCCAATGAGATGCCCAACAAAAATGCCATTATACTTAATAGATAAACATCACTTATAAGTGGATTTAGTATAAAAATCGAACCGGCTATAATAATTGAACTTGAGATAACGACATTGACTCTTACTTTATCTACTATATAGGGTAGAACTATTCTTATAATAATTCCAGCGGCTGCGTTTAAAGAAACAATGATTCCTATAACTGTTGTAGATATCCCTTTGTTCGAAGCAAGCAATGGAAAGAATGCAACATACATATCCTTAGCAAACAAAACAATTGCACTAACGATAAAGGCTTTACGTAAGTCAGAAATAAATAACAAATCATATGATTTATCCTTAGAATGTTCTATATTTATTTCTTTTAACACCTTCGTTCTTCTGCTTCTATAAAGAAATAGAAGTGGAAAAGAAAATAATGATATCATTCCTAGAATAATAAAAGTATACAAAAATCCAACTATATCAGTTAGAAAACCGCTAGCTAACGGGCCAAGGAAACTCCCAACAGCCACCCCTACACTGAAGACAGCAATATAATAATCCCTTAATTTTCTTTTAGAAAATTGCCCTGAATAAGATTGTATACAAAGCACATAAGTCAATTGAGATAAACCTATTATTACTTGAGAAAAATACACACCCATTATATTAGGAAAAGCGTAAGGTAAAATCATAGATAAGCTTCCAAGTAACACACTGAAAATAAGAGGATATTTCATTTCGGTACTATCAATTAATTTTCCTAATTTAATAGCTAAGAACATTGGTAAAAATGAAAAAAGTGCAACTATAACCCCAATTTGGGTATTACTTGCACCTAATTCACTAGAATATAAAGGGATAAGAGGTCTACTTCCTGTAACATTAAACATAAACAAACAGGTACAAATAAAGATTAAAAAACGATCGAACCTTAAATTCATATTGGTCAACCTCTTTTTAGTCATTTCTTATTGTTATTTCTACACCTTGATGAAAATCCATTTATCCAAACAATCTTCCCACTTTTACATCCACAAACTTCCTAAACTTTTTGTTTGCATAACAAGTAAAAATATAATTCATCGTAAAGAGAATAAATAACCCTACCAAGTCACGTTCACTTTTACTCTTTTCAAAATTGTTTTGAAAATCAATACAAAATTTATTAAAAAATTCGATTGTAGGTTTTCTCCACTGCTCCCGGTTATCTGAGGTTGCATTAAATTCTTCAATTATATGTTCAATGTAAATCGTTTCTTCTTTTTTGTATCTGTCTAATATACTCTTTACAATTAATCCATTTTCTCCTTTATTATTTTCCTTTATAAGAAACTGAATAAACTCTCTAAACTGTTTACCTTCTATAATGTCCCTAAATTGATTGATGGTCATTAGATGAAGATTTGTATGTTTTATTTTAACCTTTTTCATTTATTTATCCTTTCTTTATAAAATTTTGATTCAAAACGAAACCTATTTATTTATAGATGTGTTGTCATTTCCTTGACTCATTTTTTTATTTAATAGAATTTTTCTTACAAAAGGGGTCACAAAAGTAATAATAGCAATTAGTAAAAACACTGCACTTATAGGTCTTGTGAAGAAAACACTTACATCATTTCCTGATTGTAATAATGCTTGCCTATAACTTTGCTCAGCAAGTGGACCTAATATGATAGCTAGAACAATTGGAGTTGTTGGGACTTTCATCTGACGGAAAATGTAACCAATAATTCCAAAGGTTAGAGCCACCCATATATCAAAATAACTATTGTGAATGGCGTAGGAACCAATAAAGCTTAACATCAAAATAATCGGCCCTAGAATGATGGCCGGGACTTTTAAGATTGTTGCAAAGTATTTTGTACAAGCTAAACCTATCACCATGAATAAAAGGTTACTGATTATTAAACTAAAAAACAATGAATATACGACATCACCATGTTGTTGAAAAAGCATTGGTCCAGGTCTTAGCCCATGAATTAGTAGTCCACCAATTAGAATGGCTGTAACCGTATTACCTGGAATACCTAATGTTAATAGCGGAATTAATGCTCCCCCTGTAACAGCATTATTGGAAGCTTCAGGAGCAGCAACACCTTCTATAGCTCCCTTACCAAATTTTTCAGGATGCTTCGACCAGCGCATTGCTTCGTTATAAGCGATAAAAGCTGCTGGATCTCCTCCTATCCCCGGAATTATTCCAATGAATGTTCCAATAAATGAAGAACGTGTAATATTAGGTAGAAGTTTGGTAAACTCTTTAAATGAGGGCAACACTTTTCCAGAAATCGAGTTAATCTTATCTGGTTCTTTAGATGTTCCTGCATTTTGAATTAATACAAATGCCTGTGATACAGAAAATAACCCTATTAATACAGGTACTAATGACAAGCCTGCAGCCAAGTGTGGATCAGAAAATGTAAATCTAGGATACCCATTAACTGGATCCATTCCAATTGTTGCAATTAAGATTCCTAATGTACCTGCCATTAACCCTTTAAAAGGATTTGCTCCTCCTAAACTAGAAATAACAGAAATTCCAAAGATAGCCACTGCAAAATATTCTGGTGCCCCAAAGCGTAAAGCCTGCTCAGCTAGAAAAGGGGCAGTTGTTGTAAGAATTAATGCACTGATAATTCCACCTATACAAGATGCAATTGCGGAAACTCCTAATGCTTTCCCACTTTGTCCCTGTTTAGTTAATTCATAACCATCTAAAACTGTCGCAGCTCCTGCAGGAGTCCCAGGTGTATTTAATAAAATGGCTGAAATAGAACCACCATAAACGGAAGAACAGTAAATCGCTGTTAGTAATATGATGCCTGTTGCAGGATCCATTGTAAACGTAAAGGGAATGATGATAGAAACGGCCATTGTTGAGCTCATCCCCGGTAAACAGCCCATGATGATTCCAAAAATGGTGCCAAGTAAAATAACTAACAAAGTTGATCCCGATAATACAGTTCCAATTGCATCAAGCCACATATCCATGATCACTCACTCCTTTTACAACAAATTTTCTAAAAATCCTTGTGGTATAGGGACACCAAGTAAATACTGAAATAGTGCTGTTATCCCTATTGTTGTACCAATAGATAAAAAGATTAATTTTTTAACTTCTCTATATGTTAGTAACCAAAGTAATCCAAATATATAGATAGGGGTTAAGATTAAAAAACCTATGAAATTCATTAACAGTAAGTACAGTATTGTTAAAATCCCTGTGTAAGTTAAGTTATGATTTTTATCCTTTTGATCAATTTTTTGTTTTTCCGTAATACTAGTTTCACTTTCTCTATTTGGCTTTATGATTGTATCTATAATTAACCCAATCGAAAGTATTATTAATAGAATAGAGAAAAACTGTGGCCATTTTGCTGCATCATCAGAAAGGGTGTTACCTAACAGATAAAAACATAGTGCTAATACAATCATGACAGCTGAAAATATATGATTGACTATTGCCATTTTCAAACCCTCCTAAAAAATTACTCTAATTATTTTCAGAGGTGAGTAGGCCAATAATATGAGACTTATCAGGTCTATACGGACAAGCGTCCCCCACCTCTCTCTTTGCTTTACTAGACTCTTAAGGTGGGGACCTCTACTGCCCGTTAAGAATGGGATAAATAAGGCCTACCCATTATCCCTTACTAATTTTCTTTATTTATTCGATCATAGCGCTCAAATACATCATTTATTGCTTGCTTAAATTCTTGACTATCTTTATAAACCGTTTCCATTCCCTGATTTGCCATTTTCTTTTGGAAATCCTCACTATCAAAGCCAGTTTTAAAAGCATCTTGTAAATATTTAACTACCTCAGGATCTGTTCCTTTAGGTGCTACCAAACCACGCCAAGATTCATCCGTAATTTCATAACCTTCTTCAAACGAAGTCGGAACATCTGGATATTGTTTTGATTTATTTTCACTTAAAACTAAAATTGGTTTGAGATTCCCTGCCTGTACTTGCCCTTCAGCATCTCCAAAACTAGCTGTTACTACTTCGTCATGTCCTCCTGCAACAGAAGCTACAGCAGGAGCCGCACCATCATATGGTATAGTCGTAGCATCTATTCCTGTTGCCTCGATTAAATCAAGAGCAGCAAAATTATCTGATGCCTGTGCCCCTGATGTTGCAAAACTAACTTCTCCTGGATTTTCCTTTGCATATTCAATAAATGATCCAAAATCATCATAAGGCGCATCTGTAGAAACAAATAAATAAGATACATCACTAACAAGTTGGAGGATTGGTTCAAAATCTTCATGTGTAAATGAAGTCTTATTAAAAATTGGGTTAGTGACAAGAGAATTGGTAGCTAAAAGCAATGTATAACCATCAGGTTTTGCTGTAGAAACATTTTGCTGACCAATTGTCCCACCACCTCCTTCTCTATTCTCAACTACAATAGAATTTCCCATAGATTCTTCTGAGGCATCTGCAATTAATCTTGCAGTAGTAGTTGCAGCACCACCAGCAGCAAAAGGAACGACAATTTTAACTGGCTCTTCTGGAAAGTTGGATACTGTGGATTGATTAGATTCTGTATTTGAACCCTGACTATTACAAGCAGTTAAAATCATTGATAATACAATCACGAATACCCAAGAACGGAAGTTAAGCGTTTTCATTTATATTCACTCACCTTTTCATAATTAGTTACAAACCACCTAATCAATACTCAGTTCTATTGGACTATTATTCTCATTTACTTTTAGAATGCAACAAGATAAATTTCAAATCTTTTTAATTATAAATTCATATGTATAACTTGATTACGTAAGTAAAATACTGTATTTCCCTATATTGGATTTTTGTTAATTATAGATACGACCATTTTAAAATATAAATTTTTCCACAACATCTAAGTTAATTGTTTATTTACTTACCTTTCCAATAAACTTTCCCCCTTTGTCAGGTTTTACTTTCGAGCTTTATACTCTAAAAAAGAAAAACCTAACATATTTTTTGGAAGCGTTTTAAATTTGTGTAAAAATTTTTTCTTCCCTAAATAAAAATAAAAAAATATTTACACCTATTTTATATCACATGAAAGTAAGTACGTCAAACACAATTTGAATATTAAGAAAATTCCCCCACTATGAAAAAACAACCAAAGGTAATGAACTTCCGAATACATTCCACCTTCTATGCAGAATCGACTGCTTTAAGTAATGGAGGCATCAAACAGATATTTTTCATAACAGGATTGTCTGATAATGTTCCGGTAGTGTTACCTTGGAAAAGTTTAATTCCGAGAGGGATGGTCCATATTACCGTTTTTCATGTATTCATATTGCAGAAGTTCTTCATATAGGTATGATGAAGCTGTTTTTCTCCTTTTCGCTTAAAAGCGATTTCTGAAAGAGCTTTGGTGATTGAAGTCATAGAAACATCTCCTATCAAAACAATGCCTATAACCTTAGCGACCTTTATATCAATTAGTAGATAAGTGTAAAACGGTGGAGGAAATCTTTCTTTCCACAATAAAAACCACCCGTGATGAACTGCACCCCAAAAGTTAGAGTAAAGAATCTAACTTTTGGGGTGTTTTATTAATGTCTAGATATGATGAAAAATTTAAGCTTATGGTAGTGAAAGAATATCAAGAAGGACAACTTG
>NZ_JAIVLH010000038.1 GCF_020524345.1 Metabacillus niabensis
TCCAGGCTATCACGCCCGCCCCTCAATGTAAATTCGAAATAATCTTGCTCACCATACACATTTTTAAAATAAATTGAAAACCATTGTTGACACTTTTACACAAGAATAAGGACTTGACTTTCAAACCCCTCAAAAATGTCCTTCGTTACTGGTATGAAGGACATTACTTGCTTCAAACCCCTCAAAAATGTCCTTCATCACTGGTATGAAGGACATTACTTGTTTCTACCCTCAAAAATGTCCTTCATCACTGGTATGAAGGACATTACTTGTTTCTACCCCATCAAAAATGTCCTTCATCACTGGTATGAAGGAACTCATATATTACTCTCCGGCTTTTCATGGAAAATTTTATGGATTTTCTGATGTGATACAGGAAAAGCATATTTTTTCATTTCTTCTTTTGTTACAGGTAATAAATCCTCTGAAGGGATATTCGTTAATTTTCCAATAAACACAGAGATATTCCAAATCAAATGGGAAAACACATGTTCAACAGTTCCCGCTAATTCGGATATTTCTGCCTCAGCTTGGTATTCTTGTTTTATAAACTGCTTTACTTGTTCCCGATATGATTCTTTTGTTTCCGCTTTGATCTCCATATTCGGGAATTCCCAAAGATTAGCTAATAAACCTGTACCAGGACGTTTATGAATATAAAGTCTGCCCTGATCATCATAAAGAACAACCGCAGCCATTTGCAATGGTCTTGGTTTCTTTTTCTTGCTTTTTACCGGGAGCTCAGCCTGTACTCCCTCAGCAAAAGCTGAACAATATTCACGCACCGGACATAATAAACAAGAAGGAGATGTTGGGGTACAAATTAACGCACCAAGTTCCATCACTGCCTGGTTAAAGGAAGATGGATCTTCTTTGGAAATCAATTTATATGTGGCCTCTTCAAAGATTTTCCTTGTCTTTGGTTTTGCAATATCATCCCAGATCGATAATATTCTTGAAAATACCCTCATCACATTTCCATCAACCGCCGGCTCCGGAATATTATATGCAATACTTAATATGGCTCCTTTTGTATATGGCCCTACACCCTTTAATTTTGAAATTTCTTCTGGAGTATTCGGGACAACACCTGCATAAGAATTCGCAACCTCTTTAACAGCTGAATGAAGATTTCTGACACGTGAGTAATACCCAAGTCCTTCCCATGCTTTTAAAACTTCCTCTTCGTCTGCAGTTGCAAGTGCTTCTATAGTAGGAAATTTCCCTATAAATACATTAAAATAAGGAATAACGGTATCTACTCTGGTTTGCTGAAGCATGATTTCTGATACCCAAATTTTATATGGATCCTGGTCTTTACGCCAAGGCAAATCTCTTTTTTCATGCTTGTACCATGATATTAAATCATGCTGAAAATCATCTATTTGAAAGCTTTCCAGCTTATCTTTCACTTCATTTATCATTTATTTTTCCTCCGGATGTTAATTTACTTCATAATCGGGAAAATATATGGTAATAAGAAAAGCGCAAGCGCCTTGATCAGCCTAGGGCAAATAAGATACAAATGAATAGAAGACGTTTTTTGTCTTCAATTCATTTGTATCTAATGACCTCGAGGCAGTCTAAAATCGCGACGTCCTGTCGCAACGACTGCACTTGTACGTCCTGTGCTTCGGGGCTAGGCGCTGGAGCTAGACAACCAAGACTAAATTCTAAATTTAACACACTTTCTACCTGTTAAGAATAGTACAAGTACATTTATAGATAAAGTCTTGATGTTTAAAAATAAACAGAAATGTTCACATTGGACATTATTGCATCATATATTTTCAATGAACTTATGAAATAGGTCTTTTATGGACAATCACTTAGAAAACTTGGGTTATATCCTCGGGTGTTAAAACAAGGAGGTACATTCATTGGATACTGGAACACATGTGGTCATGGGCATTGCACTTGGCGGATTAGCGACTCTTGATCCAGTCGTTGGCATTGATAATCCCACCGCTACAGCTGTAATGTTCGGCACAATTATTGGGTCACAGGCTCCTGACCTGGATACCATTTTAAAACTAAGAAATAATGCGAAATATATTCGAAATCATAGAGGGATTACACATTCAATCCCGGCTATCTTTATATGGTCTTTTTTGATTACAGGTA
This sequence comes from Metabacillus niabensis, assembly GCF_020524345.1. Taxonomy (GTDB): domain Bacteria; phylum Bacillota; class Bacilli; order Bacillales; family Bacillaceae; genus Metabacillus; species Metabacillus niabensis_B. Next base: position 2,125 of record NZ_JAIVLH010000038.1, read on the forward strand.
TGCTGACGATTTTTATTCCTGAAAGCAATCTTCTTCATCTTTATCTTTGGACATTGTTCGCGATCGTTCTTCATGTTTTTGTGGATATTTTTAACGCGTATGGAACTCAAGCATTGAGGCCGTTCACAAAAAAATGGATCGCCTTAGGAACGATTAATACATTTGATCCTTTTATTTTTTTCATGCATATTATCGGAATTGTGATTTGGATTTTCGGTGCTCATCCAGGGTACACATTTTTGAGCATTTATATCATTTTGATTGGCTATTACCTGATCCGTTTTGCTATGAAGAGAAATATTGTCCGTCGTTTACACAAAATCATCCCAGATATTGAGCAGGTCATCATTTCACCGACAATGAGGTTTCGTCAATGGCATATTGCAATCATGACTGATAAAACGTTTCATGTTGCTCGTTCTGTTAATGAAGAGATTATTCTGTTGGATGAGTTTGAGCGTGTACCTGTTCCACAAACAGAAGTCATTAAGGCGGCAGAGGAAGATGATAATATTTCAGCTTTTTTATCATTTTCACCGGTTTATCGCTGGGAGGTTGATGAATTCAGTGATCATTTCGAGGTTCGGTTTATCGACCTTCGTTATCGCAGTAAGGGATATTATCCTTTTGTCGCCATCGTCCAATTAGACACAGATTTAAATATTGTCAGCTCTTATACAGGCTGGATTTTCAGTGAAGAAAAACTGCGTAAGAAACTTGAGCTTATTCCTGAATAATATAGGAAGAGGATGACTGCCTGAGACGTCATCCTCTTTGTGTTTTAATGTTTTAAATAATCATCCTTATTCAGTAAGTCACGATACTTCGGATTAGTTGCAATAAAATCATGCAACTTATCTCCATAATGCGTAATTAATTGTCTCACAACTGTTTCTGTTACTTCTTTTCCTTGATAAGTATTTCCTGTTTTGGCTTGGGTTGATTCGAAGTCTTCCCAAAGCAATTCTACCCATGTTCGTGCTTGGGCATAGGATAAACTGTTATTTTTGCTTAGTAGCTCATTTGTTAATCGTTCAAAATAATCTTCCATTATTCTCACCTCTAGGCAGGATTCTCTACTTATATTTCACCATTTAGCAACCATACTATTAATACGCTTCATTTAGTGAAGCTAATAAATGATGATTTGGAGGGGATTGTGTTGCGTAACAAAGCATCCGGATTTCCAAACATGAGCAACAACAAGTTTGAGGGCGAACCAAGAGCTAAAGATGAATTTGCTTCAAAAAGAGCAAACGGGACAATTAACTCTCACCCGCAAGAACGGATGAGAGCATCTGGTCGACGTGAAAATCCTTACTCTTAAAACGCTAAACCAAACTTGTGGAGGTGCTTAATAATGGGTTCACACAGTCATAAAAAATTTTACGACAATATGTATGCAAATCCATTCAATCAGCCTTGGGCTAATCCAAAACATGCACATGCTCAAGTAAATGGGCAAACACAACAAACCCAAGACCTCATCATTTTAAAAAGACAAACAAGAAAGCAATCGTAACAACTAAGGAGGTTGACTCAATAGGTCTCTATTGAGTCACCTCTTTTATTAACATAGAAATAGGTAATGCTTCCTCATGATCAGGAGATGATAACCGATATCCCCACGCAAAAATACCATTCATATAGTTAATTTTAAATGTCTCACCGGGTGCTCCTTCAATTTCATAAACTTCTTCAGGCTTATAATCGTTAGGATCTAACAAATAGGATTTTGCCATCGTAATTTTTCTTTCTAAAACGGCAAACTCATTGATAATTCCAAGCTGCTCTGCTTTTCTTGCTTTTTCCTTAAGTCCCGCTATTTCATTTTTTAATTCATACTCCGTCATTTCACTATAACGCTTTGTTAACACTTTTCATCCCCCTCACTCTTCTTCTTCAAGAAACTTTTCAATCAACTCAATGGAAAACCCTTTTCTATATAAAAATTGTTTCATCTTCATTCGATATTGATACGGATCTTCATTCTGGTATTTTCTTTGCGCTTTTTCTGCATGCTTCATTAGGGCTGTCCATTCTTCTGATTCATCTTGTTCATACTGGACTTCATCTAATACCTTAGAAATAATATCGTAAGGAAAACCTTTCCTCATTAGGTGCTGTTCAATTTTTTGTTTAATCTGGACTGTGGATATCTTGTTACTCTTTTTTAACAGCTTTTCGGCATGATCAATTGCCTCTTGCAGCTGATCATCATCATTGTACTCTTGAAGTGCTTGTTCGATAAAGTCCTGATTAATGCCTTTTCCGATTAGCTCTCTTTTTAAAACACTTGGTCCTTTTCCATTTGTTTGTTTTTGAGTCCTAACATAGGCAATGGCAAATTCCAAATCATCAACATAGTTGTATTCTTTTAATTTGTAGATGACGTCTTGAATCATTGCATCATTAAATTCTTTTTTTGCTAAATGTTCGGCCACTTCTTTTATTGAGCGCATACGATAACTTAAGAACTCTAAAGCTTTATTATAAGCCTTTTTACTAAGATCTCCATATTGGATCTCATCGATTTCGAGTTCATCAATTTCTTGGCCTTTTCGAAGATTGTATTTAATGAGTACATCCTGATCAACACTAAATGCATACTTTTCTCCTTGACCGTCGTCCAAATATATATTGAACCGTTCTGTTGATTGCTTTTGGGTTGTAATTTTTGTAATCAAAGCCATTCTTGTTCTCACCTACTACTTTTTAATAACAAAACACATTCAAAAGAGGATATTTTCAAATTAAAGGGTATTAATGAACTATAGAATAATACACGAACAGGAAGTGGTGTTAGTGAAAATTGCCATCTCAGGTGGTACTGGTTTTATTGGAAAGCATTTAACACGGTATTTTTTAAATAAAGGTCATGATATTTATATTTTAACACGAAGCCAAAAAACTGCTGCTGAAAAGAACTTACATTTTGTTCAATGGATGACAGAAACCGCAAATCCCGCTCGTTCTCTTGAAGGAGTTGATGTCATTATCAACTTAGCTGGAAAGTCCATTAATGACCGTTGGACCGAAGAGGCAAAAAAACAAATTATTGATAGCAGAGTTGAATCAACAAAAGCGATTTACTCGATCGTTTCCTCCTTAAGTGAAAAACCTAAAGTATTCATTAATGCAAGTGCAATTGGTCTTTACGGTACTTCTTTAACAAAAACCTTTACCGAACAGTCAAATGAAACTGGCTCAGATTTTCTAGCAAAAACAGTTGAAATCTGGGAAAAGGAGGCAAGCAGGATCCAGGAGCACAATGTTCGTACTGTTTTCACTCGATTTGGAATTGTGTTAGGTGACGAAGGAGCGTTATCGAAGATGGTTTTGCCGTATAAATTTTTTGCAGGTGGCAGCCTTGGTTCCGGACAACAATGGGTGTCATGGATTCATATAATGGATCTTGTCCGCCTAATTGAACATATCATCTTTTCAACGATTTCAGGACCGGTCAATGCTGTATCTCCAAATCCTGTGACAATGAACGAATTCGGAAAGACAGTCGGCAGCGTCCTAAACCGTCCTCACTGGCTTCCAGCTCCCGCTTTTGCTCTAAAAATGGTGTTAGGTGAAATGAGCCTGCTTATTTTGGAGGGTCAAAAAGTATTACCAGAAAAAGCATTAGATGATGGTTTTTTCTTTACTTATCCACATGTTGATAAAGCGTTACAAGATATTTTAGCATCATCTTAAAGATAATTGATAACAAGGAGTATTGAAGGATGAAGTCAACACTTTTTAAACAAGCAACCGTTTATCCGATAACCTCTCCTCCTCTTTATGAGACAGATGTTCTTGTAGAAAACGGTAAAATTAAGGCTATTGGGAAAAATTTAAAACCGTCTGAGTTGACGGATATCGTTACATGCAAGGATAAATATTTATTCCCCGGATTTATTGATGTTCATACACACTTAGGTCTCTATGACGAAGGAACTGGCTGGGCAGGTAATGACGCCAATGAAACGATCGAGCCCATTACCCCGCATATCCGGGCATTAGATGGTGTTCATCCACTGGATCCTGCTTTTAAGGATGCCATTAAATACGGCATCACAACCGCACATGTGATGCCGGGAAGCGCAAATGTGATAGGAGGAACCACTTCTGTTATTAAGACATATGGTATTAATGTTTCAAAAATGATTGTGCAGGAAACAGCCGGACTTAAAATTGCTCTTGGTGAGAATCCTAAAAGAATGCATAGCCATGGTAATAAAGAATCTATTACAAGAATGGGAATAATGGGTATGCTCCGAGAGGCTTTCTACCAGGCAAAATATTGTGATGAAAAAGAAGATTTTCGTTCCATTCCTATTAAAAAAGCATTACAGAGGGAAATCCCGGTACGCATCCATGCTCATAGAGCAGATGACATAATGAGCGCGATACGTTTCGCAGAGGAGTTCAGCTTAGACTATCGAATTGAGCATTGCACAGAAGGACATCTCATTGCAGATGAATTGGTAGGAAAACAAATGAAAGTATGTGTGGGACCCACTTTAACCCGCAGATCAAAGATAGAATTAAAAAACAAAACATGGGAAACCTATCAAGCACTATCCGAAAAAGGTGTCGAAGTCTCTATCACAACCGATCACCCGTATACCCCGATTCAATATTTAAATCTATGTGCCTCTCTTGCCGTGAGAGAAGGTTTTGAAGAACAAAAAGCACTGAAAGGGATAACAATAACAGCAGCACGCAATTTAAGAGTAGATGAAAGAGTCGGTAGTATAGAAGTCGGGAAAGACGCAGACCTTGTTATCTGGAATTACCATCCCTTCCACTATCTTGCCAAGCCGGAACTAACGATGATTAACGGTGACATCGTGTATAAAAAGTGACAAAATAATATTATCTTACTATTGTTTTGTTTTTCGTCAGGTTATTTTGAAACTCTTTTGATTTAACGTACTAAAACATATGATATTAGTATGTTTTACAAGCAGAATAATTTACCAGGATATCAGAATGTTTGCCAAATCAACAACTATTGTACGATAAAAAAAATATTTTTTAATTCGACAAAAAAGGAGTATCTTTTTCATTTAAAATGCCGTATGATACTTCATGGAAGCAATGCTTTTATATGAAAACACAATTAAATCTAGTAATGGGAAGGCAAATGGTGCGCCACCAGCTTTACTGGTTCTAGTGGGTTCGATTCCCACCCCGAAATTTTTTGAAGGTAAATCAACATAAAAAATTTCGAGGGTGAGGACGACCATATCACGTGGAGTCTGCCCTCAGGTTGGAGGGATCCAGATGCTAAAAAAACGTGATATTTATGATAGTCATACACTTTATGAACACATGGTTCACCCTGATGTCTTCCCATTTGTGCGTCATAAAGCAAATTCTTTTGAAGAATATCTATTTCTAACAAAACAAACGATTGAGGCTGAAGAACGAGGTGAATTGATTTCACGTACCATTTTAGATGAATGGGGCTCTCCAATCGGCACAATCAGTTTGTTTGATATCCAAGACAAAGCAGGTTTTTTAGGCACCTGGATCGGCAAACCGTATCACGGCAAAGGCTATAATCAGATGGCAAAAGACGCTTTCTTTAACGAGCTTTTCTACGAATTAGATATCGAAACAATCTTCTTGCGAATTCGCAAACAAAACATCCGCTCAACTAAAGCAGCAGAAAAACTACCCTATGTTGTGAATGCCAATGAAACAAGAGCACATTTACTAGAACAAATTAACAATGGAGAAGACATTTTTAATTTGTTTGAAATTACTAGAGATCAATATACAATTTATAAATACCATAATGCGTCTGAAGTTGATGATCAGCAGCTGAAAGAGGCTTAATTAGGTGGGATTCTATTGAATCCCGCCTTTTTTATTATTCATTAAAATTAAATTTGGACTTTTATCTTCGATTTTGAGATTTTATTTTCGATTCCTGGACTTTTATCTTCGATTTTGAGGATTTATCAACGATTTTCAAAATATATCAACTATTAGACATTTCCCCTATAATTCGACATACCTATTCGTCCTTCCTAATAAAAACTTTCCATCTAACTTTCACTTCAATTTGTATGAATCCCTCCCCCCTTGTCAAAACTAAATCTGAATACTATATTTTGGAAGGATGATCATGATGGCATCAGAAAAGAAAAGACGAGATAAATCAAAAAGTACACTTTCCAGTATGCAGGAAGTGACATACTCTAGAGAATTCAAAAATGCTGATCGTGCTGGTGGATACATAAGCAAAAATAGTCACTAACTTCCAACATGAAATGACGAAAATAAGCCATCCTAAACTTGAACCAAAAGTTCAATTTTATTAAGGGGGGCTTTTTTTCATGGGCAGAGGTCATCAACATAACCATAAAGCACGTGATAAGAACTCAACAACTCTTCCGCAAACACCTAAAAACTTAAAAAGAGACGGTGTGGATGAAGAATTTTCAAGAGAGTTAGCAGATCAAGCTGATCTGGAAGCTCAGGCAAGAGCAAACGCTGCCAATCAACGACAAAGTACAAACCGCAATTCCTAATAAGAATGGAAGTGGATAACTCCACTTCCTTTTCTATTTGTGGAAAAAGATGTGGATAAATCAATATTTAGGTTGTGGATAATGTGGATATATATGTTAATATCTCTAAAAGAAGGCATAGATTATCCACAAGTTACATAATTTCATTAAAAATCCCCTCCTGTGTATATTGTGGGAACTGTTAATAACTCTAAAAAGTGAACATTTCCATATAAAAAACATATACTACTGTGTATTATTTTGTATTAAATACAGACAGGGGTGTTAATAGTTGGCTTATGAAATAACACAAGATTATATTCGTACCGGAAATTCCCGTCCAGGGCAACGAATAAACACCGTACGTTTTATTGTAAGTCATGACACTGGAAATCCCGGCTCTACAGCTTATGGAAATCGTAATTATTTTGATAGACAACAACCATCTGCTTCTGCTCATACCTTTATTGATGATAAATATATTTTAGAAATAATTCCTTTAACCGAGATCGCCTATCATGTCCGTTCAAATGTTACCGCAGATAACAGACTTTATGGAGCCAATGCCAATAGCGCAGCGATTGGGGTAGAATTATGCCACGGCGGTAAAATAAATTTTGATGATGCATATGATCGATACGTTTGGTATCATGCGTATTTATGTGAAAGATTTAACCTGAATCCTAAATCCGATATTGTTGCTCACGCCACTCTGGATCCTTCAAGAAGAACAGATCCGGTCGGAATCCTGAGAACACACGGCATATCTTGGTCGATGTTTATCGATGATGTCGCTGAAGCTTTTCAAAACTTTAATGGTACCCAAACACCAAGTCAGCCAAGCAAACCTCCACAGCAAACAGCTCCGGCCCCAAATCGGGTAACAAAAGGAACCACTGTGAAATTACCAATCGGAGAAGGTTCTTCAGGTGCATTTGTTCGAGATATACAGCAGCAACTCATTAAAGCAGGATATAGATTACCTCGCTATGGTGCAGATGGTGTGTTTGGAGAAGAAACAGAAAATGCGGTTATGAGGTTTCAAAGAGATCATAATTTAGCTGTAGATGGTTTAGTTGGTCAAGTCACGTTATCCAAATTGCAGCAGGTAAACCAGCAAAGAATATCAGCACCTGATTTTCCTCTGCCAAGCGGTATTTTAAGACGTGGAGACCAAGGAGAATCTGTTAGACAATTGCAAAGAGCCCTTAAGCAAATAAACTATAATCCAGGAACGGTTGATGGAATTTACGGGCCCCGAACAGAAGATGCAGTAAGAAGATTTCAATCCATGTATGCAGCACTCAAAGATGATGGAATCTACGGACCAAATACAAGAAAATATATCAGAATGGAATTAGATGACTAGCACAAGTCTCACCCTAAAAACCTGTAAAAACTTCATATAAAAAAATGTATAACAATTCCTTCTGCAACATAAAGTATTAGTACATCACAGTACTCACATCATGAAGCGAAAAAGCACGTTGCTCATATAGAGTAGCGTGCTTTCTTGTTTACTCATTAAAAAAGGACCACTAAAGGTCCATTTTTTTATTTTTTAACTAATTCTCCTCTGTACAATTCATTCTTTACAAGAGTGATATCCAGTTCTTTTGCCAGCTTCTTTAGCTCTCTTTCTTCCCTCTCTGTTACAATTGAAATAACCGTACCTGATGCCCCTTGGCGCCCTGTTCTGCCTGAGCGGTGAACATATTGGGAGGCATTTGCCGGCAGGTCATAGTGGATAACATGTGATAGCTCCGCAATATCCAAGCCTCTCGCTGCCACATCTGTAGCAAGCAAAAGTCCCTGTTTGTCTGATCGAAGACTTTTTAGTGCAGCCTCACGTTCTTCTTTCTTTGTATCACTATGTAAAAGATGAACATCTACTCCGTTATATTCAAGCTTTTCTCCTAATACATCTAAGTTTCCAATATCCTTTACAAACCCTAAAGCTTTCATCGGTATATTTTTGGCCAATCTTTCAAGGATGTGTGCTTTTTCTCTTTGTTCACTAACAAGATACACATGATCAACTTGTCCAACCGGAATTTCATCTCTGCTCACCTTAATGATTTCAGGATCTTTTTTCATAAGATCTCTCGCTCTGGATTCGGTGCTTTCATTTGTGGTAGCTGAGAACAAGACAACTTGGCGTTCGTTTAATGTTGATTTGATAATTTCCTGAATTGTCTTTTTATGTTCAGGAGTTAAAAGTTGATCACCTTCATCTAGTACAACTGTTTTTACTGCATGCATTTTCAACTTTTTCATTTTTATTAATTCTTGGATTCTTCCAGGTGTTCCAAGGATTACTTGAGGGCTTTTCTTTAGTTTTTCTACCTGTCTTTTAATATTTGCTCCACCGATAAAAGAAGCACTTGTGATGGTACTTCCTTCTGACCATTTCTTTACTTCTTCAAATATTTGCATGACAAGCTCTCTTGATGGTGCTAATATCACGATTTGTGCTGATTTTTTATTAACATCCACCTTGTTTAAAAGCGGGAGCACATATGCAAGGGTTTTTCCTGTTCCTGTTGGGGATTCAGCGATAACGTCTTTTCCTTCCAAGATTGGAGGGATTGCTTTTAATTGGATTGCTGTAGGTTCTGGGAAATTTGCTTTTTCCCAATTATTTTGTAAAAATGGTTCTGCGTCTTGTAAAAAGTTTTGTTCTGACATATTTGTTTATCTCCTTCACTAACTTCTGTATGTATTCATGTTTAAGGGTTCATTGACTTTCAAGAAAATACGGTGTTCGTTCCATTGCGCTATTGTTTTTTACAATTAAGATTCTAAAGAAATCTAAACGAAAATAGCATATTAGTAAATAACCTTTCTCACCACTATCTATAGTATAGCTAATTTCCACCAAGTGTAATATATGAATCAGTAATTCGTCATATTTCCCCAGAAATAATTCTAATTCGCCAGTCTTCGTAAAAATGAGTCAATTTCTGTATTTGTTGTAAAAATGAAAACCTGTTTACTAGATTTTAAATTCTGAAGTTGTTGTCTCATTTTTTTCTTGCGTTGAAAATATGTGCTACATATAAATTTGATGAAAGCCATGTCTATCTTTTCGTTACAACCGATGGCACGGTCTGGTCGATCTTTTCCTATATTCGTTAGCCATCTTTTCATGATCCGATATAGACAGACTGTCAATGGCTTTTCGATATAAATAATGGTATCTGCCTTTTCTACTCTCATTTCAAAGGTGGTACGATAATTTCCTTCGATAATCCATGACTGTTGATTGATAACGTCTTGTTGCCTGGATTTAAAATCTTCAAATGCTGCTTCAACCCATCCCGGTTCCCAGTACATCGTATCAAGATGGTGCACGTTTATTTGAAGAATGTCCGATAACTTTCTTGCGAATGTCGATTTTCCAGCACCCGCTGATACCCCGATAACCATAATTTTCTTCAAAATTCCCTACCCCTTAATTAAATATTTTTTATTTTTATGTTTATGTAATAGAAATTTAGGGTATCACCTAATTATCATATGAAAAAGTAACAGTAAATCAGCTTTCCATATCAAAATAGAGAGACAATTTGGTGAAAGGTGGTACCCAATGGTTACGCATGTTCATATTAAGAAATTGAATGAAATTAACAATGAGTTGTCTGCCATTTCGAGAGAATGTGAACGTGCATTTTCTGAGTGGGTAAAAGATAGAAGTAATACAGATTTATTAAGAGAATATAAAACACTTCTAGGAAAACGTGGGGACATTATTAAAGAATATAAATCCTATTTAATTATTAATTAGTTTAAAAAGAGCTGACATTCCGGGAAATGTCAGTCTTTTAGCTTACAGTTTTTTTATAATAACAACTTTTAAATAGTTTCCTTCTTTGAATTCCTTTATTGTTTTAAAATCTTTCGGTAAACTAAATTCTTCAAGGATTTTATACGTTTCTCCCATTCCCTGAAATGCCTTTTCGATAAACCCTTTAAACTTCTGCATTCCAAAGGTACTGCAATTAGAGGAAGCAACAATGATTCCCTGTTTCTCCGTTATTTGGATCGCCTGTTTCAACAGTTCCGGATAGTCCTTACCTGCGCTAAAGGTATGCTTCTTTGATCTGGCAAAGCTTGGCGGATCCAGGATGACCATATCAAATGACAGTTTTTTTCGAACAGCATATTTAAAATAGTTAAATACATCTTCAACGATAATACTATGTGCCTCATAATCAAGAGAGTTTACACTAAACTGTTCAATTGTTTTTGCTTTACTGCGATTTGCTAGATCCACACTTGTCGTCTTTGCTGCATCTCCAAGTGCTGCTGCTACAGAAAAGGCTCCTGTATAGGAAAATGTATTTAATACATTTTTTCCTTTTGCATATTTATCACGGATCGCTTTGCGAACATCTTTCTGGTCAAGGAAAATGCCTACCATTGCCCCGTCATTTAGGTAAACGGCGAATCGGATGCCATTCTCCTTCACAATTAGCGGAAAGCTGGCTCGCTCACCAGTAACAAAGTCATCATCTTCCATATAAGTACCTTTAACATCAAATCGTTTCTTTTCATAGATTCCTTTAAAATCTACGATATTGCTGAGAGATTTTATAATTTCTTCTTTAAAAGAATAAATTCCTTCACTATACCAAGTGACCACATAGTATCCTTCTTCATAGCAATCAATCGTTAATCCGCCAATGCCGTCTCCTTCACCATTAAAAAGACGAAAAGCAGTCGTATCAGGATCATCATAAAAAGATCGTCGAGCTTCAACCGCAGCTTTAAGTTTTTTCTCGAAAAAGGATTGATCAATGACTTCCCTTTGGTTATAAGTTAAGATCCAACCTCTTCCTTTATTTTGTATTCCATAGTATCCCTTAGCTATAAATTGCTTTCTTTCATCAACAAGATCAATAATCGAACCCTCTTGTTTTAGAACTTCACTATTTTTGATTGCCTCTTTGTTGATAAGAGGATAACCTGATCTAAATTGCTTTACATAGTTTGGTTTTATCTGTACTCGAATTGGATTTGCCATCTTTTTCACCTATGCTTCATTTATTTCCGTCAAACGAATCTATTCTCCATCATACAGATTTTTTGCAAAAAAAGAAAACCCCTCTGGTACTAGAGGGGCCAATCTTTATCTTATACCCACCACATTTGAGATGGCTGGTCATTGATTAATACTGTTTTCAGGTTTGTAACAGCTCGCTCGAAGCCCTCGTCAATTGACATAATTGGGTCTTCATGTTCGATGCTTACAACATAATCGTAGTTGTATGTGCGAAGGGCACTCATGATATCATTCCATTCTGTTAAGCTGTGTCCACAACCAACAGATCTGAATGTCCATGCTCTTGTTTGAACTTCGCCGTATGGCTGCATGTCCGTTAATCCATACATATTTACATTGTCTTGATCAATGTATGTATCTTTTGCATGGAAATGGTGGATAGCATTTGCTTTTCCTAAAATTTTGATCGCTGCTACCGGATCAATACCTTGCCACCAAAGATGACTTGGATCTAAGTTAGCGCCGATTGCATCACATGTTTCTTCGCGAAGTTTTAATAATGTATATGGAGTGTGAACTAAGAATCCGCCGTGTAATTCCAAGCCAATTTTCACATTATGCTCTTGTGCATATGCTCCGACTTCTTTCCAGTATGGAATTAGTTTTTCTTCCCATTGCCATTTTAACACATCACCATATTCATTCGGCCAAGGTGTGACAGGCCAGTTAGGATATTTCGCATCTTCACTGTCACCTGGTGTCCCTGAGAATGTATTAACAACAGGTACATTCATTAGTGAAGCTAGTTTGATTGTTTTCATGATTGTCTCATGGTGGTCTTTTGCCAATTCTTTGTCTGGTGAAATCGGGTTACCGTGACAGCTGAATGCACTGATAATGAGGTCGCGCTCTTGGATTTTCGCAAGATATTCGTTACGCTTTTCTTCGCTTTCCAGAAGAGCATCTAATTCGCAATGAGTATTTCCAGGATATCCGCCTGTACCGATTTCTACTGCGTGAAGGCCTGATGCTTTCACACGATCTAACATTTCTTCAAATGATTTGTCATTAAAAAGTACTGTAAATACGCCTAATTTCATTGGAATTCCTCCTGTAGGTTTGAATTAAGGTTGACTTAATTTACGCTTTTAATCTTTCAGCAGATTGATAAATTGCATCGATAATCTGTGAAACTTGTAATGCTTCTTCAGGTTTTACGACTAACTCAGCTTCTCCACGACATGCATCAATGAAGTTTTTCACTTGAGCGATTCCAGGGTTATCTTCCCCTTGCACCCAAGCAGCTTGGCTATTCATTAACATGCCGTTTTTGGCTGTGTAGAGCTCAAGAGGAAATACACTTATCCCGCCATCTACTCCTGAGATGCTTAGATGTTCCTGATCGTCTAGTATATTTGCTGCCCATGATGTTTCCAATAAGAGTGAAGCACCATTTTCAAACTTAATGTATGCTGTTACATGATCATCTACATCAAAGGTTTCATGATCAAAGGTACCCCATTGGTTGACACCATTTGGCGTTTTGCTTAACACATTATATGTGCTGCCGTTTACTTCTACATGGTTCGGACTTCCCATTAACCAAATAGCAAGGTCCAGCAGATGGCAGCCATAGTCTATTAAACTACCTCCACCTTGAAGGGATTTGTTTGTGAACACACCCCAGCCAGGAACTTTTCTTCTTCTCAATGCTTGAACTCTTGTGACAAGCGGAGTACCCACTTCTTCCATTAATTGTTTAGCAGCTTGAGAGTTTTTCATAAAACGATAGTGATACGCAATGGCTAATACTTTCCCAGTACGCTTTGAAGCTTCCAGCATTCTTTCACATTCTTCTGCAGAAAGTGCCATTGGCTTTTCACAAAGAACATTTACTCCCGCTTCTAAAGCGGCGATTGTAATTTCAGCGTGAAACTTATTCGGTGTACAAATACATACTGCATCAACATGCTGAAATAGTTCACGATAATCTTCTACTACATGTTCTATATTGTTTGTTGTTGCTACTTCCTGTGCTCTCTCTATATTTACATCACTGACTGCTGTAATCACACAGTCATCAGCAAAGCTCTGAAAGGCTGGAATATGACGGCCTTGAGCAATTCCCCCAACACCAATGATTCCGATACGTAGTTTACTCATTTTTATCACTCAAATACTTTAGCTATTGTTTTTGTTTCATTTGATTTAATCGCTGCTAAAATAACTGCTAATGACTTCATACCTTCTTCACCATTAATTGGCGGCTCTGTGTTTTCTACAATTGATGTGACAAAGTTATCAATCACATGAGTTGTGTTTTGGCCACCCTCATCATTTGATTGAATTTTACCTAATTCATAGTTCACAACTTCACCATTTGTGTATTGAACAACTAATGAATATGTTGGATTGTCTTCCAAGCGCAGGATCGCTTTTTCACCATAGATAATCGTTGAATTATCTTCTTTTGCTGTGTAAGACCAGCTTGCTGCAAGAGTTCCAATGATTCCGCTTTCTGTTTTAAGGGCACAAACAGCTGTATCGTCTACATCAGTACCTTCTTTTGCTGTTGTTTCAATGAAAGCACCAACTTCAACAATTTCTTCTCCAAGTAAATAGCGCATTAAATCTGTTTTGTGAACTCCTAAATCACCCATAGCTCCGATATATGCTTTTTCTTTTTCAAAGAACCAGCTTTCTCTTCCATCGATACTCCAGCCTTCTGGCCCCGGATGACCGAATGCTGTACGGAAGCTGTAGATTTTCCCTAGTGCACCGCTTTCAATTAGCTGGCGTGCAAGCTCATGAGAACGTACAAAACGTTGGTTATGAGCAATCATTAGTTTTTTATCGTTCTTTTTCGCTGCTTCAATCATTGCATCTGCTTCTTCTTGAGATGTTGCCATCGGTTTTTCACATAATACGTGAAGACCATTGTTTAAGGCTTCAATTGAGACAGGTGCATGAAGGTAGTTTGGAGTACACACGCTCACTACGTCTACTTCACCACTTGCAATAAGTTCTTTATAATCAGTAAATGCTTTTGCACCGTATTTATTTGCCACTTCTTTTACACGGTCTTCCACGATGTCACATACTGCTACTAGTTCAACATTCTGGTTTGCTGCATATTCAGGAAGGTGACGATATTGTGCAATACTTCCACATCCAATAACTCCAACTCGTAATTTACTCATTTTACATTCCTCCATTTTTTCTGATGTCAAAGTGGATATCTAAGATTATTTTGCTGAGATAGTCTCAAGCGGTTTTGCATTTCCATACACTGGACGCTTGCGGTTGACAGGGCTTACATACTTAACGCCATTTTTAATGACAAGTTGAACTTGTTCATTGTGGTACGTCGGATATGTTTCATGTCCCGGTCGGAAATAGAATACTTTTCCGTTACCACGTTTGAACACACAGCCACTTCTGAAGATTTCTCCACCTTCAAACCAGCTTGTGAAAATTAATTCGTCCGGAGCTGGAATATCAAAGTGCTCTCCATACATTTCTTCTTTTTCAAGTTCAATGTATTCTCCAACACCGTCAGCAATTGGATGGCTAGGATCTACAACCCATAAACGTTCTTTTTCATCCGCTTCACGCCATTTTAAATCACAGCTAGTCCCCATTAACTTTTTGAAGACTTTAGAAAAATGTCCTGAATGCAAGACAACAAGTCCCATTCCATCAAGTACTCTTTGTTGAACTTTTTCTACGATTGCATCATCAACTTCATGATGGGCAAGATGTCCCCACCATACTAATACATCTGTATTTTCCAGAACTTCATCAGTTAACCCATGCTCAGGCTCATCTAATGTAGCTGTTCTAACCTCATAATTGTCTTCTTGTAAAAATTCGGCAATCGCACCGTGAATTCCTTTAGGATAAATTTCACTTACGACCGGATTTTTCTGTTCATGTCTATTTTCATTCCATACTGTTACGTTTGTCATTTATATCACCCTAATCAAAATTTATTTTTTATACATTTAGTGAACCGGTTAACAATTCATCATTACACAATGAGATTAGATGAGTTCACCTCCTTAAAGTGTTATTTTTCCTTAGTCGATCCTCTAACTACTAATTCAACAGGGAGCATAATTTCTTCTGTCTTAACATCTTCATTTTCTATTGCATGGATGGCTGTTTCAGTTGCAACCGCCCCTTTACGAAAAACATCTTGGCGAATGGTTGTTAAGCTTGGTGAAGAGTAGCGACTGATCATTAAATCATCAAAACCGACAATTGATAGATCGTCAGGAATTCTTAGACCAGAATCATTAGCAGCTTTCATCATCCCTAATGCCGTAATATCTGATGAAGTGAAGATCGCTGTTATATTTTTATTTTTCACGAGATCTTTTCCAATTAAATAGCCGTTTTCAAAGGAATTGTATCTTCCTTCTAGCACCATTTCGTCTTTAAATGGTATATTTCCTTCAGCTAATGCCCGTTTAAATCCTAAAAATCTCTGGCCATCCACTGCATAATCAACTTTCCCATTGGGGATAAAGCATATATTACGGTGACCTAATTCTATTAAATGCTTTGTGCCCAGATAACCACCTAGTTCATCATCTATACGTATATTATGATAATGATTTGTATAATCCTCGAAGGAGTCAATAAAAACCAACGGTATAGACAGCGTTTTCATTTCTTCTAATAAATATATAGGAAATTTCCCTAAAACGATTAGTCCATCTAAATTTCTCTTCATAATCCAGTTTTTACATTCTTCCGCCTTGGAAATGCCTGATATGACAAAATCATACCCACTTTTGCGACAGATATATTCGACTCCGCTTAGAAGCTCACTAAAATAAGGATTGTCCTTAAGAATGGGCGCAAGCGTATCACCTACGAGCGGCATAATGACACCGATCATATTTGATTTTCTTTTTGATAAACTAATTGCCGTAAAATCAGGCTGATAGTTAAGCTCGCGAATAGAAAGCATAACTCTTTCCTTTGTTTCTTCTGATACCTTGTTTATACCATTAAGCACATAAGAAACAGTCGCTGGTGAAACCCCGGCATGTTTTGCTACATCTCTTATCGTTATTTTCTGCTTCATTTCGCCTCCGGTTAAACGGTTAACTAACTTTGATGTCATTATATAATGAATGGTAGCAGAAGATCAAGAACAATCCTTATTTTAATTTAAAAATAAATCTATTATCCAATTCCCTCAAAAATATATGAAGGAACCTCTATTTATATTACAATTGAGGTTCCTTCTTACTGCTTAGTTGTTAGGAGTTGAGGAACTGTCTCTTATCATTAATTTTGTACTTAGTACAGCTTTAATGGGAATTTCTCTCCCTTTCAATCGGTCGTATAATAGTTTTACTGCCGTCCTTCCCATCTCATCAGTGTGAATTCTAATAGTTGATAACGGAGGATTCAGGAATTCTGCGGCCTCTATATCGTTCACCCCAATAACGGATAGATCCTGTGGGACACGAATGTTTGCTTCATGTAATGCTCTCATTGCCCCGATAGCCATTTGATCACTTGCACAAACTAAAGCCGTTGGGAGTGTTCCTGCTTCTATGAACTTTTTCATGAGCTGATAGCCTCCTGTTGCCCCCCATTCACCAATATGAACTAACTCCTTCTGATAGAGTTTCTTTTCCTTCATGACTTTCTCATAAGCTATATTTCTAATATCCGGGACTTCTCCCAAACTCTGACTATCAGTTAGTCTGTTGTACATATCATAACCACCGATAAATCCAATTTTCGTATGTCCTTTATCCATTAAATAAATCAGAACATCTTCTATTGCTTTATCCAACCCTGATGCAACCACATCATATTCACCTGTTTCTGGTAAATGGTTGATAAAAACGATATTTTTATGTCCATGACAATATTCCTGAACAGATGAAGGTTCAATTCCTCCGATGACAATGACTCCATCCAGCTGCTTTAATTCCTCGAATGAAGAGCTGTTACCAGCATATATCATTGTTTTTATCTTAAAAGGAAATTTGGAACATGCCATTTCGATTCCCAGACGAATAGCCATAAAATACGGATCCGACACTTCATCTTCTTGTGAAGTGGCAGAGACTATGCCGATTTCATACATATCTGTTGTTTTATTTACATTTACATTTCTTTTTCTTGTTGGTTTATAATTTAGAGCCGCCGCAGCCTCTAACACTCTCTTTCTTGTCTCTTCTCCAACAGACAAAGTTGTATCATTGTTTAAAATTCTTGATACTGCAGCCGGTGATACTCCTGCTTTTTCTGCTATGTCCTTGATCGTTGCCATGACCTCACCTTTATTCTTTCGAAGTAACTACTGTTCACCATAATTTAAGTAGTAAGCACTCACAATTTTCTCTAATATATTTACTAAATATTATACGTTTACATTATTAATTTTACTAGTTTTTATTTGTTTATTGGATATACTTTTTTTCTTTTTATTACTCTTAGCGTTTAAAAAAATGATTTTTGACCATACTGCTATTATCTTACTAGATTGCGAGGTTTATATGATGGTCAAACGTATTGTTCCTGCTATCTTTTTAGTTTTCTTTACATTTGTGGCATTTAGTGTTTATTTTCTCTATCAATTAAGTGTTTTTACTGTAAAAGTGATGGTCTATGCTATGTAGGGATAGAGATAACTACTTCTTACATTGTTGTTTTATAAAGATAGTCGCTTTGAGATAGACAATTTTGCAAAGTTATAGATTTTCTTGCAACTTTGACTTTATTTTTGCAACTTGCAGATTAATCTTGCAGTTTTCCGTTATTTCTACATACACCATATTCTAAGACTATTCATAATATCGATAAGAAAAGGATGAGCCGAGTTGCTCATCCTTTTCTTATTCAACAGCATTTGCCATTGGATATAGACTCAAATCAAGATCGAGTTCCTGCCCTAATGCAAGGTTTGCGAGCTCCATCCCTAGGTATGGACCACTTGTTAAACCTGAGGCACCTAATCCGTTTGCCAGAAGGAGACCTTCAAATTCAGGCAGTGGACCGATGACAGGTAAAAAACCTGGTGTAAAAGGACGAAATCCTACTCTTGTTTCAAGATGTGTGCTGTCATGTAAGCCTGGGGCAATCTCCAGTGCTTTTGTCAAAATTTCATGAAGTCCTCCTGCAGTGGCACGCTCATCAAATCCTGCTTCATCTTCATGTGTTGCCCCGACAACAATTCTTCCTTGATCAAAAGCTAAAATATATTGATTATTTGGAGGCATGACAACCGGCCATGTACTTGTATCTTCATTGGACATTTCAAGATGAACAATTTGAGCCTTTTGAGGTGTAACTTGAAATGTCTTTCCCAGTGACTGGATTAATTCGTTTGACCAAGCCCCGCCAGTAATAAGAACCTGCTCAGCCTGTAATGGATCATGCTCTATTTCAACGCCCTTTATAGTATGACCTTCTCGAATAAGTGAAATGGCATTACCTTCAATGAAAGTGGCGCCATTCTTTTTCGCTCCTTGGACTAAGGCATTACGCAAAGCTCTCCCGTTAACTCTTGCTCCACCGCTCACATACACAGCACCATATTCTTTTGATAGTGGCGGAAATAATGCTTTTGTTTCTTTAGGAGTTAAAATCGTAATTTCACCGATTTCCGGTGCATCTTCCCTTCGTTTCCGGGCACGTTCAGCCATTTTTTCTAACTTCTCAGGATCTTGATGTAAGCTAATCGCGCCTACTCGACTATATCCTGTTTCTTTTTCTCCATCTTCTTCAAGTTTCTTTATTAATTCGGGATAGTAACGAGCACCATTTTTCACGAGCTGGTACCATGCTTTGTTACGTCGTTGAGATAGCCATGGACAAACAATTCCAGCTGCTGCATCTGTTGCTTGTCCCCGATCCTTCCGGTCAATGACTGTAACATCCGCACCTGCTTTTGCTAAATGATAAGCAGTTGATGCCCCAAGAATCCCCGCTCCAATGACAATAATTTTCTTCAAAATAAAACACCTTTTCTTCATCGAATTTGTCTTTTATTTTACTTTACATTGGAGCTAGACACCAACACTAAGTACAAAACTTTATCCTTTCTTACCTGATCGAGTAGAGGGAAAAATAATTTTAATTATTTTCGCCCCTCTCACACCACCGTACGTACGGTTCCGTATACGGCGGTTCAATTTATATTACAGTGTGTACTTTTAGATAATGATCTA
>NZ_JAIVLH010000039.1 GCF_020524345.1 Metabacillus niabensis
GATTTCCCATCACACTAGTGAGTAAGATCCCTGAAAGATGATCAGGTTGATAGGTCAGAGGTGGAAGCGCGGTGACGTGTGGAGCTGACTGATACTAATCGATCGAGGACTTAACCTAACAATAAGCGAATACTTAGTGAATTGAATTGTGCATCGTTATCTAGTTTTGAAGGAATATAAAAGTAAAAAACACTTGAAATATTCTTGTCATATAGTATAATGATTTTTGTCACAAATGTCTGGTGATGAAGGCGAAGAGGTCACACCCGTTCCCATGCCGAACACGGAAGTTAAGCTCTTCAGCGCCGATGGTAGTTGGGGGGTTCCCCCTGTGAGAGTAGGACGTTGCCAGGCTGTGATTATTCCGCAGTAGCTCAGTGGTAGAGCTATCGGCTGTTAACCGATCGGTCGCAGGTTCGAGTCCTGCCTGCGGAGCCATTTTGGAGAGCTGTCCGAGTGGCCGAAGGAGCACGATTGGAAATCGTGTATACGCTAACCGCGTATCAAGGGTTCAAATCCCTTGCTCTCCGCCACAATTTCTACTATATATAAGGCCCATTGGTCAAGCGGTTAAGACACCGCCCTTTCACGGCGGTAACACGGGTTCGAATCCCGTATGGGTCACCATTTAAATCGGAGGATTAGCTCAGCTGGGAGAGCACCTGCCTTACAAGCAGGGGGTCGGCGGTTCGATCCCGTCATCCTCCACCATATATATTATCGCGGGGTGGAGCAGTCTGGTAGCTCGTCGGGCTCATAACCCGAAGGTCGCAGGTTCAAATCCTGTCCCCGCAACCAATTTAAGTTGACGACGCTACGTCGATTATTCTTCATAGCGATACAACATAGTAGTGCTGTAAAGTGCAACTAAATAATGGTCCGGTAGTTCAGTTGGTTAGAATGCCTGCCTGTCACGCAGGAGGTCGCGGGTTCGAGTCCCGTCCGGACCGCCATTTTTTAAAATGAGATTGATGATATTACTACTGTTTTTATACAGAGTGAGAGGGTTTCGATAAGCGAAAAGGTCGAGGAAACGACTAAGTGAACACCGGAGCGTATGTGAATACGTGAGGATGTGAACGCAGGAGTTGACGAAGAGATTTGAAGCTTAGCGGAAGCCGTAAACTAAGTTTGGCTCGGTAGCTCAGTTGGTAGAGCAATGGACTGAAAATCCATGTGTCGGCGGTTCGATTCCGTCCCGAGCCACCTTTTATTTTTAATATGATGCCGGTGTAGCTCAATTGGTAGAGCACGATCGAATATGCTTCGAAGCTTAGCTTCAGCACACAAATCGAGCTGCTACTTGAATAATCTCTCCGAGATTTGGGTGACTGGTAAGCACGATAAACTTAATATTTACATTATATTCTTTACGCCGGTGTAGCTCAATTGGTAGAGCAACTGACTTGTAATCAGTAGGTTGGGGGTTCAAGTCCTCTCGCCGGCACTCTCTTAATCTGGAGGGGTAGCGAAGTGGCTAAACGCGGCGGACTGTAAATCCGCTCCTTAGGGTTCGGCAGTTCGAATCTGCCCCCCTCCACCATTTATTATTTTATAAATAAACCTACATTTAGGGGCATAGTTTAACGGTAGAATAGAGGTCTCCAAAACCTTTGGTGTGGGTTCGATTCCTACTGCCCCTGCCAATTTTAAATATAGTGGCGATTGTGGCGAAGTGGTTAACGCATCGGATTGTGGTTCCGACATTCGTGGGTTCGATTCCCATCAGTCGCCCCATTTATATAGCTAAGTAATTAGGATACATTAGATCAGTTGATCTTCAATTATAGATCCAATAAAGCACTTGGTTGTCGACGATATTTCGCATTATTTCCTGTCAGAAATAACACAAAATATCCTCTTGCGATGAGATTTCATGAAGAAGATTCGAAGAAGCTTATTCTGAAGATTATTCAATGGGCTATAGCCAAGCGGTAAGGCATCGCACTTTGACTGCGACATGCGTTGGTTCGAATCCAGCTAGCCCAGCCATTTTCTTGACACATTTTTAGTTCTATTGCATAGGCTAAATCATATAAATAAGTAAGATCGCGGAAGTAGTTCAGTGGTAGAACACCACCTTGCCAAGGTGGGGGTCGCGGGTTCGAATCCCGTCTTCCGCTCCATTTAAAATGGCGGCATAGCCAAGTGGTAAGGCAGAGGTCTGCAAAACCTTTATCACCGGTTCAAATCCGGTTGCCGCCTCCATTTTAACACCCTTGCCGGGGTGGCGGAACTGGCAGACGCACAGGACTTAAAATCCTGCGGTAGGTGACTACCGTACCGGTTCGATTCCGGTCCTCGGCACCATTTGTACTTAATCCTTTGCCAGTGTGGCGGAATTGGCAGACGCGCACGACTCAAAATCGTGTTCCTTCGGGAGTGTCGGTTCGACCCCGACCACTGGTATCTAAAAATGAAATAAACCGTTAAGGTCAATACTTTGAGCAATCAGAGTATTGACCTTTTTTGTGCTTTAAATAGAAAATGTAAAGTCTAATCATATAACCAATACTTAACGATTATTAATACCTTCAAACCCTTGTTTCAACCTTTAATAATCCTCATCTATCAACCTTATCTTATTTTCCAAGCAAAGTAATTCCATACATCCTAAATTAACATCATTTTCAAAACCTTAATAAAACTTTACTGTCCTTTAAGATTGGATTAACGGACGAATGCTACGATGGAAGTATTCAAAAGGGGGGAACTGATTCATGTATTTATTGAACGTGAAGAAAGTGTTACTTCTTTTATTATTTGCCTTATTTATTGTAGGTGGTTCTGTTTATGCTGCTACTTCGATCCATTATGATTCTAATGATTCGCTTCAAGTGCAGTTATTAGGTGTGAATGATTTACATGGGCACCTTGATACGTATAATCATTTCATGGGGAAAAAAGTTGGTGGAGCAGAATATTTGGCTGCATATCTAAACAAATATCGCCAAGAACATGAACATACTCTTCTTATTCATGCTGGTGATATGGTTGGTGGCAGTCCACCTATTTCCTCTCTTCTTCAAGATGAGCCGACAATGGAATATTTAGATCTCTTACAGTTTGATGTAGGAACGATAGGAAACCATGAATTAGATGAGGGGATCGATGAAATGAAACGACTTCTATTTGGAGGCTTTCATCCCATTACTGGTTACTTTCCAGGATCAAAAACCCCCTATATATCTGCTAATATCATCGATAAAAAAACAAATAGGCATGTGTTGCCACCATATTTGATTAAAGAAATTGACGGGATTAACATTGGCTTTATTGGTGTTGTCACAACCGATACAAATTTATATATTCTACCTGAGCATCGTGATTCAATAAAAATTACCGACGAAGTAACAGCAATCAATAAAGCAGCTGGTGAGTTGAAAAAACAAGGAGTTAAGTCGATCGTAGTTCTTGGTCATATATCTTCCAAGTCAAATCTTGATGGTTCCCAACCGGATGAGGACTTTGCTAAAATGGCTCCTGATATTGACGACGAAGTAGATATTCTTTTTGGTGCACATAGCCATCAGTACACAAATACAGTTGTAGACAATAAGCTGATTGTGCAAGCCTACTCTTATGGAAAAGCTTTCTCCCAAGTCAACATAAGTATTGATAAAAATTCAAAAGACATCATTCATAAAAATGCAGAAATCATCCTTACTGATCACGAACTAGTCAAACCAGACACGGATGTAATTAAACATATTCATAAATACAAGGAAAAAACAGATACCTATGTAAATCAAGTTGTTGGCACAATACCTGATGAGTTCTCAAAAAAGAAAAACAAAGATGGATTTTCTCCATTAGGAAAAATGATCGCAGATTCATACAAAGCAATGATGAACACAGACTTTGCTTTTGTTCATCAAGGAGGTGTGAGGGTAAGCCTTAACAAAGGGGCTGTAAAAATGAAAGATCTCCTAACCATATTACCTTTTGGACACAAACTCGTAACCACTTCCTTAACTGGAGATCAAATAAAAAAAGCTCTTGAACAGCAATGGAGAGTAAATGAAAAGGAAAATATATTACAAATCTCGGGTTTTTCTTATACGTATGACAATCAGGCACCAATTGGAAACAGAATAAAAACATTGAAAGAAACAAACGGAAAAATCATCGAACCTGATAAAACATACACCGTCGCTATAACGGATTACTTGTCCTCTGGTGGAGATGGATTTACATCGTTTGAAGAGGGAACAGCAATAGGAGAAGGGCCATTAGATGTGGAGGCATTTGCTGAGTTTATAAAGGGGCAAAGAACTACAAAATAGAATTCTATAAAAATACGATAAAAGAGAAGAAACCTTGGTATATTAGGGTTTCTTCGTCTTCTAAAAAGAGTATTTTTTTAGAGTCTTATAGCTATGATTCAGGACTACGAACTTTTTTCAGATGGAATCGCCTGATAAATTGAATCATAGGTCTTATTAAGAATAGTGCACTTCCCACGATAAACATCCAAATAGCATATGTTTCTAATGGTTTCCAAAGAAAGAGCACACTACCAATTAAAAAACAGAGGGCTATAAAAATATCATTAAGGTTATAAAAGAATTCATAACGTTCATTAATAGTAATTTCATTCTGACCAATTTGTACGTCAATGTAATTAGGCTCATTATCCACTTTAAATTGTCTCACACTTTCATCTCCTTTGTAAGATTTATTCCCAGTGTGAATAGCATAAAAACATTTTGGTGTTTACTTAAGTTTCTTATACAACAGGTGTACAAGTTTCAAATAATTTGTGCGTATAATATCTATTAATCTAACTATATCTGAGTAGTTAAAACGCCTGATAACCTGGAGATGAGGCATTTTTTTATTAGATCAGGAACAAACGATAAGTGTTATTAACACTTATTGCGGATTGAAACACCAGACACTATTCATATCTCTTTCTTCCGCAAACGGGCCATATTCTGGAGTAAGAAAGGAAAATAGATGGTTCATCTTGAATTTGTAAGTTATGCCAGAAAAAGGGCAGGATAGTTGAATAAGTAAAGTGAGTAATGACTGAGGAACAAGAGCTCAATGAGACTGCCACGAGATTGACCGTAGCCTCACTTTTGCAAGGGAGTCGATAAAGGGATATGGGAAGTTCGAATCAATGGGTTGCAGAATGGGAAGTATCTGAAGAATTAGCTCATAAATTAATAAGCAGTCAGTTTCCGCAGTTAGCTTCCAAAAGTGTACAAAAACTAGGACATGGCTGGGATAACACTGTTTTTCTTGTCGGGACGGAATATGTGTTTCGTTTTCCGAGAAGAGAAATTGCAATTAATTCTTTAAGGATGGAAGGAAAGATACTGCCTAAGCTTAAAAATTATTTTTCCATCGCATACTCGATACCTTTATTTTTTGGGGAAGGGGATTATGGTTATCCAGCACCCTTCCTAGGCTACCCCTATTTATCCGGAGAGTTTCCAATCGGATTAACTGACAAGCAACGTGCGCGATCAGCAACTACGCTCGCGCAATTTTTAAAAAACTTACATGCATTCCCTGTGAAAATTGCCCAAGAAAATGGAGTTCAACATGACCATAGAAATCTGACTGATATTGCGATGCGTAAGGAAAAGATGCATAAATTCATTTCCGACATTGCGCATTATTTTAGTGAAGAAGAATATCATGCATTATCGAATTATTTGGATCAGCTTAGAACTGAAAAAGTGAAGCAAAAGCATGTATTCCTTCATGGTGACCTTCATTTTAAAAATATGCTGGTAGAAGAGAATGGAAGAGTTTCAGGGATTATCGACTGGGGAGATATCAATATAGGACATCCTGCTTGTGACTTGAATGTTGTGTATAGCTTTTTACCTCCGGATGCGCGTTCTGATTTTTTCAAAGAATATGGGGATGTTGATGAAGAAACGAAGATACTAGCTCGATTAATTGCTATATATATCCCAATTTTAATAATGATGCAGGCAATTGATGATAACGATGAGAGGTTAGTAGATGAAGCAAAAGCGAACATAAAACGTTCTCTCGCTGATTAAGAGATGTCATTACGCTAACGCAGAACGAGAGCTCAATACATCATAGGAAGGTTGCTGACAATCAAGGATCGGTGGTTATTCAGCAATAGGGCGCATTTCCGGAATAAGGATCTGCGCTTATTTTGCATGAAAAGGGCCATTTAATTGAATAAAGCATAATGAATTAACTGGATTGGTTGTTTAACAAGAAAAGGATATTAAACTGGTTTTATAGAATTAATTTATGAAATTCATTTTCTTGGAGGGTGACTGAATGGCAGAATTGATTTATCATGTTGCAGTTTCACTAGATAACTTTATTGCGGATCAAGGTATGTTAGAAGGGGATATTAATAAATCTCTCTTTTTATTTGATGGGGAACATGTCCCGGACTTTTTATCAGATATTCAGCAATACGATGCGGTGTTGATGGGCAGAAAAACTTATGAGTTTGGATTCCAATTTGGTGCTAAACCGGGTGAACCTGGTTATAAGGGCATAAAACATTACATATTTTCAAACTCCTTACAGTTTGAGTCGAATGAGGAAGTCGAACTTATCAAAGGAGATGCTATAGGATTTATTAAGAATCTCAAACAACAAGAAAAAGGAAAAATCTGGTTATGTGGGGGCGGAGAATTGGCTGGAGCGTTGCTTAAACATAAACTAATTGATCAATTAGTGCTGAAGGTTAATCCAATTATAGTCGGTGAAGGTATATTTTTATTCGGCAGCGTAAAGCCACGCTTTAAATTAAGGTTAGTGGACATGAAACAGTATTCCAATGGAGTCGTCAAACCCACTTACAATATTATTTATACATAGGTTTATCCTAGAGAACCTCTGTTTTAAATAAATTAATTTAGAGTAAAGTTCCATCTAATTATTTAACTAAAGTGCGCGAGTGTTGAAGATCTAATTTTACATTATTTCTAATTTAGCAAAGTTAAATGCTATTTAAGTTGGATATAATAATGAACAGTTTTGAAGAGAGGGAGGAAACTCCCTATTATTCTTAAGTCTAAACTTCGTATAAAATATCTGTTTCAATCCACCGGTACCTACTTTATGAACAACAAAATATTTTAATCTCCATTTATTGAAAATACCTTTCTTACAACATACAGATGAAGCATGGATAATGTACCTTATCCTATACCAAAACTACCTTTTCTAAATCGTTTTTTTGCACGTAGTATTATTGGCTGGTGTGAGTGTGGTATGGAACTAGATTCATTCCCGCCAACTTTTGCTCTATATACATGCTAAAATCATGGTTCAATACTCAATCCAAAACCCTCCAACATTCACCCCTTTCATCTCCTCAACAATCCCATCATCACTTACAAGTTTCATAGAACCTTTCCCAAACAAGAAGTAAGTATCAAACGAGTAATCTTCAACTGATAAAATTTCCACCTTAGTGATCAATTGGTCATCAGGAGTTGTAACGGATGTTATTTTCACACATTCAAATCTTTGTACACACTGATACATATCCTTGCTGCTTATGTAATCTTGGAATGAATTTGGGTGGGTGGGAATTCTAAAAATATTAAAAATGAAGATTATTATTAAAATGAGCATGAATTTTTGCCAATAATTATTTTCGTCTTCTTTGAGTTTTAAACATAGAACGAGAGCGACCAAGGAATAGAGAGCAATCCAACTAACCCAAGATATATTAAAGATAATGACGATAAAGAGGGATATCATGGTTCCGAAGTGCAAGTAGCGTGCTAAAGTTGACAGTGATTCGGGACGAAACCTGCTCCAGTCGTCTTTTTCAGCTTTAATAAATATTTGATAATAGTATAAAATTACGATGATGATCAAAAATATAATATCGAACAAAATAGTAATTCCCCCCTATTTATAACTTCCTCATCTTTTCTCCAGACTCTATGATGATGTTCACATGTGATGCTGTGCCGCTATCAACATGGTTTTTTATATCCGAAACATCAATCATCGTCTCGATTTTTACGTGTTTGTTTTCTTTGGCCTTTATGTCTACACTGTATGGGGCGTTTATCCCCAAGAGTGATAACATCTTTACATCTTCCTCGAAAAGATAAGTTTCGTAAAAATTGATGTCAAAAGACACGTTATCCCAGCTGTTATTTATAAATGAGAATTCACAAATAGCTTGCATTGTATTGTCAGAAATCATATCAAAACTGCATTCACTTGTTTCTACTTCATAGGAAATGGCATAAATACCTGTTGCGAAAGTTTTTTGATAAGTATCTGCAAGGAAGTGGGGTAAAAACAGAGCGCAAACAATGCCAAGCAGTAAAAAACGTCCTTTATGTTTTTTAAACGATTTTGAAAGGAAGAAAAGACTGGTGATTAGGAAAAGTAATGAAGTGATTCCAACGATATGTAGGCCATTTTCCATTTGAATTGGAATATTTAATATGGAAGCAACTGATTCACCGTATGGATATTTATGTGGAAAAGGAAAGTTTAAAGCAATTGAGATAACAAAAAGAATTAGAGAAAGAAATAGCAGTTTTTTATTTTTTAACATAATAGCCTCTCAGATACTTAGATTTATAATAAGAAACTTAAAACGTGGGTTATTTGTATTTTTATGGAATATATATTATTTTACCACAAATATCCAAAAACAACCTGGACCTATATTCCGAATAGTAAATAACTCCTCAATTTTTAATAAATCTAATTTCATCATTTAATCTACTGGAAATATATGATAATTATGTAGTGTTAAAGGAAATCGAAAGGGGTCACACGAATGCGATCAAGGCTAATCTATGCCCTAATATTTACATTGGTTTTTATAGGAGGATGTAGTATGGAAAAAGAATTGCCAAATACAGCTGCGTTTCAGGATGAGTTTACTAGTAGCTTGTTAGATTCCACTGAAGAAGTCGAAGAAGGGCACTATTTATTAGAATCAGCAACAGGTGGATATTCCATGCCTTGGCCTAAAAATGCAGTAACAGATGGTCCGCCATTTTATCAGAGAACTAAAGATAGTTTTGAAAAAATTATATTTTATGACAGAAATGAAAAAGAAAATTATAGGTACTCATTTAGCACAACCTATTCAACATATGGTGAGAGTGCAATTAATTCCAGCCTAGGCCTTTTGAGTGATTCAGTTGGTTACAATGGCGAATACGAAAAAATCGAAACAGAAAAAACTCGTATTTATTATGCAAAATCTGAACTTACTTATAAGGGTTCAACAATTTATTTCTTCTTTGGTTACATTACTTCGAAAGAAAGTCAGAAAGGGTTAGAATATGTATTTTCAGCAGAGTGTATAGATAGCTCTAAGTCTAATTGTAATATTGATATTAAAAAAGAAGAAGAGAAGGCTTTACATTATATGAAATCAGTAAAATTCAATAAGGATGAATAGAGGTAGCAAAATCAGTAATGAAGAATTACTAAACACTGATATTCTCAGAGCAAGGGTTATGGATTTTGAATATGAAAATCTTACTAACAAAGAAGTTGAAAGTGAAATAAGGCGTATTTATTACAAAGAGACTGGTAAGTAGTTATCTACTAATGCGACTGCATATCGTTCCGATGATGTTCTCAAAGAACATAGAACTACTATTGAGATTGGCTTTTTATGAAACAAAAGCTAGGCAAAGTGAGCTTGTCGATAGAGTAATTAAGTACTAGAAAACTGTAAACGTTCCCCATATATATTAGTATCACCTAATCTTCCCACTAGTAATAAATATCCACATCTGAATCATGATGCCTATATTCTGGATAGTAAATAACTCCTCAATTTTCAAAAATCCAATTTCATCATTTAATCTACTGGAAATATATGATAATAATGAAGTGTTATAGGAAATCGAAAGGGGTCACACTAATGCGATCATGGTTAATCTACGCCCTAATTTTCACAATGGTATTTATAGGAGGATGTAGTATGGAAAAGGAATTACCAAACACAGCTGCGTTTCAGGATGAGTTTACTCGTAGCTTGTTAGATTCGACTGAAGAAGTCGAAGAAGGACACTATTTATTAGAATCAGATACAGGTGGATATTCCATGCTATGGCCGAAAAACGCGGTTACGGATGGACCACCATTTTATCAAAGAACAGGAGATAGTTTTGAAAAGATTATTTTTTATGATGTAAATAAAAAAGAAAATTATAACTATCAGTTTAGTACGACTTATTCAACATATGGTGAGAGTTCAATTGAATCAAGTCTAAACATATTGAGTGGCGGAGTGAGTTACTTTGGTGAATACGAAAAAATAGAAACAGACAAAACAAGTATTTACTTTGCGAAATCTGAAGATACTTTTGCAGACATAACGACTTACTTCTTTTTTGGTTATGTAGTTTCAAAAGGAAATGAAAAAGGATTAGAATATATATACTCTGCCGAATGTATAGATGAATCCAAGTCTACATGCAATATCGATGTTAAAAAGGAAGAAGAGAAAGCTTTACATTATATGAAATCAGTAACATTTAATAAAGATGAATAGAGGTAGTAAAAATGAGTAATGAAGAATTACTGAATACTGATATTCTGAGGGCAAGAGTCATGGATCTTGAATATGAAAATCTAACTAACAAAGAAGTTGAAAGTGAAATAAGACGCATTTATTATGAGGAAACTGGGACTAAGTTAACGACTAATGTAACTATATATCGATCTGATGATGTTCTCAAAGATCATAGGAAAGAAAATATAGATAGTGGTTTTGATGGGACAGTTATTCACTTCCAAAGTGAAGAAGAGGAAATCAACCAGTCAATTACAATAACTCGGGGAAGCGAACTAGGAGAAAAGGACACTTGGAAACCTATTGATTGGACGTATAACTTAATGGGCATATTCGTTGGAGGAACTGATAATCAATTCCAAGATGCCAAAAGGTTTGATGATAAAGTAAGTAGTATAATACAAGACAAAAATAATAAAGTAACTAATTTAGATAGATATGGATATGGCCATTCATTAGGAGGAAACAATATAACACTTTTACAATTGATTCCAGATGATGATGGCGATGTGAGATTTAAACAAGTTTATGCTATAAATGATGCTGCACCTACAGCATATCAACTTGCAGCAATAGATACTAACTTCAGGTCTAAAGTAAAAAGACAATTCAAAATATTACATGATGAAGAAATTTACAACATCCCAGAAAACGAACTAAAAGCCTTCACCGAAGAATACTACAAAAACAAAATCGACGAAACAACCATCAACCACCTTACAGCTGAAGAAGATATGCTATACGGAGTAAGCGGTGTCCGTGGCTTTCTAGAAATCGGCGATCGCAATGGCTTTCTCGATACAGATCCACGTTATGCGGGCATTCGTGAGTTAATTGATAAAATCCCTGATAAAGATTTGCGAACGATTCAAATGTTTCTCTCTAATTACTCAACAACATATGACACGGAAGGAATCGATGGTTTTTTGAGAGGCCTTACCGGCTTTAATCTAGCTGTTGTTGATTCGATTCTTACTTCTTCAGATGAATTTTCCGAAAAAGTTGAAAAGATTCAGAAGTCGGTAGATGGGTTAGAGAAGCCATTTACTGATGTAACGAATGCGGATTCTTTTTTGTCTTTTGCAAAGGAATCGGTAACACTTCCATTTGATTTATTTGGTGCAAACCTAAACCTTCAAAAAGAGGTAGTAACTGGCTTTTTTCATACAGTCGGAAACTTAACTGGACTAATTTTTGAGGCTGTTCCGATGATCATAGATATGGCTGAGAAAATGCCTAAGCTTATAAGTAATGTGAAAGTTTTATATCAGAATCTTGATCCGATCCTCCAAGCCTTTGCTGATGTTGGTTTTATTAGTCAGGTTGAAAAAGACCAGATCATTTCTTATGTAAAAGAAATTGAAACAAGTTTAGTAGTAATTCAAACAACGATAGATGAATTGTTAGATCCTTCACTTCTTTTAGCGTTAAACTCAAAAGATCCTATGAATCAAATGAAAGAGATTGCGAAAATTGTTGATGCCTTGCAAACGATAAAAGCTGAGGTAAATGATATTAAAGAAGCACTTGAGGGATTAAAAAATGTAGATACTAGCTTTATGGAGCACTTTAGTGGAAGTGCCCATGCACATGGGCTTGATGCTGTTGTCAATGGACTTTCACAGGATAAAAATATCAGCTATGTTAACAATGATATGTACATGTCACCTGCGGGAAGAGGTGAGATTAAAGTCAATATTTCCTCATCGGTTCGTATATACCAAAAAGGTCTAGCAATCTCACAGGAAAAAGAAAGCAATGTTACTAGATTAAAAACTCTATTTAATAGTGAATATATATTTGATTATGATGAAAGAATGCAGAGCATCATGACCAAAATACATATGATGGAATCGAATCCAAAGCAGTATTCATACCTATTAACACAAACCATGCCATATTCATTTGGTGGGTATTACGAACTGAAGAAGATAAATGTAAACGAACAGCTCCCACCATTACCAGCAACATTTAATCAATCGTTCTCTCAAATGATTGAAACAATTGAGGCTGATATTGAGAAAGAAAAATTGCTTGTTAAAAAAATTAGAGATTCCATTGAAGATTTATTTTCAGAAGAAGAAAGAATATCAAAAATGTTTGATTATCGATATGGAGGTTAACGACTTATGGGTTCTTTTACAATAAGCCATAACTTTGCAGAATCAAAAGAACTGAGTTATAAAGTCACCCCTTTTAAGAGTACAATTGAAGAAATACGTCACTTAGGGACTGACTTTGCTACATTTATGAAAAAAGAAATGGATCAAGAGAACGGAGAGCTAGTCGACGCTATTATTCAAGAAATAATCAACCAACATCGCAATCATAACCTTATACTGGACCACTGTGAAGATACATTAACAGCTATGGCCAACAACTATACAAATTATGTAAATGACAGGCGAACACAGGATGCCACACTTTATTATACATATAATGCTTTTGATGAAAGCTAGTTTCGTGAGGACTTACATAAGGTAGTCCTTTTTATTTTGCATAAGAATCAGTTTCTTATTTTGAAACTTATCTCATGTTTATACGTATAATAGGAAGAGCTAATTATACAACCATGAAAAGGTGGTCTTCATGAATAGACAAACAGTGAAAACGTTAAAGTGGATATCAGGTGGGCTTGAAGCTCTTCTGGGTATACCAATTATCGGAGGAAGTATTGTATTAGGGTTTGCCTGGACGCCGTTATTAATCATGCTGGTTTTTCATATTGCCGTATTAATACTAGCAAAAAATGTTGGTGTGAAAGCGAACGGTAATATCCTTGGAATCGTCACATCAGCTATTGGTTGGATTCCGATTCTCGGTATGATTATGCATATTTTATCGGCGATAGTTATTCTTTTAGATGCGGCAAGTAAGGATAAAAATCCGGATATCATAGATATGCCCGAATAAAAAGCTTTTACTTGTTTATGAAGAACTGTAGAGAGCTTTGAAAAATTGGACTAATAGCCATAGCAATGATCGCAGGGTTACTTGCCTGAAATAGTTCTACATTTTGCAGAATGAGGCGTTTTGTTACATTTTTAGGTTTAAAGGATAGTTGTTATAGTGGATGATTAATCTTAAGCGATAATAAGCACATTTCAATAAAGAGATGTGCTTTAAATTTATTTATCTTTCATTCAAACATGGCTCTTTTGATTAGCAATTTTTCATTATACCTAAGTAATTCTTGTACGTTTAGTTTATGATGATAATAATTGATTACATACAAATCTGGAGGAACACCGATTGGAAAAACAAAGGAAGACTATAAACATATTATTATAGCTCCAATGGCATATGGTCAGGCGCTAACAATGGTTTTATTAACAGAAACGCTTTATCACATTTAAGGTTGTTTTTCCTGATGAATCAACTTGTTGACTACCGTCACAAAAAATAAGTTAGAACCATCCTTTATTCTTTGGAGAAAAGTGGTGATTAGCATTGTATACAAAAATAGTGGAAATGAATGACAGATTAACAGAGGCATTTTTCGATAAGCAAATCAATGATGTGAATAGTCGTTACTTTGGAGGAGTGATCTTCTATAAAACGGGAATTCCTAGTCCAAGCCACACAGGAACCGGGAGTGTACTTGGAAGTTGGGTGAGCTCTTTTATTAATCCTGAC
Organism: Metabacillus niabensis; assembly: GCF_020524345.1. Taxonomy (GTDB): domain Bacteria; phylum Bacillota; class Bacilli; order Bacillales; family Bacillaceae; genus Metabacillus; species Metabacillus niabensis_B. Next base: position 14,159 of record NZ_JAIVLH010000039.1, read on the forward strand.
TCTAAATATTATCATGACAATGAATTGGCAAAAAGAATTGAGACAGCATTTGATTATATGCTGGATCAACAGCATGAAGATGGAACAATATCTCCAGGATGGACTAATTTTCATTCTCCGCCTGATACAGGATTTCTCATTAATGGATTTGCGCATATTTACCATTTATTGAAGGAAGACAATGGTCCAAGAGCTGGCGAGTTAACAAATAAAGTTAGAACCTTTCTTGAACGTACGATTCCTGCAATGTTAACGGGTGGGGGCCATACACCAAATCATCGTTGGGTATTATCCTCTGCTTTAGCTCACCTTTATGCTATTTTTGGAAAGGCTGAATTAATTGAGCGTGCTGAACAGTGGATTGATGAAGGAATTGATCTTACAGAAGATGGAGAATGGACCGAAAGAAGCAATGGTATTTATAACTCCGTCAGTAATATTTTTCTTTATCATACCGCACGTATACTGAACAAACCTGGGTTGCTGGATTATGTACGGAAAAATTTAAACATGATGATGTATCTTGTGCACCCGGACGGAGAAATTGTAACAGATTATTCTGGTCGTCAGGACTTTGGAAATACGTTTGATTTGTCACCATATCATTTAATTTATTGCTTAATGGCTTATCACGATAACAACCCAACTTATGCTGCAATGTCTAGTTGGGCTGCTGAAAATCTAACTGACATGGGGCCGGTTAATAATCATATTATGCTAGGCTACCTAATGTTTCCATTTATTAAAGAAGTAAAGGTACCGAATTCATCTTTACCGACTGAATACGAGATATTCCTCAATAAAAATTTCCCAATTGAAGATTCCCTAAAGAAAATGGGGCGTATTGGTCATGGTTCGAGAATTGAGCATAGTAGTATGCATGAATCGTTTGGTGCACCAATTGTTCGTTATCGCCAAGATAATGAAAGCGTTACAATTATGAGTAAAAATGCTTCGTTTTTTTCTTTACGTAAAGGAAGTGCAAAGTTATTAGGGGTACGATTATCAAGTAATTTTTCTCCTGGAATTATTGAATTTGATTCTATTCAAGTCATTGATGGTGGCTATCGCCTAAAGAAAACGATGGAAAAAGGTTATAATGGCCCTATTCAAAAGCAGTATTTGACTCATACAGAAGAATCGAGTATATGGTATTTGCTTCCACACCAGCATAGAGAGTTAACACATAATCAGATATTCAATGTGGAGGTAGAGCTTTTACGGACCGATGACGGTGAATGGAACGTTCGTTTGAAGACAGATAAACGTGAGGATGTATTATTACAGGTTGAATTTCTTTTTGATCATGATGGTTCTATCCAAGGAGATGTAGAGCCCATCAAAGAGGATTCATATTTTTGGAAAAGTGGAGAGTTATCCTATCAATCTAGAGAAAACACGATGTCTATTCATACAGGGGAACATGAACATTGGGTGGATAATACATGGAAAGTCAATGAAGCAGGTAATGTACAAACGGTTAAAGTGAACCTTGTTTCTCCGATCGATAGAGTATTCCGAGTGATTTGTAACTAATTAAATAAGTCATGTTAGCTAAAAGAAAAACCTTGCAATAATATACTATAGGCACACAATCCAAAGGTGTAAAATTCAATGAGACGAACCGAAAAGGAGTTGTTCTCATGGATATTACATCTTTTTTATTATATTGTTTTATTGTTACCTTTACTCCTGGGCCCACAAATATCGTAATATTGTCTACTGTCCATAATAGGGGGACAAAGAAGGCATTGGAGTATACGTATGGAGCAACGATTGCCTTTTGTTTGCTGCTTGTTGTTTCAGCTATGTTGAATTCGTTGCTAATTGAGTTCATACCTAAAATTTTAATTGTCATGCAGATCATCGGAACGTTGTATATGTTCTATCTTGCCTATCAAATTTACAAAGCGGATAAACCAAAGCCGACTATACATCAAGCAGGTTCCTTTGTGTCAGGATTTCTTATGCAGTTTTTAAATCCAAAGTTGATTCTTTTTACAATGACGGTCATACCTAGCTTTATTCTGCCTTATTATACGGCTATGCCCGCGATGACAATAGGTGTTTTTGCTATAACTGTCATTGGATTTTTAGCATTAATGACATGGGTACTTTTCGGAGCAATCTTCAAGGAGTTTTTGCAGAGGCATAGTAAGATTGTGAATGTATTCATGGCATTGTTTTTAGCGTATTCCGGGGTTATGATCTGGATGTAGGTTAGTTGTTTAAGAGGTGAATGTAGTGGACAAATTTATCTATAAAAAATCAGCCGGTATTACTGCGCTGTCAGCAAGTATGACGGATTTTACGTATAAAAAGCATGCACATCAGGAGTATGGAGTAGGTGTGACATTGCGTGGAATTCAACAATATAACCTTGATGGCAGTTTGCAGTTGTCATATCCAAATGGTGTGATGCTTTTCAATCCGGAGCAGACACATGACGGAATGGCACATGATAAAACAGGACTTGATTATGTGATGCTGTATATTGAGCCTCAAATGCTTTTAGAGGTTGCTGAGAAAAAGGATATCATCACGTTTTCAACCCCGATTGTTTATGATCGTGAACTGGAGCAAAGAATATTAAATCTATTTCACGCTATATTCAATGAAAAAGATGAGGATTTGTGCAGTGAATTGTTTTTGTCCTTCACAGATAGCCTTTTTCAAACAAATCTTCCTACAGGCTATAAAAAAGATAATAATTTCATTAGAAAAGCAAAGGATATGCTGCTTGCGAACGTAAATCATGTACCCAAATTGGATGAGATTAGTAAAGAGCTGAGTATGTCAAAATATAAGTTTATTCGATTATTCAAGGGTCATACAGGGATTTCCCCATATCAATATTTTCTTAATTGCAAGGTCGAACGGGCAAAGCAGTTAATAGAAAAAGAGCGGGATATTTATTCAGCTGTAGCTGAGTGTGGTTTTGTGGACTTAGCCCATTTAAATAAGCATTTTAAAAGTGTATATGGAACGACAGCGTTTGAATATATGTCACATTTATATAGATGATCACTAGAGACCAGTATTTTCTGGTCTTTTTTTTTGTGCCCTTACAACTCAAAATGCATAGAAACCCAAATAAATTAAATAATAAAAGAAAGAGGTGATCGATGATGGTGTTAGCAATAATTGTTTATATTGCATGGTTAGGAATATCAGTATTCTACGCTATGAAAAAAACATATTCTAAATTTGAAAATTCTGCCCTGCTCTTTTGTGTATTTATATTTGATATTAATCGAAGTTGGATCATAAGTGATGAATTAAAGATTATTGAATATTCTACTTCTCCTCTTGAATATACAGTGTATATTATTCACCGTACTTTTATCACTCCACTCCTTATATTGATTGGCTTAAATCGTGTACAAAGAAATTCACATTTCTTAATTAAAGGTATAGCAATTCTTATTTCCTCCTTTGTTTTAATCTTAATTAAAATTGTTTTATTATCATTTGATGTTCTCACTTTTCATCAATGGAATTTGTTTTATGATTATCTATACTACGTCTTTTTACATATATTAGGATATTTCGTTTTGTATGGGTACAAGTCTTTTGTTTCAAAAGGAGTGAAGAGTTAGATGGTTTGGATTGAAAACTTTAGCTTAAATGAGATATCACTAATAATCTTGAATATAATTGGTTACTCTTTCTTGTTTTTCTTACCTAAAAGACTAAGCAGGGAAGTGAAATGTTTAAGTGTTCTTGCAGGTTTAGCAATAGGTATGTTGTTTGACTTTACAATTGGTGGAGGTATCTTGGATTTTTACAAGCAAAATGATACAAATCGGTATGAATTATTTGACGTTTTTTATTTCGCTTTATTTGGAGTTTTTGGTTATTTCTTTATGTATTTTTATGATAAATTCCGTGTGAATAAGGTAACGTTTATTTACTATATTACAGCTTGGTCAATCGTTGGTATTCTCGTTCAATGGCTTTTTTCAAAACTACATATCCTTACTTATCAAAATAATTTTGAACTAGCTTATTCATTTCCGATCTTTTTATTAATTCAAACTTTGACAGGTTTCTTTTATATGTTTATTACTAATAGTAGTGGTGAATTATCGAAAGAAAGTTGAATTACTTCTAAAGACCATTGTTTAATGGTTTTTTTTCTTTTTAGAAAAGCAGTTTTTGCAATGGAACAATCTAATCTCTGCATTAACTGTATTGAAAACAACAAAGTATGCCAAAATGCCTTTAGATAATAATAACAACACTTTGTCAAAAAATGTTCACAATTTTACAGCAAATATACAGTCCTCTTCCTGCATTTCCCTCTATATAGTCTGTGAGAAGAACATTTCCTTAAAAAGAAAGGGTTGTAATGAAAAATGGCAAAATACAGAATGGTGTGTACTGGCTTTTGGGAAAATCTGTTTGTAGTAAGAGAGATGGGCTTTGAGGATATTTTATTTTTGCTCTATATACTCATGAACCCATTTACAACTATAACTAGATTTTATCGAATTACGAGGAAAAAGGTTGTGTATTTGAAGTTATCGATTGATGATATGAAAGCGATATTGGAACGATTTATCGAGGAGGATAAATTGTTTCATTATGATGCTGTAAATAAAGAACTCGCTCATAAAATATGGAGAAGGATGACCGTAAAGGTGGCGAAACCCTGTCCAAGGGGCACCTCTTATTTCGTATGCTTCGGAAGTCATTCCAAAAAAGAAGTTCGTGATCTTTATGAATTATGAAGATTTGAAGATACGTCCGCGTGTCGTGAAACGATACGTAGTCAATAAAAAGAAGAAGAAAAAAAGAAAAATAAAAACAACAACTAAAAGCTCTTAACCCAAATATAGAGAATAATCCATACATAGAGGCTCAAACACAAAATCAGAGTTAAAATGATGTATGTGAAATCGTTGTGTCTTTGGACAACAATGGGTGTGGTCTTTCAAACGGAGTGTCATACAACAGCTGTTATCTTGGTTAGATGATTCTAGCTTATTACAGCCAAAAGATGTGATCTTAAAAGCCTTGAAGATTGCTTTGCTCATAACAAGCGGAAGCTCAACTATGTCGTTGGGATCCTGAAACGGGGAAAATGAATTATTACTGACCGTTGAAGAAATGGATCATCAACTTGAGAACCAAAAGGGTGTAGCTTGGAGGCAATCAATTCAACAGTTACCTAGTGGACGGGATATCCCTAGAGATTTTGAAGTTGATTTAACGGCAAGTGAGGAGTAGGAAATGGAACATCAACTCTGTGAAATATTTTGAAGAGAATGTTAATTTCAGGAAACTTCTTTCGGAATGAAACGTATATCAAGTATCATATCCAGCTGGAGGTATATAATGGATCATTCTTATAAGTTAGCTATCATTGGAGGAACAGGAACTGTAGGACGTCATATTGCGACAAGGGCGATACAGCAAGGCTATCATGTACGTATGCTTGTAAGGAATCCGGAGAGAGTATTGTATAAACATGACAAAATAGAAATCGTACAAGGACAAATCCAAGAGATAGAAAATATTAGAGAACTGCTTAAAGATTGTAAAGGTGTTATTAATACATTTGGTCAACCAACTAAGGAAAAACCGATATATAGTCAGGTAACGAAAAATATCCTTGAAGTAATGACAGAATTAAATATTACTCGTTATATAGGTGTTTCCGGTGGTTCTCTTACGATCAGCGGTGACAATAAAAGTACGTTAAACCATTTTGGTGCAAAGCTGTTTGAACTATTGTTTCCGGGAATGATGGAAGATAAAAAGGCAGAATGGGAACTTTTATCAAAAGATAAACATATCCAGTGGACCCTGATCAGACTGCCATTTGTGAAAGATAGCTTAAAAACGAAGAAAATAAAGGAAAGCCTTACAGACATGCCTGGTACGAAAATTACCAATCAAGATATAGCGTCTTTTATTATGGGGCATGTAGAAAACACCAAGTATATTCATAAAGCACCCTTTATTTCACATTAGGTAGAGGCGATTCATTCATAATTTGAACAATATAAAGAAATACTATTCCTTGATAAAGGAACAGGGGGTAGTTGTTGCATGGAGAAAAGTGATATAAAATTAACCACCGCCGAAATTGCAACTCTTTGGAAAACATATATTCAAAACACAGCAGTAAGATGCTTTTATAAACATTTTCTTTCCTATCTTCAAGATGTTGAGATAAAGTCAATTATTGAGGAAGTTGTAGTTTTGGTTGAAGATATTATTGGAAAAATTGAATCGATTTTTGAACAGGAACAGTTTCCGGTTCCAAAAGGGTTTTCAGATAAAGATGTTGATTTATCAGTTCAGGCACTATATACTGACTTATTTGCATTAAGCTTTGTTTATCGTGGAGGGCAGGTAATCATTCCTCATTATGCAAGTACACTTACTAGAGTGACCAGAATGGATATTTATCAATTTTTCTCAGATTGTCTTTATCGTGAGACAGAATTACATAGGAAATCATTAAACCTTATGCTCACGAAGGGAATACTCGATCGGCCGCCAACTATTGAATATCCGAAGAATATCGAGTTTATTGAACATGAACCGTCCTTACTAAATACATGGTTTGGTGAAAAAAGACCATTAAATACATTAGAAATAACAGAGCTTTTTATTGAAATTGAAAGAAATACCATCGGGTTAATTCTTTTGATGGGATTCATTCAGGTGACAAAAGATAAGGAAATAAAAGACTATTTAATAAAGGGAAAAAAATTGGCCGAAAAACAAATGGACACATTTAACAAGTTTTTAAAAACAAATGACCATTTTATCGGAAGCCTAATCCCTCTGGAGGTCACAAATTCAACTGTTTCCCCCTTTTCTGAAAAATTAAGACTGTTTATCATTAGTACTTCAAATCAAGTTGCCATTTCTGCACTTGGAGATGCATTGTCTTTCTCGATGAGAAAAGATATAGCGGCACATTATTCTGTTTTTATTGCAGAGGTAATAAAGTATGGTGACGAGGGACAAAAGCTTATGATTGAGCGGGGGTGGATGGAGCAACCGCCACAACCTGCAGATCGTAGGAAATTTTATAAATGAAATATGAGACGAACCCTTCTATACGAGGGTTTCAGACTGTCGACAAAAGGGGTTCGGAATGTTTTACATTCCGAACCCCTTTTGGGATTTTTGACCAATTCCCTTTAAATTTTACAATAAGCGGTCTCTTCGAGCCTCTTTATTATACAG
>NZ_JAIVLH010000040.1 GCF_020524345.1 Metabacillus niabensis
TTTAAATTCTGCATTAAATGTTCGACGTTCTCTTTTAGTCATCGTAGATTCTCCTCGAGTATAATATCTGTAGTCTACTTGACCTTAATTTTCCTGTCTAGTTTAGTGTAGCCGATTCACATATCTCTTTTGTTTTAATAATAATAGTCTCGGTGAAGTCCCTTTAACATCTTTTATTTCGTTTTCTTTTGAGCCAAAGTAGCTCCAAATTTCTAGACACTTATCAACAAGTTTTCTTGTTCGGGCTTTAATTTCATCATGTCCCCATGTTTGTAGGCTTTTAAAACCTTTGTTAATCTCCAAGTGACTATTTGATAGATGTTTCGTTTTTTTCTGGAACGATTCATTAGACATTTCTGAGTTATATGCTGTTAAAGTGAGATTTCCTATTACATGTAGATGGGCATCATGAATTTCATCCCAATCCTCACCAAGTGTTATTTTCCAAGAGTCTGTCAATGTTTGAGGCATTATATGTTCAACCGTAAGATTATCATAATTTACTTTTTCTTTATGCTTATATGATTCTTCTATAGATACTAGCATAAATTTAGTCTTTCTAGCCCTATCTCCTGCACCATACAACTTAGAGGTTGTAAGTTTTTCAACAAATTCTTGGTCTTTTGGATAGCCTCTATTCTGCAAGGTTGCTTTTAATTCTTCTAAGAGTTCATTTTGTTCAAATCCTTCTACTTTTAGTACAAGAGAAGGGAAGATTTTGTTTAACTCATTTGTTGGGATATTACACACAAATCTCCTAATTAGATAATTCTCAATCACTTTTATTACAGCTACCAAGTTACTTGAAGAAAGTTGGTTGTCCTTATAGAGTGAAAATGCATATAGTAGGAAGGGATAAGTCGTTTTAGCTTCAAGTTCGTTAAGTCTAGTTATTGCATTTCTTACATCTATGTTTTCTTCAAATTCTGGACTAATGATGCACTTGTAATAATTTGAAAATCTATAAAGTTGTTCAATCTGGTTAATGGCATTTTCTTGTGTTACTAATTTCTTTAAGTCAATGTATACATCGTTTTTTCTAACAAATTTACCTTTACGCATTAAATAATGTCTTATGTATTCTGTTAGTGAATCGCCAAAAAAATCTTGCATTGGTTTCCAATGTATTTGAAATACTTCTTCGTGCATCTCTGTAGGTATTCTCATGAAAAAAAAGTTTCTAATTAAGTCTGCTTGTGTAAGAGGTCTACCTTTTGCATTTAAGCTTTCAAATACTAAGTAAGGATTATCGTCAGATGCTAAAACAATACTTACTAAAGATAATCTGTTCGAAACAAGTGATTTAAGCTCACGTAATTCAATTTCTGTGTTTATTATTTTCTTTTTAAAGAAATCATAAGCTTGTTTGATGTTAGATTTGTTGTGCTGTATATCATCAGAATTGACAAGTGCTTTATGTGTATCTCTATCTACTTGCGTAGGTAATAGCTTGAAATGATTATCATTTGACTTCCACTTATTAACAAGGAGATTTTCATGAATTTCTTCTGCCGTATATCTAGAATATCCTCCCATAATTGATTCCATTGCTGATTTGACCAACTATATGTACGTTGAAATAAAGGGATTACAAATTGCTTTGTACCTTCTATCATTGGTTGAATTATAGTTTCGTTTGCCTTCATTCGAGTCACCTTCCGTAAAATCCATGTTAGATATTTCCTATTACTATTGTAAATTAATGCCCAGCTTAATTCCAATATATCATGAGAAAAAGACCACATAACAGTATGTAATGTGGTCTTTTGGCAATGCAGGAGGGGGGTGGTTTAAAGGTTTGACTCTAATGATCGCTTAGGTAATCGTATTAACACATCTAGGTACAAACCCTTGTATTCTTTATTACGATACGAATGTATATTAAACATTAAAGCTATAATTGATTGTCTTTCGTGACAGTTAGAAATAATGGATCAAAGTTGTGTGTCTCATAATAATCTATCAAAATGTTGCGTAGATAGCATCTAACGTTCAGATTTATATTGATCTATCATTCTTTGTGAAATTCAGCTGGATATAATATATTTTCCATTCATCGCTTTCATCCAAACATAATTACCTCAGATAGCAAAATTGATGACTGTTTTTACACTTAATAAAGTCTTGTTCACCTTTTTGTATAAAGTTTGTCTTCATAAAATTAAACCTCCTATGTGAATTAATCTAAGACCATTAGATCATAGGAGGTTTTATTAAATATTATTAGAATGTAAATTTTTTGTAACTAATTTGTTGTTCTTAGGTTGTAAAAGATTGTGATTAGAATTGTTAAGGTTGAAATAATAAATAATCCTATTGTGATAAATAAATCATTGAATAAAAAACTAGAAAACGTAGTCCAGGTTATTAGACCAAGTGAAAGTATTAATAGAGGTTTTACTATTTTAACTCTTACAAAATAATACATTAGTAAGATTAAAGGGTAAGAATACCCAAGAAATATTACTCCTTTTATTTTATCGCTTTGAATCGATAAATCAAAAGATGTTACTAACATAAAAACAGGTATACATAAAACAAAAATCAAAATTGTTTTATTATCATTCACTACATTCCCTCCTTTGTAAATATATATAAATTCTACTTTATGTATAAAAAAATAAAAATAGAATTGAAAAAAATGGTAATTTTTTACCCTTTTTATATTTGGTTAAAATCCCCTATTACTTTAATGATACTATTATCTTGTGCCAAAAAATACCACAGGGGGAAGAAAAATGAAATCAAAGTTTTTAATCTTATTTTTGTTAGTTGTTTTTGCTTTTGGAGCAGTATCTCCAAGTTTTGCCTCGGCTTCAGAAGATATGGTTAGTAAGAGTCCGTTAACAGATGAAGAAATAACTAGTAGTGGTGATTATGTTGTGAATGTGAGTATTTCTGATGAGCAATTAAATTTAGCTTTAGAAATTGCAGAGTCGAATTTAGAAGAATCAACTGTTATTAATAAGGATGGAACAATTAAATTAGAAATTAATAATGCAAAAAAAGCAAATGTAAGTCAAAAAGCTTTTAAAGCATATAAAAAATTCATAAAAGAAGCAAACGCACAAATTAAGGAAGGTGAGATAGTTGCTTCTTTACTACCTGAAACAAATTTAATAACATTTAAAGAGAAAGATAGTATTGTAGAATCAGAGATATCACCAATGTTTACCGTTATTGGGTCTGGTTTTTATAAATTGACTAACAGCGATGTTGCAAAACTAAAGAAAGTTATTGCATATGGGGGTGGAGCAGCTAGTTTGGCAGCTGCATTAAAACTTAACGTAAAGGTTGCAGCAGTAGTTGCAGCTGGAGCAATTTATCTTAATGCTTCGATTGATCTATGTAATTGGAATGATAAAGGTATATACATGAAAAGAACTATGCTCACACCACCTCCAACTGGATCATGGACTTGTTGGCCAGTACTTTAAAAAACATTAGTTGGTATTTATCTAACTAGCAGAGTCCATTTTCCCAAGCACTGTACCCGTCCAAAGTAAAGTGTTGTGCTTGGGAACCTTTTTATTTTTGTAGTTCCTTTGTTGTATCCATGATCTTTTCAATCATTTGAAGTGTACGTATCATTCTGTTTGCTTCTCTTGCATCAATTCCTTCTTTTTCTAACTCTGATATAAGTTTTATCCATTCAGCATTCATAAATATCATTTCTTTTTACTTTGTACGTTTACTTTAATTCGATTTGCAATTAAATTATTTTCTTTATCCATTACTAAGAAACCCTTTTTCCCTAAGTGATTGAACAGTTTCTTGTATGACCTTTTCGCTTTTACCTGTCCATCTCATCAATTCTTTAAGCGATGGACTTTTGCTTTGTATAGAAGTATTAAAATAAATTCGAAAAATTTTCCTTTCGATATTGTTTTTTGGACAAAAGATTAACCTTTATATCCTTCTTCTCTAATAACTTAAACCACTTATTATTTATATCTAAAGCCATATAAATTATCTTTTCTCTATTAATTAACTTCACTTTATCCTTAATAGAAAATGGGTGTAAAAACTAACTAAATTAAACCACGAAGAGGATCATGTTCATCAAGTATTTCTTTTAGTTCGTGTTGGAAATAACCTATATATTGTCTAGTAACGTCAATTTTAGAATGGCTAGCAAGTAACTGAATCTCTCTTAAATTAGCCTTGTTCATCAATAGTCTTTTTATAAAAACATTCCTCATAGCGTGTGGAGAAAAGTCACCTTCAATACCTAAGTCTTGTTTCAACCGTTTGATAAAAAGTTGTACGCCATTTTTAGTTAATCTTTTTCCTTTTTGGTTAATAAATACTTCTGTTGGAACATCGCTATACTAATTTTCAACATAAGTTTTCCAACTGTTTAACTCTTTAGATAAAGTCTCTGAAAGGGGGACTGAACCCTGTTTTCTGCCTTTGCTTTTTTTATGGTGATTAGATGGTCATTGAAGTTAATATCATTCCAATCTAGGCTTACGAGTTCATTTATTCTTAACCCTGTTCCAATTAAAGTAATCATTATGGTGTAATTTCTTATAGAATAGAAACTATCTTCTCTTCTTTTCTTTCTTCTTAGTTGTCTAAGAGCAAGTTGAATATCTTCTTCTCTTACAATCTTTGGTGAGTCATCTTCACGAATTAGTTTAATACTTTTGCAAATATCTTTACTAATTATTTCTTCTTCTAACATCCATCTAGACCATGCTCTAATTAACTTTAACTTTGAGTTAATGGTTTTAGGCTTATTACCGTTATCCATACACCATCTAAGAAATGATTTGATTGAAGCATTTGTCAAATCCTGTGTATGCTCAATACCCTCTTGCATAAACCATTTTCCAAGCACATTAAAAAGATTATCATAAGACTTTAAACTGTTTTCAGTTAACCCTTGAAATTTCTTTTCTGCGATTAACTCTTTGAAACTCATTTCAATTAACATAAAAAGACCTCCTTAACTTTTGTAAGAAGGTCAATATCTTCATAAAATTAGTATACAATAGACTGCTGATCATAATCCGGGTTAAAACCTGTCAACTCAAGCGTTGGGAGTACTTCTGTAGACCTCTACGCTGCCAGCGTAGCGCTCTCCCAGCTGAGCTAATGCCCCGTAAAAATGAATATAGCAGTATTGTACACGCCTTCAGGCAAATTGACAAGAAAAAAATAGCGGGTTGTTAAACAAACCCGCTATTTTCTCTGAAGCTTTCAACTTACTCTCTCAATCGTTCCATCTTTTTTATGAACAATAAGTCTAGCATTATTCTTTTTTACGAGTTTATTTCCTTTTACCAATGCCTCATTTTTTGTTTGAAACACCTCGGTTACTCTTTTGGAGTTTTCTTTCTTTATTGCCCATTCACCACTATGAGGGACTAGGTGATAGGTTGCGTCATTTCCTGATGTATCTATAGAGTTTGTCACTTCTTTTGCTTTAGAAATAGCGATGCTAATTGCTCTTCCTTCTTCATAGCCTTCTTCTAATAGAGCATTAGCAATTTCAATTGCTTTTGTTCTAGTTGATTCAGTTAGATTTTTCATAGAGGGTGGATAATCATTTTTGTTCCATGGCATTAATACCACACCTTTCTCCTTATTAGTAAAAATCAACCATACTAGTCTATTACCACTCAATGAGATTTTTAAACTTGAAAGCCTTTATCAAATCTAACATTTCATTAGGTTAACTATAGGACCTATATTATAATGGTCATAGTATAAAAATGTGCAATGAGGTGACCGAATGGTAGAAATGATGAAATATTTAAAGCCTTATAGAAAGCAGCTTTTTCTTGTTCTTTTGTTTTCGTTAATTGCGATACTTTTTGAGCTTTATTTGCCAACTTTGATGGCTGAGATTGTAGACGTAGGAATCGTTAACTCCGATGTATCTTTTATCTTGCAAACAGGGGGATGGATGTTAGTTTGCTCTCTTATGGCGATTATTTTAATGGTGGGAGTAAGTTATTTTGCTTCAAAGGTATCGCTTGGGTTTGGGCGTGATATGAGAAGGCATTTATTTGTTCATATTGAGCATTTCTCTCTTGAGGAATATGAAAAGTTTGGTTCTGCATCACTTATTACGAGAACAACAAATGATGTGAAGGTTGTTCAGGATGTGATTAATATGATGCAGAGAATGATGACAAGGGCACCTTTAATGTTAGTTGGTGGAGTCATTTTAGCGGTGTCTCGTGATCGTACATTATCACTTGTATTTCTGGTTGCTTTGCCTATCTTGGCGCTTGTTATTTTTGTCGTTGCCAGAAAAGCGATTCCGTTATTTTCGGCTATGCAAAAGAAAACGGATCGTTTAACACTGATTTTAAGGGAAGCGCTAACAGGAGTTCGTGTTGTTCGGGCCTTTAACCGTGTTGAGCATGAGAGAACACGATTTAATCATGCGAATGAGGATTTTCGAGATACTGGAATTAAAGTCGGTAAGCTAATGGCGTTTATGTTTCCGATTATGTTGATCATCATGAACTTTACAAATATTGCGATTGTTTGGTTTGGCGCAATCCGGATTGACCAAGGAGAAATGCAGGTAGGGAATTTACTGGCATTTATTCAATATGCAGCCATGATTTTAATGTCGCTTATTATGTTATCAATGGCCTTTATTATGATTCCGCGTGCACAAGTTTCTGCTAAACGTTTAAGTGAAGTGTTACAGGCGAAACAGATGATAACAGATCCTGTCCACGAAATGTTACCTAAACAAAATCATGGGAGGATTGAATTTAAAGATGTGACGTTTCGTTATGAAGGGGCGGAAAAGCCTGTTCTTAAAAAAATCTCTTTTACTGCAATGCCAGGCGAAACCACAGCTATCATAGGAAGTACCGGTTCGGGCAAAACGACAGTTCTTCAGTTAATTCCCCGTTTCTATGATGTGGAAGGTGGAGAGCTTTTAATTGACGGACAGGATATAAAAAACATAAAGCAAAGTACTCTTCGAAGCAAAATTGGATATGTTCCTCAGAAAGCAACATTATTTAGTGGAACCATTTTTGAAAATATTGCATTTGGAAAAGAAGATGCAACCGAAGATGACATCTATACAGCATTAAAAACCGCACAAGCACTTGATTTTGTAGAAACGAGAGAAAAAGGAATACATAGTACACTTGAACAAGCGGGTGTAAACCTTTCGGGTGGACAAAAGCAAAGGTTATCAATAGCACGTTCACTTGTCAGAAAACCTCAAATTTATTTGTTTGACGATAGCTTCTCAGCATTAGATTATAAAACAGATCGTATCTTAAGAGATGCCTTAAAATCTGAAACGGCTGAAGCGACATTGATCATTGTTGCTCAGCGTGTGAATACGGTAAAAGATGCTGAAAAAATTATCGTGTTAAATGAAGGAGAAGTTGCAGGTATTGGGACACATGCAGAATTGCTGGAAAATAATAAAATTTATCAAGAAATTGTTGCTTCTCAACAGAATGGGGAGGTGAGTGCATGAGTGAGAAAAACCAAAGCGGCGGACATCCTATGAGAGTCGGTCGTCCCCATGGACATGGAATGATGCCTACTGAGAAGCCAAAGGACTTTAAGAAAACATTTAAAAGACTGCTAGGTTACTTAAAACCTTGGAAAAACCGCTTGATTGTTGTCACGATTGCAGCGATTTTTTCAACACTGTTTAATGTTATTAGTCCAAAGCTTTTAGGTGACGCAACTTCATCTATATTTGATAGCTTTACCACGGGAACATCTGTTGATTTTGAATATATTGCAAGAATATTGTTGCTTCTTATTTGTTTATACTTATTTTCATCTTTGTTTTCGTATTTACAGCAATATGTAATGGCGTCCATTTCACAGAGAACGGTTGCTCAATTGAGGAAGGAAGTAAATGAGAAATTATCCCGGCTCCCTCTTAAGTATTTTGATCAACATTCACATGGTGACTTATTAAGTAGAGCTGTAAATGATATCGACAATATCAATAACTCATTACAACAAGCACTCACGCAAGTGATTAACTCTGTTATTTCCATTCTCGGGATTATCATCATGATGCTTGTTATAAGCCCGGTGCTAACTTTAGTTGTATTAGTGACAATTCCTTTAAGTTTATTTGTGGCAGGTTTTATAACGAAATTTTCCCAAAAACATTTCGTTAAACAACAAGAGGAGCTTGGGAATATAAATGGACATATAG
This sequence comes from Metabacillus niabensis, assembly GCF_020524345.1. Taxonomy (GTDB): domain Bacteria; phylum Bacillota; class Bacilli; order Bacillales; family Bacillaceae; genus Metabacillus; species Metabacillus niabensis_B. The sequence goes on from NZ_JAIVLH010000040.1 coordinate 8,171, forward strand.
AAGAAATGTTCACGGGACATCAAGTCATAAAAGCATTTGGTCGTGAGGAGAAGTCGATAGAAACATTCGATAAAATTAATGATCAACTTTATGACTCAAGTTGGAGAGCTCAATTTATTTCTGGCCTCATGATGCCGTTAATGGGGTTTGTCGGAAACCTGGGATTTATAATTGTCGCGATATCTGGTGGATTGCTCGTATTAAATGGAAACATCCGTGTTGGTGATGTTCAAGCTTTTATTCAATACACTCAGCAAATTTCACATCCATTGGCACAGGTAGCAGGGATTGCCAATATGATACAGGTTGCAATTGCTTCTGCTGAGCGCGTGTTTATTTTATTAGATGAAGAAGAGGAGAAAGAAGAAAAAGATGCTTCCCTTCAAGTATCTTCACTTCGAGGGCATATAGAGTTCGACCATATTCAATTCGGATATGATAAAAGCCATCCCATCATTCATGATGTAAGTTTGGAAGTAAAAGAAGGCCAGACAGTCGCAATTGTTGGACCAACAGGGGCAGGAAAAACGACAATTGTCAATTTATTAATGCGATTTTATGAGTTGGATAAAGGATCAATAAAGGTTGATGGTGTTAGTTTATCTGATATGAGCAGGGAGCAGGTTCGAAGTATGTTTGCAATGGTTTTACAGGATACATGGCTATTTAATGGCACGATACGTGAAAACATTGCTTATGGAAATAAGGGTGTAACAGATCGAGAAATTGAAGATGCAGCCAAAAATGCCTATGCAGATGATTTTATTCGTACACTTCCTGACGGTTATGACACTATGCTTGGTGAGGATGCGACAAATTTTTCTCAAGGACAACGTCAGCTTCTTACGATAGCCCGAGCAATTATCACTAACCCAAAAATTCTTATACTTGATGAAGCAACAAGCAGTGTTGATACAAGAACAGAAATGAACATTCAAAAGGCGATGAACAATCTATTAAACGGTAGAACAAGTTTTGTTATTGCACACCGTTTGTCTACGATTCGAGATGCCGACCTCATTCTAGTTATGAATCAAGGTAATATTATCGAAAAAGGAACTCATGAAGAACTTTTAGCTGCAGGTGGCTTTTATTCGGATTTATATGAAAGTCAATTCAGTCAAGCCGAGTCAGTATCTTCATAAGAAAGAAGGATTAAGGTAATGTGAAGGGGAGAAAGAAATATGGCGTATCAAGCAGAACTGGTTATTGACGAAAAGGCAACTTTAGGCGAAGGTCCCCATTGGGACGGACATGTTCTATATTGGGTTGATATTATTAGTAAAAAGCTACATCGTTACAATCCTGAAAACCATCATAATGACACGTTTCAGTTCGAACATTATATCGGTGCAGTCATACCGGCAGTAGATGACCGATTGGTAGTAGGTCTTCAAAATGGGATCCATCTTTTTGATTTAGAAACGAACGAATTGACCTTAATTGGTGATCCGGAAAAGGATTTACCACATAATCGGTTTAATGATGGAAAGTGTGATCCTTCTGGACGTTTGTATATAGGAACAATGGATGTTAGTGCTAAAAAAGGGATGGGCTCATTATATCGTGTAGATCTTAAAGGACAATTGAAAAGAATGATTTCACCTGTCACCGTATCAAATGGTTTGGCATGGAGTCCTGATCAAAAATATATGTACTACATTGATACTCCTACTGGTGAAGTATCAACCTATCGTTATGATCAACAAACAGGAGATATCGTTTATAAAGGAACAGCCGTGCAAATCCCAGATGGAATGGGTTCCCCGGATGGAATGACAATTGATCAGGAAGGAATGATATGGGTTGCACATTGGGGAGGTTCCAGGGTGACGAGATGGAATCCCCATAGTGGAAAGCAATTAGATGAAGTGCATGTTCCAGCATCAAATGTTACATCATGTACATTTGGAGGAAAGGAGTTAGATGAGTTGTTTATTACAACTGCTAGGCAAGGCTTAACTGAAGAAGAGTTAGCTTTACATCCTCAAGCTGGTGGGCTTTTTAAAGTGAAAACGAAAGAAAAAGGCATGGTAGGTCAAGTTTACAGAGGCTCCATATAAGGAAAAGCAGTGTAATCCATAGTGGTTACACTGCTTTTCTTAATAAATACTCGACAATTTTTTCTGCTGTCTGTTTTCCGTTCTTGATACATGCTCCAATACCTACTCCAAAATAAGAGGCACCAGCGATAAAAAGGTTAGGGAACGTTTCACTCATTTTTTTACCAAGTGAGGTCACCGCAAGATTATGCTCAAGATGGTAGTTAGGCATTAAATTGTCCCAGTTTGTTACTTCAACCGTGATCGGTTTAGCGGTAATTCCGAGGCTTTTTTCAATATCAGTTAACGCTGTTTGGATCATTTCTTGCTCACTCATATTCTTTAATGTTTCATAGAAAGGATTTGAGCTCTTATAAAATAGGCGAACAAGGAGTTTTCTCTTTGAGGACGTATGTGTCCATTTCCGGCTAGTCCAAGTACAAGCATCACAATGAAGGTCACTATTTTCTGTTACGATAAAACCGGTGCCATTGGCAGGAAGTTTATCATCTGGTATTTCGAAGCCAAAATAAACACTCGTAAGTGACGAGTTCTTTAATTTATCAAATTCATGATTTAGATCATTATCTTTTAATACTTTCTGTGCTACATCATGAGGTGTTGCTAAAACAACAAAATCCGCTAAGATTGTATCATGATTATCCAATGTAACTTCATATTTGTTTTCAATATGCTTTATGTTGTTTGACTTTACTCCTGTTAGGATGTTTACATCTGTTAATTGTTTTTCAAGTGTATCAATGATCGCTGATAGTCCACCTTTAAAAGAAACAAATTTTTTATTACTAGATGATTGGAATTTTGCTTTGTTTTTAGACATTCCACGGATAATACTCCCGTACCGATTTTTATATTCTAGTAGATAGGGAAGGGTAGAAGCCATGGTAAGTTTATTAAGTTTACCGGAATAAACACCCGAAAGAACGGGTGATATTTGATTTTCTACGATTTCCTTTCCTAAAAAAGCCTCAAGAAATTCTCCGACGGAATCCTCACTTGTGAAGTGTTTGTTTTTTGTGACAAAGTCCTTTAATGCCACCATTTTTCCTTTCGGAGAGATCAAAGCACTGCTGAATAATGATTTTATGGTTGTAGGAATTCCAAAAACAGAATCAGCAGGAATTGGTTTTAGTTCATTTTTGGTATAAATATAGGAAATACCTGTTTCATTGTATACAATTTCATCTTCCATTTGTAACTCTTTAATTAGCGGCATCACACCTTCGTTTCGTGCAACAATCGAGTCTGCACCCGTTTCCATTATAAATTCATCATGGTGTACTGTTCGAATTTTTCCACCTAATTGCTTGCTTTGTTCAACAAGAATGAGTTGTAAGTCCAGTTTTTGTTCATTTTTATATTTTTGTAAATAATACATGGCAGTAAGACCAGTAATGCCGCCACCTATAACGAGAACCGTTTTCACTAATTTCACTCCTAATGACTAGTTAACAATTATCTAGTCGTAAACATGTTATCTATTTCACATTATATATGTTATGCCCAAGTGTACACACCATTTTAGGTAATGTCGAAAAAATGAAACATATTTTTAACAATTATTTTAAGAATATTGGAGACTATAAATGGAGAAGGTCACGTTTGGAAATAAATAGTGTAAAAAACTTAGGAGGTAGTGAAACATGAATAGGAAATTGGGTAAATTGGTGTCAATCAGTGTTTTAACGTTAAGTTTAATAGGTGTGAATCATGCGTTTGCAGAAAATAGTACTAAAGATGAACCCACACTTATGGATATAGGACTTGATAAGGAAGAGTTTCATCATAAAAGACATCGAATAAATCCGGAAATCATTAAAAAGCGTGCGGAAGAATTAGGGATAGAAACAGAAGGAAAAGATACAGAGGTTTTAGCTCGCGAAGTTCATGAGGCGAAAATTTTAGAAAAAGCAAAAGAGCTGGGAATTAAAACGGAAGGAAAAAAGCTTGAGGAAATTGCAAAAGAAATTCGAGAATTACATATTTTAAACAAAGCAAAAGAATTAGGGATTAAAACAGATGGAAAAGAAATGAAAGAAATCGCAGATGAAATTCGAGAAACTCTCATTATGAATAAGGCAAAAGAACTTAATATTGATACAGAGGGTAAATCATTAGACGACATAAGTAGAGAAATATTTGAAGTAAGTGTTATGAACGCTGCAAAGGAATTAGGAATTAATACAGATGGTAAGGAATTAAAAGAAATTGCCCGGGAAGTTATCGATAAAAAGACCCTGCAAACTGCGGAAAAGCTGGGAATTGATGTGAAAAATAAATCAACCCAGGAAATTTTGGAGGATATTTTCATTAATTACAAAGAAGAAGCCAAAAAACAAAAGCTATTTCCTTTTGATGATGAAAATCGAGATTTACACTTTATGAGACATCAAGAAAGGCATCACAAAGGAAACCATTCACATAAATAAATGGAGGAGGATGACTTTATTGTTAGTCATCCTCTTTTGAATTTTTGCATTTACAAAAACTTTCATGCTGCAACCCAATCTTTCGTGTTAAAATGTTGAAAGCTTTTTATAGTGAAAGATTGGAGGAAAACAAGTGGAATCATCACCACGATTTCTACCTTATGCTGCATTAATTGTTGGGGTTATTGCTGTTTCTACATCAGCCATTTTTGTAAAGTTAGCAACTGCTCCGGCTCCTGTTATTGCTTTTTATCGGCTGTTGTTTTCAACTGTTCTTATTGCCCCGATCTTCTTCTTAAGACATTTCTCTGAAATGAAAAATCTCTCGAAAAAAGACTGGATCTATTCAACAATCGCAGGAGTTTTTTTAGCTTTTCATTTTATCTTATGGTTTGAATCGTTAAATTACACATCTGTGGCTAGTTCAGTTGTATTAGTGACCCTTCAGCCTTTGTTTGCATTTATCGGTACTTTTTTGTTTTTTAAAGAAAAAGTGTCCATTGTGGCCATTATTAGCGGGTTGATCGCTATAACTGGAAGTGTGATAATCAGCTGGGGGGATTTCAAAATAAGTGGCATAGCATTAATCGGCGACTTATTGGCATTAGCAGCATGTGCGATGATTACGGCTTATCTTTTATTTGGGCAAGGAATACGAAAGCGTCATTCATTAACATTGTACACGTTTATTGTATATGGAATAAGCTCAATTACCCTATTATGCTATTGCCTTTTATTGCAATATCCATTAGGACCTTATCCAAAGGAAGATTGGATGTATTTTCTGTTATTAGCAGTTGTTGCTACTCTTCTAGGTCATTCACTTTTTAATTGGTCTTTAAAGTGGGTAAGTACAAATACCATCTCAGTCATGATTCTCTTTGAACCGGTAGGCTCTATTATTCTTGCCTATTATATACTAGGAGAAAAAATGATTCTTCCGCAGGTTATAGGAGGAATAATCATTATGATAGGCATCATTTTCTATGTGTTTGAGAGGAAAATATTAAAAGTGATGAAAAAAGAAATAAAGCCTACCAATGAGTAAATTGGAGGCTTTATTCCGTATAGGATTGTTTTGCTTCTTTGAGATACAGTTCTTGTAACTCATCAATCGTTATCCCGGTTGCTTTCGAAAATCCTTTATCAAAATTATTTTCTTTTGCTGTTTCAATAACTATTGTTTTGATCATAGATTCTCCATATTGATCAACAAGATATTTAATTCCATAGTAACTCTGTAAATAAACATCATACTCCTCTAACCGATACTTTTCCCAATCTTGGTGGCTATCAAGATTTACAAATTCAACCTCTTGAAAAGGATAATACCTATGGGCAACATTATACATTCCAACATATTCTGCAACGCCCTCATGAAACCATAAAGGAATTCTATATACATAGAGGCCCTGTTGTTTAATAAATGCTTGTAAACGATAATGTGTATATTCATGAAGAAGTGTACTTTGAAAATAAAAAGATTGAGGCATCTGATCAGCGAGGATGTTTGATTTGTCTGTAATGGCGATCCCTATTATGTTGTTTGGATCATCAAAATATCCCATTGTTTCAATTAGTGATGTTTTTTCATATAATTCCTGAGGTGAGGAATGAAGAATTAAATCAATTTGATTATCTTTCACCTCCCCGAAAATCGTTGTTGTAAGTTTATCCGCTTTATCAAGTGAATCTTCAATTATAGGGATTAATTCGATCTCTTCCGGATCATGATAAATATCTACATGACCATATGTAGACGTCAATTTATCTTCCTTCATTTCTCGATAATCAGCCAGTGTGACAGTTTTCTTTTGAAAAGGAATCAAATATAATTGGTATTTTTCTTCAATAGTCAGGTTTTCTCCAAGTTCTGTTGCAATCATGAGATTGATGGATAGAAAATAGATAGATAAAAAAGCCGTGCTAATGGTCAGTAAAATAAATGGTAGAATACCGCTTCTTTTAATAAATATAAGTTCTTTCTTAGGGCGAAGAAGTAAATAAAGACAAAAACAAAAAAGTAAAAAGGAAACCAGCGTCATGATGATGCTGTAAGATGTAGAGATTTTTATGTTGAAAAATAAATGGATGCATACAGAAATGACAAAAAGCACACAAAAAACAAGTAAAAAATAGATGAAATTCTTTAAGACCCAAATAAATGTTTTCAATGTGACCTCCAAGATAGGTGATCTTTTATATTCTTTATACATATGAACAAGGCCCTGAAAAAATGACGGTGATTAAGCATGAAAAGAGGATGGTACATAGGGTTCCGAACCCTATGTACCATCCTCTGGAAATTATTGTAAGTAAAAAATTGAACATAGATAAGCAAATACAAAACCCAAGGGGAAGCTGATAATTAAAGACAAACCGTGAACAGGTCCTTCTTCATTACTAATTCGAATAGCTTCCTTATATCCATAGGAAAAGTGAAATAAAGATAGAGATAAAGTTAGTAGAATAATAGCCAGGGATATACTCATCTTTTGTCCTCCGTTATATACAATCTAGTCTTTCTATTAATACATGCCGGAGAACGGTTGAATATGATAACTTTTTAAAAAGATATAGGGGATAGAGTAAATAGACAAACAAAAACCTTGGTCAATGACCAAGGTAATGAACTATTTTCTATTTACCAATAGTGGAGCTGTTAGTAATAATAAACTAGCAACAATGGCTGAAACTATTATTGTAGGGATCATATAGGAAGCATTGTATCCGATCGAGTAGATTAAAACAGGTGTTCCTTCCGGTGCGAAAGAAGCAAAAAAGAAAACTCCTGCAATGATATGCGCAGCTGCTCTAAGGATGCCGCCTAAAATGGTTCCCAGTGTTATAAATAAAATGGCCATTTTTCGATTTTTATTAGTTAATGCATTTTGAATAGCCTTATAGAATACACCACTTGCTCCTACTAAAGTGAAAGCTAAATAATAATCGAGGAAACCTTGAACAGGGTGAACAATATACGGGTTAATAATAGCTTGTAATAAACCTAAAATAAGCCCAGTTAATAATCCGCCTTTTAATCCCCAACGATATGCCATAATAAATACTGGTATCATGCCTAATGAAATAGATCCACCTTGTGGTAATTTCCCGATGACCCCTGATAACAAATCCAATAAAAATGCTAAAGCCCCTAACATGGCAACTTCGATTAAAAATACTAAACGCTGATTTCTTTGCAATCTTATTCCCTCACTTTTTTATTAAACCAAAGGGAACCTTTCATTTCTGTGAATAAAATAAAAAAAGCAATGATTGGAATGATCATAGTAGTCCAAACATTACCTTTATAGATGATCATCCACATCCCTACACTAGTATTAACTAACAGGTTCAAAGGGTTAGAATGATCGAAGTCATTCAATCTCAGCTAAAAGGCTCCCCCTGTGGTTTAAACGTATTATTTATTTTAGACATAACTATACACCATCATTAACTAATCAACAACTAAAAAATAGAATTAGAGAGAATCTGAAAGTTTTATTGTAATGAACTAACAGGGCAGGACATATAATTCACCAGAATTGTCCACGAGGTGAATAGATGGGAATAAAAAATATCTTTCAATTCAAACAACCTACTTCTAGTAGGAATTTAAATGTTCAGCAAAAAGAAAAGAAGTATGGGGGGATAATTCAGCAATTACAACTTGTTGATTTTTGGGATAACTTAGATCCGCATGAAAGGTCTTTTATCCGTAATTGTACAAAGTGGTCATTTGGGGGAAGTATAAAAGGGGAGGATATAGATCATCCGAATAGTATTGCAACAACCAAGAGAGATGATTGTCGTTTCCTTTTAGGGAATGCTGCCTGGGCTTTTGATTTCAAAGAATATTATTTAGCAGAATCATTACTCATTGAAGTGATCCATCGCTCGAAATGTATTTTTACTCTTCATCGAGCTTATCAAAAGTTAATACATATATATGAAGTTTCAGCAGATGAAAATAAGTGTCACCTACAAAAGTGGAAAAGTTACTGTGAGGAACATATAAAATTAGCTCCTGCATTATTTAACGAATCGAATAAAAAAGAAGAAACGCCTCCAGAAATCAGATCGTTCTATATATTGAAGAATATTTTGCTTGATGTAAATGATGTTGAGGGATATAAAGCGATTGTATTGGTAGAACAACAATATAAAAACGGCAACTTTATTGTTCAAGGAATGTATTAAAAATATAGATAATCATGCTCCAGGGATACAGATCGTTTTCTGTATCCTGTTTTTTGTGCAATTAGGGAATCAAATATATGGTCAGCAAACTAAATTAGATGTTTACAATCAATTTTTATTAAAAAAAATGAAAAAAGTACTTGCTGGAATAAAAATATCGTGATATATTATTAAACGTCGCTGCTGCGGTAGTGATGAACAAGAAAACAAACAGAAAAAACAACAGCGAAAAATAAATGTTGACAAGCTGTTTGTAAGATGTTATATTGATAAAGTCGCTTCTGATGAGAACGACAAACGAAATGATCTTTGAAAACTAAACAAAACCAAGCGTGCCAACGTTAATTTCGATTAACAAAAACGTACTATATAGTACAAATTTTTATGAGCTATATCAAACACTTTATTGGAGAGTTTGATCCTGG
>NZ_JAIVLH010000041.1 GCF_020524345.1 Metabacillus niabensis
CCGAACACGGAAGTTAAGCTCTTCAGCGCCGATGGTAGTTGGGGGTTTCCCCCTGTGAGAGTAGGACGTTGCCAAGTAAGAAGAGGAAGAAAAGATCAGTAGAGATACTGGTCTTTTTTGCATGAATTAAATGATTGTAGAAAAACCGAAGGTTTTATCGTAAAGAGGTAGAAACAAAATATACTGTGGATTTTTGGCGGAATTTGTAGAATAGTAGATAAATTAAAATAATCGAAGATAAATTGCTGAAAATCGAAGATAAAATGAAGTAATCGAAGATAAATTAATTTAACTCTATGTTAATGTGTACGCACACAGACACATGACACTGAACGAACAAGCTGACGCGGAGATTCCCACGCTTGTCGCAAGCCAGCAGAAATCTGAACGTAAAAAAGAGAAGCTACCCTGAGGTTTAGCTTCTCCTTTAATGTAAAATTCACAAATGTTCTTCTAAAAACTTCAAAATAAAATAAGGGATCTTTCTTTTAGCTATTTCCATATAACGTAGAATAATTGGATAGTCATCATTTGATGTTCCTAATAGGAGTTCATACCACCACTCAGTTTCATAACGCGAGATCATACTCAGGTTATATAGCAATAAGTAGTGAACGAGAAGTTCCGGAAGGGAAAGAAATGATTCACGTTTGTTTGGTAAATAAAATGCATTATCCTCGATATGAAATAAAAAGGGTGAACAGTGAAACGTATGATTTGAATATTTAGTTCGTAAAATAACTTGGTTATTCGTAGCATCTTTTTCCCGCTCAAGATGGTGATTTTTCCCTAAAAATTCAGAAAGTCTTTCAGCTGACATATGGAAATATTGAGCAGTGGTATCTGTTAAAATGATTTCACGTTGGCCAGTTGTTTCAACTTTCACGTAATTTTTTTTAGCTTGATGAAACAACAAAACATCGTTCATCTCAGCTATTTGGTTAAGAAGTAATTCCATTGAGTATTTTTCAGCTTCAAGATGATCCTGTATTTGAAAAAGTTCCTTTGCAACATGGCTGAACAAACCGTTTCTCTGAACTTTTATTTCATCTTTTAAAAATTGATATTGTTGTTTTTTCCTTTTTCTGCTTGATGCCCCATGTGCTAGTACTGATGAAGTTGAAGGGTAGTTGGGATCCTTTATTAATAAGCATGCTTTCAATAGCTGTGATATCCCGTAAAAGAGCAAAATTGGCTGAATGGCATGTGGTGATTGATTTGCCTGTAAAAAGAAATTTTCACCATGTTTAAGAAAGTAAATAAATCGGTAACAATTATCATAGGACAATCCACTTGAGTTTTCGATTGAATGATTTTGATAACACTTTTCTAATTTCTTTTGAATCGTTTGCGTTGAATAATATGATAGTAAGCGTTCCCAATATAAGGCTGGCATGAATTGTACACTCCAATTAGTTAATTCAAAATATTTAAACTCTTTATTCCTTTCTTGACAGTCTGAAAACATGTTGATAATCTACTAATAATATTTTGCCGAAAAGAGGGGGATTTTACTAATGTGGGAACAAAAATTTTCTAAAGAAGGCTTAACTTTTGATGATGTTCTATTAGTACCAGCAAAATCTGAGGTATTACCAAGAGATGTGGATTTGAGTGTACAGCTTACACCAAGCTTAAAACTTAATATTCCAATTATAAGTGCTGGTATGGATACTGTAACAGAAGCTGAATTAGCTATTGCGATTGCAAGACAAGGTGGAATTGGTGTTATTCATAAGAATATGTCAATTGAACAGCAAGCAGAGCAAGTGGATAAAGTAAAAAGATCTGAAAGAGGAGTTATAACAGATCCGTTTTATTTAACTCCAGATCATCAAGTTTTTGATGCAGAGCATTTAATGGGTAAATATAGAATTTCAGGTGTTCCAGTTGTAAATAACCCCGAGGAAGAAAAATTAGTTGGTATTATCACAAACCGTGATATGAGATTCATTCAAGATTACTCAATAAAAATCAGCGATGTTATGACAAAGGAAAATCTTGTAACAGCTTCGGTAGGAACAACTCTAAAAGAAGCTGAAAGTATTTTACAAAAGCATAAAATTGAAAAACTACCTTTAGTGGATAGTGAAGGTATTTTAAAAGGACTTATTACAATTAAGGATATTGAAAAAGTAATTGAGTTTCCTAATTCAGCTAAGGATGCACAAGGACGTCTTGTTGTTGCTGCAGCAGTTGGTGTGACAGGTGACACAATGATTCGTGTCCAAAAGCTAGTTGAAGCCAATGTAGACGCAATTGTAGTTGATACAGCACATGGTCATTCCAAAGGTGTTCTAGAAACAGTTAAGGCGATTCGTAATGAATATCCAGAGCTAAATATCGTTGCTGGAAATGTTGCAACTGCTGAAGCGACAAAAGATTTAATTGAAGCTGGTGCAAATGTTGTCAAAGTAGGAATTGGACCTGGTTCTATTTGTACAACTCGCGTAGTTGCCGGAGTCGGTGTACCACAGATTACAGCAGTATTTGACTGTGCTACAGAAGCAAGAAAACATGGTGTAGCTATTATTGCAGATGGAGGTATTAAGTACTCTGGTGATATGGTAAAAGCATTAGCTGCAGGTGGTCATGCTGTTATGTTAGGAAGTTTACTTGCAGGTACTTCTGAAAGTCCTGGTGCGACAGAAATCTTCCAAGGAAGACGTTTTAAAGTATATCGTGGAATGGGTTCTGTAGCTGCAATGGAAAAAGGAAGTAAAGACCGTTACTTCCAAGAAGACAATAAAAAGTTCGTTCCTGAGGGAATTGAAGGAAGAACTCCATATAAAGGGCCGATAGCAGATACAATTTATCAATTGGTTGGTGGAATTCGTTCTGGAATGGGATATTGTGGAACTAAGAATCTTGAAGAACTTCGAGAAAATTCACAATTTATCCGCATGACTGGAGCAGGCTTAAAAGAGAGTCATCCACATGATGTTCAAATTACGAAAGAAGCCCCAAATTACTCGTTATAATAAGTCTTTTGGATTAAATCTTATCCAAATATGACAGATCTATAACATTTGACAGAGTCTATGGCTCTGTCTATTTTTTTTGTCTTTTCTATGATAAAATCAATTTTGTTGTTTCTTTAAGAAAGTAAAATTCAAGTGGAGTTTTTATATAGATAATAAAATGTGGAGGTAGTATACAAAGTGAGAATAAAGAAAATGATGGCAGTCCTTTTTGCTATAACTTTTATTGTTTCATCCATTTTTCCTTTTACGTCTGCTAAAGCTGCAGAGCCAATTACAATTAATGCAGGGGCAGCAATTATAATTGAGGAATCAACTGGAACTGTTTTATATGGGAAAAATATCGATGAAAAGCTACCTATTGCCAGTATGGCAAAGGTAATGACAGAATACTTAGTACTAGAGGCTGTTAAAGAAGGGAAAATCAGCTGGGATCAAACCTATAAACCAAGTGAATATGTTTATAAGATCTCACAAAATAGAAGTCTTTCAAATGTTCCTTTAAGATTGGATGGCAGCTATAATGTAAAAGAATTATATGAGGCAATGGCCATTTACTCTGCTAACGGTGCGGCAATTGCTTTGTCAGAAATAATTGCAGGATCAGAAAAGGCTTTTGTCAAAATGATGAACGATAAAGCAAAAGAACTAGGCTTAACAAATTATGAATTTGTTAATGCGACAGGATTGGAAAATAAGGATTTAGCTGGTATGCATCCTGAAGGAACAGATGTGAATGCAGAAAGTAAATTATCAGCAAGAGATATGGCCTTACTTTCACAAAGGTTAATTCAAGACTATCCAGAGGTTTTAGAGACAGCAAGCATTCCTAGAAAAACCTTTAGAGAAGGCACAGATGATGCAACTGAAATGCCAAACTGGAACTGGATGCTTCCAGAGTTAGTTTTTGGTTATGAAGGTGTAGACGGTCTTAAAACTGGATCAACCTCTTCTGCGGGATCTTGTTTTACTGCTACTGCAACTAAAAATGGTATGCGTGTTATTTCAGTTGTGATGGATGCACAAGGAAATGGCGGAGACGTGAAGGATTCACGCTTTCCTGAGACAGAAAAAATGTTGGACTATGCATTCAATAACTTCTCAGTAAAAGAAGTATTTCCAGCTAATTATCAAATTGATAAACAATCAACAATTCCTGTTGTAAAAGGAAAAGAAGATACAGTATCCATTCATACAAAAGATGCAGTAACACTAGTTGTGAAAAAGGGTGAAGAGGATGCCTATAAACCAGCATTTGAAATTGACCAAGATCAATTGTCAAAAGCAGGAGAATTGACGGCACCAGTTAAAAAAGATCATGTAGTCGGAAAAATGACGATAAAATATGAGGGTGAAGGTCAAGCCCTAACAAATATCAAAAGTGACACACTCTCTCAAGTAGATCTTGTTACAAAAGAAACTGTCGAGAAGGCTAACTGGTTTGTTCTCTCTATGAGAGGCATTGGAGGCTTCTTTGGCGGTTTATGGGGCACAGTATCAGACACAGTAAAAGGCTGGTTTTAATTATTGATGAAAAGACTCTCTTTATAGGGAGTCTTTTTTATACACTTCTATTTATTGTAAGCTCATTAAAAAGGATGAAAAAAGATATTCGATTTATAAAATCTGAGTTATAATAGAAAATTATTATATAAGAAATGATAGAATAGTAAAACATATAGGAATTGTTTTACTAATTACATGAATTTTGATAGGATTTTTTTAGAACTTAGGATAAAATATAGCGTAGATGAATTTTTCTCAATCTAAAACAAATCCTATATAGTAGGACATTACATAAGGGGGACAACCACAATGAGTAATACAACAGGTACTGACCGCGTAAAACGTGGAATGGCAGAAATGCAAAAAGGCGGCGTCATCATGGACGTTGTAAATGCAGAACAAGCTAAAATCGCTGAGGAAGCAGGCGCAGTTGCCGTAATGGCACTTGAACGAGTTCCTGCTGATATTCGTGCTGCCGGTGGTGTAGCAAGAATGGCTGATCCAACAATTGTAGAAGAAGTAATGAATGCTGTATCAATTCCAGTTATGGCAAAAGCACGTATCGGACATATTGTAGAGGCACGTGTGTTAGAGGCAATGGGTGTTGACTATATTGATGAAAGTGAAGTTTTAACTCCTGCAGATGAAGAGTATCACTTACTAAAAAGTGACTTCACAGTACCATTTGTTTGTGGTTGTCGTGATCTAGGTGAAGCAACTCGTCGTATTGCAGAGGGTGCGTCGATGCTTCGTACAAAAGGTGAGCCAGGAACAGGAAACATTGTTGAAGCTGTTCGTCATATGCGTAAAGTAAATGCACAAATTCGTAAGGTTGCAGCTATGAGCGAAGATGAGTTAATGACAGAAGCGAAAAATTTAGGCGCTCCTTTTGAACTTCTCCTTCAAATTAAAAAAGAAGGAAAATTACCGGTTGTTAACTTCGCTGCTGGTGGTGTAGCAACTCCTGCGGATGCTGCGTTAATGATGCAGCTTGGTGCTGATGGAGTATTTGTTGGATCTGGTATCTTCAAATCAGAAAACCCAGCTAAGTTTGCACGTTCTATAGTTGAAGCAACAACTCATTACCAAGATTACGAACTAATTGCGAAACTTTCTAAAGGACTTGGATCTGCAATGCAAGGAGTCGAAATTTCGAGTCTTCTACCAGAGCAAAGAATGCAAGAGCGTGGTTGGTAATAAAAAGGAGTTTTTAACATGTTGAAAATTGGTGTATTAGGATTACAAGGTGCTGTTAGGGAGCATATCCGCTCAATAGAAGCATGTGGAGCTGAAGGAGTTATTGTTAAAACAGTTGATCAGCTTGCAGACCTTGATGGCTTAATCATGCCAGGTGGCGAGAGTACAACGATGCGCCGTCTTATCGATAAATATAGTTTTATGGAACCATTAAAGGAGTTTGCTGCATCTGGAAAGCCTATGTTTGGAACATGTGCAGGATTAATTCTTTTGGCTAAGAATCTTGTGGGATATGATCAATCCCACTTAGGATTATTAGATGTAACGGTAGAGCGTAATTCATTTGGACGACAAAAGGATAGCTTTGAGGCTGAATTGATGATTACCGGTGTTGGAGAGGACTTTGTAGGAGTCTTTATCCGCGCTCCTCATATTGTTGAGGTTGGAGAAGATGTTGAGATCCTATCGAAGCACAACGGTCGAATTGTTGCAGCTCGCCAAGGACAATTTCTTGGCTGCTCATTCCATCCTGAGTTAACTGATGATCATCGAATGACTCAATTATTTATCAATATGGTAAAAGAGTCTAAATAAGTTGTATAAAAAACTTGCGACTACTGTAAACTTATAGTAAATTAATTTATACTTAATCAAATAAGCAAACGTGATGATAGGAATTAGTAGCATGATGTTCTATCTATAGAGAGCCGGTGGCTGGTGAAAACCGGTGATAGATGCTTGTGAATCCATCCTTGAATGAATAGCTGAACTAACAAACGTTAAAGTAGGCAATTCCGGCTATGACCGTTATTCATTAAGTGAAGAATACGAGGTATTCTTAACTAGGGTGGCAACGCGGGTAACTCTCGTCCCTTTTTGGGACGGGAGTTTTTTTGTTGCTTAAATTTCTTTGATTGCGAATGTATATTCAAAAAAGGAGTGTAAATATTATGTTGGATAGTAAATTTCTTCGTACCAATCTTGAAGAAGTAAAAGAAAAGTTATCTAAACGTGGTGAAGACCTAACTGATTTTGGGAAATTTGAAGAGCTTGATAAAACGAGAAGAGAGCTTATCGCTGCTACAGAAGAATTAAAAAGCAAAAGAAATGATGTTTCTGCACAAGTCGCTCAATTAAAAAGGGAAAAGCAGGATGCTGATCACTTAATTAAAGAAATGAAAGAAGTAGGAGAGAAAATTAAAGGATATGATGAACAATTACGTAAAGTAGAGGCTGAACTTGATAACCTTTTATTATCTATTCCAAATATTCCTCATGAAAGTGTTCCAGTTGGAGATACAGAGGATGATAATGTAGAGATTAGAAAGTGGGGAGAACAACCACACTTTGAATTCGAGCCAAAGCCACACTGGGACATTGCAGATGGTTTACAAATTCTAGATTTTGAACGAGCAGCCAAAGTTACAGGAAGCCGTTTTGTTTTTTACCGTGGGTTGGGTGCACGTTTAGAAAGGGCACTATTTAACTTTATGTTAGATCTTCATGTTGACGAGCATGGTTATACAGAAATCATACCTCCTTTCATCGTGAATCGTGATAGTATGACAGGTACAGGTCAGTTGCCTAAATTTGAAGAAGATGCATTTAAGATCGCAGGAGAAGATTACTTCTTAATTCCAACTGCTGAAGTACCTGTTACAAATATGCACCGTGAGGAAATACTCAATGTTGAACAACTTCCTATTAGTTATGCTGCATTTAGTGCAAATTTCCGTTCTGAAGCTGGATCTGCAGGAAGAGATACAAGAGGATTAATACGTCAACATCAATTTAATAAAGTAGAGCTAGTTCGCTTTGTTAAGCCAGAGGATTCTTATGAGGAGCTTGAGAAGCTGACAGGACATGCTGAAAAAGTGCTTCAACTATTGGGACTTCCATATCGGGTAATGAGCATGTGTACAGCAGATTTAGGATTTACAGCAGCTAAAAAATATGACCTTGAAGTTTGGATCCCAAGCTATGGAACATACCGTGAAATTTCTTCTTGCAGTAATTTCGAGGCGTTCCAGGCACGCCGAGCAAATATTCGATTTAGAAGAGATCCAAAAGCAAAGGTGGAGCCTGTTCACACATTAAATGGATCAGGATTAGCTATTGGACGAACAGTTGCTGCCATCTTGGAAAATTACCAACAGGAAGATGGATCTGTCATTATTCCAGAGGTGCTTAGACCTTATATGGGTAATAAAGAAAGAATTAGTATAGTTGACTAAAAATATAGGGATTTAATTGTCCCCTTACTTGGATATAATACAATGTGAAGTATTTATTTTCATAACAATAAAAAAAGTTTTAATAAAATGTTGACAAGCATATAAAAACTATGATAAATTATATCTTGTCAATACGGAGGAATACCCAAGTCCGGCTGAAGGGATCGGTCTTGAAAACCGACAGGGGTGTCAAAGCCCGCAGGGGTTCGAATCCCCTTTCCTCCTCCATAATTTTAAAATTTAATCTCATATTCAGCGCATAAAATATGGGAGATTGATGTAAAATCGTTACTAGAGTGTAACGATTTTTTTTATTCCTTCAGAAAGTATAAAAAGATCAATGTATTCAAATTTTAGGATTAGTAATAAACTAAAGTTTTCTAATAAAAAGAAAAAGAGGATGACATAAAGGAACGTAAACCTTTATGTCATCCTCTTATTTTTTTAAAAATTTCGTCTGTTCAATAAAATAGCCAATTCTCTCTATAATAGGTTCGATAGACTTTTCATTTTCCATAATATCATAATCATTAATATTGATACGTAGTACAGGACAGGCATTAAAATTATTAATCCAATTTTCATATCTTTGGTGCATTTCAGTCCAATATTCAACAGGTGTTTGCTGTTCCATTGGACGTCCGCGAAGTTTAATTCTCGATAAAATATCATCCAAGCTTCCTTCTAAATAAATGAGAAGGTCTGGATGTGGAAAATAAGGAGTCATGACCATAGCATCAAAAAGGTTTTTATAGGTTTCATAGTCAACTTCAGACATTGTACCTTTTTCATAATGCATTTTTGCAAATATCCCCGTATCTTCGTAAATTGAACGATCCTGAATGAATCCTCCACCATATTCAAAAATCCTCTTTTGCTCTTTAAAACGTTCTGCTAAAAAATAAATTTGTAAATGAAAGCTCCATCTTTCAAAATCAGCATAGAATTTATCAAGATAAGGATTTGAGTCTACCTTTTCGAAAGATGTTTTGAAATTCAATTCCTGTGCAAGAGCGTTTGTCATTGTGGATTTTCCAACACCTACAGTACCAGCTATCGTAATGACAGCGTTGTGAGGAATTTTATATTTTTCGCGTAAATTCATCTGTCGTTGCTCCTTTTTGCAAGTACTGATCTAATGTTTTAAATATATATGTTAAGTCTTGTTTATTTTGAACGAAGTCCAATGTATCACCGTTAAAACGA
This sequence comes from Metabacillus niabensis, assembly GCF_020524345.1. Lineage (GTDB taxonomy): Bacteria > Bacillota > Bacilli > Bacillales > Bacillaceae > Metabacillus > Metabacillus niabensis_B. The sequence goes on from NZ_JAIVLH010000041.1 coordinate 9,125, forward strand.
ATAACTGGAATTGAAGGATTATCTTTTTCCCACTGTAACATAGCAATTTCATAGTCCTCTGAAAGCTGCTGTAGGTAATGGGGATCAATTTTTTGCTCTATTTCACGGCCTCTTTTTTCTATTCGGCTTAATAGTGTATCAAGACTAGCAGTCAGATAAATGAGTATGTTAGGTTTTGGCATGCCTTCTGTTAAGATATCATAGATTTTCAAATACTTATCATATTGTTCATGCCTTAATGTACGTTTGGCAAAGATAAGATTTTTATAGATATGATAGTCAGCTACAACTGGTTTATCTGCTTGTAGATACTCTTTATTAATGTCTTCTAACTGTTTATATCGATTGCAAAGAAAAAACATTTCCGTTTGAAAGCTCCATTCTTCAATATCTGTATAGAACTTTCCTAGAAAGGGGTTTTCTTCAACAATTTCTTTTAATAAGTAGAATTGATAATACTCAGCAATTGCCTTCGCTAATGATGTTTTACCAACACCAATTGGCCCCTCTACAGTAATAAAGGGTATATTCATTATGGGTCCTCCTTTGAAACGAAACACCTAAACTTAAAAATCGACAAATTTCATTTTACCATGCAACTCTCTATTTGAGTAATGATTTATAAGATTGTTTACATTTTCTAATTTTTAATCTGAAAATAAAAAAAGGCACCCATATTATGAACGAGTACCTGTTACTGTGTTATTCTTTCTTTTCTATTTGAAAATTATCAGCTAGTAATAACCAATTTTGAGGAAATGAAAGGCCAAGTTTCCAATAGCTAATTCCGCGTAGATCCAGTTCTTTTATAAGGTCAAATTTTGCTTGAATTGATCTTGCATCCTCAAACCAGACCTCATGCTCTTTTCCGTTTGTATCTGTGTAATTAAAATGAGGTGCCTGTGCTTCTTGATCATAAAGGATTGGCACATTATTTGTACTTGCGAGCTGAATAGCCTGCTGAGGGCTGACTGCTTTCGCATATTGTCCTCCAGGAACAAAAGGTAAGGTCCAATCATACCCATATAAATTTTGCCCCATCATAATTTTACGACTTGGCATTTCTGTAATGGCATACTCCAAAACATCCCTCACAGGGCCTATAGGAGAAACAGCCATTGGTGGACCGCCACTATATCCCCATTCATATGTCATAATAACAACAAAATCAACAATCTGTCCGTGTGCTTTATAATCATGTGCTTCATACCAACGACCTTTTTGTGTAGCACTCGTTTTAGGTGCCAGTGCTGTAGAGAGAAGCCAACCTTCCTGACTGAAACGGGCCTTTGCTTTTCTTAAAAATTGGTTGTATGCTTCACGATCTTGAGGTCTTAAAAACTCCATATCAAAATGGATATCACGGAAGCCATATTTTTTGGCAGTTGTGACAATGTTATTTAAAAGTTTATTTTGTATTTCTGTATTTGTTAAAATAATTCTTCCTAGTTCATCACTAAATTGGTCATTTTCTAAATTCGTAATCGCCATCATCAATGTAACATTATTTTGTCGGGCGATTTGAGGGAAATTATTTAGAAGTGGTTCTTTAAGTGTTCCATCTCGTTGAATTTGGAAACTAAATGGTCCTAAATAAGTTAAGTAAGGTGCTGCATCTCTTGCTGCTTGCTCAAGATTAGCTGTAACACTTGTGCCTCTTGGTTCAATATAAGCGTTAGATTCTACCGATCTCTTTTCACCTTCAGGAATATAGAGTCTTACCCCTATTGAGAGAGGTTGATTCAAGGGAATATTATTAATTCTAGCCAATTCTGATGCGGGAAGTCCAAATCTTTGGGCTATTGAATATAAACTATCACCAGATTGTACCCAATAAAACCTTCCCTTAATAGGAATCACAATTCCCTGGCCAATAACTAAATTATTTGGGTTTTGAATTTCATTTGTGCGAATAATTTCCTCTGCGGTTGTACTGTAAGCCTGTGCAATACCAAACAAGCTTTGTCCTTGTTGGACAATATGTATTTGCATGTTTGTCCTCCTCAAAATACAATTTTGTACATCATATGTTGAGAGGGCTTGATGCATGTTAAATTAATTTTCTCTATGAATAATCGTAGCTTTGAGTGTGTTTTCCATCATACTTAAGGCAAATTCATTATCTTTCATAGAATTTGATGCAATACAGTCAGCTGGGATTGTTATATCGTATTCTCTCATATAAGCATCATTCGCTGTAAAAAGTACACATATGTTTCCAGCTATCCCGGTAATCACGACTTCCTTTACGTTAAGGCTATATAATAATGTGTTCAGTGCGGTTCCGTAAAAAGCAGAGTGTTTTGGTTTAATTAAAAAATAATCATCATCGTTTGGAAACAAACGGTGAATAATCTTTTCACTTAATGGATTACTACATTTTTGAGCGATTTTTTCAAAGTTAGCCTGCCATAAGTTATAATGGTCATTAACATAGATAATAGGGCATTTATTCTCTTTCATTTTATTTTTTAGTGAGAGAATATTGTGGGAGATTGTTTCAGTTTGTTCCGCTAAGATAGGGCCATGATTGAAATTGAAGTCATTAATCATGTCTATAATAAGTAATGCTTGTTTGGATTTTTGCTGCATAACAATCATTTCTCCTTTTTATAACAATTTAGGCTGACTTTTCCTACTTTTAATATGTACAATTGTACCATTTCTACGAGGAGGATATACAGAATTGAATGACCAGTATTATATGAAATTAGCCTTAGATGAAGCAGAAAAGGCTAAGGAGATAGGCGAAGTTCCAATTGGAGCAGTTATTGTATTAAATAATACCGTTATTTCATCAGCTCATAATTTAAGAGAAAGGGAACAGCGGTCAATTGCCCATGCGGAAATTTTAGCAATAGATAAAGCTTGTAATGAGATAGGTTCCTGGAGATTAGAAAATGCAACATTGTATGTCACATTAGAGCCGTGTCCAATGTGTGCCGGGGCAATTGTGTTGTCGAGAATCGGAAGAGTTGTGTATGGAGCCTCAGATCCTAAAGGAGGTTGTGCAGGTACATTGATGAATCTTTTACAAGAAGAAAGGTTTAATCATCAGGTTGATCTAACAAAGGGAATTGAGGAGCAGGCATGTAGTGAGTTGTTAAGCTCATTTTTTAGAGATCTAAGAAAACGTAAAAAACACAAATGACAAACCTGACAAAAACTTACATCTACTAGAAGTTGCAATTTATATGATTAGGATATATACTTATACATGCGTCGATAAAACGATGCAACTTAATATGGTATCAATTTTGCCGTGCTAAGCGGGGAGGTAGCGGTGCCCTGTACTCGCAATCCGCTCTAGCGAGGCCGAATCCCTTCTAGAGGTTAGCTCACTGTAGGGCTGCCTTAAGTAAGTGGTGTTGACGCTTGGGTCCTGCGCAATGGGAATCCATGAACCATGTCAGGTCCGGAAGGAAGCAGCATTAAGTGGAAGCTCTCATGTGCCGCAGGGTTGCCTGAGCCGAGCTAACTGCTTAAGTAACGCCTATGGTGGTTAATCGACGGAAGGTGCACGGCAGTTAATATTTTAAATGAAACTCACTCTTTTCGGGTGAGTTTTTTATTTAGATTAAGAATTGAAAATCTTACACTTAGTGTAGGTGTTTCGCCCAGTATGTCCCAGGCTGACCAAGGTGCGTACGCTTTTCTTAGAAACAACTTTGTAAATATGCCGATGGTTGTTATAATAAAGATGATGAAATAGAAGGGAGACGTTTTTGTGGGTTATCAAGCATTATATCGTGTTTTTCGACCACAGATATTTCATGATGTGGTTGGCCAAGAACATATAACAAAAACCTTACAAAATGCCCTGTTACAAAATAAGTTTTCACATGCTTATCTTTTTTCCGGACCACGTGGGACAGGGAAAACAAGTGCAGCAAAGATCTTTGCAAAAGCAGTCAATTGTGAAAGAGCACCAGTAGCTGAGCCTTGTAATGAGTGTGCTGCTTGTAAAGGTATTACAAACGGTTCCATTTCAGATGTGATTGAAATTGATGCTGCATCTAACAATGGTGTCGATGAAATAAGAGATATTAGGGATAAAGTGAAATTTGCTCCATCTGCTGTTCAATATAAAGTATATATTGTTGATGAAGTTCATATGTTATCCATTGGGGCTTTTAATGCTTTGTTAAAAACTCTTGAAGAACCACCAAAGCATGTCATTTTTATACTAGCTACTACTGAACCTCATAAAATTCCTTTAACAATAATCTCTCGCTGTCAACGATTCGATTTCCGAAGAATTACAGCTGCTTCGATTGTAGGGAGAATGAAAGAGATCATACATAACCAACAGGTAAATGTAGAAGAGGATGCACTGGACGTTATTGCAAGAGCTGCTGATGGTGGTATGCGTGATGCGTTGAGTTTACTGGATCAAGCAATTTCATATAGTGATGATCAAGTAACATTAAATGAAGCATTGCTTATAACAGGGTCTGTATCACAAGAGATCGTTGGGAAAATTGCTGAAGCCATACATCAAAAAGATGTGACGGTTGCCCTGCAAGCATTGGATCAATTAATGTATCAAGGAAAAGACCCGAGCAGATTTATTGAAGACTTTATTTTTTATTATCGTGATATGCTCTTATACCAGACAGCACCAACACTAGAGGATGTCTTAGAGCGTGTGTCAGTAGATAATCAATTTATTCAATTATCAAAAGAAATTCCTTCTGCTGAAATATATGAGATTATTGAGTTGTTAAGCAAGAGTCAACAGGAAATGAAATGGACAAATCATCCCCGTATCTTTCTTGAGGTTGCGTTGGTAAAGCTTTGTCAACAAACAACAAATAAATCTCAATATGATCAAGAGGAATACCAGTCTTTACTAGAAAAAATAACAAGTCTACAGTCAGAGGTAAATCGACTTAAGCAGCAAGGAATTGCAGCTCCTCAACAAGGGAATCCAGGTTCAAAAGAGCCAAAGCAGAGGTCAATGAAAAGCGGCTATAAAACACCTGAAGGAAGAATACAGGAAATTTTAAAGACTGCAACCAGAAAAGATTTGGAAGTCATTAAAGGGAGATGGGCAGAGCTATTAGAAATGCTTCGACGCCAGAATAAAGTATCCCATGCAGCACTTTTAAATGATAGCGAGCCGGTAGCAGCTTCTGAAAATGCGTTTGTATTAAAATTCAAGTTTGAAATTCATTGTAAAATGGTAGCGGAAAATAACAACAATGTACGCACCAATTTAGAAGTAATACTGCAAGAGATTGTCGGTAAAAGCATGGAAATGGTTGGCGTTCCTGAGCATGATTGGGTTAAAATAAGAAAAGAATTTCTAAAAGATCAAAAAGATGAAGATCAAACTCAGCAAAATGGTGAAGAAGATCCGCTTATTGCTGAAGCAAGAAAATTAGTTGGAAATGAACTAATTGAAATAAAAGATTGATTTGGAGGAATGATGTTATGATGCGTGGCGGTATGGGAAATATGCAAAAAATGATGAAGCAAATGCAAAAAATGCAAAAGGATATGGCGAAAGCACAAGAGGAACTAGCTGAAAAAACTGTAGAAGGTACAGCTGGCGGCGGCATGGTAACAGTTGTAGTAAATGGACAAAAAGAAGTGCTTGAAGTAAGTATCAAAGAGGAAGTTGTAGATCCGGAAGATATCGAAATGCTTCAAGACTTAGTACTAGCTGCAACGAATGATGCGTTGAAAAAGATGGATGACCTTACAAATGAGACAATGGGTCAGTTCACAAAAGGAATGAACTTACCAGGAATGTTCTAGGAGGATTATCATGCATTATCCTGAACCAATATCGAAGCTAATTGATAGCTTTATGAAGTTGCCAGGAATTGGTCCGAAAACGGCCGTTCGACTGGCTTTTTTTGTCCTAAACATGAAAGAAGATGTTGTGCTTGATTTTGCAAAAGCACTAGTGAATGCAAAAAGGAATCTTACCTATTGTTCTGTTTGCGGACATATAACTGATCAAGATCCTTGCTACATTTGTGAAGATGATCGACGGGATAAAAGTGTTGTATGTGTGGTGCAAGACCCCAAAGATGTTATAGCCATGGAAAAAATGAAGGAATACAACGGCTTATATCATGTACTGCATGGATCTATATCACCTATGGAGGGAATAGGACCGGAGGATATAAAAATTCCTGAACTTTTGAAAAGATTGCAGGATGATGTTATACAAGAGGTCATTCTTGCTACAAACCCTAATATTGAAGGGGAAGCAACAGCCATGTATATTTCAAGGCTTTTAAAACCATCTGGTATTAAACTAACGAGGATTGCTCATGGTTTACCAGTGGGTGGAGATCTGGAATATGCCGATGAGGTTACTTTATCAAAAGCGTTAGAAGGAAGAAGAGAATTATAGAGGAGGATGTTTTATGCTTTTTCGTCGGAAGGGCTGGTTAAGGAATCAATACGATCAACAACTAATACAAAACTTGCTCACGATGAAAAAAGAGTGGAATCGGCAAAAACAGTTAGTTGATAAAAGTGTTGAACCTTCTCCTGAGGTACTCTATGATTTGAAAATTGCAGAAGCAAAATATTTCTTTCTACTCAAAGAAGCAAAACATCGAAATATTAAAATAGGAAAAATATAAAAGTAGATAGCTTGTTCTAATTTATCACTTTCCTCATATCTTATTATTAAAAAGAGATAAAAGGGGAGTGTTTTAGTGGATCCTATTTTAGTTTTTTCTGTAATAGGCGGAATTATTTTAATTTTGTTATTTGTAGGAGCTCCTATTCGACCATTACAATGGCTTGGGCGACTTTCGATAAAGATAATAATCGGAGCACTGCTGTTATTTTTTGTTAATGCTTTTGGTACAAGCATAGACTTACATATCCCAATTAACTTAATTACTTCAAGTGTATCAGGGATATTAGGGATACCAGGATTGGCAGCATTAGTTATTATAAAAATGTTTATTGTAAGTTAACATACATGTAGGCTAGGAAATCAGAAGAGAAGGAGACACATACTTTTCTTTCTGATTTTTTTATTGTTAATGTTTATTGACATGTTTTTTGAGAGATGATATATTATTATTCGTCTTCCAAAAAGGACGGACAAACGAGTTGAAAAAACTTCGAAAAAGTTGTTGACTTAAAAATGATAATCATGTTATTATATTAAAGTCGCTTCTTGATGAAGTGATAAAAAGTTCTTTGAAAACTAAACAAAACCAAGCGTGCCAACGTTAATTTCGATTAACAAAAACGTACTATATAGTACAAATTTTTATGAGCTATATCAAACACTTTATTGGAGAGTTTGAT
>NZ_JAIVLH010000042.1 GCF_020524345.1 Metabacillus niabensis
CCCGTCCGCCGCTAATCTTTGGGAGCAAGCTCCCTCAGATTCGCTCGACTTGCATGTATTAGGCACGCCGCCAGCGTTCGTCCTGAGCCAGGATCAAACTCTCCAATAAAGTGTTTGATGTAGCTCATAAAATTTTTCGTACTATATAGTACGTTTTTTGTTAATCGAAATTAACGTTGGCACGCTTGGTTTTGTTTAGTTTTCAAAGATCATTCGTTGTCGTTTCATCAGAAGCGACTTTCTTAATATATCATTTCCAACTCGTATCGTCAACACTTTTTTAAAAACTTTTTTCCGATCAAGTCAGAGACAAAATGATCGCCGCTGCGTTATAAGTAACAGCGACGAATAATAATATAACATCTATAAAAAACTACGTCAACACTTTTTATCAACAAAATATACTCTATGAAAAACTCCCTTGCCTTTTGTTTGTTGTCTTTCTATAGATACATATTTCTTTTCTACTAGAAACTCCAATAAAACACTTAAGTCCACGGAGTAATGTTGTAATTCAGGATGTTGATATAACTCATGGAAGTACCAGGAGTCTCTTTCAGACATAATGGATAGAATATGGCCTGCACCGACTTCTGTTTTTGAATGGATCAGAAAATCGCTTGCCAAGAATAAAAGCTCCAGTCTTTTTTCAAGAGATTCTTCTCCTTCAATAAGCTCTTTATATAGCTTATAAATTTGGGGCTCGATTTGTTTAACCTGATTCCAAACTGTTACTTCGGGGTAAAACCCCCTATCAATGACTTCTAATCTTGCTAAATGATGCAGCGCATGAACAATATGGTTGTATGTATCTAATAATTGATTTGATTCAAAGAATACTTTTCCTTCCAAATAACGTCGAATCAGCTTGGCGAATTCAATCCCCATTTTTAACTTTCTCTCTGAAAACGGAAATGTTCTCAGACGCTCAACTAGTTCAGCTATGTATTCATTTCGGTCAAATAGGACCTTTCCATTCAAAATCCAATCAACCATTCTGCGGTTTGTTCCAAGTAAAATGGATTTGTTTACATCATCTTTTGACATCACAGTCAAAGAAGCTTTTTTATCATCATATTCATAATGTTTTACATATAAAGGGTGATTCAGTTCTGACACAATGACTAATAAAGCTACATCTAGATTATCTGTTAATGGTGAAGTTTCGTTTCGTTTTTCAATCATCACGATTGCTAAAGTATTTGGGTGGCTTGCACGTTCTTGATAAATTGGACGGAGAATATCTTCCATCAACATCATCCTCCATTATATTGGCTTTAATAATGTTTCTACATTAGTCTTAAAAAACCCTCTTCTATTAAAGCGAGACTTATCGGATCTTTATAGGCAGTTATCTTCTTTGTTTCTCTCGAATCTTGAGGTCGGAGTCTTACTGCCTGTTAAGAATGGGATAAAGCGAGTTTCTATTCCTGCTATTCTAAAACTAGTACCAAAAAAATATCATTTCTGATAAGATTAAAAAGCATAAGGATAGAAAGCGCTAAACTCGCTTTATCGTCATTAGGAGGGCAAAGTATGGCTCGTAAATATACAAGTAAAATCAATAAAATAAGAACCTTCGCTTTAAGCTTAATCTTTGTTGGATTTATCATTATGTATATCGGTGTTTTCTTCCGCACGAACATGTGGGTGATGACGATTTTCATGATGTTGGGTATGCTGTCGATTATCGCAAGTACGGTTGTTTATTTCTGGATTGGTATGTTGTCAACAAAAGCTGTTCAAGTAACATGTCCAAGTTGCGGGAAACACACAAAGATTTTAGGACGTGTTGATATGTGTATGTACTGTAAGGAACCTCTCACACTGGACAAAGATCTTGAAGGTAAAGAATTTGATGAAAGTTATAATCGTAAGAAGCTTAAATAGCACACAGAAAAGAACGGCTAAATACGCCGTTCTTTTTTAAATCAATGCAAAAACAAGCTATAAAGTCTAGCTTGTTTTAATGTGTTTCTTTCTTTTCACAGCTATTGCACAATCCGTAAATTTCCATACGATGGTGACTAACTTTAAATCCCGTTACATGTGCAGCTAAAGCCTCAACTTCATCAAGTCCCGGATAAGAAAAATCAACAATCTTTCCGCAACCTTCACAAATGACGTGATAGTGATCCGACGTTACAAAATCAAAACGACTAGATGCATCGCCATACGTTAATTCCTTAACAAGTCCAACTTCACGAAATACCCTTAAGTTGTTATAAACAGTAGCAACACTCATATTAGGGAATTTTCCTTCTAATGCTTTATATATATCATCGGCTGTAGGGTGAATCATGGAATCGACCAAGAATTCAAGTATAGCATGACGTTGAGGTGTAATACGCACTCCAGTTTGTTTCAGGGTATCTAATGCATCCTTTAATTGATGTTCAGACATCCGCCATGCACCTCACTTCTATAAAAATTCTTACATTATAATGTTTATAATTAGTGTAATTGTTACTACGACTTTTGTCAAACGTTACTTATACAATGTATTATTTACCACAATTCTTCATTCATGCCCTTGTTTAATATCTTTTACCTAGTGAAATCTTATTTTTCATCTGTTTATGTTCATTACTTATATAATCAGCAAGATTGCTTTTGAAAATTTCAATCGCTCTGGGTAGGTATCTTTTCGTGATTCCCGATAGATGAGGGGTGAGCGTAACATTTTCCATATCCCAAAGCTCATGCTCCGGTGGTAGTGGCTCTGTCTCAAATACATCTAAAACAGCATGAATGGATCTGTTTGTTTTAAGCACATCGATTAAATCCTTTTCGACGACCACGTCACCTCTTCCTATGTTGATAAACACAGCATGATCTTTCATGTTTTGAAAGAATTCCTTATTTAGTAGTCCTTTTGTTCGATCTGTGCTTGGGAGAACGGAAATAACAAAATCAGCTTGAGACAGCGGGTCTTTCACCTCACTCATTTTATACGTTTTATCATAATGTTCAACTGTTCTTCCATCACTATTTACACCCCATACATTCATCCCGAATGCTTGAGTTAGCTTTGCAGTCGCATTTCCTATTGCTCCTGTTCCTATAATAAGCACTGTTTTCTCATATAGTTCTTCCATTCTCACACGTCGATCCCATTTATGTAATCGCTGATTTTCAGCTAACACTTCCGCTTGTCTTGAAACTTGAAGCATCATTGAGATACAATACTCAGCCATCGGTATAGCATGCACACCCTTTGAATTTGTCACCAAAATATCGCGCTCTTCAAGTACACGAAAAGGAAGTTGATCAATCCCGGCAGAGGCAACCATCATCCACTTCAGATTCGTAGCCTGGTTAATATGGTCCTCTGTCAAATCCTCTCCATACGTCAAGATAATTTCTGCTTCCGGTAATAGATCAAGTGCCTCACTTATTTTTTTATCATGATAAAACACAACATCAGGATATGCGCGACTTAAATCCTCTTTCATATATTCTGGTAGTTTAACTGTAGATAATACCTTCACAATTATATTCCCCTTTTTGTATATTCTACGTTTCAAAAAAATTAGCTCTTTAAAAGTTTCCCTTAAGTTCTGTACACAAAACTACTTTGGTTGATTGAAACGGATATGCGAGACTCCTGTGGTAGGCAAGCCTAGATACAAAGTAACAATGTATTAATGTATTAAAAAAAGAGTGCGGACCTTAGTCCGCACTTCCAATCCGGCGCTAACATTTGAGGAGGTAATGCCTTCCCTAATAATCTACGCACAATCTATAATTTTGGCTGGACGTTTGCCCTACGGTTTAAAAATAGGCTCGATAGTTCACTTAAGATTTTCCTGGTTTAAGTCCTTTAGCTCTGGAAGAACAAATTGGCCGTCTTTTCGAACAAGCACATCATCAAAATAAATTTCTCCCCCGCCATACTCAGGTCTTTGAATTAACACCATATCCCAATGGATTGCCGATTTATTTCCGTTATTCGCTTCTTCATATGCCTCACCAGGTGTAAAATGAAAGCTTCCGCAAATCTTTTCATCAAACAAAATATCACCAATCGGCTCTTCTATATAAGGATGGAACCCTAATGCAAATTCCCCAATATATCTTGCACCCTCATCTGTATCCAGAATTTCATTCAATTTTTCTGTTTGATCTGAAACTGCATCAACGATTTTCCCATTTTCAAACGTAAGTTTTACATCGCGGAACGTAATTCCGTGATAGGGACAAGGTGTGTTGAAGGAAATCGTTCCATTAACAGAGTCTTTAATCGGAGCCGTAAAGATTTCGCCATCAGGTACATTTGCTTCACCCGTACATGGAATTACCGGAATACCTTTGATTGAGAACCGCAAATCGGTACCAGGTCCTGTAATTCTTACACGGTCTGTTTTTTCCATTAATTCTTTTAGGGGCTCGGCAGCACTTGCCATTTTGTCATAATTGACAGTGCACACATCAAATAAATAATCTTCAAAGGAACTAGTGCTCATTCCTGCTTTCTGTGCTAATCCCTTTGTCGGATAATTCAACAGCACCCATTTACGATGATTTACATAGAATTCAGTTACCGGCTTCATAATTTCTCCACGGAGTTTATGCATTTCTGCAGGTACCTCGGCCATTTCCGCATCATTTTCTTCCCCAATAATGACAATAACAGCATCAACATCTTGATATGTTTGCATTTGCCATTTCGCTTGTGTTTCCAATTGAGCTTTTTGATAGTTCTTGGCTAGATGCAGTGTAATCTCATCATCAAGTATTTCCACATAAGGATAGGCTCCTAATGAATAGGTTTGATCAATGATTTCCGTTATTAGAGGTTTTGTATTTAAGTGACCCCTAATTAACACTCTTTCCCCTTTTTTCACTTTCACCGAGTGATTTAACAGAACCGCGGCAAGTTTTTTTATTCTCTCATCTCTCATCATGGCACCTTCTATTTATTAAGATTGAATTTCTTTTATGTAATTCAAAGCTTCCTCAACATGGTCTTTTACTTTTACCTTTCTCCATTCTTTGATGATTTTCCCATCAGGATCAATAATAAAAGTAGATCGCTCAATTCCCATATATTCTTTTCCGAAGTTCTTCTTCAGCTTCCACACGTCAAAAGCTTCTGCTAATTCGTGTTCATCATCAACTAATAGTTGAAAAGGCAAGTCATGTTTTTCTTTAAACTTTTGATGTTTTTCCTGTGGATCAGGACTTACCCCAACGATAACTGCATTAATGTCTGCAAAGCTTTGATGCTGGTCCCGGAAGTCACATGCCTCAGTTGTACAACCCGGTGTCATATCCTTCGGGTAAAAATATAATACAACATATTTCCCCTTATAATCAGTTAAACTTACCTTTTCTCCACTGTCTGCTACTAATTCTATGTTAGGTACCTGGCTACCAACTTCAATTGACATAAAAATCCCTCCAACTTTTTCGTTCTCTCATAAGCGTAACCAACTTTTTGTCATCCTACAACTCTGAACTATTTTTCGATGCCAATAACGGTACGAGCTAAGAAAACAGCTGGAAGAACATAGCCAATTAAAGATTCTATAACTGCTAAAAAACGACCTATGCCGACCGGAACAACGTCACCATAACCTAATGAAAATAATGTCACTGCACTAAAGTATAGAGATGTAAATAGGTTATCAAAATAGCCTCCCGTTGTGACGTTCCCAGCTTCTTGCAAGACAGGAATACTGCTTTGGATACATATTAAATAGATGACCCCGAACCCCAATAGAAGGGATATATATAGATACATAATCATTATAATTGTTTCAACTGATAAAAAATTCTTTTGAAAACAAACAATCACTACATATCTAAAACTCATAAAAATACAGACTGCAATACATATACCAAATAGTAGGCCCACATTTTTCCCCCACCCTATTTAAGGTTGTCCTTTCTACAATATATACAGGCCTATGCCCGGTTATGAAAAAAGAATAAAAGGACTTAGCATGAAAGAGCTAAGTCCTTTTATGTAGCCAAAATTAATTTCCTGCACCTCTATACCTTTTCACCCCTTGATTCCATAAAAATACAGAAAGGACAAAAAACACGATTCCCATCACAGGGGTCAAAAAAGAATACACATACCATTCTTCTTTATCAAGAAAATAAGCTGCCGGATACACACCGACAAATGCAAACGGCAGGATCCATGTTAATACAAATCGAATAACAGAATTATAAATATCAACAGGATAACGGCCATAGTTTCCGATATTGTACATCATCGGCATAAGGGAAGTACGGGCATCTGACCAAAATCCGATGCTTGCTAATGAAACAAAAATCCCTGCATATACAAGGGCCCCGCTTATCACAAAGATAATAAAAAAGATGATATCATACCAGTGAAAACTTAAACCAAGTTGAGTCGACGCATACCCCATAATAATAATACCGGTAATTGCTCCAAATAAAGACTCAAGTTCCATCCTTTCTAAAATCACTTGAAATAGACTGTGAATCGGTCTTGTTAAAATACGATCCATTTCCCCTTTTACGATATACCGCTCATTAAAATCCCAAATATTAAAAAATGCACCAAACACCGCAAACGGAACTAAGAAAAATCCGTAAATAAAGATGATTTCATCACGAGTCCAGCCGCTTAAAAACTGTGTATGACCAAAAACCACAAGAATAAAGACCAAATTCGTCACTTGAAACAACATATCTGACAGCAATTCCACAACCATATCAGCTCTGTATTGCATTCTTGTTTTCATATATTGACCTACATATTGGGTGAACATTGAAAAATAAAACATCTCATCATCCTCCCTGAATGATCATTCGTTTTTTTGCGATAGCCCAAAGAATTTGAATTGGGAGGAATAATACAAATGCCCAAAATCCTTGCAACAAAATAGCTTGAAGAACTTCATTTCCTTTTATTCCTTCAGTAAAAATCATGCTGGGAATATAGCTGATCGCCTGAAAAGGAAAATACACCATGATATCCTGGGCCCACATCGGGTAAAAACTGATTGGTAATAACAGACCTGAGAACAGATCAATAATCACCCGTTTTGCTCTCATTAATCCGTCATTATTAAACAAGAAAAATGTTAACATCCCCGTAATTAAGTTGATCTGGGTATTCACGATAAAGCTAAATACGAGTGAACTTGCAAATAAAAGCCATGTTAATCCATTTGTTGAAAACTCCATCGGAAAAACAAGGGCAACAATGACCATCCCCGGCACCGAGAAGAATACCAACCTGAAAATCCCCTCACCAAATGCCTGCATCGTTTTCATGCCAAGGTAGTTATAAGGTCTTATAAGTTCAACTGCAACTTTTCCTTCTTTAATTTCAAGGGCAATTTCACGATCAATATTGTTAAAATAAAATGCCCTTGCCATCCATGAGACAGCTATATATGTTGTCATCTGAACAGCCGACAATCCTTCGATCGATTCTTTCCCTCCGTAAATCGCGGTCCATAAAAAATAATAGGCACCTATATTTATGCTATAAATCAAAATACCGCTGTAATAATTCGTCCGATACGCAAGCATCATTAAAAAGCGGATTCTTATCATTTCAATATACTTATCCATGTTATCACCTCAGCTTGAAAGGGCCTCTCCTTTTTCATAGATATTGCGAATAACTTCTTCAGTGGAAATCTCTTTTACACTTACATCTGTAATTTGGTGTGTACCTACTATCCGACCAATTAACTCAGACATTTGTTGTTCCTTTTCACTAACAAGAGCATTCCACGAAAGCAATTTATCTCCCTTTTGCCACACAACATCAAGATCCTGAGTTAAAAAGCTGAGCTGTTCTTCAAGTACTTCCTGCTCAAATTGAAATTCAATTTGCTTACCTTCTCCCCAATGTGAACGCAGCTTTGCTAATGCACCATCATAGATGACTTTTCCTTCATCAAGCATAATGACCCGCTCACAAAGTGCTTCAATATCTGAAAGGTCATGGGTGGTCAGAAGAATCGTTGTTTTGTATTTTTCATTCATTTCTTTTAAAAATTGACGAATCTTCAGCTTCACAAGTACATCAAGACCGATTGTCGGCTCATCCAAAAACAATAGAGGAGGATTGTGAATAAGTGCTGCTGCAAGCTCGCATCTCATTCTTTGTCCAAGAGACAACTTTCTGACAGGCTTATCTAGCAATGGACCTATATCAAGTGTAGAAATGACATGCTCCATATGTTCGTTATAATCTTTATCAGACACTTTATATACTTTTTTCAATAAACGAAATGACTCTTGGACAGCGATATCCCACCATAGCTGTGAACGCTGGCCGAATACGACTCCAATTGATCGTACAAACTGTTCACGTTCTTTATGAGGATTCATCCCATTAACTAAAACTTTCCCTGACGTTGGTGTTAAAATCCCTGTCAGCATTTTAATGGATGTTGATTTCCCCGCTCCATTTTCACCAATATACCCAACCATTTCCCCCTGCTTCACAGTAAAGGTTACATCATTCACAGCAGGGATCGTTTTGTATTGTCTATTTAATAAATCGCGAAACGCACCCTTTAAGCCTTGTCTGCTCGAGTATGACTTAAATTCTTTACGTAATTGGTTTACTTCGATGATATTTGTCATTTTACTCCCTCCAAATCTGACCACAACTTAGTTTATCTAAAAAGCGTTCATTCAACAAATGGTAAGCACCTAATTTGAAATTTTTTAGATTCAAAGATTCGTGTTAGAATAACCATAGTCTTTTCATGTTTTACATAGTAGGAGGATACTGATGAATTTTTCAAAATCACAACAATTACACGAAGAAGCTTTACAACATATTGTAGGCGGAGTTAACTCCCCTTCCCGTTCTTATAAAGCTGTTGGCGGAGGATCACCTGTTGTCATGGAAAGAGCAAAAGGTGCTTATTTCTGGGATGTTGACGGCAATCAATATATCGATTATTTAGCTGCATATGGACCAATTATTACGGGACATGCTCATCCTCATATTACAGAGGCGATCACAAGAGCAGCTGAAACCGGTGTTCTTTACGGGACCCCAACTCCACATGAAATAACATTTGCAAAAATGCTGAAGGAAGCGATGCCTGCAATGGACAAAGTTCGTTTTGTGAACTCTGGTACAGAGGCTGTCATGACAACGATCAGGGTAGCACGCGCCTATACCGGCCGTACGAAAATCATTAAATTCGCGGGCTGCTACCACGGCCATTCAGATCTTGTTTTAGTTGCAGCCGGATCCGGCCCTTCAACATTAGGAACTCCAGATTCTGCGGGTGTTCCAAAAAGCATTGCCCAAGAAGTTATCACTGTCCCATTTAACGAAATCGAACCATTAAAAGAAGCTTTAGATAAATGGGGAGATGAAGTGGCTGCCATTCTTGTTGAACCAATCGTAGGAAACTTTGGAATTGTTGAACCGAAGCCCGGTTTCTTAGAGGTAGTAAATGATGTTGTCCACAAAGCTGGAGCTTTAGTTATTTATGATGAAGTCATCACTGCGTTCCGTTTCATGTATGGAGGAGCTCAAGATCTGCTAGGTGTGTACCCTGATCTTACAGCACTGGGGAAAATTATTGGCGGCGGTCTTCCGATTGGTGCTTACGGCGGTAAAAAAGAAATTATGGAACAAGTCGCACCATTAGGACCTGCATATCAAGCCGGAACAATGGCTGGTAATCCTGCTTCCATTCTTTCCGGAATAGCTTGTCTGGAAGTACTGAAACAAGAAGGTATTTATGAAAACCTTGATAAATTAGGTGAAATCCTTGAAGAAGGAATATTACAGCATGCTCGTACATATAATATTCCGATAACGATCAACCGACTAAAAGGTGCATTAACCATTTACTTCACAAACGAAAAAATCTCCAATTATGAACAAGCTGAAAACACAGACGGTGAGATGTTTGCAAAATTCTTTAAGCTCATGCTTAATCAGGGAATTAACCTTGCTCCTTCAAAATACGAAGCCTGGTTCTTAACAACAGCACATACTGAAGAAGATATCCAAGTAACATTAAAAGCTGTTGAACAGGCATTTAGTCAACTAAGATAGCATGAAAAAGAAGAGGAAGACTCCTTCCAAGGGCACAGCTCTAGAGTCAACCTCTTCCTTTTTCTATTAAAGACTATTTTCAGAAAATATGGACGATTTACATTTTCGTAAAATAGGGTAAATACTTCTTGTAATAGGGAATAAAAGGCTGTATCATACGATATTGATTTTATATAAAAGTGTTGTTTATTTGAAAAACGAAAGGAATGTTTTAAGCATACATGAAACTAGGTGCACGCATCCTTAAGACAGGGATAGCCATTACACTAGCTTTATTTTTAGCACTAGCATTGGAATTGCCTTCTGTTGCTTTTGCCGGTATTTCAGCGATTTTTGCCATTCAACCAACTATTTATCGCTCTTATATTTCTATTATTGAACAGGTTCAAGCAAATGTCATTGGTGCCGCATTAGCCATCGCCTTTGGATTAATTTTTGGCTCAAATCCGATTATCATTGGTCTCACAGCGATTATCGTCATTGCCATCAATATAAAACTAAAGGCTGAAAGCACCATTCCTGTCGCTCTCGTGACGGTTATCGCCATATTAGAAAGTCCTGGTGACGACTTTGTTCAAATCGCCTTGATTCGCTTTTCCACAATATTACTCGGCGTATTTGCAGCCTTTATTGTCAACTTAGTATTTCTTCCACCGAAATACGAAACAAAGCTTTACAACCGAATTGCAGAAAACACAGAAGATATTATCAAATGGATGAGAGTCAACATTCGCCATGCTTCTGAGCATAATGTATTAAAAGATGATATTGAAAAATTAAAAGAAAAAATGATCAAGTTGGATCAGCTTTACTTACATTATAAAGAAGAACGAAATTACTTTAAGCGTGAAAGCTATGCAAAATCAAGAAAGCTCGTTCTTTTCCGGCAAATGATTGTCACAACAAACAGAGCGTTGGAAACATTAAAAAAATTGCATCGCTTAGAAAATGACTTAAATCAGATGCCTGAGGATTTTCAAAAAATCCTTGTAACAGAATTAGATTACCTTCTATATTTCCATGAAGAATCTTTGCTTAGATTTATCGGAAAAACAAAGGCTCAACCATCTACGGAAATATCGGAGGAAGGCAAGTTTAATAAAGAGCAACTTACTTCTGTGTTCATGAAGTATCATGAACAACATGATACAGATTGTTTCTATTCACTGTTGCCGCTCGTTTCTTCGATCATCGATTATAGTGAGCAATTAGAACATTTAGATACACTGATTTACAGTTTTCATCATTATCATAAAGATGATAATGAGATTAAGCTTTCTGAGGAATAAGAATAGGCACATCTCTCTATATTTGAGACATGTGCCTTTTTGGTTAATCAAGCTGTTGAATTTGAAATAGATTATAGTAGTGGCCTTCTTTTTGCATTAAGTCCTGATGTGTGCCTTGCTCAACTATTCTTCCATCTTCAATGAGAACAATTTTGTCAGCGTGCGTAATAGTTGAAAGGCGATGAGCCACAATAAAGGTTGTGCGTTCTTTCGCAAGCTTTTCAAGTGCCTCTTGAATAAGATGTTCACTTTCTAAATCAAGGGCTGATGTTGCTTCATCAAGGATGAGGATCGGCGGATTTTTTAAAAATACCCTCGCAATCGATACCCGTTGCTTTTGTCCACCGGAAAGCTTCACACCTCTTTCACCGACTCTCGTTTCATAACCATTTGGTAATTTCAAAATAAACTCATGAGCATTCGCTGCCTTAGCCGCCTGTACCACTTCTTCCTCTGTTGCATCAGGTTTCCCAATTAGAATATTTTCCCTTACCGTATTACTGAACAAAAATGTATCCTGAAGAACCATACCAATTTGCTCTCGTAAACTTTGTGCTTCATAATCGCGAATATCTCTATTATCTAATAGAATTTGCCCTTCTGTCACATCATAAAAACGGGGTAATAAACTTACCAGTGTTGATTTCCCTCCACCGCTCATCCCTACAAGTGCCACTGTTTCTCCCTTATCGACACGCAAAGAAAGATTTTCAATAATAAGTGGCTCTTTTTCATGATAGCGAAAAGAAATGTTTTTAAATTCAACTTCACCTTTTACTTGATCAGCTTTTTTCGCATTTGGCTTATCAACAACTTCATAAGGAACATCGATAAATTCAAACACACGGTCCATCGAGGCAAACGCCTGTGTTAAGGTTGTCGATGAATTAATGAGTCTTCGAAGCGGATTGTAAAGCTGCTCAATATAGGCAATAAACGCAACCATCGTTCCAATTGTCAAATCCCCTTGAATCACCTGATAACCCGCAAAGCTAATGACAATCAATGGAGCAATATCAGTTAACGTATTAACAATCGCAAATGTTTTTGCATTCCAACTTGTATGGTCGAGTGCTTTTCCAAGAAAATTTGTATTCTCCTTCGCAAATTGTCCTTGTTCAAACTCTTCAGTCGCAAAACTTCGAATAACAGGCATTCCCTGTACTCTTTCATGTAAATGACCTTGTACTTCAGCAAGAGCCTGTGAACGCACTCTTGTTAAATGTCTTAATTTCCCGTAAAAATACTTCACCGACAATCCATAAAACGGAAAAAGAATAATGGACACGAGCGTTAATTTCACGTTCATGGACATCATAATTCCTACAGCAATGATGATCGTGACAATATCTAACCAAACATTCATTAACCCTGTAATAACAAAATTCTTTGTTTGCTCAACATCATTTATCACACGAGATATAATTTCTCCAGCCCGTGTATTCGCATAATAACGCAAGCTTAATTTCTGGAGATGGGTAAATAATTGATCTCGAATATCATATAAGATTTTACTTGCGGTCCATTGTGCAAAATACTGCCGGTAATATTCCACAGGTGGACGAATCACGACAAATAACACAAACATGAACCCCATAATGGTCAATAATTCTTTTGTTTTCTCAGCATCTGTCCCAGTGCCGCCAATAATATTATCCACCACATGCCTAATTAACAAAGGCATTAGCAATGGAATAGAAAACTTGATGACACCGATTATAATTGTTCCTACAATTTGTAGGCGATAAGGCTTTACAAAAGCCATATATCGTCTTACTGCCCCCAAATAGATCCCCCTTTTCTATTGAAAAGCGCAAGCGCTTTGGTCGGTCTCTCCCTTTAATAATGTGAAAAAGGCTGACTCATCATTTACTCAAACCTTGAGTAAGCACGAGAGTCACCCTTGCCACTGTACATTTATTTTACGTATGTTAAATAGCGTTCATACCACTCATCGATAAATTCAGGTGCAAACGGTCCTTTCTTTTGCCGAATCCATCGGAGTAGCGTGTCCAGATTTTTCCTTAAAATAAGATCAATTACTTCAGGATAGTTCATCATCTTGCTATGAAGTTCATATTCATCTTCATCTAATATGGTAAATGTCATATCAGGGTATACTTTTACATCTAGGTCATAGTCTATATATTTTAGAGCTTCGTCATCCCAAACAAATGGTGAACTGATATTGCAGTAGTAATAAACTCCATCTTCTCTTAGCATACCAATTATATTAAACCAATGTCTGGCATGAAAATAGCATATTGCCGGCTCTCTTGTCACCCATGTTCTTCCGTCCGATTCAGTTACAATTGTTCGGTCATTCCCACCAATAATACAATGCTGAGACCCTTTTAAAACAGTTGATTCTTCCCAGACTCTATGGATGTAGCCATTATGCTTATAACTATGAATTTGTATTTTGTCTCCTTCCCTGGGAAAGCCCACTTTTCTCCCCTTCTTTCAGTCGGTTGCTTCGTGAAACCTCTTTCACAAACGTATTCACCTAATATAGTTGTTCTTATTATAACGTTTGTAAATAGAAAAGGAAAATAAAAGAGTCATTTCCGGAAGAAATGACTCTTTTATTTTGTCGTTTACGAAACCGTTTCGAACTTTTGGTCTTCATAGGATTGAATAACTTCTTGTGTTTGTTTTTCGAATACTTGTTGAATCTTATTTAATTCCTCTTTCATGTTCTCTATTTCATCCTGAATGGATTGAAGTTTTGTTTCGTCTCGTAAGATATCCAATTGATTCTTAAGATCCTGGCATCTTTCAATTTCCGATTGTAAGTATAATAATTTATCCATCGTTTTTAATTGCTCTCCCACCAATTGATCAAAATTCATTTTTTCTCTCCTTTCTTATAAGAGCGCATGCACCTAAAACAAAGTTTGTGTTATTAATATTCGCCACTTGGTCAAACGATCCTTTGACTACTTATGTAGATGAATCAGAAGTTTTGTCGTTTGGAATTATTGGTAAGATTAGTCAACCTGATTATTTTATGCTTTTAAAACTTATTTAATACATTCGCTTTACTAAAAAAGAGCAAAAGAAAAGACACCTCTCTAGTTAATAGAGAGGTGTCTTTAAGCTAAGCTAATTAAGAGTTTTGACCTTTTTTAGACTCAGCTTGTTGGTTTTGTTGACGTACTTGTTGTGCGTTAGTTTCGCTCGCGAATTCAGTACCATATTGACCAGCTTTGCTGCCACGAGCACTTTGAGCGTTTTGTTGTCTTACTTCTTGAGCGTTTGTTTCGCTCGCAAATTCAGTGCCATATTGACCAGCTTGGCCAGCTTGAGCGTTTTGTTGTTTTACATGTTGGATGTTAGTACCTGATTGTGTTTTGTTGTTTTGTGCCATTCGATATCACCTCCACGAAATATAGATTGTCCCAGAGGTGATTTTTATATCCACAAAATTCAAGAAAAAATTTATTTATTTAAACAAGCAAAGAACGTCCACCGTCGACAATGATTGTTTGGCCTCTAATCATGGAAGCATTTTCTGTTACTAAAAATTCAATGGCATTGACCATGTCTTCTATTTCAACCATTCTTCCAGCAGGTGTATTTTTCTTTGCATCCTCAAGAAGTTCTTCACGGTTCGGGAAGTGCTTTAATGCGTCAGTATCAACAGCTCCGCCTGAAACTGCATTTACGATGATATTTTTCGGTGAAAGCTCAACTGCTAAATATCTTGTTAGTGCTTCTAATGCTGCTTTAGAAACACCGACTGTTGTGTAATTTTCTAAATAGCGGATTGATCCTAAAGAGCTCGTGCTAACGATAAATCCTCCACCATTTTTCTCCATTAGCTTTGCAGCTTCTTGAGCACAAAACAGCAATGCTTTGCTGTTGATATTCATCGTCCAATCCCAGTGGCTTTCTTCAAGCTCCATTGCCGGTTTTTGAACACCTGAAGCAGCATTGCTTACAAATACGTCCAATCTTCCAAATTCCTCTTCAATTGTCGCGAAAAGCTCTTTAATTTTTTCCGGTTTCCCAACATTCGCCTTAACAGCAATGGCTTTTACACCGAGCTTTTCGATTTGCTCCACCACCTCTAGAGCGGCTGTTTTACTACGTGCATAATTAACAACAATGTCATATCCTTTTTCTGCTAAACGAAGGGCAACAGCTTTTCCAATTCCACGGCTGCTCCCTGTAATAAGTGCTACTTTATTTACTTGGGTCATTTTGTCATCTCCTTATATGTATCTAATCGCATAGATGTCATCATTGTATCAGATAATATAGTGAAACTTCTATGTTTGTTGATGTTCCCAAAATCAATTTCATGTACAACCTAAAGACTCTTTTCCAGTAGAGGAGGATATATATATGTACGTTGGTCGTGATATGACAGAGTTATCGATGATGCCCAAAAACGAATGGAAAAAAGAAGAGCTTGCCTATTTCCATCACTCTCTTCAACAAATGGTTCCATACCTTAATGTAGAGGGACAAACCATTCACCGTGAGATCGTCCAAGAAATCACCTCACGCGGCGGGCTTAAACGAAATGAAGCAGATTATACACATGGCACTAGAGTTTCTTATGAATAATTAAAAAGTTGATATGAAGGACTTAACCTGTATCAAACCTTTTAAAAATGTCCTTCATCACTGGTGTGAAGGACATAACTTGTATAACCCCCCTCAAAAATGTCCTTCATCACTGGTATGAAGGACATTACTTGCTTCAAACCACGATTAAGTCCATATAATTGTGTAAATACAAAAAGAGTCAAATTAATTCCTTTTGGTCACAATGGTTATCAGCGACGAAAAACCTTGTGGAGGAATTAATTATGACTCAAATTCAGTTTA
>NZ_JAIVLH010000043.1 GCF_020524345.1 Metabacillus niabensis
TAGGTGTGTGAGAAGCTTTTTCTTTGGTTATCTTAGGAAATTTATTAATCTTTATAAGAACATTTTAAGAAAATAAAAAAGCTTGTAGAGAAAAACACCCACTTTCTCTACAAGCTGAGCCGTCACCTAAGTGACGGCTTTTGTTTTTTTCACCCGAGTAACCGCTTTTCAAAACGGTTGATATCTGTATCCGCACCGATGACGATAAGGATATCATTCTTTTTAATAATCTCATTTGCTTGCGGTGAAACGATAATATCTTTATCCCTCTTCATCGCCACTATATTAATCCCATATTTCGCACGGATATCCAGATCAATAATAGAATGACCATTAAGTTTTTCATTTGCAACAATTTCTACAATACTGTGTTCATCTGACAGCTCTAAATAGTCTAATACATTGTTTGAAATAATATTATGGGCTATCCTTTTCCCCATGTCACGCTCAGGATGAACAATTCGATCTGCCCCAATTTTTGAAAGGACTTTTTCATGATAATCATTTTGAGCTTTTACTGTGATATGTTTCACTCCAAGTTCTTTTAAGATAAGTGTTGTTAAAATACTAGCTTGTATATTATCACCTATCGCAACGATTACATGATCAAAGTTACGTATACCTAAACTTTTTAAAACTGTTTCATCGGTGGTATCTCCAACAACAGCGTGTGAAGCAATATTAGCAAATTCATTCACCTTATCTTCATCTGTGTCAATCGCCATAACTTCCATGCCTTCTTCACTTAACGCACGACAGATACTTCCTCCAAACCGCCCAAGTCCAATAACTGCAAATTCTTTTCCCATAAGTACTCCTCCACATACCAACCATTAGAAAATCTCGGTTTGTTGTCAATTTGAATGGTAATAGTCAAAATTTACTCCATACGATCTTTCATGACATTTTCATGCCATAGATCGTTTAATGCTTTCTAAAAAATCGTACCATAAATCAAAATTCTTTTACAGAAGAACTAATCGTGATAGAACAGGAATTATGATAAAATGGAAAGAATAAATTATGACATAACCCAAATGGTTTACATGCTTAAGTTTTGATTATTTGATGATATTCACTGGAGGATTAGATTTTGAATAAAATTAAAGCGACCATCTTCCCCTATATTATCGGTTTTTTAGGTGGATATATTTTTTATCTTTGCCACATTCCACTTGCATGGATATTAGGACCTATGACCTTCCTGATCTTATGGCGATCTATTTTTACTAATTTTGATCAATTCTCACAACCAATTATTTTAAAAAACATTTCTTTTATTATATTAGGCATATCTTTTGGTCTTTCTTTCACAAAACAAACCTTTCTTCTAGTTGGACCTTATATACTACCTTTTTTAGTCGTTACAATATTATTGATTATCCTTAGCGTAATAAACGGAGTCTTAATTAGTAAAATTGTCAATATCGATCGAAACACAAGTATTTTCGCATCCATACCTGGTGGATTAACTGAAATGGTAGCAGCTAGTGAATCAGTTCGAGCGAATTCATCTCTAGTAACAATTTTTCAAACTGTTAGGCTTTTAACTGTCGTTTTTATGGTTCCCTTTACAATTCAACATATGTTTAGCACAAATCAAGTTGCACAAACAATTGCTACTACGGATATTAACACAAGTAATCTAGCGTTTGGTTGGTACATACTAGCCAGCTTAGTTGGATGGAGCCTTAGAAAAGTTTTACCTGCAGCATTTGTCATTGGCCCCCTCCTTTCGACAGCTTTATTAAATATTATCGGCTTACATTTACCTGTGTTTCATGAGATTTTTCTGTTATTTGCTCAGGTATCGATTGGTGTAGGTTTTGGTTTAATGATTACATTTCAAGATCTAAAAAGTGGCGGAAAATATTGTGGACTTTATTTACTATCAACTATTTTATTAATAGGAGCTAGTTTTGGGTTTGGTTATGTGTTCACTCTTATTACTGATATAGATTTAGGAACGGCGATGCTATCATTCGCACCAGGCGGTCTTGTTGAAATGGTATTAACCGCATCTACAATAGGTGCAGATCCTGCGATAGTAAGTTCCCTGCAATTCATCCGATTAATTTTTATCATTAGCTTTGTTCCTTCTATATTGAAATTCAGTATAAATAAAGTACAAAATAAACATCTTAGTGCATAAAAAAGTACGCACATCTAGTTAAAACCAGATGTGCGCTTATGTTAATTTTTCACTCTATCCATTTTCAATTTACTAATTACTGCTTTTATTTGAAAATAATCGATGTAATTTGGTAAGTTTTCTTTAAGCGGCTTTAATAAATCTGCCCCAAATTCTTTAATTTTATTCTTTATTAATTCTTCTTGCTTTTCAGTAAGAATTCGTGACCAATCAATCGATTGACCTTCTTCAATAGCACGAATAATATGATTTTGAACAGTGATTTCAGTGAGCCCTCGTTGTTCGCTAATTTCTTTAATCGTTACGTCTTCAATAAACAATTGAAATGTTAAAAGGTGACTTGGTGTTTTATCGTGGTTTTCAATTACTTTTTTGCTTATAACTTGGGCACTGGTCTTTGTTCTTTCTACATTAACATACTCACATATAGCAGAAATAAATACCTCTCCATAGCGTTCTAACTTTGTTTGAGCAACACCTTTAACTTCCAGAAAATCCTCATCATTTGTTGGACATTTGTTACTCATATCCCTTAAACTACTATCCGAAAATATAATATAAGGTGGGACACCTAATTCTGTTGCAAGATCTCTCCTTATCAGCTTCAATTTATCAAATAATTCATCATTCACTTGGATAGCTTGAACAGTCATTTGTTCTTTTTTGAATACTTGCTTTTTCTCCACCAATACCTCTATAGCCTTCTTCGTAAGCAGCAAAACAGGATATTGAGCATTTGTTAATGACAAGTATCCTTCAGCTATCAAAAAATCAATAAAATCAACAATTTGTTTTTCTGTTTTACTTTTCATTAGTCCGTATGTTGTGAGTTTATGAAATTCGAATTGAGATATCCGTTTATTATTCGATCCCCTCAATACTTGTGCAACCATTGTCTTACCAAATTTCTCATTCATTCGCTTTACACATGAAAATACCATAAGGGCATCTCTTGTCACTTCGGTCTTAATACGTGTATCACGGCAATTCATGCATTTCCCACAATCCACTTCAGGGATTTTTTCACCAAAGTATTCAACTATATAAGATTGGATGCATTTTTCTGTATGACATAAGTCCACCATTTGCTGAAGCTTTTGATATTCATGGATCTTCTTTTCATGATTCAAGCTTGATTGCTCAATCAAAAACTTCTGAAGCTGTATATCTTGTCCTGCAAACAAAATAAAACATTCACTCGGTTCACCATCTCTTCCGGCGCGTCCTGCTTCTTGATAATATGCTTCAATATTTTTGGGTAAATTATGATGAATGACATAACGAACATTCGATTTATCAATCCCCATACCAAATGCATTCGTAGCAATCATAATCTGAAATTCATCAAACAGAAATTGATCCTGTTGTGCAGCTCTGGCATGTTCAGACATACCAGCATGATATTTACCGCATTTAAATCCGCTTTTCTCTAGAAAATTTGATAATTCATCAACTTCCTTGCGAGTTGCTGCATATATAATGCCTTGTTCTCTTGGATTTGCTTTTAGATATTTCAAAATAAAATCGCGTTTATTTTCACCTTTTATCACATTAAATGTTAAATTATCCCTTGTAAAACCAGTAACAAATGTATGATCCTGATTTAGATCCAACAACTGACAGATATCTGCTGTTACTTCTCTTGTTGCTGTAGCCGTTAAAGCAACAACCAACGGTTTTATTTGCAGGATCGAAATCATATGCGCGATATTTCTATAGCTTGGTCGAAAATCATGCCCCCACTGTGAAATACAATGCGCTTCATCAATTGCTACCATGGAAATAGGAAGAGAAACAAGCAGGTCACGAAATGAGGCAGACTCTAATCTCTCTGGAGCGATATACACGATTTTGTACTCTCCAGCGCTCAATTCGAGTATTCTTTCGTTCAGTTCTTTTGAGGATAAACTGCTATTTATAAAAGTAGAAGAAATACCAACACTAGTCAGCGCATCTACCTGATCTTTCATTAGAGAAATTAAAGGTGAAATAACAATCGTAATCCCTTCCAGTAATAATGCTGGTATTTGATAACAGATTGACTTCCCCCCACCAGTTGGCATAATTGCTAATGTATCATTGCCTGCTAATAGATTTTTTATTATATCCTCTTGCCCTTTACGAAAAGAGGTATAACCAAAGTATTCTTTTAAAAGTTCTTCTGCTTTTTGAAACATTTCATCACCCTTGTATTAATTGTTCCTATCGTTTACATAAATCTAAGTATAACACGAGAATCATTTTCCGTAATTTTAGTAATATTGATCTTTTAAATTATAAAACTGTATTTTAATGTAATCAAACCAAACAAAATAGATTTCAGTTCATCGAATTATGATTGTGAATATTGTTTTTTGGGTTTAATGAGTAAAAAATATTATTTATTACAGAAAAAGAAAAAAACTAACTCATTTCCCTCCGTTTGAAGAGTATGAGTTAGTTATCAATTTATTTATGAATCCATACAGCGCCTGCCGAGTTGTCTTTTGCTTCACCAATTACCTCAAACTTTAAGCCATGATTTGGAATAAGTCGACCAGCATCCGGGATTACAGGATCGATATAGTTATTGGAATCATCAAACTTTTTCACTCCTTTTAGACCTACAAATTCGTATGCTCCACGTGTAGGAGAATCCACAAAGAAACTTGGCGTTTTATCAAATGAAAACGCAGCATCTGCAATTTGATAACGAGTACTTTGGGCTACAGTTTTCTGTCCGTTTAAAGTACCATAGACCGCCTTAGGATGTGAATCAACGACACCAAGGAAACCTTGGCCCGGATGAACACCTACCCAGTTATCTGTGTAGCTTTCATCTGCGTACCAAACTAGTAAACCTGTATTATATTCCGCTTCACGAGAATATGCTAAAGATTTATCAGATCCAGCGTAGTTTCTCCACTCAAGATAGTAATGATTATTCGCCTTTGAAAACCCGTTAGAAATAATAAATCCTTCTAATGTTACTTGCGCTTCACTTTCAGCATCATCAGTAAAAATTTCTGCGCCATCAGCTGTAACCGAAATGTTATCAAGAGCAAACCCTTGTGGTGCTAAGCCGCCATCTGTTACATATTCGAAAACAAGTTTAACCTTTTTACCTGCAAATTGACTCAAATCGTATGTTTTTTGTACCCATTTTCCATTTGTCGTTTCCATTCCGCCTTCAGTATTTTCATCACCGATTACGTCTAACTGAACAGTTTGCCCATCACTTGTTACAGCATTTACATAGACATAGTCATAATCATATTCAACTTCAAACCATTGCAACGCCTTAAATTCTGCAGATGTTGCATTTGTTAAATCAAATTCAGGAGTTTGAAGATTTGTATGAAGGTCATCACCTTTTGTGCTGTAGTAATAATTTTCCCCTCCAGCCTCATCTGGCATGAAACCCTTAACATTTTTCTGTGGTAAATTTACTTTTACAATACCAGGGTTCTTAGATTTTGTTACACTTTGATCAATATACGATGCAATACCTAATTTCGTAATCTGCTCATAATCTACCTCTAAAATATTTGCCCAGTTACCTCCCATAGTCGTTTGGAAGAACTCCTTATTTTGCGGAGAAAAACTTGTAGGGGCTGTTCCAGCAATTTTTCCGTTCCAGCTTCCACCACTCATAATCGACCATGAAGCAACAGGTTCACCTTGACCTGAATATTGCGTATCATATTCATCCGGCAACCCTAAATCATGTCCAAATTCATGTGCAAAAACACCAACAGCTCCATCCTCCGGTTGAATTGTATAGTCAAACGCACCCATTTGACCTCCCCAATAGTCAACATTAGCTTGAGATCCAGGGATAGAATAGACGCCATCCAATGTCCAGCGATGAGACCAAATAGCATCATCTCCAAGCTTTCCTCCACCCGCTTCTTGACCTGTACCTGCGTGAATAATCATAAGATGATCAACTAGACCGTCTGGTTCATTTTGATTTCCATCACCATCTAAATCATATAAATCAAACTCATCAAATTCGGATAAATCTATTCCATTTTCAACCGCAGCATCCAACGCCTCTTTTACTAAATCACGCGGCCCCTGAGGATCCAGGTTATCATGTCCTCCTTCAGGGTTGTCATCACCATAGTCAGCTGCCTTACCTGGGACTGTCAGCCAATCCGAAACTGTACCATCTACCGTATAACTTCCACCTGATTGTTCTTCATAGTATTGCTTAAACGTTTTCACTTTGTCCCCGTTAAACAGCTTGAATTCTTTATCACCAAACATTAACTTTTCATAATGCTCTCGATTAAAGTCTTCAGCAAACATATATCCATCTTCTTGAACAACATTATTGTGTTTAAAATCTTCAAATTCAGTCAAAAGAACTAAAACCTTATCCGTACGGACATCGCCATTGTAAGGTGCCTGCTTGGCTGATTTTACTTTCACTGCACCATTTGGTTTGCCTTTTTTATAATTTTCATGTCCTTTGCTAAGTTGTTTAGCAAGCTTGTCCTTTTGTTTTGTAAGGAAATCCTTTGTTTTCTTGTCCATTAACACTTCATCTTCATGTTTTTCGGATACCTTACCAGGCTTCTCACCTTGTTTTTTCTCAACATATTCCTTTACTGCATTTTTCACTTGCTGACTACTAGCATTCTTCGAAACAACACCTTGTTCTTTTAATGAGTTTGCTAATCTTTCTTCAGGAATAATATTCCAATCAATAGGTGCAGATTCTTGTACATTACTCACTGCTTGGACGTTTGAACCATTCGGTAAATATGTACTAAACAAAAGTCCCCCCATAACGACCGAGCTCGCTGTAATTTTTAACGTGGTTTGCCACCGCCTGTTTTTCTCCTGTTTACCCCTATTCAATTTTCTCACTTAAATCCCCCTTCATTTAGTAGAAAGCCTTTAGAACTCAAATGATTCTACTAATATTATTAATAACTACAACATTATTATAATCTTTATATGAATATAATAAATAGTTCGAATATTCTATTTTCAGAAAATTAAAATAAGTTCTTTTTCCCTATATTTTCCTCATTATCTAGGTCATTATAAGTAGTTTTACAACTTCAAAAATAACTTAATTTATCAATATTCCTGGCAGTTTTCCTCACGAAGAATATTGTTTTATCAGACAAACAACACTATTTCTCATGGTTTTTTGATTAGGGCCCACTACTTTAAATTACTTTAGCTTTAAAGCTTTTAATTATTAAAGAATATTATTCTGGAAAATATATTGAACGTAAATATTACATTTATGACAAAGGAATGACGTTCTCTTTTCAACTTGAGGAAAGCCCCCAAAAAACAACAAAGTTCTACAAATTCTATATATAAGTTATGATGAAAAGAGGTAGTATAAATTATGTTTTCAACAACAGAAATTGGAATAGATTTAGGAACTGCAAATATACTCGTTTATACAAAAAACAAAGGAATTGTCCTGAACGAACCATCTGTAGTCGCAATTGATACTGTTTCGAAAAAAGTATTAGCTGTTGGATCTGAAGCCAAAAACATGATCGGAAAAACACCAGGCCAAATTGTTGCCGTTAGACCGCTAAAGGATGGTGTTATCGCTGATTATGACATTACCACGGATATGTTAAAACATATCATGAGAATTGCATCAAAAAAGCTGGGAATGTCCGTAAGAAAGCCGACAGTTGTTGTTTGTACACCTTCAGGGGCAACCTCTGTGGAAAGAAGAGCAATTCAGGATGCAATACGAAGCTCAGGAGCTAAACAAGTTCATTTAATTGAAGAACCTGTAGCGGCTGCCATTGGTGCTGATTTACCAGTAGATGAACCGATCGCTAACGTAATTGTTGACATTGGCGGGGGGACTACCGAAGTAGCAATTATTTCGTTTGGCGGTGTTGTTACATGCCACTCTATTCGGATAGGTGGAGATCAATTAGATGAGGATATCATCCAATATGTACGTAAACATTACAACCTATTAATTGGTGAGAGAACGGCCGAACAAATGAAAATGGAGATTGGTTATGCATTAATTGAACATGAAAAAGAATCTATGGAAATCAGGGGTCGGGATTTAGTGACAGGATTACCAAAAACAATAACTGTCACATCTACCGAGATGCAAGAAGCAATGAAAGAGTCACTGCTACACATCTTAGAAGCGATTCGAGCGACACTAGAAGATTGCCCTCCGGAACTAAGTGGTGATATTGTAGATCGTGGTGTCATCTTAACAGGTGGCGGTGCATTAATGAAGGGACTTCAAGAATGGGTAAGTGAAGAAATGATTGTTCCAGTTCATATAGCTCCAAATCCGTTGGAATCTGTCGCTATTGGTACAGGCAGATCTCTTTCTGTGATAAACAAATTACTAAGAGTAGCAAAGTAATACGAAAATAAAATAATAAAAGGATTAAACTCACTTCATCAAAGGAAACAAAATCAAGTGTGTTTAATCCTTTTTTATTATAAATATGAACCTCTTTTTCTATCTTTCCAAGAATTTTCACAAAATAAGTTGCATCAATTCTTTTATTCCTGAATACATTATATCTGGTTTACTAGTGGTAAAAAATTATGATTTGTTTTTCAGTTAATCAATAATACCTAAGGAGGCACATGAGTGAAAGATCTAAGTAGACGTTTTATCATCAGTTTAACATTAGCGGTTATTATTATGGGTGGCATGAGTGTTTCACTAGCAAATATGCCAGGAAATCCTCCTGATAATGATGATATTGTGCAAGCTGTCAGCGAATAAGAAAAAGTGAGGTTATAAAGAAGTATGTTTATTGAAAATAAAAACACTACTCAACATATCATCCCATTTTCGTTTCCGATTACTGCTCTGTTTTTATTTTTTAGCGGGTGGGGAGGATCCTATACAATTCCTGTCTTTGTCATTATTTTAATGTTTGGATTTGCATATTCTTTTGTATCCATGATGAACAAAAAGGCTTTAATTGGATCTATTATAAACCTTTATGTAATAGGAATATTAATGTTTGGAGGTGCAGTATTGTATTTTATCGGGTTCGCAGCTGATATATAAAATATACATAAAAATAAGCATTCAAGGGGTTAATTTCGAGATTACCCTACTTGAATGCTTTTAATTACTCGCTAAAAGCCCGATCACCTAAAATTTTATACGTGATATCATCGGAAGGTGGATTATGCAATCCTGCCCTCACATCACGAAAATACCTTTGAAGAGGATTTGAAGAGTACAAACTTTGACCGCCAACTATTCTCATTGCTAAATCAACTACTTCTACTGCTGTGTTCGTGACAATCGTCTTTGTAATGGCTAAATCATAAGCCAACTTCCCTCTCTCCTTTTGAGGTGATTCATCCCATTTATCAGCCGTGGAATATAATAATGTTCTTGCAGTCGTTAACTTAATATCTATTTCCGCGATCTTCCGCCTTACCTCTGGCACCTCTTTTATTGGATGAGGCAGGCTTGTCGGCTGATAGGTTTTTGCAAAACTAACAGCTTCATTTCTCGCAGCAAGAGCTATTCCAATGTAACAGGCAGGTATATGAAGCAGCCATCCTTGAGCTGACGGTCGCTCTTTCTTCTCTTTTCTTTCAACTAATGCACTCTCATGAAGGCGAACATTCGTTAAAACAAGATCATCACTTCTTGTTGCACGCATGCCGACAGTATCCCACGTTTCTTCAATTACAACGCCGGGTGTTTCTCTAGGGATGAGAAAATCTCCTATTTCACCTGTTTCTTCAATTGTTGCGGGAACAATAAAAAAATCAAGAGCTGGAGCCAATGATGTAAAGATTTTTTTTCCGTTAATGATCCAGGTATCTTTTTCTCTAAAAGCAGTCGTCTCCGGTTTTCCTCCTCTCGCCGGACTTCCTGAGTTAGGTTCTGTTGCAGCACTATTAATTAATGTTTTATTTATAATGACCTCCTGACAAATTTGTTTATAAATCTCTTCATCCCATTTTTTAGTTACATGTAAATGCATCATGATCCCTAAATGCCAACCTAATGACAAGGCAGTAGCACCATCACCCTGTGCAATTTTTTCTTGAACTAATAAAAATTCATATAAGCTTACTCCATGTCCCCCAAATTCTTTTGGAATAGTAAGATGAAGGTATCCTTCTGTTTTTAACGCATCAAAATTTTCAAACGGAAATGTTCCATTCCG
The DNA here is from genome assembly GCF_020524345.1 of Metabacillus niabensis. Taxonomy (GTDB): domain Bacteria; phylum Bacillota; class Bacilli; order Bacillales; family Bacillaceae; genus Metabacillus; species Metabacillus niabensis_B. Next base: position 10,300 of record NZ_JAIVLH010000043.1, read on the forward strand.
ATCATAATAATCTGCTCGTTTAGCGAATTCCTTTGATAACTTTTCTGTTTTCATTAGCCATTTTTTTTGATCCGATGTTTTAATAAATTGTTCATCCAAATAATTCACGTCATCACCTCGTTACTTCCTATTGTATTCATTTTCCATTCTAACTGAAAGTAATTTAACTTATGAAAGGGCTTTAACATTCCATCTATTGATTTGTTTTGTTACAATAATAATGAAATGAGTTTAGCAGTTTTTACATATTTTCCTGATAAGAAGGAGTGTTTAATTTGGCAAATTTTCAAAAAAACCTGGAAAAATATGCGGACCTTGCTGTTCGTGTAGGAGTTAATCTTCAACCTAACCAAAATTTAACAATAAACGCATCAATAGAAGTAGTTGATTTTGTTCGCCTTGTTGTAAAAAAAGCATATGAGGCAGGTGCTCGAAATGTTTATGTTGAGTGGAGCGATGATGTGATTACTCGAACTCGTTTTGAACTTGCTTCTGAAGAATCTTTAAGTGATTACCCTGAATGGAAAGCAAGAGGTCTTGAAACTTTAGCTGAAAATGATGGTGCATTTATGTCCATTATCTCTTCTGATCCTGATCTTTTAAGCGGTATAGATCCAAAGAGAATCGCTGCATCGACCAAAGCTGCCGGAATGGCTCTAACAAAGTATCGAAATTATTTACAAGCAGATAAAGCTAGTTGGTCTGTTATTGCAGCTGCTTCAAAGAAATGGGCAGCAAAGGTCTTCCCAAACGAACATGAAGACAAACAAGTTGAAAAGCTATGGGAAGCTATTTTCAAGACCACACGTGTGGATCAGGAAGATCCTGTCACAGCTTGGAATCAGCATAATGACAACTTACATACAAAAGTGGATTACTTAAATAATAAAAAGTATAAAAAGCTCCACTATAAAGCAATGGGAACAGATTTGACAATCGAACTTCATGATACTCATACCTGGGTTGGTGCTGGAAGTGAAAATGAAAAAGGAAATTTCTTTATGGCAAACATGCCTACTGAAGAAGTCTTTACGGTACCACTACGAAATGGTGTAAACGGTATTGTGAAAAGCACAAAACCTTTAAGCTATAGCGGAAATTTAATTGATAATTTCTCACTAACCTTTGAAAATGGAAGAATTGTTTCTGTACAAGCAGAAAAAGGTGAAGAAGTATTAAAACAACTTGTTGAAACAGACGAAGGTTCCCACTATTTAGGAGAAATTGCATTAGTTGCACATGATTCACCTATATCTCAATCCGGTATCCTTTTTTACAACACACTTTTTGATGAAAATGCATCAAATCATTTAGCAATCGGAAACGGTTATGCATTTTGTGTAGAAGGCGGAAAGAAAATGTCTCGTGAAGAATTAGAACAAGTAGGTGTAAATTCCAGCATAACACATGTCGACTTTATGATCGGTTCAGCTGACATGGATATTGATGGTATCAGAGAAGATGGAACATCTGAAGCGATCTTCCGAAATGGTACATGGGCTTTTTAGTTTTCTAATTGGGCTGACTGCTGTCAGCCCTTTTCATAAGGAAAAACATGACAATAGTTTATTTGTATAGATAAGGAGTTTTTTTCATGAAGCAAGTCGAAGTATATATTTTATCTGGATTTTTAGGTGCTGGAAAAACCACACTTCTTCAAAATATCCTATCAGAGGAACAACAGAATCATCGTAAAATAGCCGTCGTCATGAATGAACTTGGTGAAGTTTCAATCGATTCAAATATGATTCCTAAAGAGACTCCTCTAAAGGAGCTGCTAAATGGCTGTGTTTGCTGTACGATACAAGGACAGCTTGAAGTACAGTTAGAAAACATGCTTCGAGAATATGACCTCGATGCTATATACATTGAAACAACTGGTGTTGCACACCCAATCGAAGTCTTGGATGCCTGCTTGTCCCCACTTTTCGCAGAAAAACTTGAAGTAAAAGCCATTTTAACAATAGTGGATGCAAATAGGTGGAAAAATCGAACCGGTCTGAGCATTCAATTACGTAAATTACTGATCGAACAAGTTGAACATGCAGATGTTGTTCTTCTTAACAAAGTTGATTCTTTATCTGAAAGTGAAAAAGCAAAGATCATCTCTGAAATACAATCAATAAATCCAACAGGTAAACTGTTTATGACTGAATTTGCCACAATTCCTCTATCATCCATTCAGATAAATAAAATAAACAAGAAGCAACAACATGAACAAGCACATGTTCACAATCATCTTCATCTAAGAAGCTATGTACATACTTTTGCTAATCCGATCGATTTAGAAAAATTCGAAGATTTTTTAAGAGAGATGCCTGATACAATCTTTCGTATAAAAGGCTATATTCGTTTTAGTCATTCGAAAGAATCATTTCTTTTTCAATATTCCTACGGTATGCCTTTATATATGAAGGAGCCAGTGAATCGAAAACTAACTCTTGTATTTATTGGAGAAAACTTAGATCATTCCATGTTACAAAAGCAGCTAGATACTCTAGTGATTTAAGCTCAAAACAAATAAGCCAAGCGTCTATGTTTAGATGCTTGGCTTATTAAAACATTTTTAAATGTAAAGTTCTTTCACTTGTTTTTGAACTTGTTCATCTTCAAGAAATTCATCGTATGTCATTTGTTTATCTACAGTTCCGTTTGGTGTAATTTCGATGATACGATTTGCAATTGTTTGGACAAATTGGTGGTCATGAGATGTAAAAATCATTGCACCTTTGTAAACTGTTAAACCATTATTTAACGCTGTAATAGATTCTAGATCCAAATGGTTTGTAGGTTCATCTAATAACAGGACATTCGCTCCGCTTAACATTGCTTTTGATAGCATGCAACGAACTTTCTCTCCCCCGGATAAGACACTTGGTTTTTTCAATACTTCTTCACCAGAGAATAACATTCTTCCCAAAAACCCGCGTAAAAAGCTTTCACTTTGATCATTTGGAGAATATTGACGCAGCCAATCGACTAATGTTGGTTCATCACCTTTGAAATACTCTCCATTGTCTTTTGGAAAATAAGCCTGTGACGTCGTTACACCCCATTTAAAAGTCCCGCTATCAGGTTCCATTTCCCCAGCTAAAATTTTAAATAATGTAGTAATCGCAATCTCGTCACGACCAACTAAGGCAATTTTATCTTCCTTGTTCATAATAAAGCTTATATTATCTAAAACTTTTACTCCATCTATTGTTTTAGATAATCCTTCTACACGTAATACATCGTTTCCGATTTCACGTTCTGGTGTAAAGTTTACATATGGATAGCGACGGGAAGAAGGTTGAATATCATCTAGAGTAATTTTATCCAATAATTTTTTACGAGATGTTGCTTGCTTTGATTTAGACGCATTTGCACTAAATCTAGCAATAAAGTTTTGAAGTTCTTTAATTTTTTCTTCTTTTTTCTTATTTGCTTCCTGGCCTAATTTTAATGCTAATTGACTTGACTCATACCAGAAATCATAGTTACCAACATAGATTTTGATCTTAGAAAAGTCAAGATCAGCAATATGTGTACATACTTTATTTAAGAAGTGACGGTCATGTGATACAACGATAACCGTATTTTCAAAGTTAATAAGAAACTCTTCCAACCACTGAATTGCATGAATATCAAGATGGTTTGTCGGCTCATCCAGTAACAGAACATCAGGTTGGCCGAATAATGCCTGTGCTAATAAAACTTTGACCTTATCTCCACCCGTTAGTTCAGCCATTTTTTTCGAATGAAGCTCTTCAGTAATTCCCAGACCTTTTAGAAGTATAGCAGCTTCACTTTCGGCTTCCCATCCGTTTAGTTCGGCAAATTCACCTTCAAGCTCAGCTGCTTTCATTCCATCTTCATCAGTAAAATCTTCCTTCATATAGATCGCGTCTTTTTCTTGCATAACCTCATAAAGACGTTTATGCCCCATTATGACTGTTTTTAGAACTTCAAACTCCTCGTATTCAAAATGGTTCTGTTTTAATACAGCTAATCGTTCACCCGGTGCCATACTTACATCACCAGTTTGAGCTTCAATTTCCCCTGATAAAATTTTCAAAAATGTGGATTTACCAGCACCATTAGCACCAATTAATCCATAACAGTTACCAGGTGTAAATTTAATATTTACATCTTCAAAAAGCTTTCGATCACCAAATCGTAAGCTAACATTTGTCACTTGAATCATATAACTCCTCCATTAATAAAGGGTTGTCTACCCTATTTCTTTAAAAGTATGTATTTTCACTACTTTATATACTTTTATGGACATGCCTATTATAATGGATAATCATAGTGATAGCAATGAATACAACAAATCAATCCACTCTTACAAAAACGAAGAATTTTTAATAATACCTATTCACTATTTGCTTTTCCCTTTTATTTCTGTTATGATAAGTAAGAATTATTTTTGTTCGGTCTGTAAGGAAAGAATAAGTGGTTTAAACTTTTCGCCTTTGATATCTAATTGAGCAAGGATAGTAATAAAACGTGGAATTTCCACACAGGAGGCAACAATTATGCAACAAGGTACAGTAAAATGGTTTAATGCAGAAAAAGGTTTCGGTTTCATCGAAGTTGAAGGTGGAGACGACGTATTCGTACATTTCTCAGCTATCCAAGGCGAAGGATTTAAATCTTTAGACGAAGGTCAAAAAGTTTCTTTTGACACAGAGCAAGGTCAACGCGGTCTTCAAGCAGTTAACGTTACAAAATTATAATTAACTGATTGATTTAAGAAAAGAAGGTCTCTATTTTAGAGGCCTTCTTTTTTTATAAATAAACCTCCAAGTGGTAGTTATCCTTATACTTAATACTTAAAATTAGTCCTATGGTCAATTAATCTTCGTAATTCTTTAAAATAAAAAAGCCACTCAAAAATGAGTGGTCAGCTTGTAGAGAAAGTGGATGTTTTTCTCTACAAGCTTTTTTATTTTCTTAAAATGTTCTTATAAAGATTAATAAATTTCCTAAGATAACCAAAGAAAAAGCTTCTCACACACCT
>NZ_JAIVLH010000044.1 GCF_020524345.1 Metabacillus niabensis
TTAAATTCTGCATTAAATGTTCGACGTTCTCTTTTAGTCATCGTAGATTCTCCTCGAGTATAATATCTGTAGTCTACTTGACCTTAATTTTCCTGTCTAGTTTAGTGTAGCCGATTCATAGTTAAAAGTTATAATGTGATGTAGCTATGAAATAAAGTTGTTTCGTTTTGAAATAAGATCAATGCTTTTAATACTTTGTTTCTAAAGGGGTGTTTTTATATTGAAAGGCAAGGTTTATCTGATTTGATAGGTCGATTAATGGACAGTTGAGTAAAAATAAAGTTATTCCACTAAAGGCCTGATTGTGGAAGAATAGTCCAAGAAATTTATTGGTCATTCATTAAAAGTTGTTTTGGATTAATTGGAGTGAACCGTATCACAAGTGATGGTAAACAGAAAAATCGAGATAAATATTGAGATGAGTAAGCTTAAAAAGCTAGTTGAAATTAGAAATAAAAAATGATGAATTTTTTTAGGGGTTTCGCTCCTTAACATTTCACAATGACTTCTTTCGAATAACGATTGCTTTGTTGGAATGTGCTTGGCACATACATATAGAGAAAATAGGAAAAAATTCTACTCTTATTCCAGATTCCTTTCATTGTCCATCGTGTCGTGCTCCTTCCAATTATTTGTACGTAAATAACGGAAAGAACGGAATACTTGTGTAAGCTTAATAAAAGTTAATTAATAGGTTATAATTTGATGGTGCAAATTGTCACTTCCTATCTAAGGTAGTTGTGTGTGATAACCTCAATTATCCTTAGATTTCAGGGAGGCAATTTTTTTGCTTATAAAGCCCTCAACAATAAGATTCTATAACTTATCTCTTATAAAAGTTTTGACAATACGAGAATGATAATGGGAGGGAGAATATGAATAGAAGGAAAGATATTTTAGATGCTTGGATTACTATAGAGCAGCTGTCTGAAGGTTCTATTAAAAAGAGCGACAAATCACTAAAGCCTTTACGCACAGAAGAGGAGGACTGGAAACATTTTTTTTCAGACTTCTTAACTAAACAAAAAGAACAACAAAATGTATCCGATGATTTTTTTAAGAAGTCGGGTTTAGTTTTATATTTTGATATTTTCAACTTTCAAGAAGTTGTTGAGATCTTGAGGGAGAAATACAATATTTCTAAAACATACGAAGAAGTTAGCAACTCAGACAAGTTTACCTTTTCTTTATATTTTGATAACCAATTAAATTTTATAGCAGACAGATTTTTCTATACGGTGAGTGGTTATATTCACCAACATGGTGATTTTCCGAAAGATTTCTTAAAAGTTGAAAACTCATTTAGAGACGATTTGAATAGGAAATTTGATGAAGATTTTAATACTACAATTTCTGAACTATTACATAAGTATAATGTTTCAACAGAAAACTTTCGCTATGCATTTGTGAAAAACTTGGATAATGGAGATGTGAATCTTCATTCCTTCTTTATTGAAGATTTGAACAGAGCAAAGACAATCACTAATGAAAATTTAAATCGATATTTTAAGGGTTTTTCTGGGAAAAGAAAAAATCTAGATGGCAACAAAGAGTCAATTCATTTTAATTCCCAAATTTTCGAGGAATTAATTTTACAACCTAAATATTATCCGTTGGGGCGTTTCCCAAGTAATCCTGATTATGCACTTTCATTCATGCAGCAGGCTTCAGTAAATCTAGCTTTAAATGATGAAAATGATATTCGGAGTGTCAATGGGCCGCCGGGCACAGGGAAAACAACACTGTTGAAAGATATTTTTGCTGATTTAGTAGTACAACAGGCAGCAGAAATTTCACAGCTTTCTGATAAGAGTATTAAAGGTAGTCTAATTTATTGGCAAAGTGCTAAACTTGGCGTTTTACCGCATTCCATTTCTGATAAAAATATTATTGTAGCAAGTTCAAACAATGGTGCAGTCCAAAACATTGTTAAGGAGCTGCCAAAGAAAGAAAAGGTTGCTGACGATTTTCAAAAGCAACTCGCGGAAGTGGACTATTTTAAAGATATTTCTAACTCAAAATTAACCGGTGAAGGTTTCGGAAAGAAACGTGAGATTAACAGTGAGATTTTAAATGAGGAAAATTGGGGTACATTCTCGTTAGAAGGAGGAGCATCAACAAATATTAGCAAGTTACTTTTAAACATTGAATTCATTGAAAATGAGCTAGAAGAAAATTATCAAGCGAATACAGATGTATATCCAGAATTCTCACGTCTATATGATGAATTAAAAATAGAAAGAGAAAAAATTCAAAACTATAGCGAGAAAAAGTATTTTCTTCAAAAATTAAAAGCTAAACATAAGAAGCAATCCATTGCTTTTGAACAAGAAGAAAAGAAGAAACGAACAAATTTAATTTCTCAAGAAACAGAGTTAAAGCGTGAACTTGAAAGACTGAAACAAGAAAGTGTACATATGCAAAAAGGTTTATCGAGCGTTTCCATTGAAATAAAAAATGTAACGGATGTACAAGCTCAAGCTGAAAGGAATTATGATGTAGTTACTTCACAGAAGCCGAGTTTATTATGGCTTCAGAAAATATTTAACAAATCAAGAGTAGAGCAGTATTTCAAAAATCTCAATAATATAAATGATCATTTAAATCATATTTCTCAACAAAAAACTAAATGGTTAAATGACCGCAAGCAGCTCGAAAAAGGGGTAAAGGAAAATGCTGCAAAAAGTGAGTATTTTCAAAAGCAAATTCAGGATACAAAAGCTGACTTCGACCGATGGATGGCTGCTCAACAAAAAAATTTCAAGAAATTAAAACAAGAAATTGCGGAATTGGAACAACTCAAATCTCAAAGAGGCATTAAGGAGCTGGATTTTTCACTTTCCTATAATGACCTCCAAAAGTCCAATCCATGGTTTACAAAGAGGTTCCGGGTTTTACAATCAGAGTTATTTATCGCAGCCTTAAAAGTTAGAAAGCAATTCCTGTATGAAAACAGAAAAAGTTTAAAAGCTGCCAGGATTATTTGGAGTAAACAGACTGAATATATTGCAAAAGAGAATGGAGATCAGTTAATTTCAGAATCATGGCAGTGGCTGAATTTCACCATCCCTGTTGTCAGCACTACTTTTGCTAGTTTCGGTAGAATGTTTAAAAATCTTAATGAAAATTCAATAGGCAATCTTTTCATAGATGAGGCTGGCCAAGCACTGCCTCAAGCTAGTGTGGGTGCAATCTTTAGAAGTAAAAAAGTGATGGTTGTGGGGGATCCATCACAAATAAAACCAGTAGTAACGTTAGATTCAAATGTTCTGGCCTTGATCGGCAGAAATTACAAGGTTGATGAAAAATTTGTCTCTGCTGATGCGTCTACTCAAACCATTGTGGATGCCGCAAGTCAGTATGGTTTCAAAAAGAAGGATGATGAATGGATTGGTATACCGCTTTGGGTCCATAGGCGTTCGAACTATCCGATGTTTACGATTGCAAATGAAATTTCATATAATGGGTTAATGGTACAAGGTAAGTCAGAAGAAGAGTCAAAAGGAATATCACAATGGTATCATTCAACCGGTAAAGCAAATGACAAATTTGTTAAAGAACAAGCTGACTTACTGAAAAATCTAATTGATCAACGTTTACAGGAAAATCCAGATTTAGCGGATGATATTTATGTTATATCACCATTTAAAAATGTGGCTTATCAACTTGCTCGAGTTTTAGATGAAATTAACTTTACGAAACGAGAAAATGGAAAAGTGTCGAATGTTGGAACGGTACATACTTTTCAAGGGAAAGAAGCAAAAATTGTCTATTTTGTTCTTGGAGCTGACTCTAATAGCAGTGGTGCAGCAAGGTGGGCTGTTTCTGAACCAAATATGATGAATGTTGCAGCTACAAGAGCAAAAGAAGAGTTTTATATAATTGGCAATAAGAAATTGTATGGATCACTTGGCAGCGAAGTGGCGAATAAAACGATTTCGATCATTGACGACTATAATAGGTAATCAAATGAATAGATAATGTATTGAATTTGCAAATCAACCCTGGTGAACCGTACCACAAGTGATGGTAAACTATAAATATGAGGTTACAATTAATATTAATAAAATTAATGATTATAAAAATAATTTAAGACAATCTTAGTTTAGTTTACACATTAAGGCAGGTCAATTTAAATGACTTGTCCTTTTTTGTATACTTGATTATTAATAATACCAATAAACAGGAGATAGAGGGATTTAAAATGGATTTAGGGAATTTTCTTTATAATTTTATACGTGCCAAAGAACCATTAGAAATTATTATGCAATGGGAAATTTACAATGATATTACGAAAGATTATAAGTTAATTGCTACATCTGAAAAATATCATAAGGATATTGTCTATCCAGAGGGTCTTGGAAGTATTCTGAATCAAAAAAATACTGATTTCGTTTCATACTTTATGTCTGAAAAAATTTTCTTCCTAGACAATAGTATCTTACAAATGATGTTGCAAAATTCAAATGTACATATTCCTTATGACTATTCAATAATGTTAGACACAAATTATACTAGTTATATTGAAACGTTTTTAAAGAAGTTTAATGCCTCTGAATTTACTGAGGGAAGTATTTATAAAACACTAGATAGTTTATTAAGGAATAACTTTAACTATGATTATACTTTTTACTTATTAGAAAACTATAAGAACTTATTTTCCTCTGGAAAAGAAATGTTTACAATATCTAATCAAAAGCATCTTGCAGTATATGAAAATTTATATCATCTGGAATTATTTAAAAGTATTAACCAACAAAGTTATATTAATGGTAATGAAATAGAATTTATGATTAGTGAAAATGAAGCTAAGCAAAGAACAGATGAGTTAATTAATATCTTTTTTAAAACTAATAATAAAGATAAGCTTAAAGTATTTATTGATATGCATCAAAACATCACCTTACTTTTAATCGGTATTTGGCAAATACAGTTTAGTAGTAAAGCAAGTGCTAAGAATAAAATGAAAATGGTATTTGAATTTGTAATTAATAAGGTAGGTATATATTACGAGAGAGAATTAATCACTGCTTTTAAGTATTTTGAAAATACTCAGTCTGTCGGAATGCTGAATAAAATTAATAAGGGTGGAAATCAGGAAGGATTATTAGAAAGGATTGAAAATATAGCTTGGGATTTTTTGGTGCCAAGAGTTATGGAATTTCAAATAAATATAAATAAAGAGAAATCCTTTTTTATACCTCTGTTCTTATCTCATGATAAAAAATTAAAAGAATTAATTAGGCTCTTTAAAATTAAAGGAGTGTTATTAAACAAAGAAAATAAGGAGTATATACCGATTTCAGATCTAAATACTACTCAGTTTTTTGAAGAAAGAGGATTATTAGATAGCCTAGAAAGGTTAAAGTCCGAGGAAGTAATGGCAAAAAGAGCTAGGGTTAGGGAGGAAAATATAGATACTAATTTCGAAATTATCAATACAGAAATAGAGAAGTTGACTCAACTACTAGATGGCAATAAAGAAAAATAAAAATAACAAATTTAATCTGATTCTAAAAGGGAAAGGACAAACGTTCTTGCTCTTTTTTTTGATTTAACATATTTGACTTAGAAAATCGTTCCTTTCGTCTAAGGATATTAAATTTTGCTTTTGCAAGAAAATGTTTGGGGAAATTGCCAAATAAATACTTTATTAATGATAAAATGTAAATAAATTATCCAATTTGTCAAAGATTGTAGATTTTACTTAATAGAAATAGAGGTATTATGTGAATTTAGATATTTCATGAATAATATCTGCTTAGAGTTCTTACACAAATCTAAATAAGGGAGTATTGATATGGGAAATACAGACGTTCCTGCTAGTCTAGCAGGCTATTTTTATCAATTATTACTTGCTTGTAAAGAGTTAGTTATATTAATAAATAATCATGAAGATACTAGTAATTATGTAGCTATCGAAAAAGGTTCAGATATTAAGGTATTTACTAAAAATAATATTTGTATAGAAGCGAAATTTTACAGTGATACTTATTTTACAAGGAATCATAAGTCTATTAAGCACACAATTTATAATTTTTATAATGATTTTCTAGACCAAATAAAAGAGGGAAGCAACCCTAATGAATATATCTATAGAACAAATGTACCAGTGTCAAATACTGATAAACACTTTTTTGATTTATGGAATAATAAAACCATAACCAAATATGATGAATATATTAATTTTGTTAAAGAGTGTATTTTGAGCGATTCGATTAAAAGAAAACCATATAGTGAAGCTTTTAATGAATATAAAAAAAGGGCAAGTGTACAACCAAATAAAAAAGGAGATGTATCTTTTTCTATTTACTATAATGCCTTACTAGAAGATTTAAAGAAAGGAAAGGAAAATTATTCTGATTTTGCTGATGTTATAACTGACAAAGAAATTATCAATTTTATTGACTCTATAATATTTGAATTTGGAACAAAGAGTGTTACAAAACTTTATTCTATAAATGAAATCTATAATGATATAAACACTGAGCTTAAGCAACATGATTCAACATTGGGAGATGAAGATTGTGTAAGAATTAGGAATTGGTTTATTGAAAGGTTTTTTGAAACAATTTCTCATTCTATAAATAATGGTATATCAGTGAAGGATGCTTTACAAGGAGTCACGAATCATAAAAGTCTAAAAATAAAATATTTAGAAGACGAAAACTTTATCGAGTTTAAACAGGCAATTGATGAAAGTATAGATAGTTTTGGATTAAGAATAGAAAGAACTAACCATAAGGAAGAGTTGGATAATCTTTCAAATATTCTTATTAAGTTCAAAGAAAAATTTTGTAATGAAATTGAAAAGCAATCGGTAAAAGAAGTTGCAAGTAGGTATGTTTTAGGTTCATATGCTCGGTCTCCTCATCTAATTATGGACATGTTAAAGAAAATGAGTGTGGTTGTAAATTTTAGCGGGGATGAAATAAAAATAAACCTAGATATTAATGACTTAACAGGAATTAATAATATTGCATTAAATAATTCGAAACAGTTTACGCTTAAAGGAACAGGAAATAGTGACTTAAATGAATATGCGGATCTTCTAATTATGGAATTTATTAAAGATACTCAACATAAATTTCTAAGTAAAGTAGATGGTGAAGAAACTGTTGTCTTTGCAACTAAAAGTAGACCTTGTAAGTTTGCAAAAGAAGGTTTAAGTAACTTAATTATTAATAATGCTCAAGTTTTTAATAATGTAATGTATCAGCAATTATTCATGTCAATGGAATACAAATGTACAGAATGCTTGGAATTTGGTGAATGTGTAGAGGATACTAAAGCGTCTGTCCAACGCTTTTTAGTAGGAGGATGTCATGGAGGAACTTTTTAATACCTTAAAAATAAATTACAAAAAAGTGAAACTAAATGATGATATCACTTGTTATCTAACAAATGCAAACAAAGATAAAATTATAATGTGTGTTGAAGTTAACTCAATTGAAGAACTCACTACTATAAATAATTTTATCCCTCAAAACAGTAAGAAAATTGCAGAAATCCTTGATCATGATCGAGATAAAGAAGTAGTAGATAATAAAATACCTATCTCCAGATTTTTGTGGGATATGTATTTGGTAGGCTTTCACAAAATTACTGAGACGGGTCACTTTAATCCTATTAAAGTTTCTGATATTCAAAGAGACCGCTTTGTAGCCCGCAAAATCATAATAGAATATACAACAGATGAAGAATTACTAGAGGAATTTAGGAAGACTATATTTCCGCATACAGAACTAGACATGTGTTTGGGAAAAATTGAGAAAGTTAATAATGAGATGATTTCAGAAATTATTAAAGGCGTAAATATTAATGACAAACAACATATAGAAAGTGTAGATATTTTTGATTTTCTTGATGAGATTTCTAAAGCTTTAGAAAAAGGTGATTAAAATTGTTGATTAAAACAGTTAAAATAAAGAATTTTCGTGGATATGGAATCAATGCTGATGATAAAGAGGGCTTTTATGTTTTTAATTTTTTAGACAGTAATTTTGTTTTACTCAGTGGATACAATGGTTTTGGAAAAACATCTTTTTTTGAGGCAATTGAATGGTGTTTAACTGACAAAATAAGGCGATTAGAAAAGTTCGAGGAGACATATCATGCAAACGATCTCAAAAGAGCCCAATACCTTAAATTTCATAACAGTCTAGATAAACAGGAAAGAAAAATAGAAGTTGAGATTATTTTCGACAATAATATTAAAATTTGTAGAACAAGTTATAGTACATCTCACTTTGCTGGTAATGGAGATAATTATGATTCTGAATTGAAGGTTTTTGATGGAAATAATCAAATAGAAGATGTTACTAATGCAACAATTTTTAAGTTATTAATACCGGATATTGAAGATTTAGTATCTAAAATTAGTGAAGTTGAAAGTAAAAAAGAAATTAGAACATTAGAAGCTAAATATGCAAATACTTTTTTAAATACTAATATGTTGACTCAAGAAAATTTAAGTTTTTTTCTGAGGTCTACAGACCCAAATGAACGAAGAAGTATGTTTATGAAGTTGTTAAATTTAAGTGATATTGATTCTTTATATAGCAAAACAAGTTCAATGCGTAGGGGAAGAGGTATTTCAAATAAGAAAAGAGAAATAAGTGATAAATTAGTTGAGGTTTCGGAGTTCTTAGAAGGAATTAGCAGCTTTTTTAAATTGAAAAACCTTGGTAGTATCGAAGAGTATATTTCAACAATTAATAATAGAATTGAAAACTTTTTTAATTTTATTACTGAAAACGAGATTAAAATTGAGTCTTTTGACAAATTGTTTTCATTCTTACCGGTAACGTTAACAAACTATGCAGAGTTAATGATAGAAATTGAAAATAATAAAGATATGGTTGTTAAAAGTATAGATGAATTTCAAAAAAACAATTCAGAAGTAAGTATAATAAAAGATGAAATAAACAAACTTTTGTTACTTAAAAAAGGCTTAGATGTTCAAAAAAAGATAGAACAAAGTCAGTTATTAAAAGATGTTGATTATACGTATTTATTAAAAGAAGAGAAAGAACTTATTGGCAAATTTGATAGTATAAATAATAGAAGAGAAATCAATACAGAGAGAATAAATCAACTTTCTACCTTTCAAATCGACTTTTCAAAATATATGGGGACAATAGATAATGATAACTTACGAATAAAGGAAAATTTATGGGAATTACTTTTAAATTTAAAAGAATTAATCATAAAATTTGACCACTTCTTAGGTGAGACTCTTCCGGAAAATACTAGTCCTAAAATTAATCCTGAAGAGGTTGAGGGTATTTATAAATTAAGAACAAAATATGAGGATCTAGTTAAGCAACTCGAAGGTGTAGAAAAAGAATTAGCCATTTTAGAAGCTGAGTATAATACTAAATCTACCGTAAATGAACAAAACTTAGAAATGTTAAAACATGTAAGGGATTTTATAGTAGAAAACAGTAAAGATATTACAGAGTGCCCAGTATGTTTAAATTCAAGCTTTGAAAGTAAATCAAACGATGATTCAACTGCAAATCATATTTTATCTATAATTAATAGCTCAATATCGTCAGGTGATGATGAATTAAGGGAATTATCACAACGTATTACAAACTCAATGTTGTTGCGTACGGAAATAACTGAATCAATTGAGACTTATTTTATTTCTGTTATAAAAGAAAAATTACAAAATATATCAAATATATATATGCAGAATTTCGAAATAGTAAATGGACACTTAACAGTAGTAAATACTGAACTTGAATTAGAAGACGAGAAGTTTAAAAAGCAAGCAGCAATAATAAGTGAAGACAAGAATAGATATGAAGAATGCTATAAAGCAGTGTTCAAAACTGATCAAGTCCCAGATACAATTATACAGGAAGATATAATAAGTCAATTAGATATGATTAGTGAAGAAAAAGAAAACTGGTATATAAATAATAAAGACATATTGGGATTTAGTGTTATTCCTAATAAAGAAGAAATTGAACAAAAAGTTGCATTAATTCAACAAAGAGATGGAATTTCTCATTATTATCCTGACAATTTAGAAAACTTACAAAGTGAAATCGTTCAATTAATAAATCTGATAAAATTATATAAAGAGTCATTAAAGTATTTAGACGAGGTAATAGAAATCAAGCTAAACGATAATTACTTATCAAAATTGCAAAAGTACAAAGAATATAAACTAGAAGAAAAGGAGCTTAATAGCTCTCTTGAACAAATTGAAAAGTACGAAGATTCATTAAAAAAATTACATGAAAACCTTACTGAAGCACAGAAGAAAGCTGTACAAAATCAGTTAAGTAATCATCCAATAATTACTTGGATATATGAATCAATAAACCCTCATCCTTTCTATAATAAGTTAGTTATTACCACTGAAGAAAACGGAACTAACTTTAAAAATGGAGATTCAAGTGTTAATTTGGACCAGATATTTAGTTCTGCCCAACTAAATATATTAGCATTGAGTATCTTCCTAGGATTAGGACTATCACAAGAATACAGTAGTATAAAACAGCTTTTTCTAGATGACCCAATACAGAGCATGGACGATGTAAATATCTTAGCCTTTATTGATGTATTAAGAGCTATACTTGATTCGAATAGTAAGCATAAGAAGATTATTTTATCTACTCATGATGATAACTTTGCAAAATTGCTATCGATTAAAATGAGAAACCGTTCTTTTGTAGAATATAAGTTTAGTAGTTATGGAAATGAAGGCCCAATTATTGAGAGAATTACTAATTAATCTATTATTATAAATTCATACTTCTTGATGGTTATACCTTCAAGGAGTACTTAGGAATATGTAAAAAAATCAAGAACTCATGATGGTTATACCATCATGAGTTCTTTTAATATAAAAATGAATTTCTACCAATTTTCTTAGTCTACTTAAAAAACATTAATACTGCAATGGCAGAAGATGTATTTTCACATAATGATTTTCAATATATTTTAGGTTCTAATTTTGTTCAAAACCTATACGAATATCTACTTTAATGCCCCTCTTACTATTACAGTTTCAACTGTAACAGGGCAGGCGTTTGTTCAACTTGATAGATATATCGCTACTGATAATGTGGTGATATGTACGGCTAAACAACACTTAAGACCAACCACATTGTTTTATATTGCTACAGCTTTAAACAGTGAAAAATGGCGTTGGATGTATGGTAGACAATGTTATAAGAAAAAATTTGCTAAAACTATTATTCCTCTTCCTACCAAAAAAGATAAGATAGACGAAGATACAATTGAAAATATAGTCAAGTCTACTTGGGGATGGGAAATGATTGAGTCAAACATTAATAAAAATATAAGAAAATTAATTCATATGTCATGAAGGTATAACCATCAAGAGTATATTAGTCTAATAACTTCAGTAATAACCTAAGATTAAATATGAATCAAGAGCTCATGATGGTAAAACCGTCATGGGCTTTTATTATGAAAACGAAAACCCTAGGCTAGGCCTAGGGTTCTAAAAAGCTTTCAGCATGGTATTAAAAAAACTCTTCCGTGGTGCTAAAATATTTTTGGTTCCCCAACCAAAATATGAGCATACGGAGGAGTTTTTAATGTCCAAAGACAATAACAGTTTAGCACACACAACTTGGAATTGTAAGTATCACATAGTATTTGCCCCGAAATACAGAAGACAAGTAATTTATGGGAAAATTAAAAAGGATATTGGAGAAATACTACGTACCTTATGTGAAAGAAAAGGTGTGGAGATTATTGAAGCAACTGCGTGTAAAGATCATGTGCATATGCTAGTTAGCATCCCACCTAAGATAAGTGTGTCTTCATTTGTAGGGTATTTAAAGGGAAAAAGTAGTTTAATGATATTTGATCGTCACGCAAACTTGAAATATAGATATGGAAACCGTAAATTTTGGTGTACGGGTTATTATGTTGATACAGTTGGAAGAAACAAAAAGGTAATAGAAGAATATATAAGAAACCAGATACAAGATGATATAGTCGCAGAACAATTAAGTATGATGGAATACATTGATCCTTTCACGGGAGAAGAGGTAAAGAAAAAGAAACGAAAGTAAGAAGGAGGCCTTTCAGGTCTGGCCAGTAGAAGTAGTACGTATGGGGAACCTTTCAGTAGCCCTTTAGGGCTTGGTCAGTAACTAAGGCTTTCAGCCGCAGAGAAAACCACCCGTTATTATGTGGTGACCCCTAAAAGTTAGAGTTTTATATTAAGCGGCTAATTGGCTGGTATGGATACGGAATTGAACCGGACTCATGCCTGCCAATTTTTGCTTTATGCGCTTGTTATTATAATAG
>NZ_JAIVLH010000045.1 GCF_020524345.1 Metabacillus niabensis
CCTTCCGATCTACGACGCTCTTCCGATCTACTTCCGATCTAGGTACCTCGTCCCAACTGGGCCAAGGAACCTGTCCCTCTGTCCCTTCTAAGCCTAAAGGCTTAGAGCGAAATACAGCCACAGATTCTTCATTCGGTTGCCCGGATTCTTGATAATAGGATTTGGGTTAGCTGAGGGAGGAATTTATGGTGGATGAAAAAAAGATTTATATTTTACTGACTGACACTGGAACAATGTTTACTAGACTTATCAAATTATATACAAAAAAATCGTTCAATCATGCATCTATTTCTTTTGACCGATCTTTATCTGAAGTATACAGCTTTGGAAGAAAAACACCTTCAAACCCCTTCATTGGCGGCTTTGTGAAGGAAAATATGGAATCGCATTTTTTCAATCTAGCAAAATGTCGGGTATATAGCTGTACAGTCTCTCCTATTCAATATGAAGAAATGAGATGCTTCATACAAAAAATAAATGACGAAAAGTCCCTGTACCGTTATAACCTACTGGGCTTATTCGCCATTCTATTAAACAAACAACTAAATAGAAAATATGCTTTTTTCTGTTCGCAATTTGTTGCAACTGTCCTGCAAGAATGTGAATGTGTTCATTTCTCTAAACCCCTTTCACTTATAACACCACAGGAACTCATTAAAGGAAACGGTTTTCATCTTGTTTATGAGGGGAATCTCAAAAACTATCGTGAATTGGAACAGAGGAACAGGTCTCTTGTCCCAAATGGGACAAGGGACCTGTCCCCCCGTTCCTCCCCCCGTTCCTCACTCAGTATCTAATATATTTTTTAAGAAACCGTCCTGTCCGGTTTGGGTGAATAATAAGTCAAAGCCGAAATATGAAAGAAGCCCCATCACAACTGCCCAGAAAACAACACTAACTGTGATCCAAAAGAAGATTTGTTTTCTTGTGCCTCCAAAGCTCATTGCTAAAATAACACCAAGATGGCTACCGATTAAAAATGGAGCTACAAATGTTAATCCAGGCAAACCGTACTTTTTCCAAATTGATTCTGCTCGCTTCTGCTTTTTGTCTGATACTTCTTTGCCTTTCTTTTCCTTACGTCTTTGTAGCCACTCTTTTACTCGGTCCATTAATAAGATGAGTAACCAAAGGGTCAGAATATTACCCAATAACGCAAGAATGGCCACAGGAAGTGCCGGCAGTCCTGCTGCAACTCCGATTGGAATCACCCCGACTACCTCAAAAAAAGGTGTAGCTCCTAATAAAAAAATAATGACATACGCTAAAACAATACTCACGAATTCTTTTCCTCCTTCAATATTCTATCTGATGTACATCTTCATTCAAAAGAAATGGATAATTTGATTTTTCAAGGGTATTAGGTAATACGATTATCTTTAGCAAAAGTTCCCAATCTCATTAGAATGAGACAATGTATTTTCATTTTCTGTAGGAATGGCTTAAAATAAAAGGAAGGTATTGAATTTCAAAAATTCAGCATAAGGGGGAAAAGGAATGAAATTCAAATTCCAAGAATCATATGAACTTAAGCAATTCTTTGAAAACAATATTAAAAGTTTTGAAGAGAGATTATTAGCGGAAGCAGTCAATGTCACAGATAAGATTGATGAAATCCTGGCAATTGGTAACATTGATCTCGTTAATAACGCGAAAAAGCTTGTTACGTATATCGTAGACGGTAAGGAAAAGGAATTGCAACTCTTTGCAAAACAAGAAGGCATCGCCTGGTCTACACATTCCATTGATTTAACATTTAAACTCGAATGGATTCAAGCAATCCGCAGGACTGTGTGGTATTTTATCGAAAAGTATAACGAATATACAAACGGGAAAATTGTAGCTGACTTTTTTACCCTTGAAAAGAACATAAATAACCACATTGATGAATTTTTAAATAGCTTTTTTATTAGTTATTCTACATACAAAGATTCTTTGATCAAAGCACATAGAAAATTAGTAGAGAACCTTTCTGTCCCGATTATCCCGATTAATTCATCTGTTTGTATCCTGCCTTTGATCGGGTCAATTGATGATTACCGGGCAAATATTCTGGAAGAAAAGGTTTTAACTGAAATTGGCATATCACGTATTCAAACATTGATTATTGATTTATCAGGTATTGCAGATATGGAACCTAATGTTATTGAACATCTATTAAAAATCATCCATGGTGCTTCCATGATGGGCTGCAATTCCGTGATCACTGGATTGAGAAAAGAAGTTGTTCGGAAAGTGATTCATCTCGGCGTTTCCTTTGACAACAGAACAGAAACACTGGGAACTTTACAGCAAGCTTTAACTAAATATTTAGTGCTTTAATCTCCATCAAAAAAAGTGTGGAGCTACTCCTCCACACTTTCCTCTTCTTTATTATAAAATCTCAGCAAATCCCCATAAATAATTTTATCTGAAAAACTCAGTTCATCATGAGCCATGTCCTCATAGACATCACACGTTCCCTCACGCTCAATCTCTTCACCTGATTCACGATCATAACACAAAGTTGAAACAGAAATATAATCCTGTGTGATAAAGCTTCCATTTCTCAATACAGCAAATGGAGTCCGCTCAGGTGAAAACAAATCCTGACCAAATTGAATCCTATCCGTCGTATCAACCCCTAACAAATGTAAAAGTGTCGGTTTTACATCAATTTGACCTGAAATATCTGAAATTAACTTCGGATGCTGATCTGTAAGACCAGGTATATGAATGACAAATGGTACACGCTGAAGCTGAATCGTATCATATGGTGTGATTTCATCCTTGCCTAAAAATTGCGCTAATGCCTCATTATGATTTTCTGAAATTCCATAATGATCACCCATTAAGACAATAATCGAATTTTCATACAAGTTTTCTTCTTTTAATTTTTCAATAAATCGTTTTAATGCTTCATCCTGATAACGAACCGTCTGAAGATATCGGTTAAAGATCTCACTATTTGAATCATATTCATCAATTAGCTTATCTTCTTCCTCAAGCTCAAAAGGAAAATGATTTGTCAGTGTAATTGAGTAGCTGTAAAAAGGCTGTGGCAATGTTTTCATCAAATCAACCGTTTGCTCGAAGAACTCCTTATCCTTTAAGCCCCACCCGAATGAATTTTCAGGTGTGATGTCATAGCTTTCGATATCAAAAAATGTATCCACTTCAAACGAATCATACACAATATCTCTGTTCCAAAAGGTCGCATTATTCGCATGGAATGTTGCGGAGTAATAGCCGTAATCCTTTAAGATTTCTGGTGTTGCATTGTACTCATTTTCACTATTTGTAAAAAAGACGGAACCGCGTCCCAAAGGGTATAATGAATTCGCTACAATGAATTCCGAATCCGACGTTTTCCCCTGTTCTGTTTGGTGATAAAAATTTTCAAAGTAATAACTTTCATTTACAAAATCATTCAAAAATGGTGTAATTCCCTTGTCATTTAACGTTTCATTCAACACAAAGCTTTGGGTGGATTCTAATGAAACAAATATCACATTACGATCTTTCGCAATCCCAAACATCTCTTCACTTGGCTCTTTTTCATTTGCATTTACATAGTTCTGAATTTCCACAAGCTCATCACTATCTGCCAATGCTCTCTGTGCCGATGTTGCTGACTGCACAATTCCATCATATATATGGAAATTAAAGATCCCAATGTTTTTCACTAAAATCTCTCTGTCAAATGAACGGGTTAAAAACTGCGGACGCTGAATTTCAGCTAATCCTACATTGAATATAAACACGACACAAACAACGAGAAAATATGATCTTCTTTCCTTAACCGTCACAGCCCCATAATCTTTATGTCTATTTTTTCTCGATAACCAGATTAAAATAAGAATATCAACAAACATAAGGAAATAACTTGGCTTCACGATTTCTTGAATACTACTATCAAGATCCCCCATATTACTTGACTGAAATAATACCGGGATGGTCAAAAAATCATTGTAAAAACTATAAAAACTCATATTCGAAATTAACAAAATCGTCCCAAGTGTACTAACGACGATTATGTATATATCTCTTATCCTCTGCTTCATAAATAAAGCAAACCCAAAAACTAGTAAAAAGAAGCTTAACGGATTAATTAAGAGAATAAAAGATTGCATCGCATTTTCTATTTTTAAATCAAAACCTGTTCGATACACAATATATGTCTTCACCCACATAAAAACTGTGGCCACACTCAAGAAAACATACTTGCTCCATAATGTTCTATTCCGCATTGCTACCCCCGCTTAAACAAAACTATTCCTATAATAAAAATACCTCTCTCTCCCTATATTTTCAAGTGGGACGGAGGGACAGGTTCCTTGACCCACAATCAAACAAGGTCGTTCAGCATTTTAATGATCATCATAATCAACGTTTTCCCTTAGACTTATAATAAAAAACATCTAAACTACCTTCTCACAAATTTCATTTTTTGGTAACCATTCCAATCTCCCGCTAAATACAAGATTCTATTCTACTATTTTTAAAATCAGGATAAAAATACTGTTTTTATCAATTTTATTAAACTTTACAATTCCTTAACGTCCAGTTTACATAGTGAACTTATAATTACGTAAGCATAAGGGCTGTAGAACCTATTCATTGGAGTTGATCGTTACATTTAGTAGATATAACATTTTTCACTATTCTTTACCCACAAAAACCGAAAATGAAGCAAATATTGGAGGAAATATTCATGAAATTAAACAAAAAAGTCGTTGGAATTACTCTTGCAAGTACCTTAGCACTCGGTTCGCTCGGTTTCTCTTCAGCTAACGAAAAAGTTGAAGCAAAAAAAGATTCTCAAAAGGCCAAAAACGTTATTGTCCTTGTGATGGATGGTGTTAGTTCCAGTACAACAACTCTTGCAAGATGGTATAAAGGACAACCGCTTGCAATGGATGAGATTTTAACTGGAGGCGTCCGTACATACTCAGCCGAGTCTGCCATCACCGACTCAGCACCGGCAGGAACAGCAATGGCAACGGGAAATAAATCAAATGATAAATTTGTGGGCGTACTCCCTGAGAAAGTGGCCAATCCTGGAGTCGATCCTGACTTAGCAGATAATCCTTACAAACCTGTTGCAAACGTATTAGAAGGTGCAAAAATGAGCGGAAAAGCAACAGGAATCATCTCTACATCTGAAATTCAACACGCTACACCTGCAGCATTTTCTTCACATGCTGAACACAGAAGCGACTATGATAGCATTGCCGAACAACAAGTATACCAAGAAATGGATGTTGTCTTAGGCGGCGGTAAAAATTCTTTATTAGCTGAAAACCGTAAAGACGGCGAAGACCTGGTAGAGGTCATTGACAATAAAGGCTATGATCTTGTTGAAACACGTGATGAACTGTTAAATTCAAAATCAAGCAAGCTATGGGGATCATTCGCACCATCTGCACTTGCTTATGATATGGATCGTGAACAAACAAATCCAGATGAACCAACACTTGCTGAAATGACGAAAAAGGCCATTTCCACTCTTTCCAAAGATAAAGACGGATTCTTCTTATTTGTCGAAGGAAGCAAACCTGATTGGGCTGCACATGCAAATGATCCAATCGGCATGATCAGTGATACTCTTTCATTTGACGCAGCTGTAAAAGAAGCATTGGATTTTGCGAAAAAGAATAAGAATACGATGATTGTTGCCGTATCTGATCATGGTAACAGCGGAATTTCCATCGGAAACCAAAATACAAGCGGATCTTATTCTTCTATCCCTGTTTCTACCTATATTAATCCATTGAAAGAAGCTGAAATGACGCTGGAAGGTGCATTAAAGCAACTAAAATCTGATAAATCAAATGTGTTGGAAGTTGCCGCATTATACGGCATTGACAATCCTACACAAGAAGAAACAAAAGCCATTCAACAATCAAAAGATTTAGGTAAAACACTTGTACAATTACTTGCAAATCGTGCTAACATCGGCTTTACAACAGGCGGTCATACTGGTGAAGATTTATTCCTGTATTCATATGGCCCTGGAAGTCCAACAGGATTGGTCGAGAATACAGAGGTTGCCCATTCTGCTGCTAAAGCAATGGGATTTGACTTAAAGAAATTAGATAACCAAGTATTTGTAAATGCAGAAGCTGAATTCAAGAAAATTGGTGCAAAAGTAAAAGCAGATTCATCTGATGCAAATAACCCTGTATTAGTTGTGACAAAAGGAAAAACAAATGCTCAATTCCCTGTTAATAAAAACGTGTTAATCATGAATGGAAAAGAAATTGATTTAGAAACTGTTACTGTTGAAAGTAATGGAGAATTCTATGTATCAAAAGAAGCGATTCAACTTGTTAAAAAAGGGAAATAATGTTGAAAACCTCATCCATACGATGAGGTTTTTTCATCGTAATTTTGAATAATGAAAACCCTATTAACTGTGGTTACATATAAATTTGGTATACTTAATGACAGGTAATAAGGAACCAACTAATAAAGGGAGTGCGTTCATAATGATAGGAGTAGAAATTGATTTAGTTGTGACAGATAGTTTAAAAGCATTGGAATTATACGAAAAGATATTTGAAATCGACCGTGTTGAGGTTTCAGATTTACCAAAAGGTACAAATGAAGCCGTTTTTACCCTTTACGGTGTCCGCTTTCACATGTTGGATGAAAATCCCGAATTCCAATTGGTTGCACCAACCCAAGATGACCCTAAAACCATTTGGTTTAACGTCACTGTCCCTGATATTAAGGAAACCTATACAAAAGCAATGAGTTTGGGATGTACGGAAATCCAACCAGTTACTGAGCTACCTGATTACGGTGTATCAAATGCAATCTTTATGGACTCTTTTGGCTATATATGGATGCTTCACCAAATTCATAAAGTAGTGAGTCATGAAGATCGTATACGAATTTGGCAGGAAAAAAGAGATCATTAATAATATTCTTTATCTGAAAAAACTCGCCAAGGCGAGTTTTTGTTTTTTATATTCCAATATCCATTTCATTTTAATTCGAATTTTAGAAAAGCACCTAAAAGAACGGAACCCTTTACTCGATATCTTCAGACTTCTTTTTCCTTACTTCCTAACTCTCCTAATAACCTCAATCACAATCCCAACAACAAGTAACACAACAGCCACCTTACTGGCTGTAACAATTGCAGGATGCCCACTTTGTTCCACCATAATTGCGATAAATGCCCATATAAAAACAAGGGAATAAGCAATGTCATGTTGTGTTAACGTAAATACGATTCCAAGTATGGCACCAACAATCAACATGATGATCGCCCACACTTGTTCATTTAAACCAAACAATTGTTCAATACCATTTGCTTCAAAAATAACAAATACATTGACAATAGTGGCAACTGAAATCCACCCAATATACACTGAAAATGGAAACCTCATAAACCAAGTTGAATGAGGTAAATGTTGAATGATCCTATAAATGATGATCAGTGTAAGCAAAATCCCTAACATGATAAAAATTGATACATTAAAGTACTCGTTTTGAAACACAATAATCCATAAGCTGTTAAGAATGGCATTTATAAAGAACCAAACTCCAATTTTTTGATCGTTTTCCTTTTGCTCGTCATTTACAAAAAATTGACGGAGAACCCATACTGTCAGCAGAAAATAAATCAATCCCCATATAGCAAACGCATATCCTGCAGGAGTAAAGAGTGTAAACACCTTGTCTGATACTTCTGCTGTTGTTTGACCACCAATTGGCAATGCATTCGCTAAGTAATTCACTGCTAAAACAATTAGTAATCCAATTACATTTAAAATGGCATAAAACCTAAAACGATTCAACCGAGTTCCACCTTTCAAGGATGACTGCCTTTCTTACACTTTGATTATATTTAGGTTTTCCTCTTTACATACTAAGAAATATTTTTTAATTTTTCCGTTAATCGCAGGAATTCACTTTTGTTTTTATCTTTTAAGGATTGGTCAATTTTCTGTTGAATTTTCTTTTTTCGAAAATCTAGTAAAGCCTTTTCCAATACGATTTCAGCAGATATAGAATCTATGATTGTGACATCAGGCTGTTGTGAACGAAACAAATCCTTTTTCATAAAAAACAACTCCTTGATCTTTTTTCTATTTATATTAACCAGATTTTATAATCCGAAACATTTAAGTTGGATAAGGAGTTTACAAGTTTACTAATCTCTGAAAAATATCATTAATCACATGTTTAAACTTGCACACTTTGGGGCATCATTGATATTATTAGCTCTCTTTTTAATTTAGCTCTGATTTGGCTTTTTGCGTAAAACAAGTTATCCTACGTTTTTGACGATTGTGGAGCTAAATTTACTACTAGTTAGCAACGACAGCCACAAACTTCTATTTAACAATTAAAACTGGACATTGAGCATGCTTTGTAACCCGGTGACTAACACTTCCCAACAGCATTTCCTGAAATGAATTAAGCCCTCTGCTTCCCATTACAATTAAATCGAATGGTTTATCTTTAGCATACGTTAAAATAGTGTTGGCAGGGTCTCCTCTTAAGATCTTAATAGCATACTTCACACCTGCGTTATTGGCTAGATGAACGGTTGCATGAAGTTTCTTTTCTCTGCTTTCTCTAATACCTGCTGAATCCCAACTTCTCAACACATCTTGTTTTGAGGTGTTACCATCTACAACATAAATGACTTCAATTTCCCTGTTTTCGCTCAGCTTAGCAATCTGAATTGCTTTCTCGGCGGCTCTAATTGAGTGGATGGATCCATCTGTTGGAAGCAAAATATGACGAAACATATAATCCCCTCTTTCATCCAGCATTATACATCCATTATATTGGTGCAATCGCAACAATAAAAGCGCTTACAAGTTTTATTTTAATGAAAGTTTAAGCTTATATAGCGCAAAAAAAGAACATCAATAAGATTTGATGTTCTTTGATATTCACACGCTTAATGATTTGTTACTTTACTAAGACCGCCCGGCTTATTATGAACAGAAATTTTTTCTAAAAGCTTAATACTTTCCGTATTTACACCAATCAAATTAACTTTCACACCGTTTTGATGGTATTTAAAGACAATTTTATCAATGGCACCAACTGCCGAGTCATCCCACAAATGTGCGTTCGTTAAATCTAAATCAACTTCTTTTACATTCTCTTTGTAATCAAAGCTTTCCACAAAGTCAGTAACAGAAGCAAAGAAAAGTTGACCTGTCACCCGGTATATCTTTTTATCAGATTGATCTGCAGATAAGGTTGTCATCTTCACTTTGGATATTTTCGCCGCAAAGAAGATCGCACTTAAGATTATGCCAACAAGAACTCCTTTAGATAAATCATGTGTCATAATCACTGTAATAACTGTCACAACCATAACTAATGTATCAGTTAAAGGTACCTTATGCAAAGTTTTTAATGCTGACCAATCAAATGTACCGATTGATACCATAATCATAACCCCTACAAGAGCAGCCATTGGAATTTGAACAAGAACGTCATTTAACAGCAGGATTAACACCATTAAGAAAGCCCCTGCCACGAATGTTGATAACCGTCCTCTACCACCTGATTTTACATTAATAACCGATTGGCCGATCATCGCGCAGCCTGCCATACCACCAAAAAAACCTGAGACGATATTGGCAATTCCCTGCCCGCGTGCTTCTTTGTTCTTGTCACTTCCTGTATCTGTCATATCATCGACAATTTGAGCTGTTAGTAAAGACTCAACCAACCCAACAATTGCAATGGATAAAGAATAAGGAAAAATGATTTGCAACGTTTCAAAGTTCAGTGGAATATCAGGAAGTAAAAAGATTGGCAATGTTTGTGATAACTCACCCATATCCCCTACAGTCCTAACGTTACTTCCAGTCATAACCGCAATAACACTAATGACAATGATTGCAACTAATGGAGATGGAACAGCTTTTGTAAAACGCGGCAAAATGTAAATAATCGCAAGCGCTCCAGCTACCATCGCAAACATTGGCCAGGATTCCCCTACAAAATGAGGTAATTGTGCTGTAAAAATTAAAATAGCTAGCGCATTTACAAAACCAGTCATAACGGAACGTGGCACAAATTTCATTAGCCTTCCTAACTTTAATATACCCATGATGATTTGGATTACTCCAGTCAAAATAGTAGCTGCAAGTAGATATTGCAAACCATAATCAGCAACTAATGTCGTCATCAACAAAGCTGTTGCACCTGTTGCAGCTGAAATCATTCCAGGGCGTCCCCCAACAAATGCTATTGTCACAGCAATACAAAACGACGCATACAAACCAATCATAGGATCTACACCAGCAATGATTGAGAAAGCAATAGCCTCAGGAATTAGAGCTAGTGCCACCACAATACCTGCTAAAACATCGCCTTTAATATTTCCAAACCAAGAATATTTAATTGTACTTACATCCAAAAAAGATCCTCTCCCTTTTCATTTTTTATATAAAGTTAATGACTTTCAACTCTCATGAAAGTCGGGGCCGTTGTTAACAAAAAGCATTATAAACGATTTTGACTGCTTTGTGAAACTTTGTGTAAGCGTAGTCATTTATAAATCCCTTTAAATCCCTCACTTATTCTCCCACATTCAACTAAATTGTCATTTTTTTGTGGGGGTGGTCTGGGTTGGTCTGGGTCATTTTTCGTTCTTTCATTATTTTCTTCATGTTATTTTTAATCAAGCCATCTTGATAATGAATAAGCGGTTCAACATTTTCCTTTGGCGTATTCCTTAGTTTTTTGGCTGCTTCATT
>NZ_JAIVLH010000046.1 GCF_020524345.1 Metabacillus niabensis
TCAAACTCTCCAATAAAGTGTTTGATATAGCTCATAAAAGTTTGTACTATATAGTACGTTTTTGTTAATCGAAATTAACGTTGGCACGCTTGGTTTTGTTTAGTTTTCAAAGATCATTTACTAGTCATTAGCGACTAGGTATTTATCATACCACCGAGAGTTAACGAAGTCAATAATATTTTTTAAATTTATTATTTCGAAATATCATTTAGTCATTCTTTTATGTGGCAGATACCTAGAATAACTGATATTCATTCCACAGTCAAGATATTTCTTAATAATTTTTATAGATTTTCTGAACAACAAAAAAGCACGGGAAGCCCGTGCCTATATTTAAAGCTATCAATATTTATATGATTGTCCACCATCAATAGGAATAACTGTTGCATTGATGAAGTTTGCTTGATCAGATAGAAGGAACGCTACTAAGTAACCCACTTCTTCCGGTTTACCAAATCGTTTCATTGGATTTGGCTCAACGAATTGTTTTCCTACCTCTTCCCAATTGTCAGGATCCATTTGTTTTAAAGAACCTTCAACCATCGGGGTCATAATGGCACCTGGTGCGATTGCTTT
The DNA here is from genome assembly GCF_020524345.1 of Metabacillus niabensis. Taxonomy (GTDB): domain Bacteria; phylum Bacillota; class Bacilli; order Bacillales; family Bacillaceae; genus Metabacillus; species Metabacillus niabensis_B. Next base: position 577 of record NZ_JAIVLH010000046.1, read on the forward strand.
TATACTAATTCCATATTGTCCGTACTCAATTCCGGAGTTTTTCGTTAATCCGACAACACCATGCTTACTTGCTGCATATCCGGATTGATTTCCTACTCCACGGATTCCACCGACAGAAGCAGTATTCACAATTGAACCAAAGCCCTGTTCCTTCATCACTTTCAGTACGTATTTCATGCCATAAAATACACCATTTAAATTGATTGCGACAACTTTTTGAAATTCATCAATGCCGTAATCCTCTGTTAAGTTTTGTTTTCCTTCAATCCCGGCATTATTAAAGAAACTATCGATTTTCCCAAGCTTCGCTACTGTTTCATTTACATAGTTTTCAACAGCTTTTTCGTCTGAAACATCAGCAGTGATAAGTATCACTTCTGCCTTTGGTGAAACTTCCATTACTTTTGATTTTGTTTCTTCTAGAGAAGCTGAGTTCAAATCAACTAATGAGAGTTTTGCTCCTTCTTTTGCGATTTGTAGAGCAGTGGCTTGGCCTAAGCCGGATCCAGCACCTGTAATTAAGACGACTTTTCCATCAAAACGGTTGTTCATTTGATTTTCCTCCTTAGTAGCTTACAATTTAATAGGAATTATGTTCAAAAAAGAAGTTTCTTATTTAATAAAATACATTATTGTGCTGTATACCCGCCATCAACTGTTAACGTATTACCTGTCATAAAGGATGAATCGTCAGATGCTAAGAATAAGACGCCTTTTGCCATTTCTTCTGCTTGTCCTAAACGTTTCATTGGTGTTGCTGCAGCTAATACCTGCTTGCTTTCTTCTGGAATAATTGGGGTATCGATAAAACCAGGGCATAATGCGTTAACACGGATGTTTTTTTCTGCATATTCAAGTGCCAGAGAGCGTGTTAAATTCACAACTCCACCTTTTGCAGCGTTATATGCTGCTGAACCAGGTGAGCCTACCAATCCGTACATAGATGCGGTATTCACAATCGTCCCCCCACCTGTTTTTAACATTTCGCGAATTGATTCTCGTGCCACTAAAAAGACACCATCCAAATCAACATTTACTGTGTTTCTCCATTCTGAGTATTCTAGCTCATGTGAAGGTTGGACGCGACCTATCCCCGCATTGTTGAACACAATATCCACTTTACCGAAAGCTTCAACTGTTTGTTTGAAAATATTAACCACTTCTTCTTCACTTGTAATATTTGCTTTAATAAAAAGAGCTTCTTTATTAAGCGTTTTCAATTCAGTTTCAAACGCCTTTCCCTTTTCTTCATTTAAGTCTACTAATACGACCTTAGCACCTTCTGAAACAAATAGTCGTGCTGTCGCAGCTCCAATTCCAGATGCTCCACCAGTAATCACGGCTACTTTATCTTGTAATCTACCCATTTTACATCCTCCTACTTATATTTTTTTACTATTATGTGTACAATTTAATTCTACTCCTTTGTTTTTGACTAAAAAATCATTAAGATTTTATGAAGTGTCTAATCTTTAGACATTTTTACTCAATCTGTCTATTTTGAGCGAGGTTTTTTTATGAATACACCATCTCAACGACAAAATCGAACAAAAACACATTTGAAGCAAGCATTAATTGCTCTTATAAAAAAAGAAGGCTACCATGCGGTAACTGTAAAGGATATTGTGGATTATGCCGCTTATAATCGCAGTACCTTTTATGTTCATTACCAAGACAAAATTAAGTTAGCAGAAGATTTGCTTGTGTCTATGCTTCAAGGGTTAGAATCTTCGGTAGGCAAACCTTATACACCTGGCCAGAATAATTATACAGAAAACCTAAAAGCACCATCTTTTCATATTGTTTCGTATATTTATCAGAATAGAAATTTCTTTGAACTCATTAACTTTGATGACACAATTCCAGGGCTACATACACGTTTTCCCCAAACGATCTTAAAAATCTATCAAGAACAATTTGTTTTTGAAACAATCGACAATATCCCGGTTAATATGGAGTATTTTAAGCGTTATACGGCCTACGGCTTTTACGGACTTCTTCATAATTGGATTGAAAATGGATTTATTGAGACGGAAGAGGAGTTTATAAGGGAGGTTATTGATCTTACAAAAACACATATTTATTCGTATAAGTATGTTGGGAGAAAATAACTAAAACAACCTTTTATGAGATGGTTTGAACATTTTTCATATTTGACACTTCTGCAATGTTTTTCAACTATTGAAGAAAGGCGTGCTTCAAATAGCACGCCTTTCTTTTTTCAATTCTTATTAATGTGAATTCGTATGTCTTCTCTTAACAGAGTATAATATTCCGCCAGCTAAAACGATCATTAATCCTAGTAGGATAAGATTAAAGCTGTTTGTTGCTGTATTTGGAAGTTCGTTATCTGCTTGAGATGGAATCGGATTAGATTTTGGTTCGCCTTCAAATACACCATACGTACTGAAGTGATCAGTATACACTGAAACTTCACCATTCTTGTATTCTCCACCGATTAGTTCCCATTTATCCTCTGCTTCGTTCCAATAATAAACTTTTACATTTTTAGGATTTTTAATTTGTTTGAGATCAACCTTGAATGTAAGTTTAACTTTTTCACTGAACGTATGATACACTTTGCCATCTGCTTCAATTGTAAAGTCATAAGCAACTAGTGAACCACTTGCTTTCATTTTCTTCACTTTAATATCTACACTTTCTGCTAATGGAAGGATAGAAGTAGGTATTTGCACATCAACGTTTCCGTTACTTATTTCAATTGTTGCTCCAGCAGCTTGTAAAGCTTGAATTTGTTCTTTCGTTAGTGTTAAAGTCGCATTTATTTTATCAACCTCAATCATAACGACTATGCCTTCTTTAAGATCTTCAAGTGCATCTTGATTTACTGTGTACTTGTTTCCTACTTTAGTTACTGGCAGTTTTATAACTTTTCCATCATTTGAGTTGCCCGGATTTTCACCTGGGTTCTCGCCCGGGTTCTCGCCTGGGTTTTCACCCGGATTCTCGCCTGGATTTTCACCTGGATTTTCACCCGGATTCTCGCCTGGATTTTCACCTGGGTTCTCGCCTGGGTTTTCACCTGGATTTTCACCCGGATTCTCGCCTGGGTTTTCACCTGGGTTCTCGCCTGGGTTTTCACCTGGGTTCTCGCCTGGGTTTTCGCCTGGGTTTTCACCTGGTTCGTCTTTTATATCTATAATTCTACCTTCTACTTCTGTTGGAATTGATTCTAAGCTTACTAGATGATCTCTGAAGTTTTCCCAATCTGATAGACCTAAGTCTGTTACTCGTCCTTCTTCATAGGCTTTCGCAAAGACGTCATAACCATCTCCGCCTTTAGCTGTAAAAGCGTTTGTGGCGATTGTGTAAGTTTCTTCGTCTTGAACTTCTACGTACTCACCATTTTCATTTAAATATTTTACGGATACGACACGTTCTCCTGCTGGTTTTGTAGAATCAAATTTCACTTTTCCACCGGCTATGTGTAAGAAACCGCCATTTTCCTCCGGATATTGACTAAAGCTGATTTCAAACGCTGATTTCAACTCAGCACCGGTAAGTTCCATTGTTGCTAATGTATTCGCAAATGGTAGAACTGTAATAACTTCACCGACAGTGATTGGGCCGGCATCAATTGCCGCACGGATACCCCCACCGTTTTGTAAGGCCATGATGACATTTTCCCCAGTGAATGATTTTGCTTTTTCAAGCATTCCATCTGTAATTAAGTTTCCTAAGATGGTCTCATTTTTACGTACACTTGGCTTTGTATTATCTCCGTTTGTACGCGGGTTTTCCAATTCTACCTCAGTTGACACTCCAATCTCTTCTTGTGCTACTTGATCTACTTTTTCTTTATATGGAGCTAGAATGTCTGCAGCTTCCTGGTCAGCTTCTTGGTTTTTAATTGGAATTAATTGACCTGTTTGTGCTACAACTACACCATTTTGATCAAATTCCACATTAAGTGAACCCAGGTTACTGTTGGCATTTCCTGTTTGAACAATAACTGTTGGTGTTTCATCTTCCTCTACTACTGTTGGTTCCGTTAACGCTGTATGGCTGTGTCCACCAACAATAATATCAATACCTTCTACTTCTTTTGCCAGAGTTAAATCATTATCAATTGCCGCGTTATCATCATAACCGATGTGAGTTAATGCAATAATCTTATTTACACCTTGTGCTTCAAGGTCCTTTACAGCTTTTTCAGCTTCTTCTAGGTAGTTTTCAAAAGCGATTGATCCTGGACTTGAAATATCTTGAGTTTCTTCTGTTGTTAAACCGAAGATCCCCACTTTCTCACCATTTACTTCTTTGATAATCCCATTATAAATTTGCCCGTTTTGAACATCCGATGTCACTAAGTCATTAAATAGACCATTGAATTGATCATCTTTCGAGAAATCAACGTTTGCACTGACGAACGGGAAATTTGCACCTTGGATAAATTTCACCAATTTCTCATGACCGGCAGCTGATGAACCTAAATCAAATTCGTGGTTACCAAATGTCATTGCATCAAAGCCCATTAAGTTCATGAGGGCTAAGTCTGCTTCACCTTGGAATTCATTAAAGTATAACGTACCAGTGAATGCATCGCCTGCGTGTAAAAGCAGCGAATTTGGATCTTTAGCTCTTTCTTCTTTTACAGCCGTAACTGTTTTAGGCATGTTATCTAAAGATGCATGTGTATCATTTGTGTGTAGAACTGTTAAGTCAAAGTTGTCCTCTACAATTCGACATTCCACATTGGTTGGGATTGAATCTAAACTTACTAAATGGTCTCTGAAGTTTTCCCAATCTGATAGACCTAAGTCTGTTACACGTCCTTCTTCATAGGCTTTCGCAAAGACGTCATAACCATCGCCGCCTTTAGCTGTAAAAGCGTTTGTGGCGATTGTGTATGTTTCTTCATCTTGAACTTCTACGTACTCACCATTTTCATTTAAATATTTTACAGATACGACACGTTCTCCTGCTGGTTTCGTAGAATCAAATTCCACTTTACCGCCGGCTACATGTAAGAAGCCGCCATTTTCCTCCGGATATTGACTGAAGCTGATTTCAAACGCTTCTTTCAACTCAGCACCAGTTAGGTCCATTGTTGCTAATGTATTCGCGAATGGAAGAACCGTGATTACCTCGCCAACAGTGATAGGTCCAGCGTTAATCGCCGCACGGATACCTCCACCGTTTTGTAAGGCCATGATGACATTTTCCCCAGTGAATGACTTTGCTTTTTCAAGCATTCCATCTGTAATTAAGTTTCCTAAGATGGTCTCATTTTTACGTACACTTGGTTTTGTATTATCTCCATTTGTACGAGGGTTTTCCAATTCTACCTCAGTTGATACTCCAATCTCTTCCTGTGCTACTTGATCTACTTTTTCTTTATATGGAGCTAGTATGTCTGCAGCTTCCTGGTCAGCTTCTTGGTTTTTAATTGGAATTAATTGACCTGTTTGTGCTATAACTACACCATTTTGATCAAATTCCACATTAAGTGAACCCAGGTTGCTATTGGCATTTCCTGTTTGAACAATGACGGTTGGTGTATTGTCTTCTTCAATTACTGTTGGTTCAGATAATGTTGTATGACTATGTCCGCCAACAATTACATCGATGCCATCTACTTCTTTTGCCAGAGTTAAATCATTATCGATTTCAGCATTATCATCATACCCGATATGAGTTAACGCAATAATCTTGTTTACACCTTGTGCTTCAAAATCTTTTACAGCTTTTTCAGCTTCTTCAAGATAGTTTTGGAATGCAATTGATCCTGGACTAGAAATAGCTTCTGTTTCTTCTGTTGTCAAACCGAAGATCCCAACTTTTTCACCGTTCACTTCTTTGATGATGCCATTATAAATTTGTCCGTTTTCTACATCAGCCGTAACTGAGTTATTGAATAAACCATTGAATTTTTCATCCGGTGAGAAATCAACGTTTGCACTGACAAACGGGAATTGTGCACCTTGGATAAATTCCACTAATTTCTGATGCCCTTCAGCTGACGAGCCCAGGTCAAATTCATGGTTACCAAATGTCATCGCATCAAAGCCCATTAGGTTCATTAAGGCTAAGTCTGCTTCACCTTGGAATTCATTAAAGTACAATGTTCCAGTGAATGCATCACCTGCATGTAAAAGTAGTGCATTTGGATCTTTAGCTCTTTCCTCTTTAACTGCAGTAACAGTCTTAGGCATATTTTCTAAAGATGCGTGTGTATCATTTGTGTGAAGTACAGTTAAATCAAAATTGTCCTTTTCTTTGTTCTTTAAATCAACTTGAATCATAACAGGGTCATGATCTGATGCTTGTCCCTGAGCCTCTGTATAGTTCGCATTAATATGGATCATATCTGCTACTGTGCTATTTACGAGATTATTAGAAACTAGAATATGATCAAGTACTTGGTTATTACCTTGGAAGAAATAAGAGAAACGGTCATTTGCCGGAACTGTATCCACCATATTTGTTAATTCGTTACCTTTAAGGATTTCGAATGTTTTTGTAAATTCAAAATCATTCATATCCCCAGCAAGTACTACGTTTAAATCTGGATTTTCCGCTAGTCCTTCATCAATGAAATCATTAATTGCCTGCGCTAATCCATGTCGTTCTGCTTCAGAACTTAATTGTGGAGGCTGGTTTGATCCCCATAACGATTGATCTCCACCCTTAGAATTCAAGTGTGTCCCAATGACAACCACTCGCTCACCTTTGAACTCAAATTCTGCAGCAATTGGTTTACGTGTATTAGGGAATTTAGCTGGATCAATAACACCCGGATTAAGGGTTAAATGACCATCTTCACTCCATCCATTTGCTTGAGTTCCATTACCTTTAGTTGCCTCAACGAATGTAACCCGCTCTGGATTATAAAGATAACCTACACGAATATTTCCACCAGGTGCGCCGCCATTTTCATTATTAACAGGCGCCACATCTGTCCATTCGTATGTCGGGCCGTCAGCCGCTTTGATTGCATCAATTAATCGTTGATAACTTTCTGATGCATCAGTATTACCTGAATCAGTTTCGCCATCATTATCTTGAACTTCTACTAATGTAATAATGTCTGGAGATTTCATATTTTCTACAAATGTTTTTGCAATTCTTTCCACTTTCTCATCTGGTGTATTTGATTTATTATTTGAGAAGTTTTCGATATTGTATGATGCAACAGTTACTTTATCTTCTGCAGGTTCAATATGAGTTACTTCAGGCTCGATGTTAGACTCGATTACCTGAGGTAATGTATCTTTGTTTGTTAATAGTTGAAAACCTGTACTGGAGTAAGATATAACCCCTACAACATCACCATCAAACATATCACCTGATTTGAAGTTATTACCTACATTATCTAAAAATACTTTTTCCGGATTATAATCATCTGCAGCAATATTAAGACCGCCTTGATTATTCAATTCATTGTTCGTTGTGCTCTCAACAATGATTGGAACATCACTTGAGTATGGAGGACCCACTACTTTTGCATTTGGGAATGAAACCCGCATAAATTCTACAGATTCCCAGAAATCAATTCCATCTTCTTCTGGATCAAATGATGTCATCTCATCATTATCAATTACTTTGTTTGGAGGAATGATGTCTTCTCCAACTACTAATGGTGCTGGTAACTCAGCTGTTCCTGTTTTTGTTACTGAACTTGCATCAATTTCAGTTTTGGACAGGTTCGCACCGCCACCATATTCTTGAACCGTTCCATTAACAGATACTTTATCTCCAACAGATAGACCATGAGAAGATTTGTATACTTGGATGGCTTCAGATGTTGCAAGATCATCATCGGGATTTTCATCTTGAATGATAAAAGTTGATCCGCTCACAACATGTGTTACAACACCAGTAATTCCCTCAACTGAAGCGCCTGTATATTCCGATACATGTCCTTTTCCTTGGATATCACGAATTTTTACGCCTTCAGTATTTAAAATTGTGTAAGAAAAGCTGAATACTTCGCTAACTTTTTCACCATTAACAGCAATGGCTTTAATTGTTGTTTTTCCAGTATTCAACGCAATTGGGTCAACATATTTTGCACTTTCTAAAGTTGGTTCTGTGCCATCTGTTGTGTAATAAATCTCGGCACCTTCAATACCTGATTTTAATTCAATTTTTGTGCCTGCAGGTACTGTACCTTGAGCTTGATCCACATAAACTGCCGGTTTGTTTACTAAATCATAGCTTCCAAGACCAAACGTCTTTACATGATAACCATCATTATCAATCGTGCCAATTCCTGTTAAATGAACTTTGTCGCCTTCTTTATAATGTTTAATCAGTTCATTGTAATCAGAACCTGTACGGTTATCATGAATAACTCTTACCTGATCTCCTGATTCCGTTTTAGCTTGGAAAATAGCCGTTCCATAGCTATCACTTTCAAGATTAGTAATTGTGATATTTTCTAATTTAATCAGTTCACCTTGAGTATCCTCATTTACAGCTGTTGGAGCAATAACTTGAGCTTCCGGCAGACTATTACCAGACGAAATAATCTCCATACTAGTCGGTTGAATCTCTAATTCATTCTTATATGTTAATAGCTTACCTGTAATTTTTACTTTATCCCCAGGTTGAACATCTTTCGGGCTGCTGTATACGAGCATTCCTGCTGTGTCGTCTTGCATATAGAACGTATCATAACCCCAAAGTCCATTCTTTGTTGTAGCAATACCTTCAATCGTTACAGTATTGCCTGCACCAGCTTCACGAGCTTCCGCAACTGTTATTGCTTCTACTGGTGCCTCAGGTTCAGTTGGCTCTTCTGGTTCAGATGGTTCCTCTGGTTCAGCTGGTTCCTCTTCAGATTGATATTTTCCTAGATTAGAAAACGTATCTTTCCCTAAATTAGTCCATTCCTTCGCAGGATCAAATGCATCGTTAATAATTGTATCCCCTGCTAGAATATTTTCATTTCTAACTAGAGTTACATCTGCAAGGGTATTATCCACTGAACCGACTTGTCCAATTGAATCAACAACAGCCCCTTCTTTCTTTAGCACGATTTGATCGTTGCCATTGAAATTAATGACATTTTTGCTTTCATCCATATAGTCAGTTACAGCAACAATAGCAGCATTTGCATCTGAACGGGAAATGACATATGTATCACCTGCCGCAAGCTTACCCTCTAACGGTAAAACCTTATCCGTTGTTGTTGTTCCTGTTGTTGCACTTCCACTATTATTATAGTGTTCAAGAGAATATTTACTTAAATCGATTTCGGTACCTGTACCATTGTATAGCTCAATAGCTTTGTTAAAACTAGAGCCCTCAATATATTCCGAGATAAATAAATCAGTAGCTGTTCCACTTTCAGCTTGTACAATCGTATTAGCCGCAGGTGAAAATAAACCTACAAGTAAAACAAACACCATGACAATACTGGCACTCTTTTTATACCTTCTTTTCATGTTTCTCCTCCTTTTTGCAACTTTTTAGGGAAATATGCTGTCGAAACGGTTTTATGATGCTAACTATGAGTCCAACGATTCCAGCCGCTAACTTTCACAAGAAAACGCATGCAATAAATTAATCGCTCTAAGTCTTGTAATACCTGCATCCACCTCATTTTTTTAATATAATTGAGTTTAAGAATCCTTAAAAAAGGGAATTCAATTAAACCGTTTCAACATCATTATATAACGACTCAACAAACTCTTCCCTGTCAAAATTTTATCGTCCTACTATTAACCTAGTATTAATTCATTGTAAAATTTTGACGAATTCTTAGCTTTTTTAACGATAGAATTGTGTATTCTAAAGGTATTAAGCATTAATAGAGTTGCAGCCTTATATAAAAAATCTACCTAGATCATTTTTACTACTGGAAATGTTTTTGATAGATTTTACCTATTCATGTTAGTTCTAAGAGTCTAAAATTTCACGCTAGTTGTAACTTAACATTACATAGTTTTTAAAACCTCATAGAGCTACTCTAGGTAAATAAAAAAACCCTCGTATAGAAGGGTTCCAGACTGTAGACAAACTCATTAAAATTGAGTTTTCCTACAGTCTTTTTTGATTTAAACTTGTATTAAGAAAATCTTGAGGTGATAAATATGCTTTCGAAACATAATTCCATTCAACGAG
>NZ_JAIVLH010000047.1 GCF_020524345.1 Metabacillus niabensis
ACTTTCTTATTCTTATTAAACTTTAATCCTATTACCTCTCGTTTTTTCGTATTTAAATGATTCCAATGAAAACAAATAAAATCTACTTGTTCATTTGGGTGATATTCAAAAAACTTATTAATTCTTATTGTAGTTAAACTTATTAAACTATTGTGGCGTATACATATCCCAATTATTCGCGTCATCATAACCACCTAACTAAACTAACTCGATTAAAATGGGCTGGTTCCTTTTTTAAGAACCAGGGGGGAGAAGATGAGATAATATCTTGCTATAGATCAGTAGTTTCCTCACAACCACCAATAAATGTTTGCGGAGAAACCATTGCCATAAATATTGTTTGGAAAACAGTATTGTCTGCACCAGTTGCTGTAATAGAAATAGTGGCGATATCTGTTATTGGATTAATCTCATACGAAAAATCAACAGTAAAATCTCCAGTTAATACATTTCCACTAGCCTGGGCTGTACCGTTATCTAACATGGCAATCAAATCTTCAAAACAACTAATAGTACCACGTCTTCCTTGAGTGAAATTAATAGTACTTCCATTAGACCCAAAACTAATTGTAAAGTTATCAACGGCTGGATTACAGTTTGGACCACCAGTAAAACATTGTTCAGCTGAAAAGTTTATCGTACCCATAAAAATTGTTACATCCCCATTTGGATCTGTAACTGTAACCATTGCTGGAGCAGCATTGCCGGCAACACCTAAACGAAATTTACAAGGACAAGCAGGGCCTACACCCATATTAAACACTTCCTTTTTAATGGATATTTAAATCGGATGAAATTCCCAATATAATATGTAATTCATAAAAAAATGTACTTTTATCACAGGAATAAGAAAAAAAATCAAGATAGTAGCATGACTTATGACATATGCAGTTTGTTATGGTCTTAAACAGTTAAAAGTGTTATTCTCTACGCTATTAATGGAAAAATGTATACTCTATACAAATCTAGTTAACATAATGCCAACTATACGAAGTAATATAAAGAGCCAAATCCTTATCTATCAAGGGTTTGGCTCTTGTCTGTTTTTTATCGATTATGCATGATTTTATACAACGTTGTTGTATCAGGGTTTTTGGCTTATGAAGAAGCCTGGCTGCTGTATAAAAAAGGGGAGTTTTATGCAATTTAAAATTCTTTTCTTTTTCGGGAAAATTTGAAACAACAGTAGCGAATACAAGTTCCATCTGTCCAATCTCTAGATATTTCTATACAATAACGGTAAATGAGATCGGAGGTTTTAAGCTTGAGTCGAACGGAAGGAACTCTAACCGTCAAGGAAATGATTAACCGTTTAAACATTGGTGACAGTACTCTCCGTAAATGGTGCCTATCTTTAGAAGAACACGGGTATAGTTTTTACCGAACGGATCAGAATAAAAGGATATTCACGCAACAAGATTTGCTCGTTCTCCAACAATTTAAAAAACTTGTTCAAGAGAAAAATATGTCTATGAATAACGCTTCATTAATAGTAACTTCAAAACATCAAAAGGTACCGTTCTCCGATAAGACGGAAATAGAACAGGTAATAAACGAAGAGAACAACGTTCCTTACATGCGTTCTAATGATGAATTAGTCGGACGGTTAATGCTGTTCATAGAACAACAAGAAGAACGGTATAAACAGCAAGAAAAGTTCAATAAATCCTTAATCGAGAAGTTAGATGAACAGCAAAAATACATAGAAGAACGCTTAAATAAACGTGATAACACATTAATACAATCACTAAGAGAAGTTCAAGAAACAAAAAAGTTAATTGCTGCAGCTGAGGAAAAAAGGGAAGAGGAGTCTAAAAAGAGCTTCTTCTCTCGTTTATTTGGTAAGTAATTTAATATGGAAAATTAAAAGGATCTTTTAAAGAAGATCCTTTTTTCGTTAATTATTGAGTTACATGGTTGCTTGATTTTCTAATTCTAGTATAAATTTTCTTTATAAAAATTATTACTAAGTAAGTTAATAAAACAGATAAAAAATAATATATTAAATTTATTTCAGTTTTAAGAAATTCTTCAGGAGTGAATAAAAGAAACTTGTTTGATACGAATTCTCCAAAATTACGATACCAAATAAAATGAAAAGGAAAACCCATTGCATATTCTGTAATACCAGTGTTAGCTCCTCCGATTATTTGGGGAGGAAAAAACATAATGGATAAAATTGGTATTGAGCAACTAATTAATAAAATAATTTTATTTGTTTTTCTCAAATTTAACAGCCTCCTTTTTCCATATTATACATTATATTTCCAATAAAATTCTTGATTACATTCTACTTATCTATTAATCTAATACTTGCGTACTAATAAATGGAAAAAATATTAATATTTGGGAGGATGTACATGAAAAAGTTTTGTTTTTCTTTATTAACAGCAGTATTTTTATTTTCAAGTATTAATTTAAGTAGTGTTTTTGCTAGTACAGAAGAAGGAGTAAAAGCAGAAGAACAATTGACTCCAGAACAGTTACAGATACAGAAGGAATTAAAAGAATTAGAATCATCTGATTCTGTTGATTTTGAATTAATTCCATCGGAAGAAGTTCCTGAATCAACAGAAATTATTAATTTTGATAGTGTTGAAGAATTTGAAAAATACGTGCAAGAAATTAATCAAGAAGAACAAACTTTTGAAGAAACGATACAAGTAAATCCAACAGTTCCATCACTCTCAAAAACAACAATGTCAACTATGGCTGCAGCTTCGACTTATAATGGTGATCATGTAATTAAGTGGTGGGCACCATTTAGTGGTTTTGGAATGACGGGTTTAGCTTGTTGGAAAAATATCGCTTTTAATTACAAATATAAATTTGTGAGTGGAAAACCTCAATTCACAAGTGTAAGTAATATTAAATCTTACTATACCGGATTGCAAATAGGAGTAAGTTGGATTCAAACTACTAATGGTAGTGCTAGTATTATAAAGAAAAACACTACTAATGATACAGCTAAAATATCTGTAAAGGGATATAGTCTACTTGGTTTTCAAGTTAAAGGCTTTAGTGTAGGAGCAAAAATTGGAAATACATGGACAGGTTCTTTAACGTTAAAATAAATTTTAAAAAGTAACCTTAAAATAAGGTTACTTTTTTGTATTTCATAATTACTTATGTTCTCTTAGAGAACATGGTTTGCCATATACTATAGTATGAGTTAATTTATAAGCAATACAACAGAATGGAGGCGAAGAAATTGCTTATGTTTGCTTCGGTTATTTCTACAATTGCAATTGCTATCAATGCAGTTACTCTGTTCATTTTGCATAAGATTAAGAAATTAACTACATCCTAGCTGATTACTAAGTTAAAAGAGTGTGGCCAAACTCATTCTTCGTTTAGCAGCACTCTTTTAACGCTCTAATTGATTTTGTTTTTGTTTCTGACCTCTATAGCGCTGTCTCTCAAGCTTTTTGTTTTCCCGTTGTTCTTGCTTTTGAGCTTCTTCAATCCCCTTCATAATACCTTCTAGTAATCCTAAAGCACTTTCCGATCCTTTTTGATTAGCAACTGCTTCTTGAATGTTTTTTAAAGGAATGTGTTTATTCACTTTATCTCTTAGCTCTTTCATCTTCAATGCTGTTTCGAAGCTGATGAATTCTCTGGTGTTTCCTAATTCTGCATAAGGCTCAGTTACTTTTCTGACAAAACCTCGTTCTAAAGCATGCTCAGCTTTAATAAAAATTTCTTTTTGTCGAAGAATTTCTTTACGTTCTTTTTGGTTATCTTCCGTCCATTCCGATCTTTGGCTGTTGAATTTATTAATGTACAAATTAAGTTCATGATTATTTTGCAGACCTAATTTCTCAAGAGTTGGCTTTATCATTTCAGTTCTGTATTGAAGATCCCCATGAAGTTTTTCTAACTCGTTTTTGGATTCTTTTTTGATTGCTTGATCATAAAAACCGGCATTATCTAACTTTATTTGTTGTTCCTGAATTCTTGTTTCTATTGACTTAATGGCTGATAAATCAAGTTTTGCTTCCTCTAAAATTAAGCTTGTGTTATAAAAAATTTTATAGTTTTGGTTAACTTCTATTTCTGAATCTTTGATTTGACTAATTTGAGTCCTTACATTGTGCAAGTTTGCCTCTTCTCCAAGTTCTTTTTCAGCTTTTTTAATAGCTAATTTTTCATTAGAAGTGTAGTAAGATTTGACTTGTTTTTTCTTTTCCTCAAGTGCTTCTTTTCTTTCTAATTCTTCTTTTTTCTTTTGGAGTTCTTTGATTTCTACGACAATGGCATTATGCTTTTCAACATTTCTGTTGATGTCACCACGTTCAGTTTGAATACCTCGCTTTTCCATTGCGTGAGTTTTATGACCAAGATGAACGGTTGGTAGTTCATCAAGTCCGCGGGCTTCATGTGAAAGATGGGTAATTCTTTCTGAAACTCCTTCTTTCTCAAGCATTTGGTTAGCATAGGTAGACCACTGTTCTCTCCACATGGCTACATTGTCACGTTTATCCCAATCAGTTAAAGCAATCGTTTTATACTTTGGTTTACCGTTCTTATCCAAAACCTTGTTTCCTTTACGATCCAATTGATATTCTTTTTTCTTTTTGTTTCCCCATTCTCCATTTTCATTGAACTGGCGGACAGTTAACATGACATGAGCGTGAGGATTGTTCTGATCATCTCTATGTATGGCAATATCAGCAACCATACCTTTATCAACGAATTGATCCTGGACGAAATTCTGAAGCAATTCTACCTGCTTATCGTTAGAAAGTTCTCTTGGTAAGGCAATGTTGATCTCTCTTGCTAATTGGCTGTTCCAATTCTTCTCTACTTTCTCTACTCCATTCCACAGGCTATTACGATCTAGTACCCATTCAGGAGCATGTGAAGGGGCAAGAATCATGGTTTCAGGTTGAACAGATCTCTTATAAAATTTGAGTTCTTCACTAGCTTCATCAAATAAGACATCCCCACTTCGATATGCAGCCGAAGCAACAGCATTTTGATTTTTAGCTCTTGTAAGGATCTGTACTTGAAAATGAAATATTGCCATGATTCAAACCTCCTTTCACATTTTTATTTTTTCTGCGTAACTTTTAAATTTAAATTCCACATATTTAAAAATGATTGGGAAAATCACTTTTACCGAAATGGACAATGAAGAATCGAAAGATTGTTCATTTTTTATTTTGGCTTCGCCATCGGGCGATTGGTTTTAAATTCGTCATCGAGACGAATGGATATTTTGAATTCTCCATTTTAGGAGAATGGTAGGTTTTGATTTTGTTTTTTCGTTGCGAAGCAACCGCACGACACCTATAGGGTGTATATGTGCGCCCTTCATCACTTTTGTTCTTTGGGACATTGTACCACACTCCATTGTGGTGCGGGTTTAATTTTGAACTTTTCTTTGTATCTTCTCTTCTTGTTTTGCCTATAATCCCAATATGACATTTTGACATTAGGATACTGATGGAGAAATGAAGTAGGTAAAAAAGGTGATCGTTCAGAGAATTAATTTCCTACTTTAGATTAATAAGTTGAAAAGGAACTTTTCTTACTAAATCGAGATAATAATGGTGACTATTTCTTGGATCGAGGAACAGATACATATGATTCCAACTTTTCAAAAATGTAAAATTGGAATCATATAGGTACTGGAACAAAAAGTTCCAGTAGCCAAACTAGCATAAATACCTACAATCTTTTGACTATTAATTATGAAGCCATAAAAGAAAAATGAATGCGCCTATTCTATATGTGGAGCGTATTATTCTTTATCCGGTTTGCTACAAGATTTTTTTGAAGGAGGGCTTAAAAATAAGAAAAAGCGTAAGTAAGATATGTAAAACCCTATGAAAACATCAAAAAGTTAAAAAATGTCCCCTACAATTCAGAACAATATATTAGGAGCTATTTTTTCAAAGCTTCAAAAAATTACTAGAAAGGAGAGATAATCGTGATGCAATACAAAGATAAGCAAAGAAACATTAAGGTTTCAGCAAGATCCATTTATGCATTATCATTTTTTGTTCCAGCTACCATCTATGCAGTAGCACAATTAATCAATTAAAACAGCAATCATAACATCCCCTTAATAACTAAAGCCTTTAGGGCTTTTGGGGTTGCCTTGATGGCAACCCTTATTTATTGAAATTGTAGTAGTTTCCCCCTTGTTAAAAGTTACCTTAATCGTTATAATAAAAGTAACTTAAAAGAAAGAAGGAAAAAAGAATGCTAGAATTATTAGATTTTCACAAGAAAATGTATGACGCTAGATGGAACGGAGAAATGGAATCCTATGAGAATATGAGACAGATGGAATCTGATTTGATGGAATTAGCTAACAAATATGATGTAGGGATGGAAAAGGTCAATGAAATGCTTGAGCAACTTTATATTCCTACGTACAAATATGATGTGTTACCAGAGCATTTGAAGCACTCAAATTCAGCTAAAAGGGAAAGTGCTGGTCGTCCGAGTCTTGGTGTAACTAAAAAGGTTTCTATAACGCTTCCTAATGATATATGGGAACAGATTGAAAAAGAGATAAAAGCTGATAAAGATCTGAAATCTACTTCTGCTTTTTTTAGAAGAATGGTCTTGGATCACTACAAGGAATTAAGATCATGATTTGTTCTTATTGTGGATATGAAAACATTCAAAATGCTGAAAACTGTGGGTTTTGCGACGCTCCTTTGAAAAAGAAGCGTGCAAAAATGAGAGATTTTTTAGTGTTGGATCATGTTGAACTGCCTTTTGGGGAGCTGTCCGGTTTTCATACTTACGATTTGTTGGTGTTGTTACGTTTGGTAAGAGAAGAAAGAACGAAATGCTATAATCTTATGAGGACCATTCAGAAGGCTCCAGAGGACGTTATTGTAGATCCAGATACTCTTAGATTTGCTGAGCAGGAATACAGGCGTTATACAGCTCGTCTGAAGGTGATAGAAGGTATTTTGATAGATAGGATGGGATATAAGCCTAAAAGAGTAGATGATAAGCTTTTAGAGGCTTTAAGAGTGAAAATAGAAAAAAACTAGAAAAAAGGGGAAAATCTTGGTATCGTCGAAATATAGACATAACGAGAAAAACCGCCCATGCTTTGGTCGGCTTGGCGGTTTCTCAATTAGGAAGGGATTAGACCCTTTATTTAGATACATATATTCTATCATAATGGGTCTAGTTCCTGCTACATAAAGGGAGAGAAAAGTAGTGGGAAAAGATAATATTATAAATTTTGATCAAGCTGAAATAAATGCTAGAAAAAGAGATTTTGAAATTAAAAATCAAAAAATGGAGCAGTTGAAAGGATTTTCTCAGGATCAAATAGATCAAGTTTTAACAATGATGAAACAAGTTACTGGTGATGATTATTTTTTTGGAAAAAAGAAAAAACCTACTGACAAAGTGAGGTTTACCCAAATGATTTCAGAAAATATTAATTATCTTGTAAAGATAAATTATATAACGGATGCTGAACAGGCTTTCTTATTTAAGATTTCTCCTTATTTGGAATTTAAGACGAATGTTCTTATAGAGAAGTCAATTGATGATTCTATTGAAGAAGTAGCTACACCAAGCTATTTTGCTGAACAGTTTGGGAAAACAAGAACTTCAATATCAACAACTATGAATAGTCTTTTAAAGAAAGGTATTCTTGGGGTTGCACAAGCTGGTATGACAACAGAAGATGGACGTATTTGTACTTCTAGAACATGGTTTGTAAATCCTAATATTATTTGTTGCTCACCTAAAGATGGAGTAGATAAAGCTACTCAACATATATTTAGAAAATCACTTAGAAATTTTAGAATTAAAGAAGACAAAAAGAAACATAATCTTCCCATTTATCTTTTTTAAATAAAAAAGATCCGTATGTAAAAGTACGGATCTTTTTTATTTAAAAATAAGAGGTGTTAAAATTTTTTAACAGAGGTGTTAAAAAATTTTAACACTATACCTCTTGAAAACCTTGATATATCAGCATTCTTATACTTCTTGTATCTCACTCTATATTTAATAGCAATTCGGCTTTAGAATTGCAATACTAAATCTATTTATTTTTTCGTTGTAGCCCTGAAGGCTAAAAGGTTGCCATAAAGGCAACCAAAACACTTTCATAATTACTATGTATTGACACTTCGGAAATGCTCAACAAATGTGAAATTTATGTATTATTTTAGATAAAAAATACTTTTTTGTATTTTAATGGTATTATATCATTCCAGAAGTAATTGAATTTAAAGAAAAATATACAGCAGATGCATTTAAAAAGGCGTTTGATTTAGAAAATGCTTCTAATGAGTTAGATTCTGAAGATCTAGAAGTAGTAAAGAATGAAGAGAAAATAGTAGAATTTGAGGATGGAAGTTTTGTTGTTGTTAGTGATACAACTGTGGAAGAACCAGGAATGATGGCATTAGCAAGGGCAAGTCATACTGGTACTGCAGGGAAAAATTTTAAAACAGACTATAAACAACAATGGTATGGAATTTATTTAGCAGCAGAGGTCCTATTGGGTATTCAAGAATGCATACATTGAGAACAACAATTGCTATCTCTAGTGTTTCCGGTTCAACAGTTAAATTTACAACTAATTCAGTATCGGAGTAAATATTATGTTTGAATTAAGCTCATTTATTTCACAAATTATATTTATAGGTGTAATTATTATTATTGGATGGGGTATTTTTTCATTAATAAAACGTAAAAAATAGTTAATTTTAAAAGATCTTTCTAGGTTTTATTATATAAATAAATACTTCGTCCAATCTAATTATAATTATATGAAGTAAGAAGAACGTCCAAATTTTGATACTAAAAGTTTGGGTGTTTTTTTGTTTTAAATTATAAGAGAATATTATTTTGAATCCAAAAAAGATAAATAAAACATTATAGGTTTTTAGAATTGTTAATAGATAATCGTTGAAAAATTGTACAACTAATCAATTTGTACATAATAGTCGGACACCTATTTATATATAGGTGTCCTTACAAAAAATAAATGTTAGTTAAAGGATCCATTTTTTTTGCTTAAGTAGTAGAACCATTAGTTGAATTAGCTAGAAAAAGAGCATATTCAAACGGTCTAATAATAGAAAGATCTTCAACAAAGCTCAGAGCAGGATAAGGTATATGATTTACTTCGAAAATCCATAAACGACCTTTTTTATCTAGACCTAAATCAATTCCTAAATCTGCCATATGATAACCAGATTGGTCAAATGCTTTACAAATTTTGTGGCCAAGGGATATTATAGATTTTTCTAATTCTTTCATGTTTACTTTAGGGAATAAGGGATATTTATACAATTGCTTTATTGTATAGAATCTAGACATTTTTGTAGGAATTACAAAATTACTATTTGAAGCAATACGCAATAAAACTAAAGACTCTTCCCAATTTCCTTTACTATTTTTGTTCATGTTTAAACGAATATCACATGTATGACGACGATAGGTTATTGTATTAACCCTTTTTTGTAAAATATAATCTCCAATTTGAATTTTAGGTTTAACCCATTTACATAATTCATATAATGAGGCAAATGTTTGGTAAGTTATTTCATTTTTAAAAGAATGAAATACTTTGAAACCACCATTTTTAAAAGACTTAATCCTCATTATTCCATTACCACTGCTACCAATAATAGGTTTAATAAGATAATCCGAGTATAAACTGAGTTGCGATTGCAAATAATCTATTTTGAGCTTTTGTGTATTAGGTAAATATTCCTTTAACCCTCTAGAACTGGAAAGAAACTTCCACCCTTCCCATTTATCAAATAAGAAATTATTAAAAATATTCTTACCAAAGACATCTTCTAAATATTTAACAATTTTAGTATTTAGATACCCTTGTATAAACACAACATCAGGAATAGGGAAAATACTGTTTTCCCAAACTTTCTTATTCTTATTAAACTTTAATCCTATTACCTCTCGTTTTTTCGTATTTAAATGATTCCAATGAAAACAAATAAAATCTACTTGTTCATTTGGGTGATATTCAAAAAACTTATT
>NZ_JAIVLH010000048.1 GCF_020524345.1 Metabacillus niabensis
TTCCTTTCACAATAGGAAGTGTATCCTAAGTCGACATTTTTAATGCTTGCTTGTGCAGAAGTTGTAGTGGTTAAAATTTTCCCTGTTGTTTTCCCAGTACTTTGAACTTTACCAACTAATAACCCTAGGTTTGTACTTCCAGTTGCTAAGGTTTTAAAACTGGCTGTTTGGAATGAAGAAGAATCAGAATTAACAGTTCCAAAATCAGTAGCTTGTGGATAATCTTCTGCGTTTTCATATGCTTCTTCCCAATCAATCTGATATTCCTCCGTTAATTTAATATCATTACTTTCAGCTGAAACTCCCCCAGGAAGTAATGATACTATTAAAATTGCCGCGCCAAGAGTACTCAATACTTTCTTCATTTCTTTATTCTCTCCTTTAACAAATTAGTAACCTATCAACAGTAACATATTTTTTGGAAAAAATGGGATATTTTACACAATTTTATGTATAATTTTTATATCTTGATATATCGAACTATTAAATATATTTACTCGCTTGTTTCCTTTTAGCGCGTATTAATGTACTTTTAGATATTCCTGTCATATTTTCAACCTCATTATATGAGTGACTTTTTAAAAGATTTAAAGCATGATCTATTTGTTTCTTGCTGAACTTATTTGGACGTCCTTCTCTAAAGTCCTTACGCTGCCTCGCAATAACTTTCCCTTCTTGGGTACGTTCAACTATCATATCCCTTTCAAATTCAGCAAAGGAACTTAGGATATTAAAGATTAGACGTCCTGTTGGTGTGTCTTCTACGATTCCAATATTAAGTATATGAACCTTCACACCACGTTCAAATAGTCTTTTAATGGTTTGAATCCCTTCTACCGTTGAACGTGCAAAGCGATCTAGCTTAGTAACTACTAGAGTATCACCTTCAGACAATATAGAAAGCAACTCTTGAAATTGTGGTCTGTCTATTTTTGTTCCAGTAAATCTTTCAGAATAAATCTTGTTGCAACCTTCAATTTCCAACAGTTTCAATTGTCCCTGTATCTCTTGTCCTACAGTAGATACTCTTGCATACCCGTATTTCATATGTATCCCCCTACATTAACGACACTAAGTTATGACACCTTCCAATACCTTGATAATACTAGATTCACATATCGGTGCCAATACTTTTAAGTTTTGACACCGATGAGTGATAATAAAAACAAAACAGATTCGAGGAATAGAACTACTCACTTACTTTTTCATAGAGTTTTTTGCAATAAAATTAATGCAAATGAGATAATCAACCAAAAAAGTAGTTTCCTTTTTTATTATCTCTTTATTGCTAATCTTTTCTCTAAAATCCATAGATTTACTTACTTGACAAATTACAAATAACACGACCCCGAAAACTATATATAGTATTATTTAGTTTTCGAATATCACTATATATTGATTAATAGATATAAAGGTTGATATAATAAAAAAGCCTAGAAAGGGGGATAATTTTACCAAAGAAAATTGTAATAGAGAGGTGGTGTCTAAAAATGCCAAAAAGATTCAATAGTGCTAAGCTGAATAGCCAAATTCGCAATACAGAAAACAAAATGAAAAGGGAATTAAGGAGTGCTGAACGTGAAATTAATCGAGAAATCAGTAGGTTGGAAAGGCAAATAAAAAGGAGCTTCTAATGTGTTGCAGCACTTAGAAACTCCAGAAGAAAATATTTGATATGTATATCGTAAAGGTTTTACTACTGAAATAAAAGACAAAACTTACGTTCTTATTCTCTTGAATCGAAAGGAGTATACATGAGAAGAAAATCTAGCTCACGAAAAACTTCCAGCTCTAAATTAGCATCCAAAGCATCTAAAGTTCTTAGAAGTAAAGGTTCTAGTAAAACGGCAAGAAGCTTAGCTGGATCTGTTTTATCCCAAGCTAAAGCTAAATAAATGCTCGATTCTGGAAGATAATTATGGATCAACAACATAAAAGAGAGCACCAGTTGGCACTCTCTTTTATGTTCAATTATGTAATTTCTGAATTTTCTGTCATAAAAGGACAAAAAATAAAAAAAACTGTCTAAAAATCGTTGCCTACTCTACAAAAATGTGCTAAATTAATGGGTGGGGACAGGACTATCCAATTGTACCTTCCCTATGCTTTTATTAAATGATACTACCAATATCATTTTTAGCATGTGTTTTAGCTTTTATACATTTTCTTAAAGTATCTTTCGTGACATATACAAAACGAATTATACAAAAAAGAAATTAACATTGCAACCCACAAGTTGTAGATTGTCATAAAAATGAAACATTTGCGGAAAGCAATCGGAAGGTCGCTTGTCTAATCCAGGTCCCTTAGAAATTAGTAAAGGGGGCCGACCGTTATGTGCAAGTTATCACCGCACAAACGCAAAGGGCATATGGTACGTGGACATTTCCGTGCTGGCATTTGGATACCAGAACACTTTCGTTCTGGATCATTTGTAAATGCTCATTGCATTTTTATTTTTTAACCTAAAAGAGCAGGGTGGATTAATCCACCCTGCTCTTTTAGGTGTTTTCCAATATATAAGTTAGAGCGAATGTTCGTTCCATCTGTCCAAGTTGTCCGTATTTCTATAAAATAACGGTAACTATACCGGGAGGGATAACGATGGATTCATACGAAAAAGCCTATACTCCTAAAGAGATAAGTTTAACTTTAGATATCGGTGATAGTACGTTGCGAAAATGGTGTATAGCATTAGAGAACCAAGGTTATCAATTCATCAGGAACGATCAAAATAAGCGTGTATTTGTTGATGCAAACATCGTTGTATTGAGACACTTTAAAGAGTTAGTTCAGAATCACAGCATGCAACTCAATAACGCTGCAATGCTTGTTGTAGATAGGTTTGGAAAGGGTACGTTCTCACAAGGAACGGACATCGTTCCAGCTGAAAACATACGTGATTTAGACCGTTCTAACGATAAGATAATAGCCAAATTGATGAATTACATAGAACAGCAAGAAGAACGCTTCGAGAAGCAAGAACAGTTCAACAGAACTTTATTAGAGAGATTGGATCAGCAACAACAATACATAGAAGAACGCCTAAATAAACGTGATGAAACATTAGTCCAGTCATTACGAGAAGTCCAGGAAACAAGAAAGTTAATTGCTGCAGCTGAAGAAAAACGAGAAGAAGAAAGTAAAAAAGGATTCTTACAGCGATTGTTCGGTAAGTGATGGATTTAAGAATACGTAGGGATTTAAATATGAATGCAATAGTTGTGGAGCCTTCTTTTCAATATCGTTGATCAAACATATTAGTTGTCCTGGATGCAAAGGTTCGGATATCAACCGAATAGGAGATGACATCACTTCTTATAACGAGCAAAAAAGAGTACGTTTATATACAACCGGAAGAACCCATAGCTCCTGCATCCAAAACAACAAACTAAGGAATTCTTACGTGTAGAGGACCTCTATAACTTCATGAACTCTCCGGATCCCTTCAATTAATTTAGGAACGATCAAAAGGGTACGAAGAAACTCTCTCTATAAATGGCTTGATAAACATGCAAACAAAACTGATACATAACCTAACAAATGTATATAAATTGAATTTATTTGGATAAAAAGGTAATTAAAAAGTAAATACCTCCCATTGGAAAGTGGTAAAATCGACTAATGGAGGAGGAAAGATATGACTCAACAACAACCATTGAATCCTATTGAACAAGCTAAAATAGCAAAAGAAACAGCTATCGATCAATGGATTCCTCGCAAAAAAGAATTAGCTAAAGAATTCATTCAAGATGAAGCAAAACAAAAAGCACGTAACTTAGTTAAGGGATCTGTTCACCTTTGTGAATTAGGGGAAAATATCGGTTCAGAACAAAGTGAAGAAAGACCGGTAATTATTGTGTCTAATGACAGAATAAATTCCACTTCTACTAATGTGAAAATAATCCCGTTGTCAAAAACACTAAAAACAAAACAAGTTGTTAATCGTAAAAAGAGAACAATTACAGTCCCTAAAGTAAAAACACACTTCTTTTTGATGAAAAGTAAGTACAAATTCTTAACCTACGATTCAGCAGCTATGGCTGAAGGGATTACAACAGTAAGTAAAGTCAGATTAGGAAAGCACTTAGGAAGTGTAGATCCTGATGACCTCGAAAAAATCATGAGTAGATTGAAATGGGTATTCGACTTTTAACCAGGTACCACCTTGGTTTTTTCGGCACCGGATGTTGACAAGCGTTACTGAGACAAGCTATAATCTAACTAACAGTTACATTCTCAGTGTAACACTTACATTGTCCTGCCTCGTTGCGGACCAAATCACACTTAAAAGTGAATTCTATTTGTGCATAAAGAAGGATCCAGAAATGGTTCCTTCTTTTGCATATTACGTATACTAAAAACATAAGCTATCTATACATTGTCCCTCTCGTCAGGGACCAATTCACCCTATCGGTATTCCGGTAGGGGTTATTTTATTTATTTAGAATTCAATACATAACACGAGTAATGTTATTACTTTTTCTCCAAATTACTGAATTTCTACAATTACTACTCTTCAAAAAGAGCTTCCTGATCAAAAAACTCTAAATCATTCCACATATCAACCTGCTTATGCTTCACCAACACAACAACCCACCCAAGCCTATTTGTTCGATAGCATTGATCATATACATAAGGTTCATATTTAGGGATGATTTCCGTTTTAATATAATAAAGTGTTTCGTTCAAAGGAAAATCATCTGGCCATTGTGTCAAAACCAAATGCTTATAATGATTTCCTTCATAATGCGATTCTTTTAACCACTCGTTTCTTGGTTTCTGCCCTTTAGCTAATCGTTTCCAATGACCTACTCGTTCCTTTAACCGTTCTATTTCAGTCTCTAATTCTTTGATTTTATCTTCCATTGCTTTATTTCCCCTTTCCTAAATAGACCTTTATAACTGTATCTCTTCCGTGTCCTAATAAGATCGCCACTTCCTTACGTGCTTGCAATGCTGCTTGTCCTGATCTTATGCGGTCATAGTATTGGTTCCTGGCATACTGATGTCTAATACCATGAAAAGTTAAATTCTTATATTCTTTCTGGATTTTCATTTCTTTTGTATATTGAAGATCTATCTTATGAGTTAAGGTGAAATATTCTCGATTATTAAAAATCCAATTTTGAATGGACTTCATTGATTGATGGTGGGCATTACCATGCGCGACGAAAATCTTTTCAGGAACTTTCCGATCTGAAAGGATCTCACGAAAAACACCTCTCGAGAACTCATTTAGTGGGATATCACGAGGAATTCCACCCTTAGTAGTTGTTAGCCCTAAATAACCGTTTTGAAGAGATGAACGCAGCTGCGAACGCGTTAAAGCCGTTACTTCTTCCAGCCTTCCCCCTGTACTTTCAGCTATTCGAATGGACCACTCTACATCGTTTCTTCCCATCGATTGAGCACGTAATACAGCCAAGTTGATTTCTTCTTTTGACCAAGCGCGATCAACCCCAATAATGACTCTTTTCTCAAGCTCAAACTTTTTATTGGCTATCTTTGCATCCTCAAGCTTATAACGAGTATCTGGTAGCATAGCATGAAGTTTTCTTATGCCAGCAAGATCTGTTTTAATGCTTGCTGCAGATACCCCATCCTTATGACTAGCTTTCACAAAGGATTCTAGGTGTCTATCACGTACGTTTCTAAAATTCGAAGAATTATATTCCTTAGCCAAATGCTTCGCAAACTCATAGCACGCAGCACGATAGCGTTCAGTCCCTCGTTTTCCTTGATGATGAGTACGATAATCAAATATCTTATCGATTTGACGACATAGATTCCTATAATTATTTTCTTGTTTAGTTGTTAGCTGCCAATTCCGTTTTGAATTCATCTCTACCTCCATATGTGCATACTTCGCCCACTGTTTTGTGTTAGCATTTCAGAGCTAATACAGTTCATTTCATTCAAAAACCTCAATATTGTGGGTGATCTGAGCGAAGTGTCTCAGTCTAACTTTAAAAACAAAAATTAGACTGAGACACTTCGCCCCACGCCCTTGTAATAGACGTTAAGTAACAGTAGAATCAAACCCGCATTGCAGGTGCGAACTTCGTTCGCGATTCCGTCAGCGCCTGCATAGAGCAACTCGCGATTGCAAGCATCCCCGACCAAAAAGATGGCGCATAGCACAAATATTTCTCTAACCTGAAGTTGTGCCTTTCTATCAGGTTAGTGTTGGATCCTCAAGCTTTTAGGTGTATTACCACCATTCCAGCGCTGACCCATGGCGCCTTTATACTGCTGCTTATCCTTGCAGTCCAGTCGTTCCAGCTGTGTCCCTAGCTAAAGAACTGTTCATATATAAGAAGATCGATGTTTAAATACAAATAGCTAGAAAGGTTCGATCATAGACCTTTATAGCCTCCCTTTAAAAATGACTAGCATTTTTAATTAATTTAATAGCATTAAGTGCCTCCCAATGTGTCGTTTATTTATATAAAAAGTCCACGCCCTGAAGCATCAATACATCAACATTTGATGTATGAAAAATCTCTCCAGTCCGTGGACTTATCATTTATTTATTAAATTTAAACTCTCTGCCTCAAAATAGACTTTTTCTAAGGATATATTGTCACCAAAAAGTGTTTAATATTGACTCTCTTATAAACACCTTTAATAAAGGATCCTCTCAAAAATATGTTGACTAAATAAAAAAACGATCTCAAGATCCATTCTTTTATAATCACTATGCCTAAAGAAAGGCATACTCATCCTAGGGATAGTTTGATAAAAGAATCGATCCAAAGATCGCATTAGTTTAATAAATAACCGCTGACCTCATGGGTCGCCAATAAAAAAAAGAAAATGTTTATACTCTTATTTTAAATCTTTTTCTTACGATTTGCTAGCAGAATAAGATATTATCGAAAAAAATGATTAAAAGTTATTTTAAAGGATCTATTTTTAGAATTATATTAAGTATATGAAATCACTAAAATTGACTTAAGGTGGTAATATTAATGCTCAAATATATAGATAGTAAGAAATTTGGAATTATAGAATTTAAGTCTCAGCAGGAAATCATTGCAAACTATCAACGAAAAACAAAAGAACAATATAAAGCTCTAAAACAGCGTATAGAAACAATACAGGATAGTCATAAAAAATAAAGAAAACTTTTATTATACAACTATAAATACGGTGTTTTTTCTATAATTCTCAATATCTTTCCATAGCAAATAAAAGGATAGGGTTAATAATTTTTTTATCCTTCTAAAAAGTCATATAAGTATGTAGGTCTATTATGACCAGCTAAACATTCACGACGTCTTTCAACCATAAACATTCCTCTTAAGGTTCCAAAGAAGTATCCTGTAAAAGCTTTTTTTACTCGATTTTGTTTATAAGCAAAGACTGTTTCATTAAATGCTTGGATTGTTATATCTTCTAATTCTTCTAAAGGTCTCTCTAAGCCACATATTTGGTGTGCTAAGCGAGTTTTCCCCCATAATCGATAGATTTCCTTTGCATCGTTAAAAAACGGTCTAACGGATTCTACAAAGGCTTTAGGAACATTAGAAGGAACATACTTAGCATCTAATTTGTTATTACTTTGTTTACGTTTATTATTTAATAAAGATCTTTTAGTTAAATTATAGGTAGAAATATTTTTTTGCTTTTCATCCTTACTCTCAGAAGGGATTTCAGGTTTTTCTGCTTGGAAATCTGCTTGGAAATGAAGATCAAAATAGCTTGTCCAAAACTCAAAGTATGGATGATCTACAAATAGATGAATCGGACATCCTCGTCCATTGTGTTTAGTCGATTTACGATAGATAGTCACAATTAGCCCTAGCTTTCGAAGTTCTTTCGCCACATTACGAACTGTACGATCAGAAATATCATGACGATCTGCGAGATAATCGTCACCAGCAAATACAAAACCACGTTCAGCAGCAAACCAGCACATCATATCAATAGCTTGTTTGGTACCTTCCTTTAGACGATAATATTTATCTCCAATTGACTCCTGGACCAACTCTCTTAATCTCTTTTTTTCTTTTTGTTGTTGTGATTGATTCTCTGCATAGCGTTTATAGCTCATCATTTGAGAGAATTCATGTTGTGATACGATCCGCATAAAAATAAGCCTCCCCATCTATTGGAGAAGCCTACACCCGTTTTACTCTATGAAAATATACACCTAAATAAGGCATATAACATAAATTTCCCTAATGTACCACTTGATTTCTTTATCTGTTTTGAGTACACTTTAAGTAACATTTTTAATTTAGGGAAACCGGGTCTACAATCAATATTCCTCAAACTTTGGTCGGTGCGAGAAATTGGGTGTAGGCTTTCCTTTTTTTATATGTGTTTTTAAAAATCTATTATTTTTTCTCTTTTTAGACATTTTATCACAATTTAATAGATTTGTTATGAAAGATTCGAAAAGGGTAATAAAAACTTTCGATGTTTTTTTCATACAAAAAAGGATCTTCAAATAGAAGATCCTTTTTTTGAATCAATTTATTTGATCCTTCAGAAAAGTCAGCTTAACAGTATTATTTTTCACTTTTATAAAATTCAATAACCCTTTGATGGCTCGTGAAGAAAGGTTTTTGATAAAGGTTTAACGCTTTTAAATCACTTAATATTTTCTCTTCTCTGTTATTCATTATAAGTAAAAATTGCCTTGCATCTTCACTATACATTTTTTCCAGAACATCATGATTGAAACTTATAGTAGTCGGTTGATCTTTAACAATTTTTACACCTTTTGAAATTAAAGAGCTATTTCCAAATTCATCAACTAAGACAATATCAACTTCGGTATCATAAGGAATTGCTGATAATTTTATACCTCTAACTTTTTCTTTTGTAAGTAATATACTTCCTTTAGATGAAAATTCAACTTCATCATTATTCTCTCCCACCCATATAGGAACGGGAAATACATCTTGCTCAGGTTTAAGTTCATTGTTATCTAACTGGAAAGCTTGCTCATTTACCGACTCTTTACTAAGAGTAATATCCTTACTTTGCACAAAAAAGCGAAAGCTACCAAGATTCCCACCATTATAATGTTCAACCTCACTAGTTTGGTCTATTGGAAAAAAAGTTAACTCTTGCATTCCGTTAACATCCCACTTTAAATCAATATTAATTGTATGAGAAGAATGAGGTGAAACTTCATATGTTATAGAAGATGTCCATTCAGATGAATTTTGAGGTTTTATTTTAATATTTTCATTTCCTTGAAAGAATAAAGTTTTGATTATTAGTGGATCTTCCCTATCATTTTCAAAAGTTAATTTTCCAGAAATAATAGACTTTGATTTTGGTAATTTAATATACGTGAACTTTTCTCCCTGAACTTCTTCATATTCTATATATTCTTCATTAGGATTAAAACTCTTCACTACTGTAAATGGAATAGTAGAATCAAATGAATTCTCAGAATCATCTAGAATTCTCATATTTTTAGACACCTCCACACTTGTGTTTTCTTCATTTAGAATCAATGTATCTTCTTCATTTAATAACTCCTTATTTTGACAACCAACTAATATAAAAACGCAAAACCAACTAAGAATAAAACTTTGTCGCAAGATCATAATTTACTCCTTTAAATAAAATGGCGCTGTAAAAAGTAACAGCGCCATTTTTATATTAAAACAAATCACTATCTGAAGTTACTGCATTGTAAATAACACCATTATTTGTTGCTGTATGGGTCGATAAGCCAGTAAAAAATTGAGTACTTGCTCCTAACGGAAAACTACATTTAGATGTTGCAGATGATTTACCTACTGCTATCTTCCTTTCACAATAGGAAGTGTATCCTAAGTCGACATTTTTAATGCTTGCTTGTGCAGAAGTTGTAGTGGTTAAAATTTTCCCTGTTGTTTTCCCAGTACTTTGAACTTTACCAACTAA
>NZ_JAIVLH010000049.1 GCF_020524345.1 Metabacillus niabensis
GCACAGGTACCTCGTCCCAAATAAAAATCGGGACGAGGTACCTGTCCCTCTGTCCCGATTTTTAAATTGAAATTAATAAGAGCGATTAAATAGACATATAATAAAAAAGACATTAATTGTGTCGTCATTTTTTTGTGATTACGAACGCTTTCCAGTGCCGCCTATGTCTCTTGTTACATCTTTTCTTTCATCTTTTGTCACTTTTAGCACCTCTCTTTTTTTTGTTAAGCATATCTTGTCCACGTTTAGGAGGCGATATACATGAACATGAGGAAAAAAAACAATGCCGATCATTCTAAAGTTGTGTATATGGGCTTTGGCGAAAATGATTCAACTGACACCGAGGGTACACCGGAAGATGATGGGTTTGTATATGTGAAAGTAGGTTTCAAAAAGGATAATTTTGAAAAGTTGCAGTCCTATACGACATATGCCAATGTGGAAGCTAAAATGGATAAAATAAATGTTGAGTATACTCCGGAAGATTTTATCAAGGGGGCAACCATGTATTTTATCGATTCTATGCTGGACAACATTGATGCTCATAAACCTAACGAAATAACCAGGAAATTGTATGAATCTCTTCCTGAGTTTCTTCCTATTCTAAATGAAGCAGCCAAAAAACTAAGGAATACGCCAAAGGAAAATGTTGAACCGCTTATTCATTATCAAGATGGCTTGATTAAAAATAACATGAAGAAAATAATGAAAGAACGAAAAATGACTCAGAAAGAACTTTCAGAAATGACAGGCATCGATAAAAGTAATTTATCCATTTATATGAATAATAAATCACAACCATCAATCGAATTCTTTCTTAGAATTTGGCATGCCCTTGATTATCCTCCACTCAACGAAATATTATTTAGAGAAAAATCTAGTGATGCTTAAGCATATCTTTTTTGGCATTAGAGTTGAAAATTTTTAACTTTTATTAAAAATCTTCAAAAAAGGGTCATAAGACATGCACCATGCTCAATATCCTATAACATAGCTGTAAAAGTTTAATATGATCACGATTGGGAAGACAGGTCTCCTTTTTCTGCGATGACAAAAAGACTCTCGCAGAAAGGTTGGTTGTCTTAGCCTCTCATAAGGGAGGTGCAACTGATGGACATGAATACAGCAATGTTTATGATAGCATTAGTGACTTTAATCGTCCTATTAATCGAGAAAACAAAAGAGTAATTCACCCTGCTGTTGGCGACAGGGGTGAATTACTCTCAAGTATAAAACCTTAAATTGAATAGATAACCGT
The DNA here is from genome assembly GCF_020524345.1 of Metabacillus niabensis. Lineage (GTDB taxonomy): Bacteria > Bacillota > Bacilli > Bacillales > Bacillaceae > Metabacillus > Metabacillus niabensis_B. Next base: position 1,259 of record NZ_JAIVLH010000049.1, read on the forward strand.
AGTGTTGGCGCACTGCGGTTATTTTTCATTATATGTGTTAGGTAACTAATTATTCTTTTCACTTTTACTTTATGGAAATTGGGGACTATTTTTGAAAAGTCCATTTCGTTACATCTTGCGCAATTACACAATTATACAGCTTCATCTTCCCATTTCTTATGATCTTGGACAAATAATATTCCTAATTCATGGTGCTCACCGTCATATAATGCGCGTTGGTCAAAGCGGATTTCTCCGTTGAAGCCAATGACTTCCAACTTGCAGAATGCACGGTTTTTTTGTAGGGCTTGATAAAATTCATCGACGGTGTGAACAGAATACCCGTTTACTTTCATGATGATTTCTCCTACTTTGAGATTCATCTTTTCAGCAGGAGATTGCGGCAGAATTCCTAATATCATTAAGCCATGATCTCGTTTTGAAAAATAAAAGGCGGCAGAAGCATCATTCATTCGTTGACGAATGGTAATGAACTCACGACCTGCCATCGCAATGCCTACAGCCATATATGCTAGAGGTGTCCACCAAATACTACCGGCAGCAAGTACAAGCGTAATCACACCAAGCCACATAACCCGCTGTCCTGTCGTGTTTATGCTCTCTTTCGGCAGTGAACCTTGAACCCGCTGGCTAAATCCTAAGAAAAAGGGAATCATCAGTAATAAAAACGGCTCACCATTAATGGATAGAACCGGCCACCATGTTAAAGATGACGTTAAATCTCCACCAGGAACTATAAGGAGAAGCGGCAGCATCCACGTTCGATTTGCCTGATGGATACCGATCGGCAATCCTCTTGTGCTCGTTTTTAAAAAAGGAGATGTATTCTGATGTGCTGTACGCATCACTAATATGCCCTCAGCAACAATCAACATCCCTGCTAAAATACTAAGTGAAGCAAGGCTTGTCCCAGAAAAGCCCACAAAAAAAGACTCAAATCGATCCGGCATGAACGCAACAGCCAATAATGTTAGCCCGATTGTAAAGGCAGCCGACAACCATCTTAGCTGAAGTGTAAAACTCAGCACCGCTGTAATAATGGCCAAAATAACAACTGTTCCAAACGGAAGACTCAGACCAAGCGCGAAAATCGCGATCGAGACAAAAAGTCCCATCAATAGTCCCTTTGTATACGTAAACTTCATTTCATCATATATATCCTGTACACGAATATGAAAAGAACTTCGCTCACGCTTAATACGAAGCATGCCATACATGAATGAAATAAGGAAAAATAAATAAAATAGCGGATGGATAAAAAAGCGACCCATTGCCCACAGCAACTCTAGTAACCAATTTTCAACCAAAACAGAATCCCACCTTACTGTTTCTACCCGTTTCTACTAGGTTACTCATATTTTACCATCTCAAGGTATAATTGAGTATGCTTATTTTAAGTTCTCCCAGAGAGTGGTGTTTGAAAGAGAAAAATCACGAAAGTTTTGCTCTTCTTCCATTCCCAGTAAATCCACAATCACTTTCATCGACTTTTTAATATCACTTAAAGAAAGTGACAAACGCTTATGATTTTGCAGCAAGTATTGAAAATACTCTTTTACACAGTCCTCATCAATTTGTTCTACCTTTTTAATGGACGTGTAGTTTGCCACATACATGCTAAATAACCTTATCGGCTTACTTGGGCTCGAATGAAACGGCTGTGCAGAACTGCTTTCGGTTAATTGTGTAAATATCTCCTGATAAACCTGCTCCTTTTGAAAGCTTGAATTTCTCATTAACATTAAACCTCCCAAATTTCACCGAATACGACGAATATAATCTACTATATAAGTTCGGAAACACTTGGATTTTTACGTCCTTAAACGAAAAATAAGAACTAGCATCAGCCAGTTCTTATTTCATCCCTATTTAAAAAGAGCTTTAATCGCCATTTTCAGTTGCAAATCATTCTCTTCTTTTTCTCTTTGCTCCAATACTTTCTGGTTCATTATATTAGCTGTTTGTTGATCAATTTTTCCGCTAATCGGAAGTTCATTTGTTTGTTGAAAAGCTTTTACAGCAGTTTCCGTTCCTTTACTAAAATACCCATCTTCCCGTTCTGGTTCAAACCCTAATCCTTTTAACGCAACTTGTGCCGTTTTGACCTGTTCATTGTTCATATCAGGTACTAATGGTTTTTCAATTTGGAGTGGGCTGGCCTGATACAATTCCGGTTGCTCTACTTTTATTGTTGGCTCGACTCCTTTTTTGTGAATCCAATTGCCTTCCGGCGTTAGCCATTTGTAGAGCGTTAATTTAATGTTGCTTCCATCCCCCATCGGAACTGCCTGTTGAACGGTTCCTTTTCCAAACGAAGTAACACCAACGATGTCATAGCCTGACGCTTCTTTTAACGCACCTGCAAGGATTTCAGAAGCCGATGCACTTCCTTTATCAATCAAGACTGTTACCGGATACTCTTTTTTCTTAGAAAGTGTTGAGAAATAGCGCTTTTTATCACCATTTCGCTCCTCAATCTGAATGTATGGAGAATCCTTTGTCACAAACTGCTTTAGAATTTCCTCAACGCTTTGTAAGTATCCTCCAGGATTTCCGCGAACATCTAATACAAGACCTTCAATGTTTTCCTTTTCAAGCTTAGATAAAGTGTTTTTGAAATCTTCAGCCGTGTTTTCTGAAAAAGATGTAACCTCAATATACCCAACCTTTTTGCCTTGATAATCCTTTGTTGATCCAAACACTGTTTCAAGTGGGATTTCATCGCGAACAACATCAAACGTTAGCTTTTCCCTTGAGTTTGGACGAAGTACCTCAATGGCTACCTTTGTTCCCTTTTTGCCGCGAATTTTTAAAACTGTTTCATGCAGGTCCAACCCTTCAACATTTTCTCCATTAATACTGATGATCTGATCATTTGGTTTTAGACCTGCTTTTTCCGCCGGGGATCCTTTAAAAGGAGACACAATCGTTACTTTGCCATCATTCATCCCGACCTCTGCACCGATTCCTTCGAAGGATGAATCAAGTGATTGAGAGAATTGCTTGGCTGTTTTTTTATCCATATACACAGAGTAAGGATCATCCAATGTAGAAAGCATGCCCTGTATCGCACCTTCTAAAAGTTCTTCCTGATCCACTTCCTCCACATATTTTGTTGAAATTAATTCAAGTGCTTGCTGAAACTTTTCATAGCCTTCAATTTCTGTCGCTTGTTTTTCTTCTTCAGCTTGAAACACGTTTCCAAAGGTTGGGACCGCCTCAACCTCTTTTGATGATTTGTCTTCTGTTATTTCCATTCCTACATACATACCACCAGCGCCAACTATTAAGGCTAGGGTCATTAACAGTGCTGTGATTTTCTGATTCATCGTTTACCTCCTATTTCCAACGTCGCCAGGTTATGTCATTCCTAATTTTTTTAGACTATTTTAGTATATGACAAGCTTGGCCAAATCATGTAAGGCAATTGAGAAGGGATTTTAGGATGGATTGTAAGGTTAGGTGTGTGATTTTCAAACTTCATGTTTGCTTGTTTTGTCTTTTATCTATTTATGGCAGACATATCTTTTTTTGTTTTCATCTGTTTTGTCCTTCATTCCTCTTATGAAGGACATTTCTTCTTTGCTTCTCACCTGTTTTGTTCTTCATACTTTTGTGTAAGACATTTCTTAGCTGGTTCTCACTTGTTTTGTTCTTCATACTTTTATGAAAGACATTTTTTAGCTGGTTCTCACCTGTTTTGTTCTTCATTGCTCTTATGAAAGACATTTCTTATTTGGTTCTCACCTGTTTTGTTCTTCATTCCTCTTATGAAGGACATTTCCTCTTTGCTTCTCACCTGTTTTGTTCTTCATTCCTCTTATGAAGGACATTTCTTCTTTGCTTTCACCTGTTTTGTCCTTCATTCCTCTTATGAAGGACATTTCTTCTTTGCTTCTCACCTGTTTTGTTCTTCATCTACCATCCACCGAAAACCGCACACCAGTCACAGAGTCCCCACCTTTTCAAAACACAAAAAACCTCCTAAAACAACGTGTTTTAGAAGGTTTTTATCAGGGTAATGTTATGGTAAATAGTTTAACGGATTTACAGAACTCGCAGATCCGTTCCATGCACCTTTATGAATTTCAAAGTGCAAATGCTGTCCTGTTGAACGGCCTGTGTTCCCCATGATTCCGATTTGTTGGCCTTTTGATACAGATTGTCCCGCACTTACCATCAGTCTTTCTTGGTGTGCGTAAACAGTTGTAAAGACTTGTCCATTTATTCTATGAGAGATGTACACAACATTCCCAAAGCTGCTGGAGTAGTTTGCGCGAATGACTGTTCCACTTGCTGCTGCAACGATTGGTACATCTGCACTGTTGGCAATATCAATACCGCCATGCAGTTTTCTACCGCCTGTTACAGGATGCTCACGGTAACCATATCCGGATGTAAATGTTCCGGAAGCCGGCCACATGAACGAACCACTGCTTACAGCTGGTTTTTGAGATGATGCTGAACTACTGCTACTGCTGCTTGAGCTTGATGATGATGACGAAGAAGAGCTTGATGAACTTGATTTCGCCGTTGCTGCTGCCTCTGCTTCAGCCTTTTTCTTAGCTGCTGCTGCTTCAGCTGCTGCACGTGCTGCTTCTTCACGCTGACGTTTTTCTTCTGCTTCAATTGCACGTTTTTGCTCTGCAAGGAAGGCTGCTTCATCTTCTAATTCATGCATTTCATGAAGGGCATCATCTTGTTTCTGCATAACTTGTGACATTAATTCTTCTTTTTTCTTCTTTTGGACAGCTAATTGCTTTTTAAGAGATTCTAATTCTGTTAAAGCTGTCTCTAATTCTTTTAGCTTACTATTTAGATCTGCCTCTGATTGCTCTAAAAGCTGTTTATCAGCTTCATGTGCTTTAATAATTTCACGATCAGCTTCTACAATGGTTGATACAGCACTTACACGACCAACAAAGTCTCCAAAGTCCTGAGCACCAAGAAGCACATCTAAATAGCTAATCATTCCACCTGTTTCTTGAAGTGCACGTGCTCGATCTTCAAGTAGCTTATTGCGCTCTTCAATACGCGCCTTTACTTCAGCAATCTTTACTTTTAGCTCTTCGATTTGCTTTTGCGTTTCTTTTATTTTTTCTTCTTGCTCTCTAATTTTCCCATTTGTTTCTGAATATTGAGTGTCAATTTTTTGAATCTCCGAATCAATATTTGCCTGTTGACCTTTTAGTTCATTGATTTCACTTTCTTTTTCACTTAAGCTTGATGACACATCTGATTGTTTGCTTTCAATTTCCTGCTTTTTTTCCTGTAGTGATTCTGCAAGGGCGAGGTGGTTATTCGGAAGTAACAACCCGCTTGTCCCAACTACAGCAGCCAAGCTATACGCAACTAGCTTTCTTTTCATCATTCATCCTCCCCCATATTTATGTAAAAACTAGTAAACTAGCAATTAAGAAATTGCTAGTTTACACTTTTAAGAATTTACGAACAGACATTAAACTTCCCCAAACACCGATCAACGCACCAATTAACAATAATAGTGCTGAAACTTGGAACACAAACGGGCTAAATGGTAATACTTCAACAAATGATCCTTGAAGCTTAGGTAGTGCCCATGTATATAACGATTGATAGCTGACGCTAATTAATACGATTGGAACAACTGAGCCAAGTACACCTAATAATAATCCTTCAAGGAAAAATGGCCAGCGGATAAACCCGTTAGTTGCACCAACTAATTTCATAATTTCAATTTCACGTCTACGAGCAATAATCGTAATTTTGATTGTATTTGAAATTAAGAACATCGCCGTGAAAATCAACCCGATAATCAACGCAATACCGATGTTTCGTGCAACAGAAATGGCATTAAATAATTTATCAACCTGATCCTGTCCATAACGAACTTTTGATGCATTATCTAATTTTTCTAGTTTCTCTGCAACAACAGTTGTATCACGCGGTTCTTTTGCTTTTACAACAAACACATCATTCAACGGATTGTTTTGCTCAAATAGTTCAAACGATTTCCCTTCTTCTCCCAAGCTATCTACTAAGTTTTCTAATTCTTTTTCCTTAGGTGAGAAAACAACCGAATCAACCTGGCTTATTTTTTCAATTTCGCCCTTCAGTGTTTGCTGGGCTTTTTCATCAGCTGTGACATCAATTAAAACGCGAATTTCTACGTCTTTTTCAAGATTATCTGCGACATGATTCAGGTTCATCATAATCACAAGAAATGTTCCGACTAAAATTAACGTGACTGTTACAGCACTGACGGATGCAAATGTCATCCAAGTATTTCTTGCTAAACTTTTTAAGCTTTCACGTAAATGACGGCCAAGAGTATTAATCATATATACCGTACTCCCCTCTTGCTTCGTCACGCACAATTTTTCCATCTTCAACAGCAATAACACGTTTTTTCAATGTATTTACAATCTCTTTATTATGAGTTGCCATTACAATGGTTGTGCCACGATTATTAATTTCTTCAAACAGATGCATAATTTCCCATGATGTATCAGGGTCAAGATTTCCTGTCGGCTCATCCGCGATCATAACGGCGGGATTGTTGACAATCGAACGGGCAATGGACACACGCTGCTGCTCCCCACCAGATAACTCATCAGGGAAAAACCTCGCTTTATGTTTAAGCTGAACTAAATCTAAAACATCTAGTACTCTCTTTTTTATACTTTTCGGATTTTCACCGATAACTTCTAATGCAAATGCGACATTTTCAAAGACTGTTAGTTTCGGTAACAATTTAAAGTCCTGGAAAACGACACCTATTTGACGTCGTAACATCGGAACCTTAGATTCTTTCAGGGTTGAAAGATCAACACCATTAATTACGATTTTTCCGCTTGAAGGCTTTTCTTCACGGTACATCATTTTAATGAAAGTCGATTTCCCTGCACCACTTGGTCCGACCACATATACAAATTCGCCTTGATTTATCATAATATCTATTCCATTAATAGCTAACACACCATTTGGATATGTTTTATATACTTCTGACATTTCAATCATAGATATAAACCACCTAAAGTTGTTTTTTTACACTTTGAAACTATGTCAATACCTGTCGATAAATGTCGACAAAATAGACATAGTAACCCCTTGTCCTTAAATTACAAAATTAATTATACCATCAAATTTCGGCAAATATAGACTAAATTATATTACATTTTTATTTCATCTGTGTGAAGTGCCGTCGAAACGTTGGCATATAAGGGGTTTCCTGCAGAAATAATGGTATAATGTAACAGACTTATTTCATGGAAATTAAAAAGATAACCTTATGCGGGGAGGCCACTGAAAAAGTCTCTATATCGTTTTAAGCGAAGGCTTTCTCGATTTTATCGAGGAAGTCTTCGCTATTTTCATTTAAAATAAATATATAAACTCTAGGTGGTGTTCAGATGA
>NZ_JAIVLH010000050.1 GCF_020524345.1 Metabacillus niabensis
TAATGGGTTGAGCCAATTAATATTTTCAATTCTCTTTTCAGCTTCTTGAATCTGTTTTTCGAAAGAATGAATCCATCTGAAATGATCGGAAGCTCCTCTGATGGTTTCGTCTTTCCAACGGATATAGCTGTCATTTTTGTTTAATCGCTCATCCCACTTATCAAGCTGTTCATAGCGATTTTTTATGTTTGGTAAAGAAGGTTCATCCTTCAAAATTTTCGCAGCCTTTTGCAAGTCTACACGTTCAGCAGCTGTATGAAATCTTTCTGCTTTTTCTCTTTTCTCTTGCTGGCGATCTCTTGCTTGTTCAAGGGTCTGTTTTTCTTCACGGTACTTTTGCAGATCCACGACAAGAGCATTGTATTCTTGACGATCACGGTTCAAATCTCCTTTTTCAGTAGGAACACCACGCTTTTCCATTTCATGAGCAACATGGCCAAGATGAACAGTAGGAAGTTGTTCAAGTCCACGTGCTTCATGTGAAAGGTGGGAAATTCGTTCTTGGATCCCTTCTTTTTCTAACGCTCTATTCGCATGATTAGCCCATTCTTCACGCCATTGTTCAAGAAGTTCTTTCTTGTTCCAGTCACGATTTTTTGGACCGAATCCATCAGCTGCAATTTCTCTAGTCGTCAACATGACATGAGCATGAGGATTTTCTTTATCGTCTCTATGTATCGCAATATCAGCGATCATGCCTTTATTGACGAATTGTTCTTGAACATAATGTTTAATTAACTCTTTTTGTTGATCATTAGATAATTCTCTAGGCAAAGCAATATTAATTTCTCTTGCTAAACGAGAATTTTTTCTCGTTTCAGATTGCTCAACTTCATTCCATAACCGGTTGCGATCTTGCACCCATTCAGGAGAATGTTCAGGAGCAAGAATCATGGTATCCGGTTGAACTTCTCGACGATAAAATTTTTCTTCACCAGTACGTTCATCTGTTAAACGTTCACCTGAACGATAAGAAGCTGAAGCAACAGATGATTGCCCTTTACCTCTTGAAATAACTTGTGCTGAAAAATGATAGATTGCCATGATTCTCACCTCCGTTTCTTTTTGACGCTACGCGATTATGAATGAGATTTCGCATGCGATTGCGAAATTCAATTTGACCGAAACGGAAAGGGAAATACCGAAGGTGCTTCTCTTTCTGTTTTGGCTTCGCCGATAGGCGATTGGTACTTTGTTGCTTTAGCAACTCGCCGATTTCGGCGAATGGTTTTGCATTTGTTGCGAAGCAACCGCACGACAAACGATAGTTTGTGTAAGTGCGCCCTTGCTCTTCGATCCTCGGGAATTTGTGCCACACTCCATTGTGGCGATTCCCTGCTTCTGTCTAGTATTCTAGCACTGATTTCGCTATAATAAAAGAAAAATATGGGAATGCAGGAGGGTTTTAACGTGGGGCGTAAAACGGACGAAGAACGTTTAAGAGAATTAGAGGAAAAAATGGATCAGATTAAGGCGAAGAAACAACAAGTTGCGAGCCGAATTCAACAAAAGGAACGAAAGGAGCGTACACGAAGATTGATTCAGGTAGGAGCGATTTTTGAGAAGTATTTTGATATTGTTGGTGAGGATCAAGCTGAGAAGGTAGCGTACGGAATGAAGGAAGCAGTAGAGAAGCACAAAGCGAAATTATTAAACATTGATGTGGAGAAGTCCAAAGAAGCAAATAAGATCGTCTATGAGGTTCAAGAGGAAGAATCGATTATTCCAGAAGAGAACCCCACCTATCAACTGTCTTAATGCCTTAAGGGCATATTGGGTTGCCTTTATGGCAACCTTTCTTTGTGTTCAAGAAAAAAATAAAATCCTATTATTGATTGACTTAAAGTTACTTAAAGTATTATAGTAAAAGTAACATAAATGCGAAGGGGAAATGAAGATGCTAGAAGTATTAGACTTTCATAGAAAGATGTATGATGCTCGTTGGAATGGTGAGAAGGATTTATATGAGAACATGAAAGATTTAGAAGATGATTTTGTAGTTCTTGCAACTCGTGAGGGACTAGATTTTAAAAAAATCAACAGCATGCTTGAACAATTGTATATTCCGCCATATAAACATGAGTTGTTACCGGAGCATTTGAAGCATTCTCATTCAGCAAAAAGAGAAATGATGGGTCGTCCATCATTGGGAGTAACGAAAAAGGTTTCAATTACACTTCCTCATGATATTTGGGAGAAGATCGGCAAGGAAATTGATGAGAGAGAGTTAAAATCGATGTCGGCTTTTTTTCGTGAAATTGTGTTAGATCGGTATAAGGAGAAGGCTTGATGATCTGTAGTTATTGCGGTTCAAAAAATCATATGGACAGTGAAAATTGTGAGTTTTGTGTTGCGCCATTGAAGAAGCAGCGACCTAAAATGAGAGAGTTTATTTATTTGGAACAGTGTGAACTTCCTTTTGGGGAGCTGTCGCTTTTTCATACATATGATTTGTTAATTTTGCTTCGACTAGTGAGAGAGGAAAGAACAAAAAGTTATAACCTCATGAGAAGTGTTCAGAAAGGCTCTAAATTGGTTGAAATCGATTCAGATACATTGGCCTTTGCAGAAAGTGAATATAGGCGTTATACGGCTCGTATGAGGGTTATAGAAGGTATCTTGATTGATAGGATGGGTTATAAACCTAAGAGAGTGGATGATAAGTTACTAGAGAGTTTGAGAAAAAAGGTAGAAAATGGCTAGAAAAAAGGGTATTTTATTGGTATTGTCGAAATTAGAGAAAGAAAAAACCCTCAAGTTTGCCGACTCGGAGGGTTTCTCAAAACACGCAAGGGATTAGTCCCTTTATTAACATTTGAATATTTATATTCTATCACAAGAGGACTAATTCCTGCTACATAAGGGAGAGAAAAAGTAGTGGGAAAAGATAACATTGTAGATTTTGAACAAGCCGAAAGAAATGCTAGAAAAAGAGATTTTGAAAAAGATTCAGAAGCTAGATCAAGAGTCGAAGAATTAAAAAAGTCATTATTAGACCAATTAAAAGAACTTACTGGTGAAGAACATTTTATTGGATCCAGTAAAGATCCATTTGCAGGGGAGCCATTTAATCAGACCATGCATAGAAATTTAGATTTGTTAAATCGGATTGGTTATTTAACCCAAGCAGAAGAAAGTTTTTTGTTTAGGATTCAAGCCTATTTAGAATTTAAAAGTAATGTGATTATTTGCAGAGAAGATAAATTTAAGAAAAAGCGAAGAAATATTGAAGATGATTTTGAACTTCCAAAGTCTGCAACAGTTTCAGATATTGCTGAAATGATTGGCAAATCAAGAGAAAAGACCTCTTTAATCATGAACTCTTTGAAGAAAAAAGAGATTTTACTAAATCCTGAAGGTGCAGGACATGTTATTGAAAATGGAAGAACTGTAAGTCCTAGAACATGGATTGTCAATCCTTATATTATGATTTGTGCACCTAGAAAAAATAATGTTCAACTGGACAAGCTAACTATGAGATTATTTCAGCACTCTTTAAAAAATCTTAAAGATCAAAATGGTAAAAAAGTAAATTTACCTACTAGATTTTTTTGAAAATATTAAGATCGTATCTAAAATTTGATACGATCTTTTTTATTATTTGGAAATTATTAGGTGTGACGAAAGTGTCACACTTTTTAACCATTTTGTGACGAAAACGTCACACCCCCAAAAGTCTAACAAACTTAGTCATATCAACACTTTGAATCACTTTTAACAAACCCTCTCTATTATCACTATTGTTTAGTAGCAAATCGCCCTTTGTTTTCTAACTTTAATTTTATAATATTTTTCGTTATCTGCCATAAAGGCAACAAGGTTGCCATAAAGGCAACAAAACCTTGTATTTAGGAACAATTTCTCTTTCATTTATAGTTTTAAAAGGGAAATACACCTTAGTATAGAGATGTTTACGACTTCTCTCTTAATATCGCAAACAGTAAAAGACCTCGACTACACAACATACATGTGATTCGAGGTCTTTTACTACTGGTTTTTGGTCGGAGTTATTATTAACCTATTGACCTACTTATTATTTTTATCTTTTTGATTCTCAAGAATTTTTTTTAGTAATTCATTAGTTTCTGAAGAATCAATACCTCTTCTTACAGCAGTTTCTAAAATAGCATAATGAATTAGAATACTTAAAATACTAATAATAATTATCCAAACTGTTGGAATTCCCATTTTCCCACTTCCTTTTTTTGTTAATGTTCTTCTATAAATATGAAATTATGATATTATAAAAATAGAAAAGGAGGTAATATTATGAAAAATTTCAAAAAATAGCTATTTGTCTTTTTACTTTATCAATTTTTTTCCTGATTCAAAATACTGTAAATGCAGAAGAGGAAAAAATAACTACTTCAACTGGAATTACTATGACAGAAAATGAGTATGCAAATCTTAAGAGTTTAGGTTTCAGTGATTTAGCCATTGATCAAATGGAACAAGAAGTTTTTAATGAAAATAAAGATGTTATATTAGAATCTCAAACTGAGGTTACAAAGTATTATGAAGTTAAAGAACAACCTCAATTAAATCGGAGTTTTTCTTCAAGTACATCAAGTACAAGTGAAGAAAATTCAAGTTATATTTCTACTGAATTAAGTAAAGAAGAATATTTTAAAAAAGTAGAATCTAAAAAGAAAGAGTCTCAGAGTTCAGACGGTGAATTTAGTACTATGGCAAGCTCTGATACAGCTTCAACAAGTTATAGAAGGTTAACTACATCTATACAAAGATTAAGTTCAGGTATAAGACTATATAACAAGTTTATTTGGGATATTATGCCTTCAACAAGAAGTTATGATGTTCTTAGCACCTCTATAGATTCAACATTTTCACCTAAATCTGGATCTCAATATGGTCAACAACTATGGTCCTATACGAATCCAAATACTGGAGGATTTTATGGAGGTAGCTCTTCTTACAGTTCTAGTAGTTCTTTATGGAGTAAACAAGGTGCTGGTTATGGAGTTAAAATGAATCTTAAAGATAATGCTTCTAATTTACGAGTTACTGAATTAGAAGGTTACATGTATTATACCATTGTCAAAAATTCATCTGTAACTCCTTATTACATTAATGCTTATGGGAATTATTCTCACGCTAAAACAACAGTTAGCTCAAGTTACTCCTATAGTATGAGTGTTGGAGGACCTTCACTTAGCTGGCAAGGAGTTTCTAGTACTAGTTTTGATACTATTACTACACATGCTCAAACAAGATATTAATATATTTATAATATTTACTTTATGATTTATTTTACAATTGAGAATGAAAACTTTATACAAATCTAGTTAACATAATCACAACTATATGAAGTTAGTAAAAGAGCCAAACCCTTGATACATATGGGTTTGGCTCTTGTTCGTTTTTTATCGATTATGCAAGATTTTATACATCGTTGATTTATCAACGTTTTGAGCTTCTGAAGAAGCCTGGCAGCTGCATAAAAAAGTAGGGTTTTATGCAGTTGAGTTCTTAGTTGAATGATAGAATTGAAGATGATCTTTTAAACTTTTTCAAGGTATTTTTCTAATTCCTTTTTAAGCAAATTAGCCCCTTCAGGGCTTAGATTGATTTTTCTATTTGCTAAAGTGAAATTTTTATCTGAAACATCTCCAGTAATCATACATTGATGTTGGGGTTTATATTTCTTTAAGATAATTTGATCCTCATTAACGTAAATTTCTAGTGGATCTCCAATGCTTATTTCATATGCTCTGCGTAATTCAATTGGAATAACAATTCTTCCTAATTCGTCTACTTTTCTTACTACACCTACACTTTTCATGAAAAATCATCCTTTCCACAATTTTTGCCACCAACTTTTTTTTTCTTGAGTTGCAGCAACTTGTTCTTTAACTTCTAATAACAACTTTTTCGTTTCTTGAGACTCTCTTAATGATTGAACTAATTTTTGATCACGGTCATTTTGACTGCTTTCAATTCTGTTCAATTGTTCTTGCATTTGTTGAAGTTGAGCAGAATGTTGCTTTGCTTGTTCTTCAAGAGCAGTAGTAACAGCAGTCGTGATTAGTGTCATAACATCATAACTTTGCTTGTTTTCTTCTATGACGTCATGACTGTTACTCTTCTGTTTTGTATTTCCAATCATTTTTGCGACAGACTCAAGGGTCATGCCGTTATATTTGCTTAATTCAATGAATTTTTCTAAAGTGCTTATATCTTCATCAGTAAAAAGTCTATGACCTTGTTGGTTTTTTTGGATGAAGTAACCTTCTTTTTCAAGTATGGAAATGTATTTTTTAAAGACTGAATCTTTGATTTCTAACTTTTCCATTACTTCTTTTGCTTTATAAACAATAGTCATGACGATACACCTCCACTAAATTTTTCGGCATAACGTCATGACATACCTTTATTTTATACGTTTTTTTCTTTTTTGAAGGTTTCATAACGTCCTTCTTCTCCAATGCCAGTATCAATGACATAGTGAGTCTTATTTGAGTCTTGATTAATACTAGGTTTTACTTCAAAAATCGGTTCTAATATGCCACCAATCGGACGGTTCGGAAGGGGAAACAATACCTGAATTTCAGCGTTCGGGTCACACTCTTTTAGTGATTCTATCAACTCTTTGACTTTCACTTAAACCTCTCCTTTATCTGTCTATTTCTGCTTGATTTTGTTGATAAATCCGTCTTCTTTTTTGACTTTCATATTCATGAAATTTTTGTTGTCTATGCATTTCTTGGGCTGCTACCTCAATGCCTCTCATGACGGCATCAAACAAGCCAAGACCTTTTTCTTGGAAGTGGATTTGTTCCTTCCATTCAGGAACTTTTGCTTCAATTCCCTTTAAAATTTCTTTTTGACTTTCAAACTCTGTTCTTCCTGAAATGCCTTCATTTTTGAGGTGATTCTGATAGCTATTTCGAGCCATCATAGCACGTTCATACTCTTGTTTTGCTGATTTAGAAACAAGCATTTTCCCTTTTAAAAGGGGATTGTTTTCATATTTTTCAACAATGGCTTGGTGTCTTTCATAGTTTTCTAAATAACTTTCTGCACGCTGTAAGCGTGACTGGTTATGATCCACACGAGTAAGTTCTCCATTAAGTCTTTTGATTTCTTGTTTTCGGTGACGTAGGGTCTTTTCGATGTTTTCAATTGGAACAACTTTGCCCTTTCCGTATTTTTTCTGAATCTCAACAACCTTTAAAGCTGTTTGGAAGCTCATATAACGCATTTCAGGACGTTCAGGATAGTAAGAAGCCATCTGACGAACAAAAGCATTTTTATGGGCATTTTCGGCTTTCTGAAGTACATCACGTTCTGAACGGATATACTGACGAGTCTGTTTGTTTTTCTCCAGGAGTCCTGGGCGTTCATCTTCATGTTGCGTTTTCACCTGGTTAAATTCTTTCTCGTTGCTGAAACCAAGCTTTTCACGGTGGTAGTTTAGCTTTTCATCATGGAATTTAATTTCGGTTTTCGCCCTAGAAATTTCTTCTTCGGCTCTATCTTTAGTGAGTCGATTTTCCTTTAATTTTAATGGGTTGAGCCAATTAATATTTTCAATTCTCTTTTCAGCTTCTTGAATCTGTTTTTCGAAAGAATGAATCCATCTGAAATGATCGGAAGCTCCTCTGATGGTTTCGTCTTTCCAAC
>NZ_JAIVLH010000051.1 GCF_020524345.1 Metabacillus niabensis
TGAACATAAATATCACCCTCCCAATTAGTTATCTATATTATACCAAATTAACGCGGTGAAAAGTTAAAGTATTCAGATAAAAATAATAGGCTGCCGAGGTTTCTCGACAGCCTGAGAAAAAAGCTAACAAGAATGTTAGCTTTTTTCTATTTCCTTGATCATCGTCACATGAGGTATACCTGCGTCCATAAACTCATCAGACACAACCTCATAGCTTAACTTCTCATAAAAAGGAATTGCATGTGTTTGTGCGTTAAGCTTTAGCTTGCTTACACCTTGCTTAGTTGCAATTTCTTCTAATTTTTCAACAATCATTCGACCGGCGCCGTTTTTGCGGCTTGTTGATAAAACACAGATTCTTTCAAGTTTGCCTATGCCGTCGACAACTCGCACCCGTCCTGCACCGGCAGGCTTTTGGCTGTCATCATATAGCACGACATGTGTTGATTCATCCTCAAGTTGATCAATTTCTTCTTCAACTGGAACTTTTTGTTCATCTACAAAAACAGTGTATCGTACTGAAAATGCATCATCTAGTTGTTCTTTTGTTGTGACTTGTTGTATGTTCAATTATTCGCTTTCCTTTCCAAGTAAAAATGTTTCGTGGACAGTCCAAGTACCGTTTTCTAATTGGTATAAAAGATGAAAACGATCAATAACTTCTTCATGATGAATATCCAACATTTTAAGATTTCCCAAAACATCTGAATGTTCATCGTCTGATAGTTTTTGACCAATTGTTATATGTGGAACAAACGCATACTCCGGATTGCTACTCAGCGATCCTGTATGCAGCTTTTCATGGAGAGCTTTAAGCTCATCTGTCGGGTCAACTTTTAAATAAATGACGTTATTCACAGGTGAAAAAGAGCTTACCTTCTTAATGGATATGTGCAAAGGTTTAGTTGCTTCAGCGACCTCACGTAACTCTTTTGCAACAGCTTTAATTTCAGTATCATCTGCATCAAATGCTGTTTTTAACGTTAAATGAGGTGGAACTAAAGCGTAATGTTTGTCATATCGTTTACGATATGAATTAGCAAGATCCTGTAGTTTTTTAGATGGAAAAAGGGCAATTCCGTATTTCATGTCATTCCCTCCTAACGAGTCATTGTAATGTTAGTATATCAAATTTTTAAGAATAAACATATGTACGTATGATGTGCCTGAAAATTACTCAAATATTTGCTTGAAAATCGGAGTTAAAGAAGGCTGCCAATACTTCCATGTATGATCGCCATCGAATTCTTCATAGGTGTATGAAAATCCCTTTTTTTCAATCGCTTCTGCAAGCTTGCGGTTCGGTGTCACAAAATTAACGATCTCACCATGAGTTGTTTTTACAGCCGTTTCTTTCTTTCCAATTTGATGATAAACAATTGGACGAGTAGATGAAGTGAAGTTTTCTACTGCTTCCAATACATCATCATTTACAAATGGGGATTGCAAAATGAGTTTACCAAAAATATTTGGATACATTAAGCCTGTCAGCAATGAAACGGATGCCCCTAAAGAATCTCCGATAAGAGCACGGCCGTATCCAATTTGGTAGGTTGGAAACTCTTTATCCAAATATGGAACAAGCTCATGTGCGAGAAAGCGTATATATTGCTTAACCTTAACTCCATTAGGATGATATTTGTCTCGGCGGTCATCGACATCTTTGTATGGAATTCCTACAACAATGACATTCTCAATTTCTTCTTCTTTCATGAGTGCTTCGAGTTGTCTGCCAACCCGGCCCAGCTTGAAATAATCCTGACCATCCTGTGCAATTAACAAACTATACTTATATAAAGGAGAAAAATTTTCCGGAAGATAAATAAGTAATGTTACTTCTTCCTCTAAAGATGCTGAAAAAAAGGAACGCTCCTTTATTATACCTGTATGTTTACTCATCATTTCCCTCCTTAATGTATGTGTTTGAAACCCTTTTCTATTTTAACACGCCTGAGACGATTCATCCTTAAAAATGCAAATAGAAAGATAGAGAAAAAAGGTTTGAAAAGAATGAGACAAGGGAATGTACATGGTAAACCTATTAAAAAAGAGTGAAAGGAGAATCACAATGAAAAAACAAGCCTTATCAAAGAGGACAGTGGTTTTATCCGGTGTGGCGCTATCAACAATAGGTGTTACTTCTTATTTATTAAAAGATGAGAAACGAAAAGATAAAATGAATTATGGAATACAGCGAATAAAAAATAAAGCAAAAATCCTTTTATCTAGGAAAGAACCAGTTATGGAAAAAGCCGGACATCCCGATCCTTATGATATAGAAGATAATTCGATGGTTGCAGAAGGATCTATGTACTCTGTCAATTATTTTAATGAAAAATCGAAATCTAAGTAGAAGCCGACAAAACGTCGGCTTTTTGTGTGGGAATAATTACACAAATCAAACTATTACAATAATTGTATTGCATTCTAAACTCGAATCATGTAAAGTAGTAAAAAAAAGTAAACCAAAAAATTTCATATATTTCTTATCAAGAGAGGCAGAGGGACTGGCCCTATGAAGCCTCAGCAACCGGTTCATAACGAGTGAAGATCTGGTGATTATGATAACAAACTCTAAGTAAGTTTTTTACAGCACCGACAGGAAATGAAACAAAGCGCTTTTGTTTGTTTCAGGCATTTTTAATTTCCTGTCGCAGGCTTGCTCATCTTGCCGCAACCACTTGCGTGCTGTGAAAAACAACACAATACTAATTATGAGTTTCTCAAATCTATAATCAACTTATCCAAGACTTCCACGAGTGCCAAGGTGCTAAATCCAGCAAGCCACACCAGCTTTATGCTTGAGAGATAAGAAGAAGCGCACTCAAAACAATACAGTCTTCTTCTTAACGGGGAAGACTTTTTATTTTGCCTTAGAAAAGATAAGGAACGCTTTCTCTCATGTCCATAATCATAAATTCAAACTTTAGGAGTGACAAACATGAGCAAACGAATTGAAACGAAATTAGCCCAAATTGGTAACAGAAGTGAAAATGTAACAGGTACTGTAAACCCTCCAGTTTATTTTTCTACAGCATATCGTCATGCAGGGATTGGAGAATCAACAGGGTTTGATTATATACGTACAGGAAATCCTACTAGATTACTCGTAGAGCAGGCAATCGCTGAATTAGAGCATGGTGATCGCGGATTTGCCTTCAGCTCAGGAATGGCTGCAATCCAAACGATCATGGCTTTATTCCAAAGTGGAGATGAACTAATCGTCTCATCTGATTTATATGGTGGAACCTATCGTTTGTTTGAAAGAGAGTGGAGAAAGTACGGACTATCTTTTCAATACGATGATTTCACAAATCCAACGGCAACAGAAAAGTTAATAAATGAGAAAACAAAAGCTTTATTTATTGAAACACCAACAAATCCATTAATGCAGGAAACAGATATAAAAGAATTAGCAACAATAGCAAAAAAACATGATATTTTAGTGATTGTTGATAATACCTTTTATACTCCTGTACTTCAAATGCCAATTTTAGATGGTGCTGATATTGTCATTCACAGTGCAACAAAATATTTAGGTGGACATAATGATGTGCTTGCCGGTTTAGTTGTGACAAAGGGACAGGAGCTGAGTGATGAGTTTTTTCAGCATCAAAATGCAATTGGAGCGGTGTTATCGCCATTTGATTCATGGTTATTAATGAGAGGGATGAAAACATTATCTCTTCGTATGAGACAGCATCAGCAAAATGCTCAGCAGGTTGCACAGTTTTTAGAGGAGCATCCTGACGTACTCGATGTTCTTTATCCGGGAAAAGGTGGAATGCTTTCTTTCCGTTTGCAGGATGAAACATGGGTCAATCCATTTTTGAAAAACTTAAAAACTATTTCATTTGCTGAAAGCTTAGGCGGAATTGAAAGCTTTATCACATATCCGGCTACCCAAACTCATATGGACATACCTGAAGAAATTCGCATTGCAAATGGTGTTTGTAACAAGTTATTGCGTTTTTCAGTAGGTGTTGAACATGCGGAGGATATTATAGAAGATCTTACACAAGCATTTAAAGCAATGAAGGGAGCGGTAGCAGTTGAGCAATCATAATTGGTCATTTCAAACAAAACTACTTCATAATGAATCAAAGGTGGACCATAGCACAGGATCGGTAAGTGTGCCTATTCACCATTCTTCCACTTTTCATCAATTCGATATTGATGAGTTTGGAAAGTATGATTATGCACGTTCAGGAAATCCGACCCGTGAAGCATTGGAACAAGCTATCGCAGAATTAGAGGGTGGATCAAGAGGATTGGCATTTTCTTCAGGGATGGCTGCTATTTCAACAGCTTTCTTATTATTATCGCAAGGTGATCACGTATTGGTAACCGAGGATGTATATGGCGGGACATTTCGGATTATTACAGACGTATTAACTCGTTTTGGCATTGAGCATACATTTGTTGATATGACAGATCTTCATCAGGTTGCATCTGAAATTAGACCAAATACGAAGGTAATCTATATGGAAACACCTTCAAATCCATTGTTAAAGGTAACAGACATTAAAGGCATTGTGAATTTAGCAAAAGCCAATAATTGTTTAACCTTTTTAGATAATACGTTTTTAACTCCGGAGCTTCAAAGACCATTGGAGCTTGGTGTGGATGTTGTGCTTCATAGTGCAACGAAGTTTTTAGCAGGTCATAGTGATGTGCTTGCAGGACTTGCGGTTGTAAAAGACCCTGAGCTTGGGGATCGCTTATATAAACTACAAAATGCATTCGGAGCAGTGCTTGGTGTACAGGATGCATGGTTAGTTCTTAGAGGCTTAAAAACGTTACATGTACGATTACAGCAATCACAAGCTTCGGCATTAAAAATCGCTGAATTTTTGGCTGACCATCCAAAGGTGGTGGAAGTATACTACCCGGGCTTAAGCTTTCATCCGGGACATGATACACAGCGATATCAAGCAGACGGACCTGGAGCGGTTTTATCATTTAAACTAGCAGATGGAGATGCGGTAAGAACATTGGTGGAGAATGTTGAGCTTCCTGTTTTCGCCGTAAGCTTAGGGGCGGTGGAATCGATTCTTTCCTATCCGGCAAAAATGTCACACGCAGCAATGCCGCCAGCTGAACGTGAAAAACGTGGAATTTCAGATGGATTGCTTAGATTGAGTGTAGGATTAGAAAAGGTGGAAGATTTGATTAAGGATTTTGATGCGGCATTAGAGAAGCTTCCGGCTGTAAAGAAGAATGAAAATGTGAATGCATAAGTTACGAAAAGAGCTAACTATTGAGGTTAGCTCTTTCTTTTGGTGTGCCAGGCATGGCAACTATCTAGGTGGTGAAAGTCCACTGTGGGGGTACACATCGACCAACCACTAAGGAAGCGCAAGGTACTTATCTTGAGATAAGGGCTGGAGGAAGCG
>NZ_JAIVLH010000052.1 GCF_020524345.1 Metabacillus niabensis
AGGCTCTTTTTTTTATTTATTTCGTGGTAATGATTTTTCATTACGAAAGTAATGATTTTTCATTACTACGACACTCGTTAAAAAACCAGTAATATCAAGGGTTTGACCCACTTTTTAAACTTATCCCCTTCTTACTCTCTATTAAATAGCAATTCGCCCTTTGTTTGGCAACCCCTAATTTTATATATTTTTCGTATCTGCCCTAAAGGCTAAAAGGTTGCCATCAAGGCAACCAAAACCTTGTCTGTAAGAATAAAAAAGACCCTCGAAAGAGGGCGATTATCCTAAAGGTATTTTGATTTCTAGATTATCTAAATCAAATTGAGGAATTTCCTCAAGGTATTCAAAGTCATCTTCTGTCAAAGGTTCTAGGTTTGAAATGATTTGGTCGTAATGTTCAATGGCTTCTTCATGGTTACCCATTTGATCTAGAGCAACGCCTTTATTTAATACAGCGTTATTGTCATCTGGATTAAACTTTAAGGCTTTATCGTAGCATTCAATAGCCTTTTCATATTGCCCTAAACTATCAAGTGAAATTCCCTTGTTATTATAAGCTTTTGCAAGTGTTCTAAGTTCTTTAGAAGGGGTATGAACAGCTATTTCGGCTAGTTGCTTTTTTATGGTTTCAAGTTCTGCATAGATTGTATTAATTTCTGTTTTTCGTTCAAAGTGATGGGCTGATTCTTTGTCCATTGCCACTCGAAGATAATCTCTCATAAGTGAGTTAAGTTCTTTTGTTTCCTTCAGAGTTTCAGCTAAAGCTTTTTCACGTTCTAGTTTACTTGTTAAATTCATATTAATCCCCCTCTACATTTCTCTGTCCATACCTTGATATTTTTGTTTCGATTTACCTTTGCCCTGTACTTTTTGTTGCTGGCGTTGTTGTTGTCTAGTCATTTCTCTACTCGCTTGTTCAATGCCTTTCATAACTGCGTCTAACAAGCCCAGTCCTTTTTCTTGGGATTGAATTTGTCCTTGATATTCAGGCACTTTGGCTTCCATTTTCCCGAAGGATTCTATCTGTTTTTCAAAGTCGGCTCTTCCAGTAATGCCTTCCTTCTGCATGTAATTCTTATAGCTATCACGGGCAGTTACAGCACTGTCATACTCTCGTTTGGCTGATTTGGAGACAAGCATTTTTCCTTTCAGGAATGGATTGTTCTCATATTTCTCAACAATGGCTTGGTGTTTTTCAAAATCTTTTAGATAACGTTCTGCACGCTGCAAGCGTCCTTTCGTCTGATCTACACGAGAAATTTCTCCTTGAAGCCTTTGAATTTCTGATTTTCGATTATTCACCGTCTTTTCAATGCTCTCGATTGGGACTGCTTTACCTTTCCCATACTTAGAATTGACATCAACAATGTTCAGAGCCGTTTTAAAGCTCATATGACGCATTTCAGAGCGTTCAGGATACAAAGAAGCCACCTGACGAACAAAAGCGTTTTTATGGGCAATTTCAGCCTTCTGAAGCACATCACGTTCAGAACGGATATATTGACGAGTGTTTCTGTTTTTCTCCAGGAGTCCTGAACGCTCTGATTCGTGTTGAGTTTTCACCTGGTTAAATTCCTTTTCATTGCTGAAACCAAGCTTTTCACGGTGGTAATTAAGCTTTTCATCATGGAATTTAATTTCAGTTTTCGCCTTAGAAATTTCTTGTTCGGCTCTATCTTTAGTGATTCGATTTTCCTTTAATTTCAATGGGTTAAGCCAATTAATATTTTCGATTCGTCTTTCAGCTTCTTGAACTTGTTTCTCGAAAGAATGAATCCATCTGAAATGGTCGGAAGCTCCTCGGAGCGTTTCGTCTTTCCAACGGATATAGCTGTCATTTTTATTTAAGCGTTCATCCCATTTATCAAGCTGATCGTAACGATTTTTTATGTTTGGTAAAGAAGATTCAGCCTTCAGAACCTTAGAAGCATTTTGCAAATCCACACGTTCGGCAGCCGTGCTAAATTTTTCAGCGTTTTGCTTTTGTTCTTGCTGGCGAGCCTTCTCTTGTTCCAACGCTTGTTTTTCTTCACGGTACTTTTGGAGATCCACGACAAGAGCGTTGTATTCCTGACGGTCACGGTTAATATCTCCTTTTTCTGTACGGACACCACGCTTTTCCATCTCATGAGCAACGTGGCCAAGATGAACAGTCGGAAGCTGTTCTAGTCCACGTGCTTCATGCGAAAGGTGGGAAATGCGTTCCTGAATCCCCTCTTTTTCTAACGCTTTATTTGCGTGGTTTGCCCATTCCTCACGCCATTGTTCAAGAAGCTCCTTCTTGTTCCAGTCACGATTCTTGGGACCGAATCCATCAGCTGTAATTTCTCTTGTGGTTAGCATGACATGAGCATGGGGATTTTCTTTATCATCACGGTGAATCGCAACGTCTGCGATCATCCCTTTATCTACAAATTCTTTTTGAACATAATCACGGATTAATTCTTTTTGTTGGTCATTGCTTAGTTCTCTTGGTAAAGCAATATTGATTTCTCTAGCCAAACGAGAGTTGACTCTTGTTTCAGACTTTTCGACTTCATTCCATAAACGGTTACGATCTTGCACCCATTCAGGAGAATTAGCAGGGGCAAGAATCATGGTATCCGGTTGGACTTCTCGAACGTAGTATTTCATTTCGCCGGTGCGCTCATCGGTTAAACGTTCACCGGAACGATAAGATGCAGAAGCGACAGCCGATTGCCCTTTTCCTCTTGAAATAACTTGTGCTGAAAAATGATAGATTGCCATGATTCTCACCTCTCTTGCATCGCTACGCGAATCCCATTTAACCGAAACGGAGAAGGAAGTACCGAAGGTGGTTCCTTTTCTGTTTTGGCTTCGCCGATAGGCGATTATGTTTTTGTTGCTTTAGCAACTTGCCTGATAAGGCAAAGGCTTTTTTCTTTTGGTGCGAAGCACCCGCACGACAAACGATAGTTTGTGTAAGTGCGCCCTTGCCCTTCGTTCTTCGGGAATCAGTGCCACACTTCATTGTGGCGATTCTTGCCTTTTGTCTAGTATTCTAGCACTATTTCCGATATAATAAAAGAAAAATATGGCAATGCAGGAGGGTTTTAGAATTGGCACGTAAAACGGACGCAGAACGTTTACAAGAATTAGAGGAAAAGATGGAGCAGATTAAGGCGAGGAAACAGCAAGTTGCCAGCCGAATCCAAGCGAAAGAACGAAAGGAACGGACACGCCGATTGATTCAGGTGGGTGCGATTTTTGAGAAGTATTTTGATATTATCGGTGAGGATCAAGCTGAGAAAGTAGCGTATGGAATGAAGGAAGCAGTAGAGAAGCATAAAGAGAAATTAATGAACATTGATGTGGAGAAGTCCAAGAAAGAAAACAAGCTCGTTTATGAGGTTCAGGAGGAAAGCTTAATCATGCCAGAAGGTGAGAAAGCCCCTTACCAACCGTAATGCCTTTAGGGCATTTTCCCGTTGCCTTTATGGCAACGTTTATCTTTAGGAGGTGGGGAATTGATTTGTTCATACTGTCAAACTGAGAATGGTAATTTCGCAAGCGAATGCGAATTTTGTGAAGCCCCTTTGAAGGTGGTACGTCCTTCTTTAAACAGAGATGTGGTCGAGGAAGATTACGAGAAGCCATATCCTGTACTGGTGACTTATCATACCTATCACTTGTTACTGCTGCTAAGAAAGGTCAGGGAAGAAAGGACGAAATGTTATCACCTCATGAGAGGCGTTCAGAAGGGGGCAGAATTGATTGAAATTGATTCAGATACTTTAGCCTTTGCTGAAAGTGAATATAGGCGCTATACGGCTCATATGAGGGTTATAGAAGGTATCTTGATAGACCGAATGGGTTATAAACCTAAGCGAGTTGACGATAAGTTACTTGTGAGCCTTCAAGGAAAGATTCAAAATGGGTAGTAAAAAAGGAGTTTTATTGATATTGTCGAATTTAGACATAAGAAAAACCGTCCTTGCTTGGCTGGCTAGACGGTTTTCTCAAATACTGCAAGGAATTAGGATTCCTTTATTCATTTATTTAGTATTTATATTCTAACATAAAGGGACTAATTCCTGCTACATAGGGAGAGGAATTAGCTTGAATAAAAATTTAAGAGAAGCTGAAAGAAAAGCAAGATTAAGAGAAATACAAAATGAAAAGATTTTAACGGAAGAAGAACTGCAACAAGCAACTGAATTACAAACAAAAGCTAATTCTAGAGGGATGATTTTAATTCCTGAAAGAAAAGTAAAAAACAAAGCGAGGTTTGTCCAGTTGAACCAAGCCAACCTTTTATACTTACGTGAAATAAAATATTTAACTACTGCTGAAA
This sequence comes from Metabacillus niabensis, assembly GCF_020524345.1. Classification (GTDB taxonomy): domain Bacteria; phylum Bacillota; class Bacilli; order Bacillales; family Bacillaceae; genus Metabacillus; species Metabacillus niabensis_B. The sequence goes on from NZ_JAIVLH010000052.1 coordinate 4,316, forward strand.
AAACATTTTTAATAGATATTGCTCCTCATGTTGAAATTGAATCTAATTGTATTGTGGAAGATTGCAAGAAAACTAATTCAACACCTTTAACTCAAAGTGATCTCGCTACTGTTTTAGGAAAGAAAAAGCAAAATGTAAATCCAATCATAAAAGGGTTAATCGATAAAGGTATTTTAGCACGGTCTGAAAGTGGTTTAGAAGATAATAATGTTCGAGCCTACGCTTTGTTCGTAAACCCTCACATAATGTTTTCAGGGGATAGAGACAACGTAAACGGAACTTTAAAAGCTATGTTTAGAAAAACTCCTGCTGAATTAAAAAAGCTACCTGAAAAATTATTTTAGAGCCTTTAATAGGCTCTTTTTTTTATTTATTTCGTGGTAATGATTTTTCATTACGAAAGTAATGATTTTTCATTACTACGACACTCGTTAAAAAACCAGTAATATCAAGGGTTTGACCCACTTTTTAAA
>NZ_JAIVLH010000053.1 GCF_020524345.1 Metabacillus niabensis
TTAGATCATTATCTAAAAGTACACACTGTAATATAAATTGAACCGCCGTATACGGAACCGTACGTACGGTGGTGTGAGAGGGGCGAAAATAATTAAAATTATTTTTCCCTCTACTCGATTTTATTAACTCTATTATTTTATTGAATTGAAGAGGTAGACTAAAATAATATTCTTGAAAATCTGTACCCCCCTTAGATAATAGGAACTCCAACTGCTCCTTTGTTTCAATACCTTCTGCAATAATTTGAATATTTAACTCACGAGCAAGAGCGATAAGGGCTGAAATAATGGCTGCATCTTGCTGGTTGTTTGGAAGAGTTGAAATATATGAACGGTTAATTTGAATTGTATCAATTCAAGAAGTCTTACATTCGTAATAGAAGCATAACCTGTACCGAAATTCGAATTATTTTGATCCAACGACCCTTGTGAGCCTTCAATACGATAATGTCAGGACAATGTCAAGTGCTATTTTTCACCATTCTTTTTTCTCTTTTTTGACTATACATATTGATAATATACTATACAGAATTATCTGGGAACTAGCCCTCTGTGTTGGTAGATATAGGAAGTTCGTCAAGATTCATATGCATGTACAGAGAGGTTTCATCATATATAAAAAAGAGCTAGCGCTTTAACTAAAATTCAAAGGGGGAAAAGAGATGAAAAAAATGCGTCATAGCCTGTTGTTTATTCTACTCCTTGCCTTCATGTTGGTCATGGCTGCCTGTAATAGTGGTGCTGATTCGGGTAATACAAATGAAGAAGAGGGCACAAACGAATCTGAAAATAATTCAGGTGATAAGCAAGATTTAAGCTTATTAACAGGTGGTACAGGAGGAACGTATTATCCACTCGGCGGCCAGATCGGAAAAATTATTACCGACAACACAAATGCAAATATAACACCACAAACATCAGGTGCTTCAGCTGAAAACATGGAAACCTTAAGAGCTGGAGAAGCGGAAATAGCATTTTCACAAACAGACATTGCCGCATATGCGATTGATGGATTAGAAATGTTCGAAGGAAATGCGATTGATAATATACAAGCAATTGGATCTTTATATCCGGAGACAGTTCAGCTTGTCACAACAAAAGATAGTGGTATTACGTCAGTAGAAGACTTAAAGGGGAAAGCTGTGTCAGTGGGTGCCCCTGGTTCCGGAGCGTACATCAATGCCATGCAAGTGTTAGAAGCTCATGGACTAACAGATAAAGATATTAAGCCTCAAAACCTATCATTTGATGAATCAACAGATGGCATTCAGGCTGGAACCATCGACGCAGCATTCATAACAGCAGGGACGCCAACAGGTGCGGTAGAAGCACTATCAGCCCAAAACGATATCGTAATAGTCCCGTTTGCAGAAGATAAAATTCAAGCATTAATTGATCAGTATCCATATTATGCACAAGATACAGTTGCTGCAGGAACATATAAGATAGAAGAAGACGTAACAACAGTCGCTGTAAAGGCGATGCTTGTTGTAACAAAGGACTTAGATGAAGAGCTAGTCTATGAGATGACAAAATCACTATTTGAGAACACAGATAAAATTACACATGCTAAAGGTGAATTGATTACACCTGAAACTGCACTTGAAGGATTAGGAAATCTAGAGTTACATCCTGGTGCAGCGAAATATTTTGAAGAAAAAGGGATTCAGGAATAGATATAGTAGTTTTTGAGTTTTGAGGAATAATGATGAGAATCATGTCTAAATGGGAGAGTTTTGTCATATGGCAAGTCCGTTTTGACATGATTCAAATATTTTCTGGGAAATAAGTCGAACAGTGATAGAGAAGAAGTGTTGACTTGAGGTAGGTAACTGAATATAATATAATATGTAGCTTAAAGTGTTACATAAAATAATATATTGATCCGATAGTTCAGTGGGAGAACACTACCTTGACAGGGTAGGGGTCGGGGGTTCGAATCCCTCTCGGATCATCGAAATAGGAAGCTTCAATCCCTTGGTAGATAAGGGATTGAAGCTTTTCTTGTTTTTGAACATAAACTGCTACAAGACCTTCGAGAAAGAAAATTGCACATTTATTGCACATTGTCTCTAAAAAAATCTTGTTCGAACTTATTAGCAGTTTGTCTTTGTAATTCTGTACTTACATGAGAGTAAATATCTAGTGTGACTTGAACACGGCTATGGCCTAGTCGATCAGCAACAACTTTTGGATTTTCACCCAACGCCATTAAAGTAGTAGCATTGAGATGCCGTAAATCGTGAAAAGTAATCTTTGGTAAATTTGCTTCTTTAATAAGTGATTGGAATTGTCTTAGTAAATTTCTTGGCTCTATTGGTTTACCATCAAGTGTGCAATTTACAAGATCATTGTCTATAAAGCTTTCTCCTAATTTGTTTTTCATCGTCTCTTGTCTTTGTTGATGATTTTTCAGTAGACTAAGTACATAGTCAGAAACAACAACAATTCGGTCTGAGGATTCAGTTTTAACGTTCTTAAAGTAAAGGCCTTGATTCTTTGTTCGAGCTAAACTTCTTTGCACGTGTATATGACCTGTTTCGAAATTAATATCACTCCATTTTAGCCCTAACGTTTCCCCTCGTCGCATTCCAGTGAAAATCCCAAGTATATATGGTATCTCTATTGACTTCTCTGTTACTAATTCTAGAAATTGTTTAGTTTCACCTTTTGTCCAAAGCCCTTTTATTTTTGAATTTTTTACCGGGGGAGGAGAGGCCTCAAGAACGGGATTATGCTTAATTAACTTCCAGTTTAGTGCTTTTTTGAATGTTTGATTTAAGATAGAATGCATGATTTTAATATATCCTGCTGATAAGCATTCTTCTAATTTTGCCTCATAGAATTCATCAATCATAAAAGTATCTATATCTGAGATTTTTTTTTGATCAAAATATGGAATAATCTGTTTATCAACTATGTGGCGACGTGATTCAGCAGTTGTAGGTTCAACATTTCTTCGATATATCCCATCGAACCACCGATTTAAAAATACTTCAAACATTTCAATTGATGGTTCGAAATATGAACCATCTAGAACTTGAGCCTGAATACTAGTTAGTTCATCTTGAGCAGCTTTTCTTGTTGGAAACCCACCTCTGTACTTTTGTTTTCTTTTACCTGTTTTGGGGTCAGTACCTACATCAATGCGGAAGTACCATTTTCCAGTTTTATTATCCTTCTTTATGATCATTTGTTCTCCTTTCATTAATGGTATGTGGTCAAATACAGTATGGTCAAAAAGAGTTAACTTAATAAATGTTGTTATTGATAGTACCTTTTGGAGGATTCTCAAACATTATAGGAGAGATTTGAAGGATGACTTCCAATGGTCTATTAAGATAAACGAGAGGGGAGCGAAACGGTGACCTCTACGTTGCCAGAGGAAAATATGTTAATTAACTGAGTTAATTAAGTTAAATATAATGCAATGAAGTCTGATTTAGTAAGGTTTAAATGGGATTTGTGTATAATCTAGTTCAGTTAAAATCAATTAAATAAAATAAGTATGTGCACACTTTTGTGCACACTTTAGGCATTACAAGGAGAAAATACACCTTGGCCCCCTTACTACCAATATCGTTTTTTAAAATCGTCTAGATGCATTAAGTTGGTATAGTGGATAGTCAACAGTAAACTAGACAACTTTTTTAAGGTGTTCAAGTTTGAATTCTATTGGGCTTAGATAGCCTAGTGTTCCATGAATTCTTTTGTTATTAAACCAATGGATATAGGTAT
>NZ_JAIVLH010000054.1 GCF_020524345.1 Metabacillus niabensis
AAACTCTCCAATAAAGTGTTTGATATAGCTCATAAAAGTTTGTACTATATAGTACGTTTTTGTTAATCGAAATTAACGTTGGCACGCTTGGTTTTGTTTAGTTTTCAAAGATCATTTTTAACTTGTCCAGTCATCAACCTTAATCACGACCGGAATTACATCTTAACATTTCCATAAAATAATGTCAACAGTAAAGTTGAGATTTTATAAATGTTACTAAGTCAGAGGATTTTAACTTCTCGCGACTAGATGTATATCTTACCAATCAAACTAATATTTATCAACTGTTAATTTTCAAAATAACCTCATCTACGAAATGTTAGGTACCTCTGTCCCAGATAATTTAAGATTGTATATACACATGCAGAAAGTAATATTGATAACTCACTTCCTATTATAGTTGATTTAAATATATCCTTAAACAATAGATGATACCCGATGGGATAAGATATAAAGTAACTTCCTAATATAACAATAGTAAAAAGCAGTATTCCCTTTTTATTTTCTACATTACTTTTAAATGTAAAGTTACGATTCATAAAATAGCTCACTATTGCCCCAACGCTATTTCCAATAAATGTTGAACTCCAATAGGATAATTTTAGCACCTCAAACAGTAGAAGTATGATTGATATTCCTATAATAGTATTTAACACTCCAACAAGAATGTACCTAATAAAAGTATTTGATTTATTAAAGTAATTCTCTATGATCTCCACCATTTGATTCTAAGTTCCTCTCCATCAATTGTTGTGTCAAGTTAAGAGTATTAACATCAATACTGTATCTTGGTCGTCTTTTGGATTCTTTATATACCTTACCAACATATTCTCCAATCAATCCAATTGCAATTAGTTGCAATCCTCCTATTAGCCATATAGAGGTAATAAGTGATGTCCAGCCAGTTTGTGTTTCTCCAAGAAATTTTAATGCGACAAAATAAGTCCCAAATAACAGGCTAGTGATAAAAGATAGTATTCCTACCAACATCACAAACCTTATAGGTGTAACAGAGAATGACGTAATCCCTTCAAATGCAAATGATAACATTTTTTTAAATGGATATTTTGTATCACCTGCTAGTCTTTCTTTACGGTCATAATAAATAGATGTTGATGGAAAACCTAATAAAGGCACAATCCCTCTCAAAAACAAATTAACTTCCTCAAACTTTTCTAACTCTTCAACTGCTCTCTTACTCATTAACCGGAAATCTGCATGGTTATAAACAAGGTTTACCCCTAACCTTTGCATCATTTTATAGAAACTTAATGCTGTAGCTTTCTTGAAGAATTTATCTGCGTCTCTTTTCTTCCTTACTCCATAAACAATATCAAATCCTTCTCTAAACTTTTGCATAAAATCCTTAATGACATATACATCATCTTGTAAATCTGCATCAATTGAAATAACGCAATCCGATGTTTTGCATGCAGTGATTAATCCAGCTAATAGTGCATTTTGGTGGCCAACATTTCTTGCCAGCTTTAATCCGTGCACAAATTCACTTTCTAGACTATTTTTATATATGATCGACCATGTCCTGTCTCTACTTCCATCATCAACAAACAGAACTTTACTGTCTTCGGAGATGATATTAATCTCTATTAGGTAATTTATTTCCGCTAATAACACCGATATAGTCTCTGGTAAAACTTCTTCTTCGTTATAACATGGCACAACGATTGTTAAAATAGGATCATTCATGGTAAACCTCCAGCTTTATAAGACTTTATACAAGTAAATTTTCCAAGCGGATGACTTTGACTCAAATGTTCTCTCAAGTACCAATTGATTATCATCGCTGTTCTCAATCGGTACTGCTGAAAATATATACATCCCTCCCAAGTCTTTTAATGCTCTTGTATTTAATTCAAGGTTTTTTAACGTTTTCTTTGAATTCTTTGTAAACATATAATGCTTGCCAAGTTCATCTGTGAATAGATAACAACGTCCTCCCCACTCATCAAAGTAGGTACGTATTGTTTTATTCTTTTCAAGCTCTTTTTCAATAATGGCTCTAAATTTGTACTTATATGATAAAGGATAGAAATTATTATATGTATCAAGTGTGTAAAAACCGTTATATTGAGGTATGGAAGGATGAATACCAATACTCACTACCCTGTATTCTTCTTGTGGCAATCCAATATGTAGCTTAATATCTTTGAACTGCTCTTCAGCATAGAACTCTTTTACTGACGGTTTTTTATGATAAATAATCTCATCATTAAAGCCTAGTAGTATAACAACTTGTGCGATGATAAAAAATGTCGCTAGCGGCTTCCAGCTATTTCTCTGCTTCCAAATTATTTTGAGTCCTAACCCAAACCCAACATATATGATCAATGGTCTTAAAAAATGAAACCTTGCAAAGTTAAAAGTATCCAGGACATGAAATTTTTTCGTCAAAGGTAACCATCCCTTGTAAAACCAAAACGCATACCAGGCGGATAACAAGAAGTTTAATAGCAGGAAGTATATATACACCTTCTCTTCTTTCCATAACTTTTTTGAAATAATGATGGTAAGAGAGAGAAATAAAACAGCGAGAACAAAAATTCCATGAACTGTCATTACATGTGTATGACCTAACACAAAATTTTTAAATGTTAATCTGATTACTCTCCACAAAGATAGTCTTGCATGAAAATATTCATCTCTACTATTCGGCTCTTCATCAAATATAAAAGAGTATACTAATCGATACTCAACTATTAAATACAGTGCTGTCATGTAGCAAAGTGAAAATAAAAAATAATAATTTCGTTTTCCTCTAATAAAATCAACAACCCAGAAAACACCCATCCCAAATAAAAAAAAGAAAAATCCTAAAACAACACTGGAGTAAAAGGGTAAAAGAGTTAAGACAAGATATTGCTTCCATGTTCTAGTTCCATTTCTTATATGTAAAAAAGACCACAGAGCAAGTGGCATTCCTAATGTACTGAGCATTCCGGAAGGCCAAAAAGGTGTCAATGCAAATGCTAATGCTACCCCAACAGAAATAAGATGGTATTCTTTATTTTTTAGGAAGTGATCTTTTAGAAGTAAATACATCCCAATAAAAGCAAATATTCTAGTAATTGTTTGACTGAGAGCATATGCGATCATAGTGGGAAACATAACATGCAGCCACACAATCAAGCTGAATTCAGTACCATACGCATTCCTGGGAAGCCCATTAATCACCTGAGAGATAGTTGCATTAGTTGAACCTAATAGCTGCCCACTTTCACTCAACACCTTATACCAGGCCATATTAGAATCGAGATTATCATGAACACGAATATGGGCGTTCTCTCCTAAAAAATATAAAGGGGATAGGTATATACAGATGATAAATAGAGCCAATAAGATTAAGAATTTCTCTTTGTTCATTCTTTTAACACGCAACATCCACACCTCTAATTAGTGAACAAATATCTAATAATACTTATTAAGGTTTACAAAATCAGGATAAAAATACGAAAAAGTTAGATGAAAATTTGCTAAAGAGAGTTAAAATAAAAAAGTTTTTACCTAGTTCGTTTTTCGGAGAAACCTCGGTTATTATTTCTTTTTGCACACAAAAAAAAGACCAGTATCTCTACTGATCTTTTTCCTCTTTTTACTTGGCAACGTCCTACTCTCACAGGGGGAAACCCCCAACTACCATCGGCGCTGAAGAGCTTAACTTCCGTGTTC
>NZ_JAIVLH010000055.1 GCF_020524345.1 Metabacillus niabensis
ACTTTATATTATTTGGTGATGATGGCGAAGAGGTCACACCCGTTCCCATGCCGAACACGGAAGTTAAGCTCTTCAGCGCCGATGGTAGTTGGGGGTTTCCCCCTGTGAGAGTAGGACGTCGCCAAGTAAGAAGAGGGAAAGATCAGTAGAGATACTGGTCTTTTTTTGTTTGAATGAAATAATTAAAACGAAACCGAAGGTTTCCGTTAAGATGTAGAGATAAAGTATAACTACTAGCCTGAGGCTTGGGAGAAGCATATCAATGAAGATTTTTAAGGTAATGAAGCTTAAGATAAAAAGTCTTTTGGTGGTTGGATTTTTCATGCTTCTATTTTTAGGGTTGCTATTGACTACGATTCGTCCGATTCTGTTAGAAGATGCTATAAAATTAGATGAAACTAACATTCAGAGGGAGTTAGATACGATAAATAACCAGTTGATATCTACAATGGGCATGATTAAAAAAACAAATTTAGACTGGTCTGTATGGGATGATACATATTTGTATATCAAAGGTGACTATCCTGAATTCCCGGAGGTCAATCTACAAAAGGCTACTTTCGAAAATACGATGCTTAATTTTATGATTTATTTAGATGATAAAAATCAGTTAGTACATCAAGTCGGATACAATCATGAAAATAAAGAATTCCTTACCATTGGAAAGGAATTTTACAAAGAATACTTGCCGATTGTCCAATCAAAAGATAATGAAAAAACGCATCTTATAACTACTGAATATGGATTAACTGTAACATCGTTTGAACCAGTATACTTGAGTAGTGGAGAAGGTCAATCTGCTGGAACTTTAATAGTAGGGATGATAATAAATGAGCAGTTTATGGAGGAATTGGGAAAAAGAATTAATATTCAACTTACTTTAAAAGAAGTTAATAAGCCTTTTTCGAGAAGAACAAAAGTAGAGGTAATAAATGATCAGAAAATTAAAGGTTCACTATTTTTGAAAGATTATAGTGAAAATAAAGTTTATGAAATAAGTTATGTGAATAACAGAAATTACTTTATACAGAAAAGATCGGGTGTCAACCAATTATCAGTGTATATCTTTTTAACTAGTATTGCGACAATTCTCTTGATTCTTTTTTTGCTGAACCGTTTTATTGTTTCTCGTATCGGTAACTTATCTATACAATTAAAACATATTCAAGATAATAAAGAAATTAGACTAAGGGTTACGTCAAATGATAGAAATAAAGATGAGTTATCGGATTTGGAAAAATCAATTAATGCAATGTTAGAATCACTTGAGAAAAAACATAATGAAATTGTTAGTTTAGCTTATTATGATCCTTTGACGATGCTTCCAAATCGTTATTATTTAAATGAAGAATTTCACAAGTTAGTTAAAAAGAATCAACAAAAAGTAGCTATTTTGTTTTTGGATCTTGATGGTTTTAAACGTATTAATGACTCTCTTGGCCATGAAATAGGGGATCGCTTACTTTTTAGTGTTTCTGATAGAATTGCTCCACTAATATCTAAAAGAGAAGGGATATTTTCGAGATTTGGTGGTGATGAATTTGTGGTAGTCGTGAACTATATTCACATAGAAGATTTGAAAAAGTTAATCCAGGATATTCTGATTGAGGCTGGGGAAGAAAATCAATTAAAGACATATAAGACCTTTGTAACAGCTAGTATAGGGGTTAGTATCTATGGACAGGATGGCACTAGCCTAAATGAATTACTGCAGAAGGCCGATATTGCTATGTATGAAGCGAAACGAAAAGGTAAAAATCAATCATGTTTTTATCAAGATTTAGAGATAGCTAGTGGATATAAAAATATACTTGAATTAGAGAATGATTTAAAATTCGCTCTGAGTATGAAACAGCTAGAGATACATTATCAACCGATCGTTTGTAGTGTAGACCACAGTATTTTGGGTGTGGAAGCTTTGGTTCGTTGGAATCATCCATCAAAGGGTATGATTTCACCAGCGCTTTTTATTCCTATAGCAGAAGAAACGGGACTTATGCCCGCAATAGGTGAATGGGTGTTAAAAGAATCTATTAAGCAGATAAGCTCTTTACACAGTAAAGGATTTAAAAACTTAGTACTATCAGTTAATGTATCAAAAACACAGATGAAGGATAAAAGCTTTATTTATAAGTTAGATGAAATCTTAACCAAATATAATTACCCTGCTTCAAATCTGCAAGTTGAGATTACAGAAAGTGTGATTGATTCTTACCTAAATGAAATTCAAGATTTTTCAAATGCACTAAAAAAACGTGACATTATGATTGCGCTTGATGATTTTGGAGTGGGAACGTCCTCGCTCTTATTTATTAAAGAGTTACCAATTGATGTAATAAAAATTGATCGAAACTTTATTAAAAATGTACCAAGTGATTCATTTGATACTATACTACTATCTGGTATTTTTGAAGTGATTACAGCTTTAAATATAGATGTTGTTGTAGAGGGGATTGAACAAGAAGAACAAGTAAATTACATTTCATCACAATATAACACCAGACTACAAGGTTTTTATTTTAGTCGTCCATTACCGTTTTCCATCCTTCTAGAAAAATACTTTACTATGACTTAAGGGTTTTAGCGTGAAGCGCATGAGATTTCACGCTTTTCTTATTCCTCCGATTGATACCTTACATGCATTGTCTTCAATCGGAATATTTATTATGGTATTTTTATATAGGAAAAGCTCAGTTTTATTAACAATTATGAAGTTTTGATTAAAATAAATATTAAAAAAGCTGTTGTTAAGTAGTTGACAATAAACTAATAGTTAGTTATTATAAGTTTCTGCCGTTAATTGACTGAATTGAAAATTTGATTTTTGAAAAATACTTTTAAAAAGTTGTTGACTTATTGTGTTTCAAACGGTATACTAATAAAGTTGCTTCTCAAAAAGAAGTTAACAGCAAATGATCTTTGAAAACTAAACAAAACCAAGCGTGCCAACGTTAATTTCGATTAACAAAATCGTACTATATAATAGTGCAAAACTTTTATGAGCTACATCAAACACTTTATTGGAGAGTTTGATCCTGGCTCAGGACGAACGCTGGCGGCGTGCCTAATACATGCAAGTCGAGCGAATCTGAGGGAGCTTGCTCCCAAAGATT
>NZ_JAIVLH010000056.1 GCF_020524345.1 Metabacillus niabensis
AAGGTTAAGTTGTTAAGGGCGCACGGTGGATGCCTTGGCACTAGGAGCCGATGAAGGACGGTACTAACACCGATATGCTTCGGGGAGCTGTAAGTAAGCTTTGATCCGGAGATTTCCGAATGGGGAAACCCACTGCTCGTAATGGAGTAGTATTTTTACCTGAATACATAGGGTAATAAAGGCAGACCCGGGGAACTGAAACATCTAAGTACCCGGAGGAAGAGAAAGCAAACGCGATTTCCTGAGTAGCGGCGAGCGAAACGGAATTAGCCCAAACCAAGAGGCTTGCCTCTTGGGGTTGTAGGACACTCTATACGGAGTTACAAAGGAACGGAGTAAATGAAGAGGTCTGGAAAGGCCCGTCAAAGAAGGTAACAACCCTGTAGTTGAAACTTCGTTCCCTCCAGAGTGGATCCTGAGTACGGCGGGACACGTGAAATCCCGTCGGAAGCAGGGAGGACCATCTCCCAAGGCTAAATACTCCCTAGTGACCGATAGTGAACCAGTACCGTGAGGGAAAGGTGAAAAGCACCCCGGAAGGGGAGTGAAAGAGATCCTGAAACCGTGTGCCTACAAGTAGTCAAAGCCCGTTAATGGGTAATGGCGTGCCTTTTGTAGAATGAACCGGCGAGTTACGATCCCGTGCAAGGTTAAGTTGATAAGACGGAGCCGCAGCGAAAGCGAGTCTGAATAGGGCGAATGAGTACGTGGTCGTAGACCCGAAACCAGGTGATCTACCCATGTCCAGGGTGAAGTTCAGGTAACACTGAATGGAGGCCCGAACCCACGCACGTTGAAAAGTGCGGGGATGAGGTGTGGGTAGCGGAGAAATTCCAATCGAACTTGGAGATAGCTGGTTCTCTCCGAAATAGCTTTAGGGCTAGCCTTGAAATGAGAGTCTTGGAGGTAGAGCACTGATTGGACTAGGGGCCCCCATCGGGTTACCGAATTCAGTCAAACTCCGAATGCCAAAGACTTATGTTCAGGAGTCAGACTGCGAGTGATAAGATCCGTAGTCAAGAGGGAAACAGCCCAGACCACCAGCTAAGGTCCCAAAGTATACGTTAAGTGGAAAAGGATGTGGAGTTGCTTAGACAACCAGGATGTTGGCTTAGAAGCAGCCACCATTTAAAGAGTGCGTAATAGCTCACTGGTCGAGTGACTCTGCGCCGAAAATGTACCGGGGCTAAACGTATCACCGAAGCTGTGGATTGTTCTTACGAACAATGGTAGGAGAGCGTTCTAAGGGCTGTGAAGCGAGACCGGAAGGACTCGTGGAGCGCTTAGAAGTGAGAATGCCGGTATGAGTAGCGAAAGAGGGGTGAGAATCCCCTCCACCGAATGCCTAAGGTTTCCTGAGGAAGGCTCGTCCGCTCAGGGTTAGTCGGGACCTAAGCCGAGGCCGAAAGGCGTAGGCGATGGCCAACAGGTTGAAATTCCTGTACCACCTCCTCACCATTTGAGCAATGGGGGGACGCAGAAGGATAGGGTAAGCGCGCTGTTGGATTAGCGCGTCCAAGCAGTTAGGCTGACAATGAGGCAAATCCCATTGTCACATAAGCTGAGCTGTGATGGCGAGGGAACTATAGTACCGAAGTTCCTGATTCCACACTGCCAAGAAAAGCCTCTAGCGAGGTGAGAGGTGCCCGTACCGCAAACCGACACAGGTAGGCGAGGAGAGAATCCTAAGGTGAGCGAGAGAACTCTCGTTAAGGAACTCGGCAAAATGACCCCGTAACTTCGGGAGAAGGGGTGCTTTTTAGGGTGAATAGCCCGGAAAAGCCGCAGTGAATAGGCCCAGGCGACTGTTTAGCAAAAACACAGGTCTCTGCGAAGCCGCAAGGCGAAGTATAGGGGCTGACGCCTGCCCGGTGCTGGAAGGTTAAGGGGAGAGGTTAGCGCAAGCGAAGCTTTGAACCGAAGCCCCAGTAAACGGCGGCCGTAACTATAACGGTCCTAAGGTAGCGAAATTCCTTGTCGGGTAAGTTCCGACCCGCACGAAAGGCGTAACGATCTGGGCACTGTCTCAACGAGAGACTCGGTGAAATTATAGTACCTGTGAAGATGCAGGTTACCCGCGACAGGACGGAAAGACCCCGTGGAGCTTTACTGTAGCCTGATATTGAATTTTGGTACAGCTTGTACAGGATAGGTAGGAGCCTGAGAAGCCGGAGCGCCAGCTTCGGTGGAGGCGTCGGTGGGATACTACCCTGGCTGTATTGAAATTCTAACCCACAGCCCTGATCGGGCTGGGAGACAGTGTCAGGTGGGCAGTTTGACTGGGGCGGTCGCCTCCTAAAATGTAACGGAGGCGCCCAAAGGTTCCCTCAGAATGGTTGGAAATCATTCGTAGAGTGTAAAGGCACAAGGGAGCTTGACTGCGAGACCTACAAGTCGAGCAGGGACGAAAGTCGGGCTTAGTGATCCGGTGGTTCCGCATGGAAGGGCCATCGCTCAACGGATAAAAGCTACCCCGGGGATAACAGGCTTATCTCCCCCAAGAGTCCACATCGACGGGGAGGTTTGGCACCTCGATGTCGGCTCATCGCATCCTGGGGCTGTAGTCGGTCCCAAGGGTTGGGCTGTTCGCCCATTAAAGCGGTACGCGAGCTGGGTTCAGAACGTCGTGAGACAGTTCGGTCCCTATCCGTCGTGGGCGTAGGAAATTTGAGAGGAGCTGTCCTTAGTACGAGAGGACCGGGATGGACGCACCGCTGGTGTACCAGTTGTCTTGCCAAAGGCATAGCTGGGTAGCTATGTGCGGAAGGGATAAGTGCTGAAAGCATCTAAGCATGAAGCCCCCCTCAAGATGAGATTTCCCA
>NZ_JAIVLH010000057.1 GCF_020524345.1 Metabacillus niabensis
TTTGGCGTGCCCAGCAAGCCGTTAATTGCTAATTGGTGAAAGTCCAATCCGAGTAAGTGCCAAGACGCTCGGTAGCTGACAGGCAACTGGTGGAGAAATCCTAAGGTTGAAGCCCTGTGACAACGTAACTCTTTCGAGAGTGCAAGCAAACTAACAGGTTGTAACATTAAGTCAATCCTGCCGCCTCGTCAAAAGAGCCCTTCGTTTGAAGGCTAAAGAGAAGTCGAACCTGGCAAATATGGGTGAAGACCATGGAAGGTGTGAAGAACTTGGAATCCGCAACACTGAAGAATCTCTCGGGGTATGGGGAGCGACATGTTAGGAAAGTAATTATCGGAACTGGGGATACCCTCCTCATCACTTACAATTGAAAGTAAAGCAGAAACCTATAAGTATCAACGAAAAGGTGGATGGATGAGAGGGAGTCGGAGGGGTTCATAGTACCTGAGATGGCAACGACAACACAACGTTGACTAGGGAAGGAACCCTACTTCGTTCACAAGTTGAAAGGAGGTAAGAGTTAGTGAATGCTGGTAAACTAGCTAACTACACCAATGTAAAAGCTCGAGAACTCTGGAAAACTTTATACCTTTGTGCCAAGGAAAGTTCAAATCGTCGATTTCATGCCTTGTATGACAAAATGTATCGACCGGACATTCTTGCGGAAGCATGGAAGAGAGTAAAAGCCAACAAAGGAAGTAGTGGGATAGACAATGAAACGATTGAGTACATTGTTTATGAATATGGAGAAAGGAATTTTCTTAATGATCTCTACCTAGAATTGAAAGAGAAGTCCTTTCGTCCAAGCCCAGTACGTCGTGTATACATTCCTAAAGGAAATGGAAAAACAAGACCCCTTGGCATTCCAACGGTCAAAGACCGTGTGGCTCAAATGGCTATGAAAATGGTGATTGAACCAATCTTTGAAGCAGACTTTCAAGACTGTTCTTATGGTTTCCGTCCCAAGAGGAACGCACATCAAGCGATCGCCAAAATACGGAAAGGTAGCAAGAAATCCTATTGGGTGGTAGATGTAGATATTAAAGGTTACTTTGACAACATCAATCAGGAAAAGTTGATGAAGCTCGTGGAAAGACGAATTAGTGATAAACGAGTACTGAAACTGATTAGGAAGTGGTTACAAGTAGGTGTGATGGAAGGTGGCCAGTTTCATGACACTAAGGTTGGTACACCGCAAGGTGGAGTTATCTCTCCATTACTAGCTAATATCTATTTGAATTATATGGATACTATCTGGATGAAACAATTTACTCACTTAGGAGAGCTAATCCGTTATGCGGATGATTTTGTGGTTATGTGCAGAACAAAAGGACAAGCTTTAGAAAGTACTAAGGTACTTCAAGGTATTATGTATAAACTAGACCTCACCATTAATAATGAAAAGTCACGTTTAGTCAATATCTGGGATGATTCAGAAGGGTTTGATTTTCTTGGTCTTCACCATCGAAAATTCCCTATAAGAAATAAAGGTGGATACACTTTTTACACGATGTCCCATGTGCCAACACAGAAAGCCATGAAAAGTATGAGGAAGAGAATAAAAGATTACATTAGCCCCAAAGGTAAACTATGCATGGACATAGATGATCTAATAAAAGGGTTAAACCGGATACTTCAAGGTTTCAAGAACTATTATCTGCTTTCTCCCATAGGGAAGAGATGGTTAGTTAAAATTGATTGGTATGTGCTTTTACGATTAACGATTTTCTGGAACAGAAAACGAAACAAACGCCATAAACACGCAAGAAAGAAGGACGTTATGAAGATCACTCAAGGAAAACTCATGAAGATCGCTGAGTGAAGGGACCGTAAAGTCAAAGGAAAAAGAACGTCGGAAAGCCGTATGAGGGAAAACTT
>NZ_JAIVLH010000058.1 GCF_020524345.1 Metabacillus niabensis
GAGGCCACTGAAAAACTTACGTTTTTTAGTGGCCTTGCAAGGATGTATATTGAAAAAGGCGACTATCCGTTCAAAAATGAACGGATAGTCGCCTTTCTTTATAGATCTTTTACTTTATTTCTTTCAACAATGTCATAATTCGTTTTAAATTAACCGCAAATATTGTCATTGCTCCTTGCATTTCCATGCCTAAAAGACCCGAGGAAATGGCAACATTATACCCGTGTCTATTCTTAAGTTCACTATTCTTCGCTTCAATTTTGTACCGTTCTTTAGCCTTTATTCTAAAATATTCACTTTCCTGAAAGGCCTTTTGTTCAGTATGTTCAGGCGACTTAATTGTCACGGAATAAGTTTTACTTTTCGCTCCTTCCTTATAACATCCATTTTTAAATGGACATACTTTACACTTTTCGATATCAAAGAAATAGGTAAGACTTTGACTATTATTCGTATCTTTTTTCCCTGTTCGTGCTTTCCTTACGGCCATATGTCCAGCCTTACAAACATACATGCCTGCATCTTTATTAAATTCAAATTCGTCACCAGGTTTTCTTGGGCCTTGTGTAATAATTGGATGTAATTTTGACACTAATTTCATTTCATTTTCTTTGGCAAATTGAATATTAACTTTATCTGAATAAGCAGTATCGCCGATGAGAGTTTTAACCTTAATTCCGGCTTTTTGACTCTTTTCAACTAATTGCCTAAGATACTTCCCATCACTCTTTTCCCCTGTTGTAACAACTGCACCTGTAACAATACGTTCCTCAATCATAGCAATATGAGTCTTATATCCAAAAAAAGAAGAGTCAGCAGCTTTATGTCCGGTTCTAGCGTCAGGATCGCTAGAAGGTATTAAATGTTCTTGGTAATCCTCCACAATCTCACTAAGATAATTTAGCTTTTCTTTAACTTTAGGATATTCCCGAATATCCTTTTCATTTTCAACTGCTTGAACAACTTTTTGACAGTACACAATGGTTTCTACTACATCATCTGTAGAAGGTTTAGATGGGAATTTCCCTTTCATTCCTTCGTCAACCTGATAAACAGCTTTTCTAAGTAGTTTCGATTTTTCCATTAAAAATTCGTAAGGGGACTTCTGGTTAAAACGAGATTTCGTATGGGTTGCATCAACAATAATTGAAGTACTTTTGATTAGTTCTTTTTCAAGTGCGATCTCGACTGTTTTATGAATAAGAATATCAAGTAAGTTGACATCTTTTAAACGTAGCTTACGAAATTTCGTTAGTGAGCTAGGATTAATGACTGATTCTTCAGGAGCCATATCTAAAAAATATTTAAAGGACATGTCATATTTCGAACGTTCAACCACATCCACATCTGATAAGTCAAAAATGGACTTTAGTAATAGATATTTAAACATACGAATAGGAGGCACAGCATTTCGGCCGTTATCGAGGCAATACTTATTCTGTAATTCATCTAAAACAAAAGAAAAATCAACCAGTTCATTTATTTGACGAAGCATATTATCTTTAGGAACAACGATATCATATATACCAGAGTATGGACTGAGATTAAGAGATTGTTGATTGGATATCATCTGAACACCACCTAGAGTTTATATATTTATTTTAAATGAAAATAGCGAAGACTTCCTCGATAAAATCGAGAAAGCCTTCGCTTAAAACGATATAGAGACTTTTTCAGTGGCCTC
>NZ_JAIVLH010000059.1 GCF_020524345.1 Metabacillus niabensis
GATTAAGTCCATATAATTGTGTAAATACAAAAAGAGTCAAATTAATTCCTTTTGGTCACAATGGTTATCAGCGACGAAAAACCTTGTGGAGGAATTAATTATGACTCAAATTCAGTTTAACCTAAATCTTGATGTTTTAAAAGAATCTGTAATGAATTCTGATATTGATGCTGTCATCAAAGCCTCGATTATCCTTGTTTTAAATTCAGTTATGGAGAAAGAACGAGATGACCACTTACAAGTTGGGGCTTATGAACGTTCTTCAGACCGATTTGACTCGCGAAATGGCTACTATGATCGCGACCTCATGCTAAGTATAGGGAGGGTAACTTTGAAGGTTCCGCGTACACGTAAAGGGGATTTTTCACCTTCTCTCTTTGAAAAATATGCACGCTGTGACCAGGCGTTTGTCCTTTCTATGCTTGAAATGGTGATAAATGGTGTATCTACTCGAAAAGTAAAGAATGTTGTTCAGCAGCTTTGTGGAGAAAGTGTTTCAAAGTCATTTGTTTCTTCCCTTACAGAAAAACTAGATCCAATCGTACAGGCATGGGCCAATCGACCATTAAATACAACCTATTATCCCTATATTTTTGCGGACGCCATGTATATCAAAGTACGTGAACATCATCGTGTGGTACCAAAAGCTGTCTATATTGCCACTGCCATAACGGGAGACAACCGACGAGAAGTTCTTGGTATAAGAGTAGATCATGTGGAAAGTTATGATGCATGGAAAGCATTTCTACTGCACCTTCAATCACGAGGCGTTCAATCCCCAAAGCTATTTATAACCGATGCACACGCTGGCTTAAAGAAGGCTCTAAAAGAGGTCTTTGTTGGAACTGTTTGGCAACGCTGTACAGTCCATCTAAAGCGAAACATCTTTAATGCGATGCCAAAGAAAGGGATTGAAGAAGAAAAACTAGGGTTAAAGAGAATCTTTGAGGCTGTTAGTGTCGAAGATGCAAGACAGTTTAAAGATGAATTTCTTGAACGTTATGGAGATAATCTTAAGCTTGAGAAAGCCATTCAAACATTAGAGGATGGCTTCGAAGATGCCGTTCAATACTTAAATGAACCAGTTAGATTTCAACAATATATAAGAAGTACCAATTCATTGGAGCGCCTTAACCAAGAGGTTAGAAGAAGAGAACAAGTCATCCGTATATTTCCGAATACTCAGTCCGCATTTAGATTGATTGGAGCAGTTCTTATGCAAATAAACGAGGAACAGGCAATCAAAAAAATTATTAGAGGAAAACCTAGAAAAAGCTAGGCCAATCCTACCTTCAAAATTTGGTGGTAATACCTATTTCGAATTGACATCGAGCCTCCAGCGGGCATGATGTCAAGCCAGGAAGCCAGGAGTTTTACAACACCTGGCTTGCCCTCCAGGCTATCACGCCCGCCCCTCAATGTAAATTCGAAATAATCTTGCTCACCATACACATTTTTAAAATAAATTGAAAACCATTGTTGACACTTTTACACAAGAATAAGGACTTGACT
>NZ_JAIVLH010000060.1 GCF_020524345.1 Metabacillus niabensis
TGTGGTGACCCCTAAAAGTTAGAGTTTTATATTAAGCGGCTAATTGGCTGGTATGGATACGGAATTGAACCGGACTCATGCCTGCCAATTTTTGCTTTATGCGCTTGTTATTATAATAGATGATATATTCTTCAATTCTCTTTTTTAATTCTTCAAATGAGCAGATTGCTTCTCCATAATACATTTCTTGTTTTATTAATCCGAAAAAGTTTTCCATAGGTGAATTATCTAAACAGTTTCCCTTTCGTGACATACTCTGGAACACCCTATGTTTCTTTAGGGTCTTTGTCCATTTCTTATGTTGATAATGCCAGCCCTGATCGGAATGAATTGTGGTTCTGTATTTTGATTCTTTTACAATTTCCAAAGCTTCTTCGAGAGGTTTTATGGCCAATTCTAAGTTTGGTCGCATACCTATCCCATACGAAACAATCTCACTATTGAACATATCCATGATTGGATTAAAATAAAGTTTACCATCTGAGCACTTGAATTCTGTGATATCTGTTGTTAATTTTTGATGACACAAACTTGTGTGAAAACGACGGTTAATGCGGTTCTTGGCAATTGCTCCGACAGTTCCTTTATAAGAACTATACTTACGTGTTTTTCTACTGAATTTATCACATTTGAGTCCAAGTTTTTTCATTATTCGCTGTACCTTCTTGTGATTAATTATCAAACCACGTTGCTTTAAGTTCAAATAGATACGACGATACCCATAGTTACCCTCATGGTCCTCAAAAATGGATTGAATACATTCTTCAAGTTCCTGATTGGGATTCTCTTTCATCATCATTTTCATGTGGTAATGGTAGGAAGATTCCGGAATTCCTACTATTATTAGAACGTCTTTTAGTTTGAACTTTTCCTTGAGTTCAAACGATAAAGCCGCCTGTGCTTTTCGAGATAACCTTCCGGATTCATCTGAAAAGCTTGTAACTTTTTTAAGTATTCTACCTCTAACCTAAGAAGCTCGTTTTCTCTCTCCAACTTTTGTTCGTAGGTCATTTCTTTATCTTGAATTGTTTTTTTAATTCCTTTATTCTTAGCTTTATCAGACATAGGTGGCCGTCCTTTCGGTCTATCCAGAGACTCAGCACCACCCTCCAAAAAGGCTTTCTTCCACGCAGTTATCATAGGAGGATTTGTTAGCCCAAACTCCAGGGCTGTGTCGATTACTGAAGATCCTGTTCTTTCCATAAAGCTTATAACATCCAGCTTGAATTGAACAGAATAAGTTTTGTTCTGATTTTTCCTCATTAACCCTTCAAGCCCAAACTTCTCGTGATTTTTTACCCAATTAATGATTTGCTTATGTGACTTAATGTAATGTTTTTTAGCTAACAGTTTATATCCAAGTTGTCCTTCTTGATATTCTTTCACTACCATAAGCTTAAATTTTTCATCATATCTAGACATTAATAAAACACCCCAAAAGTTAGATTCTTTACTCTAACTTTTGGGGTGCAGTTCA
>NZ_JAIVLH010000062.1 GCF_020524345.1 Metabacillus niabensis
GTGAGAGGAAAGGAGAAACGAGTGTGGAACTTTTAGAACAAATTCTAAGTAATCAAAATATGAATGAAGCCTACTTGCGTGTATATAAAAACAAAGGTGCTAGTGGGGTCGATGGAATAACGGTCGATGAACTGAAACAATATCTGAGAGAGAACAAGGATGAGCTACGTCAGCGCATCAGAACAAGAAAGTACCAACCACAAGCTGCCTTAAGAGTGGAGATCCCAAAAGAAAATGGTAAGATGCGCAAATTGGGAATACCAACAGTAGTGGATAGGGTAGTTCAACAAGCCATTCATCAAGTTCTCAGTCCAATATTCGAAAAGCAATTCAGTGAATTCAGTTATGGCTTTAGGCCAAAAAGAAGTTGTGAGATGGCCATTATGAAAAGCTTGGAAATTCTGAATGATGGACATGATTGGATAGTAGACATTGACCTTGAAAGGTTCTTTGATACAGTCCATCACGACAAACTCATGCGAATTATCGCCAACACGATAGGTGATGGTGATGTCATCTCGTTAATCAGAAAATACTTAGTTAGTGGAGTCATGGTGAAAGGGAAATATGAAGAAACACCAATCGGGACTCCGCAAGGAGGAAACCTTAGTCCACTATTGAGTAATATAATGTTAAACGAACTGGATAAGGAACTTGAAAGTAGAGGACTTCAATTCGTGAGATACGCTGATGATGCCCTAATCTTCGTGAAGAGTGAGAAAGCAGCGAATAGAGTGATGGAATCAATCGTGAGATTTATAGAAAATAAATTAGGGTTAATAGTGAATGGAGAAAAGAGTAAAATCTCCCGTCCAAAAGATTTGAAATTCTTAGGATTTGGATATTATTACGATTTTAAGAATGAGAAATACCAAGTAAAACCCCATTCAACGTCAATACAAAAATTTCAAAGGAAGCTTCGAAAATTAACAAAGCGAAATTGGAGTGTTTCGCTAGACTACCGAACCTTAAAACTAAAACAAGTCATACTTGGGTGGGTTAACTACTTTAGAATCTCAAATATGAAAAAAGCAATGACTGAGATAGATAAGAAGCTTCGCTCCAGAATTAGAGTCATCATCTGGAAGCAATGGAAGGTATCGAAGAAACGAATCAAATCGCTTATTCAATTAGGGATCCCTAAGGAAGAGGCGAAGGGATTAACCTTCTGTCGAAGAGGTTATCGATACATCGGGCTATCAAAAGTCGTTCAAAGAGCAATCTCAAATAAAAGACTAAAGCAGAGGGGACTTCCCTCTGCTTTAGATCATTATCTAAAAGTACACACTGTAATATAAATTGAACCGCCGTATACGGAACCGTACGTACGGTGGTGTGAGAGGGGCGAAAATAATTAAAATTATTTTTCCCTCTACTCGAT
>NZ_JAIVLH010000063.1 GCF_020524345.1 Metabacillus niabensis
ATCAAACTCTCCAATAAAGTGTTTGATATAGCTCATAAAAGTTTGTACTATATAGTACGTTTTTGTTAATCGAAATTAACGTTGGCACGCTTGGTTTTGTTTAGTTTTCAAAGATCATTATTATATGCAACTTTTATATAATATCATCACTTATAATATTAAGCAAGTATTTTATGAAAGTATTTTTGGTGGAGCCTAGCGGGATCGAACCGCTGACCTCCTGCGTGCAAAGCAGGCGCTCTCCCAGCTGAGCTAAGGCCCCAAGATAATGTAAAAATGGTCGGGAAGACAGGATTCGAACCTGCGACCCCTTGGTCCCAAACCAAGTGCTCTACCAAGCTGAGCTACTTCCCGTTTTATGGCGCGCCCGAGAGGAGTCGAACCCCTAACCTTTTGATCCGTAGTCAAACGCTCTATCCAATTGAGCTACGGGCGCTAAGTTTTATGGTGCCGAGGACCGGAATCGAACCGGTACGGTAGTCACCTACCGCAGGATTTTAAGTCCTGTGCGTCTGCCAGTTCCGCCACCCCGGCACTTACTGGAGCGGAAGACGGGATTCGAACCCGCGACCCCCACCTTGGCAAGGTGGTGTTCTACCACTGAACTACTTCCGCTTGATATTAATGGTGCGGGTGAAGGGACTTGAACCCCCACGTCACAAGGACACTAGATCCTAAGTCTAGCGCGTCTGCCAATTCCGCCACACCCGCACGGTGTGTAAATGGTGAGCCATGAAGGACTCGAACCTTCGACCCTCTGATTAAAAGTCAGATGCTCTACCAACTGAGCTAATGGCTCATTTTATAATGAGATGTGAAAATTTGTTTCTTCTTGTTTTTGACACCCAAATCTCAGGGAGTTTATTCAAGAAGCAGCTCGATTTGTGTGCTGATGTAATGCTACGAAGTTTATTCGATCGTGCTCTACCAACTGAGCTAATGGCTCATTAATTAATAATAATAATGAGTGGTGCCGGCGAGAGGACTTGAACCCCCAACCTACTGATTACAAGTCAGTTGCTCTACCAGTTGAGCTACACCGGCTTAAATAGTATAATTGAATATTATGGTGGAGGATGACGGGATCGAACCGCCGACCCCCTGCTTGTAAGGCAGGTGCTCTCCCAGCTGAGCTAATCCTCCGGATTAGAATTGCTTTAAACAATTCTATATGTTCTTACTTGGCAACGTCCTACTCTCACAGGGGGAAACCCCCAACTACCATCGGCGCTGAAGAGCTTAACTTCCGTGTTCGGCATGGGAACGGGTGTGACCTCTTCGCCATCATCACCA
>NZ_JAIVLH010000064.1 GCF_020524345.1 Metabacillus niabensis
TGGATAGTCAACAGTAAACTAGACAACTTTTTTAAGGTGTTCAAGTTTGAATTCTATTGGGCTTAGATAGCCTAGTGTTCCATGAATTCTTTTGTTATTAAACCAATGGATATAGGTATGCAATTCCTTTTCTAAATCTTCAAGACTATCAAAGTGACGCCCTTTGATAAACTCAGTCTTAATGATTTTAAACGTAGCTTCTGCAACTGCATTATCATAAGGACATCCTTTCATACTTAAGGATCGATCGATATTAAATGTTGCTAACGCATCATCAATCAGTTTGTTTTTGAACTCACTTCCTCGATCTGTATGAAAAAGCTTAATATTACGTAAATCCGTTTTTATTGAAGCTAAAGCACGGTATACCAACAGGGCATTTTTATTACGACCTACACTATAGCCGATGATTTCACGGTTAAAGAGATCAACAAATACACATATGTACTGCCATTTTTTATTGACTCTGACATATGTTAAATCACTTACCACAACTGATAATGCTTCTTCTTGTTTAAATTTACGATCAAGTTCATTTTTTTGTTCTGATTCATTTGTTCCACTAGAATGTGGTTTGAATTGCGCAAGTGTATAAGTAGATACCAGACCCTGCTCTTTCATAATTCGCCCAATCCGTCGTCTAGAAACGATCTTGCCTAATTTCATCAATTCCTTCTTTATTTTACGAGTTCCATAGTTTTGATAACTTGAATGGAAAATCTCTATTATATTGGATGTAATATCATCCTCTGCCTGACGCTCTTTTGCTTCATAATAATAGGTGCTTCTAGGGATTTGAAGGACTTTACACATTGCTGATATCGAGTATTTGTGTTGATTATTCTTTATCACATTTACTTTCGTCCTAGTATCAGCGCGGCTTGCTTTAAAATGTCATTTTCCATCTCTAGTTGCTTATTCCGTTTTCTAAGTTCAGCTAGTTCCTTTTGTTCGGCCGATAAATTGTCTTTTTCCTTAAAAGAACCGGAGGTTTGACTTTGACTTACCCATTTATCTAAAGAAGAAGGAGTGAGATCATATTCACGGATAATTTCTTTTCTTGGTTTGCCACTGTTATAAAGCTGCACGATTTGTTGTTTAAATTCTGCATTAAATGTTCGACGTTCTCTTTTAGTCATCGTAGATTCTCCTCGAGTATAATATCTGTAGTCTACTTGACCTTAATTTTCCTGTCTAGTTTAGTGTAGCCGATTCA
>NZ_JAIVLH010000065.1 GCF_020524345.1 Metabacillus niabensis
TCGCGTAACCACTTTTTGATGATCTTTACTTTCTGTACATTGAGCTAAAAATGGACAAGTTGCGCAAATATGCTTCGGAGATTTGTACTCTCTATATCCTTCTTTAGTCGTTGTAGAGTATTTCAAGATTTCACCCGCTGGACATAAATAACAATCGAAATGCTCATCGTAAACATATTCATGTTTTCGGAAGAACCCATCTTTTGTGCGCGGTCTTGTGTAAGGTACCGCTGGGATAATATCGTTTTCTATTAGGTACTTTGTAATTGCTGGAGTTTTATAAGCAGCATCCGCAGCAACAGCTTTTGGTTTTCCTACTATTTCTACCACATCTTCAACTAATGGATTTAACATTTGACTATCATGAATATTTCCTGGAGTAACCTCCACACCTAATACAAATCCCTTGCGTTCTGCGGCTGCATGAAACGAATAGGCAAACTGTTTTGTACGTTCGTCTTTAACATAGTAACCACTTTCTGGATCAGTTGTACTTTCTTTGATTTCTTTTTCTTCTTCTTTGTCAAACTTATCAGGTGGAAAAGGCTTTTTCCCATGATCTCCACGATCTTGATTAATCTCTTCTTGAAGAAGCTCTTGATAAGCTCTAGTTTCTTTTCGCACGACCTTCTTTTGAAATTTATGCTTATTAGCACTAGCTTTTACATGAGTAGAATCAATGAATATGTGTTCTGCACTAAGAAGGTTTTTTAAGGCAGCAATCTTTAATATACGATAGAATATTTGTTCAAACAGATCTGTACCTTTAAATCTACGTTCGTAATTTTTCCCGAAGGTAGAGAAGTGCGGTACTTTTTCATGGAATCCATAGCCTAAGAACCAGCGATAGGCCATGTTTGTTTGAACCTCATCAATTGTTTTTCGCATCGAGCGAATACCGAAGGTATATTGAATGAAGGTTAGTTTAATTAGAATAACTGGATCAATACTTGGGCGGCCTACAGGTGAATACATATCTTCCACTAAGTCATAAATAAAAGAGAAATCAATCGCAGCCTCAATTTTGCGTACCAAATGGTCCGCTGGTACAAGTTGATCTAAAGCGATCATTTCAATTTGATCTCGTTGAATGGAATTATGTTTCGAAAGCATATTTATCACCTCAAGATTTTCTTAATACAAGTTTAAATCAAAAAAGACTGTAGGAAAACTCAATTTTAATGAGTTTGTCTACAGTCTG
>NZ_JAIVLH010000066.1 GCF_020524345.1 Metabacillus niabensis
AAAGCTGAAGCTTCTACTTTAAAACCAAATCGCTCGATTTGGCGGTCAAGTCTTGATAAATAAGGAACAGAATCATGGACATTTCCTGGTGTAACATAGGCATCAGTTATAATGTTGAATTTAAAGTCTGTCGTTCGATGATCTAGATAACAGAACATTTCCTGTTTGTTATCTCTAGACATAAATCCACTTTCAGGATCTGTTGAACTTACTCGTATTTCCTTAGTTTCCTTCACCTCCTCTCTTTCTTTTAGAGCTTTTTTCCGTGATCTTTACGATCTTGTTCAATAGCTTTATTTAAGTCTTCAATATAATCTCTTGTCTCAACCTCAACAGTTTCTCTGGTGAATTTGTGTTTATTCGCATTGGCTTTTAAATGAGTAGAATCCGTAAAGAGAACTCTTCCTCCTACCATGCGATGTTCCATTGCTTGAAACACGATCTCATCAAAGATTTCTTGGAATATATTTGTTTCTGCATAACGAGTTCTACGATTCCAGCTTATTGTAGAATGATGAGGAACTCGATCAGATAATTTCAACCCTAAAAACCATCTATAAGCAATATTCATTTTAATTTCTTCTTCTAATTGCCTCTCAGAGCGAATTCCATATAAATAACCAACAAACATCATTTTAAAAAGAACTAGAGGATCAATTGAAGGGCGTCCGTTATCCTCACAATAATAAGGTTTTACTTTTTCAAGAATGAATGAAAAATCTATATATTTATCTATTTTTCGAAGTAGATGATTTTCAGGAACAAGGTCATCTATTACTATAAATTCAACTTCATTTTGTGTGTTTTCTCTTGTATTGAACATAAATAT
>NZ_JAIVLH010000068.1 GCF_020524345.1 Metabacillus niabensis
AACTTTGTTCTCTTATCATATAGAGATGGGCCTATAGCTCAGCTGGTTAGAGCGCACGCCTGATAAGCGTGAGGTCGATGGTTCGAGTCCATTTAGGCCCACCATCTCAATTCAATTTACGGGGCCTTAGCTCAGCTGGGAGAGCGCCTGCTTTGCACGCAGGAGGTCAGCGGTTCGATCCCGCTAGGCTCCACCAAATGTTCCTTGAAAACTAGATAACGAAACAATTCAAGTAATTCACTGAGTTTAAACGCTTAGTTTAGTGATTCTCTTAATAATAGAACGGATATTCAGTATGTACTGATATCCTAAGGCGAAGGAGAAGCAAAGAGTACGAGGCGGCGAGTGTTTGAGGAGCGGAGTGGACGTTTTTGTCCATGAGCACCGCAGAACGCGAAGCCAACGAAGTAATCTGAAGCTCATCTTTCGCCGAAGGTTAAGTTGTTAAGGGCGCACGGTGGATGCCTTGGCACTAGGAGCCGATGAAGGACGGTACTAACACCGATATGCTTCGGGGAGCTGTAAGTAAGCTTTGATCCGGAGA
>NZ_JAIVLH010000069.1 GCF_020524345.1 Metabacillus niabensis
AGGTGGGACAGATGATTGGGGTGAAGTCGTAACAAGGTAGCCGTATCGGAAGGTGCGGCTGGATCACCTCCTTTCTAAGGATATGAGGCATGCTTGGTATTTTGTTTAGTTTTGAGAGATCATTGGATCTTTCAATAAGTAAGAAAACACATAGGAGTGAAAATGCATTCAGCATTGGATGATCCTGTGCTTTATGTTCCTTGAAAACTAGATAACGAAAACAATTCAAGTAATTCACTGAGTTTAAACGCTTAGTTTAGTGATTCTCTTAATAATTAGTAAACGGACATTAAGTTAGTATTAATGTCTCGAGGCGAAAGAGGAGCGAAGAGTACGAGGCGACGAATGTTCGAGGAGCGGAATGGACGTAATTGGTCCATGAGCACCGCAGAACATGAAGTCAACGAAGTAATCTGAAGCTCATCTTTCGCCGAAGGTTAAGTTGTTAAGGGCGCACGGTGGATGCCTTGGCACTAGGAGCCGATGAAGGACGGTACTAACACCGATATGCTTCGGGGAG
>NZ_JAIVLH010000070.1 GCF_020524345.1 Metabacillus niabensis
CTTCGCTCTACCTTTTCTTTTCTATATTTATATAGTTCTTTCCCAGATGGGGAAAGGCGATTTAATCTAACTTGCTCCTTATGGTCTTCCCAAACATGTCGAGTTATTACTTTTTGTTTGGATTTCGATCTTGTACACTGTGAGAGTAGAGGACATGTGGCACATTTCTTGGGATCAGATTTATATTCTCGATATCCTTCTCTTGTAGTTGTTCGATAAGTTAACTCATCCTTATTTGGACAAATATATAGATCATTCTCTTTATCATATGTAAATTTCGATTTAGGAAACAAACCTTTGGTTGGCTTAAATCTTCTATGGGCAATTACTCCAAATATGCCTCTATCCGATAATCCCTTACAAACAGCACTAGTCAAATATCCTGAATCCAAAGCTGAAGCTTCTACTTTAAAACCAAATCGCTCGATTTGGCGGTCAAGTCTTGATAAATAAGGAACAGAATCATGGACATTTCCTGGTGTAACATAGGCATCAGTTATAATGTTGAA
>NZ_JAIVLH010000071.1 GCF_020524345.1 Metabacillus niabensis
CTTCGCTCTACCTTTTCTTTTCTAAATTTATATAGTTCTTTCCCAGATGGGGAAAGGCGATTTAATCTAACTTGCTCCTTATGGTCTTCCCAAACATGTCGAGTTATTACTTTTTGTTTGGTTTTCGACCTTGTACACTGTGAGAGTAGAGGACATGTGGCACATTTCTTGGGATCAGATTTATATTCTCGATATCCTTCTCTTGTAGTTGTTCGATAAGTTAACTCCTCCTTATTTGGACAAATATACAGATCATTCTCTTTATCATATGTAAATTTCGATTTAGGAAACAAACCTTTGGTTGGCTTAAATCTTCTATGGGCAATTACTCCAAATATGCCTCTATCCGATAATCCTTTACAAACAGCACTAGTCAAATATCCTGAATCTAAAGCTGAAGCTTCTACTTTAAAACCAAATCGCTCGATTTGGCGGTCAAGTCTTGATAAATAAGGAACAGAATCATGGACATTTCCTGGTGTAACATAGGCATCAGTTATAATGTTGAA